>CANMVX010000001.1 GCA_947501115.1 Haliscomenobacteraceae bacterium
ATGGGCGCCTCGCTCATTAAAAAAGCCATTCAAGAAAAAGGCTTTGCCAATATTATTCTGGCTACTGGGACCAGCCAGTTTGAAACGATTCAATATTTAATTTCCGACAAGGAAATTAAATGGGAGAATGTTCAAATGTTTCATTTAGACGAATATATAGGACTGTCTGATCACCATAAAGCCAGCTTTCGGAATTATTTAAAAGGGCGTTTTATACAATGGGTGCCAAAACTAAAAAAGGCTTATTTAATTGATGGTGAAGTAGATGCTACCCTGGAATGTAAGCGTTTGGGTGGACTTATTCTTGAAAATCCAATTGATGTGGCTTTTGTTGGAATTGGCGAAAACGGACATCTCGCTTTTAATGATCCCCCTGCTGATTTCGATACTGAAAATCCATACATTGTGGTGGCTTTAGATCAGGCATGTCGCGCTCAACAATGGGGAGAAGGCTGGTTTGAAACCCTGGAAGAGGTTCCCCAATATGCCATTAGTATGTCCATCCGTCAGATTATGAAATCGAGTCATATTATTTGCTCTGTTCCAGATGAGCGCAAAGCAAAAGCTGTTCGGGATTGTTTGACTTTAAATGTTTCTAATCTTTTCCCAGCCAGTATTTTACAAAATCATGCTGATTGCCATTTATATTTGGACACCCAGGCTGCTTTGCTGCTACCATCGGAATATAAATAACATGGTTGAACGACTTAAAATAGGCAATGGTCCGATTATCACACAGGATAAAATTTTATCTGGTTCATGCTTATTAGTTGAAAACGGGAAAATTTTAGCCATTGAACCAGCGGATACTTCCTTTCCAGAATCCCGACTGATTGACGCTCAAGGACATTATATTTCTCCTGGATTTATAGATATCCATTTGCATGGAGGGGGCGGATTTGATTTTATGGATGGAACAAGTGAGGCATTTTTAAATATTGCTAAAATCCATGCAAAACATGGGACAACTTCTATGCTGCCTACCACACTTACCTGTGAAAAGGAGGATTTAATTCAAACGCTGGAAGCTTATTCTCAGGCTTGTTTGCAAAATACACATGGAGCACATTTTGTTGGAATGCATTTGGAAGGACCTTATTTTGCGTTATCTCAAAGAGGAGCTCAGGATCCCAAATACATACGTGTTCCTGATCCAAAGGAATATAAAGAAATAATTGAATCTTATCCCTTTATCAAACGCTGGAGTGCGGCACCTGAATTGAAAGGAGCGGTTGAATTTGGTAAATATATTAGTTCAAAAGGTATTTTAGCAGCAATAGCCCATACCGATGCCGTTTATGAAGAAGTGTTGGAAGCATTTCAACAGGGTGGGTACACTTTGGCAACCCATTTTTATTCGGCTATGTCGGGCGTAACCCGTCGAAATGCATTTCGCTATGCTGGTGTTATTGAGTCAGCTTATCTATTAGATGAAATGGACGTTGAAATTATCGCTGATGGCGTTCATTTACCTGCACCCTTATTAAAATTAGTTTATAAATTGAAGGGTCCTGGAAGGATTGCCTTAATTACCGATGCTATGCGGGCTGCCGATATGCCACCTGGTGATTCTGTTTTGGGTTCGCTGAAAAATGGATTGTCTGTCTTGGTTGAAGATGGTGTAGCTAAATTACCCGATCGTACTGCCTTTGCGGGCAGTGTGGCTACGGCAGACCGATTGATCAGAACGATGCTGGAAATGGCAGAAGTCCCTTTAATTGAATGCATTAGAATGATTTCTGAAACACCTGCCCGTATTATGAATATCCAGGATAAAAAAGGCACTTTAGCTCCTGGAAAAGATGCAGATATTGTTATTTTTAATGCTCAAATTGAGGTTCAACAAACCTTTGTCATGGGAAAATCCATTTTCCAGAAAACTTAAACGCAAACAAATACTAAGGGTTAGAAATCTTTACCATGGCTCCTTTCTTTTGCTTGCTTACATCGGCAGCCTCCATAAAAGCAACAATTTCCAGTGTTTCAGCTTTTTGAACGGGTGGAATACCTGTTTTAAAGAAATGGATAATTTGAAGTAACAGAGGGTCATATCCGTTATATGGTCCTAAAGTAAGAATGCCCGTTTTTCCAAATGCAGTCCCACCATAATCTTGTTTACCTGATTTAAGGCCTCGAAAAGTTCCAATTCTACCGTCTTTCCAGATACCTGTGCATAATTCCTCCTGCTCCGAAATGGTTCTTTGTACTGAAACACAGCCTGTTCCCATAACCGTAAATAACATTTCGACGCCATGTATGCCATACCAAAATAAATCGGGATGGGTTTTTTCAAATTTCATTGGGCTGTAAGTTTCTGCTCCAAGAATCTGTCCTATCTTACCTTCCTTTACAGCAGACATGCCCGTAGCAAAACGCAAGGAAGAAGATGAAAAAATGGGAACCTGATATCTTTCTGCTTCACGGAAAATGGCTTTTGTGTCCGCTAAGGAGGCAGCAATGGGTTTGTCAATAAAGGTCGTTTTGCCCGATGTAAAGACCTCAATGGCTTGATCGAGATGCAAGCGACCATCATTTGTCTCTAAAAGGACATAATCTACCTTCTTTAAAAGTTCCTGGATGGATCCCACAATTTCTACACCTAATTTTCTGACATCTTCCGTATAACCAGGAATCCTCTCTGTACTGGAAAGAATATCTCTGCTTCCATACGGATACGCTGCGACTATTTTAAATCCGTCGAAGGAGGTATTTTGAGTATCCAGATTTAAAGATTTGGTAAATGCGACACTGTGAGAGGTATCAAGGCCAATTATTCCAATTCGTTTACCCTTTTCAGACTGGATCATAAAATTTTTTGGAATAAAAGGCAGAATAATCCCTGAAAAGGCCATTGATTTTATAAAATCCCTTCTGGTAAATGGGTTAGCATTCATTTTATATTTTTTTTGTCCAATAACGAATCTGATGTCCTTTAAAGGCATAAAAGATTAAATAAAGATAGCAAGGAACGAGAACAACGTAGGCTGTTCTCAGATCATAAAGGTCCGCAAAATACCCATAAAAAAGAGGAAGAATGGCATTTCCACTTAAACCCATAATGAGGATGGATGCTCCTAATTTGGTGAATTTCCCTAAACCATCTATGGCTAAAGGCCATATTCCTGCCCAAATTAATGAATTTGCTAATCCCAATAATACAACAAACCAGATACTCCAGTCGGCTTGTAGCCCAGCTAATTTTACAGGACCAGATGCAAACAAAATGCCCATAGTAAATATCAGACCTAATAAAGTACATATACGGAGTGCCGTTACCTGACTGATCCATTTTGGAATACTTAAAATACCCAAAAGGTAACCTATAATAGTGGTCGCCAGAGTAAAGGATGGAAATATTTTGGCATCTAAAAGTTGAATATTCATGGAACCAGCATATCCAATAACCGTATCAATGGCAATGACCTGTGTACCAACATGTAGAAAAATAGCCAGTGTTCCTAAAATTAAATGGGGAAACTGGAAGATGCTGTTTTTTGAATGTTTGGAATTTTCATCTGTGCTTACTTCACCATCTGTATCGATTTCAGGCAAGGGTGAAAATCGAATACCTAATCCAAGTAAAAATAAAATAGTACCTACAAATAAATAAGGCAGGATAACCCGGGAAATGAGTTCGTCTAAGGCTGCTTCCTTTTCAGACCCGGACATAAAGGCCAGATTTTTAAATAATTCACTATCTGTTGCTTTTAGAATAACGGCAGCAAAAACCAGTGGTGCCAATATACCTGCACCTTTATTACAAATACCCATGATGCTGATTCGCTGGGCAGCACGCTCTTTGGGGCCTAATAACGTAATATATGGATTTGCAGCAGTTTGTAAAATGGCCAGGCCTGTTCCAAGCGTAAATAAACCAAGTAAGAATATTTCATAGGTTCGCATCATTGCCGCCGGAATAAAGATAAAAGCACCCAGTGACATGATCCAAAATCCAAGCATCATCCCTTTTTTGAATCCAATGGAGGAAAGGATAAAGGATGCTGGAACAGACATAATAAAATAAGAGATATAAAAGGCAAAAGTGACTAAGTAGGCTTTGAAATTAGTCAATTCACAGGCAATCTTAAAGTAAGGAATTAATATGGCATTTGCCCAGGATACAAATCCAAAAATAAAGAACATCATACCGATAATCAAGATAGAAATATGCGTATCTCTGCGGCTTAAAGAATGTATGGACACAGTTTTGTTCATTTTTGGAATTGGTTTGATTCAAAAATTCAACTAAAATTAATTTTTAAGCAGTTTAATTATGGATGGTGATTAGTCTAAGAATGGTCACACTATCATATACATGCCATACAAAAATAATTAAAATTGCTCATAAATTTTCCGAAATCCAGCGACGTATAAATTGTTTAATTTCCATAAATATAGAGAATTAAGTGTTTAGAACTGCGAATATCTGTCGATTCAACGAAGGCCAAAACAAACCATATTTTAAAAATATAATGATGTTTTCAAACGAGATAAATAAAGTATTTGAATCTTATGAATATTCAAATACTTTATTTATAATCGATAATGTGCTAGATATGAATGCGTTGTTTTAATTTTGTTTACCCAAATCTGGCAATATAAAGGTATCCAGCACGCTTTTTTCTTTCATCAGTTTTTCAATGTCCTGCATTTTTCTTGGCGTTTTTGTGGATAATAACTCATATCCTGTTTTGGTAATAAGGATATCATCCTCAATCCGGACGCCAATTCGCCACCATTTAGGGTCGCAAGGGCTATTGGCGGGAATGTAAATGCCAGGTTCAACCGTAATGACCATGTTTTCTGCCAGATTTGGACTTGCACTCCGATCATGTACATCTAATCCAATATGGTGTGAAACGCCATGCGGAAAATAGGGGTGTTGCTCACCTTCCTTGATAATACCTAATTTCGCGAGGCCTTTGTCTATGATTTCCCGACTCACCCGGGTGGTTTCCCGAATGGCTGTTCCCGGTTTACATATTTTGAATGCCGCTTCCTGCGCTTGATAAACTAAATTATAAATGGCAGCCTGCTCCGTAGAAAAAGTTCCATCACCCGGAATGGTTCGGGTAATATCGGCGGTATAACCATGATATTCAGCACCTAAATCCATTAATACCAAATCTGTGCTAACAGTTTGCCTGTTATTTTCTATGTAGTGCAAAACACAGGCATTATGTCCTGAACCAACAATGGAGGGATAACCCTCAAATTCAGATCCATATTTCCGGTAAACAAATTCGTGAATACCCTTTATCTCCATTTCAGACATCTTGGGATGCATGGCTTTCATGACCTCATTTTGTCCAATGCAAGATACATCAATCGCCTTTCGGAGTAACTTTAACTCTTCAGGCGTTTTAATCATTCGCAATTGACCCAAAAATTGATTCAGACTGGTAGCGTCCAGATTTTCAGGTAGTAAAGGTATACTTTTAACCACTTTAATTGCTTCCAGTCCATTTCCAGCTTTAATAAAGGCCTGGAAAAAGGCGTCACTTCTAAGGCCAGGATTTCTCCCATACTTCGCAAATAAACCTTCTGCCAACATAAGATAATTATCCTCAGTAGCTTCTCTGAGTTGCTTGTATAATGCTTCTTTAGCGGCATTGTAATTGGAAGGAATGCCCGCCTTAATTTTAAATGTTTCTATTAAGTCAAATAGATCTGATGCATGATTAGTGTTGCGTACATCATTTTTAAAATCAAAAAAGAAGACTTTTGAAAATTGATTAAATGGAATTTCCTTGTTTTTAAATTCCTTATGATCAAAGGCTTGTTCAATGCCTAAGGTAGTTTTTACCCCTTCAGCACCCATTCTTTTTCCATCCCATTGCTCTCTCTGGGGATCCCTGCTTTGAGCATAAAACAGTTCATTAAAGTCTTTGCCAAGCGAATCTTTTTGATTTTCAGAGAATAAAACAAATACAGCATTGGGCTCAGTATAGCCGGTCAAATAATAAAAATCTGGATCCTGATGGTAGATATAATCCACATCATTTGCTCTATTTCTTATGGGTGATGCAAAAAATACAGCTACACTTTTTGGAGGCATTAATTTTCGTAAAGCCTCTCTTCTTGATTTATGAAAAGTTGGGGGTAATAAATCAGTAGGGCCGTCTTGAGCTAAAATCAAAAAAGGGCAAAATAACAGGATTAAAATGAAGCGATGCATGTTGTGTTTTTTCTGTGTGGAGTTAATGTGTATCAATATAATCATTTATTGAATAATATGAGTTATATTTAAATATTGATTTTATTACGTCAATCTATTCAAATGAAATTAAGAGAACAAAGAAGACAATGGCTGAAAATGTGCGGTATTCTTCCCTTCGCGGGGTTAATAGCTCCCTCTTTTTCATTTGCTAAAGGTGAAGTTACAGAGGGTCAATTATTGAAAACCAGTTTGAATGCTTATTCTTTTAATGAACCGCTCATGAATAAAACCATGAGTTTAGAGGATCTCCTGGTCTTTGCCTCGCGGCATCATTTTGATGGCATTGATTTAACAGGTTATTATTTTCCGGGTTATCCAGCGGTACCTTCTGATGAATTTATATATCATATTAAAAAAAAAGTTCATTTATTGGGTTTGTCTGTAAGCGGAATGGGCGTAAGAAATGATTTTACTCAGCCCAATAGAGATCTTAGACGATTAGAGGTTGAGAGGGTAAAAAACTGGATTATCGTTGCCGCAAAAATGGGTGCTCCCGTTTTACGTGTTTTTTCCGGGGTAATTATTCCAAAAGATTATTCCTGGATGGAAATTGCTACCTGGATGGCTGAAGATTTAAAGGAATGTGCCGACTTTGGTCAAAAATATGGGGTAATTATTGGCCTACAAAATCATAATGATTTTATAAAAACAGCTGAGGAAGTTCATAAAATATTTGACATGGTCCAACATGAATGGCTTGGATTAGTCCTGGATATCGGAAGTTATAGAACTGGCGATCCTTATGAACAAATTAAATCAACCATTCCTTTGGCTGTAAATTGGCAAATAAAAGAGAATATATTTGAAAATGGGATCGAAAAAAAGGTAGATCTGGCCAAATTATTTAAGCTCATAAAAAATTCAACGTATAAAGGGTTCATTCCCATTGAAACATTGGGTAAAGGTGATCCGAATATCAAAGTGGCTGCCTTTAAAAAGGAGGTAGATTTTGCCCTTTCAAGCAATTAACTGGTTGCAGGTAATGTCCAACCTTTTTGCTTGTAAACTTCTTTGCCATTGACAAGTACACTGGTAACCCAAATAGCCAGGCCAACAAATAAGGTGGCAACAATAATATCTCCAAAAGATCTTCTTCTATCTTTAGCGTCAGAAAATTGTGCCAGAATAACGGCAAAAGCTAAAACCACATAGACGAGTTTAAAAAGACCAATAACCAATCCTAAAGCAAGATTTTTGTTATGAAAAATGCCGTTGTTGAAATTAAGGTATAGCAGATATAGTGATAATAGTCCTAATGTTGGTGCTATAACATAATAAATAATTGCCTTTGCCGTTTCTGATTCAATTTTTTCTTCCTGTAATAAAAAATAAATAATAAGTGGTGTTATCAATGCTCCAACAGAGATAAATAAATCTTTTGTGTCGTAATAAATGACCACCTTTTTTGCAGCTCCTGCATAAAAAATACCTATAAACAAGATGAAAACGGCAAGACCTAAAAGTCCGTTAATATTTGAATTAGAATTTTCCATAAAGCATTGGTTGATTATATTTATTTAACAAAAATAGATTTTAATAAGTATATTTGAAACATATCCTAAAAATTATTGAAAATGAGAACCATCTGCTTACTTTTTCTAACCTTTTACTCCTATTTGGCCATTGGTCAGGAAACGGTTAAACCTACCCCTAATCTAACCTTGCAAGTAGATGTCAAGACCATACAAAAGCCCGTTGAAAAGGTGTTTGTTACTTATTATAACTATGCGACAAGTCAGCGTTTTACAGATAGTGCCCAGGTTTCAGAGGGAAAAGTTGCTCAATTTGAAATGAAATTAGATGAGCCTGTTCTTTCCCAATTGCGTGTAGTTTATGCAAAAAGTTCAGATACCTCAAAGGTTCAAATGATTAATTATGCCCGGGATATATTCAGCGTGTATCTGGAGGAAGGCAAAATATCGGTTACTGCTATTGATTCTATTGGAAATAGCACAGTGACTGGTTCCGGGACGCACGGGGAGTACATGGCCTTAAGAGCTAAAGTTTCAACGTATGACCCAGGTTTCAAAGCGCTAAATGAAGCTTATATGGTGGCCAGAAAGGCAAAGGATACACCAACGATGGATAAATTAGAACTTTCTATGGATTCTTTGGATAATATCGTAAAGGAAAATATTTATCTGCCTTTTCTAACCTCGCCAATGAATAAGTCGGCAGTTACTATTTATGCCTTGAATCAATATGCAGGTTATGCCATTGAGGCTTCAAAAGCAGAGCCTTTATTCAATCAATTACCTGAGAATATCAAAAATTTGCCATCGGCAAAAATGATGAAAGACAGAATTGATAAGGCTAAAATGACGGATATAGGTCAATTTGCTATCCCTTTTACTCAAAAAGATACTTCAGGTATTGACGTGAGTCTGTCTTCGTTTAAAGGAAAATATGTGCTTATTGATTTTTGGGCGAGTTGGTGTGGTCCTTGCCGTCAGGAAAATCCTAACGTGGTAAATGCTTTCCAAAAATATAACGAAAATGGTTTTACTGTGCTCGGAATTTCTTTAGATCAACCCAATGCAAAAGAGAAATGGATGAAGGCCATTTATGATGATAATCTTACCTGGACACATGTGTCAGATTTAAAATACTGGAATAATGAAGTGGCAAAAGCTTATGGAATTCAGGCCATTCCACAAAATTATCTAATTGATAAGGAAGGTATAATTATTGGAAAAAATCTGAGAGGCGAAGCTTTGCAATCTACATTGAAAGATTTATTCACTTCAAAATAATAACATCCCATTCCTTATAAATGAAGAAAGGTATTCTTTTTCTCTTATTTACCATAAGGGCTGTAAGTATTTTCGCTCAATATGAATCTTTAGGGTCCTGGAATATTCTTAATCTGAAAGGTACCTTATCTGACAAATGGAGTTTTTTTGCAGAGGGTCAGGTACGTTCCTTAAAGTATTATGATGACTTTCATTATCATGAATTTAAAGGTGGGTTAACTTTCGAGGTAAATAAATTTTTTAGGGTCTCTCTGGCTACTGGTAAATATGATACCTATAAAGAAGGGGGTGATTTTGTACTTCCTAAAAATAATGATGAGTTCAGAATATGGCCTCAATTATTTCTGGTTCAACCCCTTGGGAAATTTATCATTGAACAGCGGGGTAGGGTAGAAATGAGGTTTTCTACCAATGGCTATAGAAATAGGTTTAGGTACAGATTAGGGGTAAACTATCCTTTTGGGAAAAATACTCAGGGATTTAAACCTTTTCAGTTATCTGTAAGTAATGAAATTTTCTTTACGGACAATGAACCTTATTTTGAAAGAAACCGATTTTTTCTTTCCGCTAATTACAGGATTTCCACCTTGTTTTCTACCCAATTAGGCTATATGAGGCAATTTGATTATAAAATCAATGATGAGACCGGACGTGCATTTTTTCTCATAGGCGCCTATTTTGATATTGATTTTAGAAAATAAGACATCCTATAAAGTGAGTCCGCCATCGACATTTATACAAGTCCCTGTAATAAAACCAGCTTTTTCGGAAGCCAGAAAAAGGTAGGCATTGGCAATATCCTGTGGTTGTCCAACACGTCGAACAGGCGTCCTTTGTATTAATTCCCCCATAAAATCAGTTCCTAATATAGCTGTCATGTCGGTTTCAATAAATCCTGGGGCAACGGCATTTACCGTAATTCCCTTGCTACCTAGTTCCTTTGCCCAAACTTTTGTCAATCCAATAAGGGCCGATTTGGTCGCCACGTAGTTAGATTGTCCAAAAGAACCATAATGAGCAGTCACCGACGAAGCGTTGATAATGCGTCCATATTGTTGATTCACCATGTAGGGTGAAAATGCTTTTGTGCAATTAAAAACGCCGGTTAGATTCACATCAATAACCTCTTGCCAATGCTCGGGTGTAAGATTTTTTAAACTGGCGTCTCTTGTTATGCCCGCATTATTTATTAAAATATCAACTTTTTTAAGTTGATTTATTATTTGTTCGGCTACACCGAGTACTTCATTATAATGAGCAGTATTGACTTTGAAATAGTAGCAAGGAAATCCCTGAGATGTCCATTGATCAATTGCCTCTTTTGCCTTTTTGTCGTCAATATCTAAAATAACAACGGTGGCGCCGTTGTTTAGAAATAGATCTGCCGTTTCCCTACCTATTCCCTTTGCGCCACCGGTGATAACGGCTACTTTATGTTGTAATTCCATAGAATTAATAGCCCCAGGCCTTCATTTTATCGTAATTTTCCTTCATGCAAGCCATGGGATCTACATTTTGGTATGCTTCCTGCTCGATAATTAACTCGGGTTTATTTTTCATGGTATCCAATACCTTTAGTATGTCCTGAATGCCCGCGATACCTTTTCCTATAACTGTACTTTCATATTTTTTAGGATTATCACTGATCAGTATTTCATCCTTAACATGTATAGATTCAAAACGACCGGGATAGGCATTAACAATATCTATGGCTTTTGCTCCACCATTGTATAGGTTACCAGTATCGAGTTGTTGCATAACCAATTCAGCATCAGTACCTTTCAACATGATGTCATATAAGGTACGGCCATCGAATTTTTCGCTGAATTCAAAATCATGATTATGGTAGCCAAATTTCATGCCTGATTTTTTACATAATTCTCCGGACTTATTGAAAATATCCATTTGAGCCATAAAACTATCGTACGATTTGCGCAGAGCGGCATCGAGATAGGGACTTATGACAAATTTTTGCCCCATAAACGCGGCATCCTCAATGGTATATTTCCATACATCAGTAAAATCTTTGGAGGTTTCATTCCAGTGAATTTTATTTAATACAGTGTGTCCGCTCGGCATTTTCATACCTAAATCTGCCAGAATCTTTTTAAATTCAGCTGGAGTATAGCCGTAGAATTTCCTGTTCACATAGTTAGCATGTTCCACGATGGTATAACCCATGGCGGCAAGTTTTTGCAAAGTCCCCAATGGATTCTCCTTCATGGCCGCCCTAATACTATAAAGTTGAATACCAATCCTTTCCTTTTTCTTTAAAGTATGAGCCAGGGATTTTTCGTTCAACAAGGCTGCACCCAGTAATGTGAGGGCGCTATTTTTTATAAATTGTCTTCTGATCATACGAATCATTTTTATTTGAAGCCTTTAAATTAACAAAGAAAAATTCATTTTACTCAATTTATTTGATATTTTTAAGGGCTAAAAGAAAACCCTTTTAACGTAAACACCTAAAAACACCTTTTCTTGATGGTAGTAAATTATGATTTGAAGGCGCAAGACCTTGAAAAGCAACTCCATAACTTCTGGCAATTATCCGGGGATAAAATCATGTCGATTAAGGAATCTTTTGATCCTGCTTTGGGGACGCCTGTTTTTACCGTTAACGGAAAATATGCGACCCGAGGATGGACAGAGTGGACACAGGGATTTCAGTATGGCTCCTCTGTTTTACAATTCGATGCAACCAGGGAAACTCCTTTCCTTGACTATGGCAGAACGGAAACCCGCGATAGAATGGCGCCTCATATTAGTCACATTGGTGTCCATGACCATGGTTTCAATAACCTAAGTACTTATGGTAACTTATTAAGATTAATGCAAGAAGGTAAAATCCCGCATAATGAGTGGGAAATGGATTTTTACAAATTAGCATTAAAAATTTCAGGAGCCATTCAGGCTTCAAGATGGACTTCGATTCCTCAGGGTGGTTTTATCCATTCTTTTAATGGTGCTCATTCGCTGTTTGTTGACACCATCAGATCATGCCGTATTTTAATGGTTTCTCATAAATTAGGTCATTTATTGCAAAGTGAGGGTGATGAGCGTATCTCCTTGTTAGAGAGATCATTAGAACATATAAAGGCTACTGCCAAATATTCCGTTTTTTATGGGGAAGGAAGAGATCGCTACGACGAGTGGGGTAGAACGGCTCATGAAAGTGTGTTTAATGTGAAAGATGGTCAGTTTAGGTGCCCGAATTCGCAACAAGGTTATACTGGGTTTTCTACCTGGACAAGAGGATTAGCCTGGGCAATGCTTGGCTTTTCGGAGGAAATTGAATTGTTGATAGCTATGCCTGAAAGTGATTTTTCTGAGAAAAATGCTAAGGCAGAGATGCTTTCTATAATGTTTAAAGCAGCTAAAGCTACCTGCGATTTTTATATTAAAAATACCCCAGTATGCGGCATTCCTTATTGGGACACAGGTGCCCCTCAACTTCATAAATTAGGTGATTATCTATCTCGTCCCGCCGATCCTTTTAATAATATTGAACCCGTTGATAGTTCAGCTGCTGCCATTGGAGCGCAAGGATTATTAAGATTGGGTCAAATCTTGAAAAATAATGGGGAAGCAGAGTTAGGCACCAAATATTGGCAGGCTGGGTTAACTATACTGAAAACTTTACTGTCAGAACCTTATTTAAGTACATCACCTAATCATCAGGGTTTACTTCTACATAGTATTTATCATCATCCAAATAATTGGGATCATATTCCGGAAGGTAAATCAGTTTCCTCTGGTGAATCATCACAATGGGGTGATTATCATTTTAGGGAAGTTATCCTTTATTTGCAAAAATGGATCAACAAAGAGGCATATTATACTTTCTTTGGGTGTTTGGATAAATCTGTTTAACATGGAAGATTTTTCAAAACTTTGCCTACATACTTTTACAAATAAGCCTTGGAAACTTTCCCAATGTATTGAAAATTATTCAAAAGCCGGGATTAAAGGCATTTCAATATGGAGAAATGTATTAGAGGGTCAAGACCTTAAAATCGTTAAAAAGCAACTGGCTGAAGCTGATCTTTCCATTGTTTCTTTAGTTAGAGGTGGTTTTTTTCCTTCGGTAAATGCGTCGGAAAGAGCCCTGGCGATAGAGGATAATATGAAGTTAATAGAGGAAGCAGCGGTGCTTGGTGCTCCTTTAATCGTACTAGTTTGCGGGTCCGATGGCCGGCAATCTCTTGAAACTTCCAGGGAGCAAATTCAGGAAGGGATTGAAAAGTTGTTACCCTTGGCTATTGAAACGGGTGTAAAACTGGCCATTGAACCTTTACATCCAATGTATGCAGGTGATAAATCTGCTGTAAACACCTTAGCCCAGGCTAATGATATGGTGGAGGCCATTAACTCTCCTTATGTCGGAGTGGCTATAGATGTATATCATGTCTGGTGGGATCCAAACCTGGAGGTTGAAATTCGCCGTTGCGGTCAGAATAATAGCCTTTTTGCCTTCCATATTTGTGATTGGAACGTTCCAACCCTTGATTTTTTAACTGATAGAGGACTGATGGGTGATGGTTGTATTCCCATAAAAAAAATTAGAAGCTGGGTAGAAGAAGCCGGTTTTTCAGGATTTAATGAAGTAGAAATTTTTTCAGATAAATATTGGGCTATGGACCAAAATGAATATCTGGATAAAATAAAATTAGCCTATTTAAAACATAGTTAATATGAAAGAATATCGTTTGGGGATTATTATGAATGGAGTCACGGGTAGAATGGGCACCAATCAGCATTTAATGCGTTCCATTGTTGAAATAATAAAACAAGGTGGCGTCGATTTGGGAAATGGTGAGGTCATTATGCCTGACCCTATTTTAGTAGGTAGGGATTCCGCTAAATTAGCTAAGCTTTCTGCTGTTTCTGGTGTAAAAAAATATACAACCGATTTGGCCTCCGTGTTGGATGATCCCAACTATAGCATTTATTTCGATGCGCAAACAACAGGCAGAAGAGCAGCTGATGTTTTGGCAGCTATCGCTAAAGGTAAAAATATTTATTGCGAAAAACCAGTGGCAACCGATGTTGAAACGGCATTGAAACTTTATGCCGCCTGTGAAAAGGCAGGAGTGAAACATGGGGTTGTTCAGGATAAACTTTGGTTGCCTGGCTTAAGAAAGTTAAACAGACTCATTGAACAGGGCTTTTTTGGCGAAATTTTATCTGTAATAGGTGATTTTGGCTATTGGGTATTTGAAGGTGACACTATTCCAGCACAACGTCCAAGCTGGAATTATCGCAAAGAAGATGATGGAGGTATTATCGTAGATATGCTTTGTCATTGGCGTTATGTATTGGATAATTTATTTGGAAATGTAGAAGGAGTGTTTTGTTTAGGGGCTACCCATATCACTGAACGTGTCGATGAAAAGGGGAACACCTATAAATGTACCGCTGATGACGCTGCTTATGCTATCATGACCTTAGCAGGAGGCATTGTGGCTCAGTTTAATTCTTCCTGGGTTACCCGGGTTAGACGAGATGATTTGTTAATGATTCAAGTGGACGGAACGAAGGGTTCTGCTGTAGCCGGACTTAGAGATTGTTGGACACAACCTTATGGTAATACACCTAAACCCGTTTGGAATCCAGATATTCCTAATCCCATCGCTTTTTATGATGGTTGGAATAAAATGCCTGAACAAGAATTTTACGATAATGCTTTTAAGGCTCAATGGGAGCTTTTTTTAAAGCATATTGTAAGAAATGATCCTTTTCCGTGGGACCTCAAAGCAGGTGCCAGAGGTGTCCAATTAGCTGAAAAAGGATTGGAAAGCTGGGAAAAAAGAACCTGGGTGAATTTACCTGAATTATAAATTCTTGAAATGAACAAAATAGCTTTTATCACAGGTGGAACAAGAGGTATTGGTTTTGGTGTCGCTTTAGCGTTGGGTAAAGCTGGTTTCGACCTGGCTGTAAATGGTATGCGAAACGAAGGTGAAGTTACTGACGCGTTGGAAGAACTTCGCAATCTGGGTGTGAATGTCGCTTATTTTCAGGGTAATGTTGCCGTAAGGGAAGATAGACAGGCTATGGTAGATAAAATCCTATCTCATTTTGGCTCCGTAAATGTGTTAGTTAATAATGCTGGTATTGCTCCTCGTGAACGGGCGGATATTTTACACGCCAAGGAAGAAATTTGGGATGAAGTGATGGAAATAAATCTTAAAGGCCCTTATTTTTTAACCCAGCTTTTTGCCAATTATTTTGTGGAAAAAAAGTTGGAAAATCCTCTTTTTGAGGCGAGTATCATTAATATTTCTTCGATTTCTGCCTTTGTAGCTTCCGTAAATAGAGGTGAATATTGTATTTCCAAAGCGGGGATAGCTATGGCTACCAAATTATGGGCTACCCGTTTGGGGGAATATGATATTCCTGTATATGAGATTCAACCAGGCATCATTAAAACCGATATGACGTCAGGGGTTGTCGAAAAATACGATAAATTATTTCAGGAAGGCATCAGTTTGCAACGTCGTTGGGGATTGCCAGATGATGTAGGTAAAGTGGCCGCCATGTTGGCTCAGGGAAATATGCCTTATGCTACAGGACAGGCAATCAAGGTGGATGGAGGTCTTCATATTCAAAGGTTATAAAAAATTTATATTATGTCAGGTACAAATACTAAACGAAGACGGGTTTACTATAATGTTCTCGTCCTATTATCTCTGCTTGTTGTAATTATCAGCTTTTCACCGCTTGTTTTGGTGAAAGATAAGGTTAATCCAGCTTTTTTGAATATGCCATTTGCATTATGGACCAATATCCTGGCTACCATAATTTTGGTTTTCTTCACTTTTATAGGTGGAAGATTAAGAGGAGATAAAGGTGATTTTTCATCAGATAATTGATTGATTTTAATGTAAAATTCATTGTATATGCAAAAATGGCTGCTCATTGTAGGTTTATTATATCTTGGAATATTGATTTTCCTTTCCTGGTACTCCCAAAGAAAAGTGAAATCACAGGAAGATTTCATCATGGCGGGTTCTAAACTTGGGTTAATACTCGGTTTTATGACCTTTTCAGCTACCTTGTTTAGTGCATTCACCTTAATGGGTATGCCTGACTTTTCAAGAGTTCATGGGGTAGGCGCCTGGATGTTTTTGGCCTTCTCCGATGGCGGGATGGTTTTTTTAATTCTATGGTTTGGGTATTCTCTTAGAAAGAAAGTAGCTAATATGGAATTTAAAGGTATGTCTTCCCTCCTTCAACAAATTTACGGCATCAAATGGGCTGGATACCTTTATTTCTTTGCCATCTTTATTTTTTTAGTGCCTTATGTAGCCATTCAAATCAGAGGGGTTGCTACCTTTTTGGAACTAGGTTTTGATAGCCTGCAGGTGCCCGCCTGGCTGTGGTCTTTAGGAATTGTAGGTTTTGTCTTGTTATATTCTTCAGCTGGAGGCTTAAAAGCTATTGTTTATGCCGATTTTGTGCAGGGTACCTCATTGCTTATTATTGTTTGGATCATTGGCGTAGCTTGTTTGCAAAATATGGGGGGCTGGACGGAAATGTTTAATCAATTAGCTCTTAAAAATGAAGCATTACTCTCCACGCCTGGTCCTAAAGGATTACTAACCTCTCCCTTTTTGATTGGCTCATTTATTGCCATCATGATGATTCCCGTTACCCAACCTCAACTTTCTACCCGCTTAGTCATCATGAAGGACATCAAAGCGATGAATAAAATGGCGGTTGCCGTTGGCTTTTTTGCTATGTTGGTTATATTTCCGACGCTTTTAATTGGGTTTTACGGAGCCATTAATTATCCGGATGCTACAGCTTCTGAATTTATTGGTAATGCATTAATTAAAGATCAGACGCCTTTGATTGGTGCTCTGGCCGTTATAGGTCTTTTTGCCGCAGCAATGTCAACAGCTGATTCTCAGTTATTTGCTTTGGGAAATGAACTGAGAGGCTTATTAGGCGAAAAAGCAAGGAAGTCCTTGATAACCATTCGTCTAGCCGTTTTAGGATTCGCAGCTTCAGCGCTTCTTTTTTCTCTTTTTAGTTCAGATCAACTGGTTTTATTAGCTCGGGTAAGTTTTGCAGGCACAGCCATGACAGGTCCGCTTATCATTTTAGGATTATTAACTAATAAACCGCAAGGTTCTTTTATGGTTTGGTTAACTGCTTTAGGCATATTTACATTTCTATTGGCACAAGCGAAAATAATACCCCTTAAAGTAGGCGGCTTAGGGATAGATTTATGGTTGTTCATTATTTTGGGCTCAGCCGCTTTTGTAAATTACCTGGTAATGAAAAATAAAGAATAATAAGGTTTACATAACAGGATCGTCATTTTTTATACATCGAATGGAAAAACCAAGGGTTTTAAGACTGGCATTTCTGGTGATATCTTTATCGAAATGATAAATAAATCTGCTCCATGCCTGTTGATTTCCATATTCTGTAGCTGTCCACCAACTGCCAAGCATACCGAAGCCAAAAAAAGTACCATCATGAAAACGACTACCACCGGGTAAAGCATTCCATCCACTGATAAGAGTTGAAACTTCGTTTTTCTCTTGCCAGAAAAGGGAGCCTTCCTCTTTTAACTTTCCACCAGCTATAGATCTGCCACCAAGGTAATTTTCAAGTTTGTTCCATTCTTTATCCGATGGCACATGCCAACCACTTGGGCAAATGCCTTTAGGACTCTCAATTACATAATAGTTATATAATTTGCCAGCTGGATTGGGGCCTTTTTCGTAAGGGTAAAAGGTCCAGGCCGGCAGGTGCCATTGACTCCATTGGTTGTTTTCAATAATTGGGACGATGTAATCACCATTTTTAAAACGAGTCGTCGCCAGATTTTCAGCCATCCATATTTGCGAGCCAATTTTTATTGTCTTATAAACATTTCCATCAATATCCTTTACCTGAGCCTGCATTACCATGGCCTGTAGAAGCACCAAAATGGTGTAAATTGCTTTCATTGTTCCATGAATTAATTAAAAATGAAGAAATAAGCTTGTTATAAAATTATAAAACGATTTTATTATATCTAAGTTTTATTTTTATTCGTTTAATGAATTTTGTTCAATAGGAAAAAAGATTGACAGAATATTATTTTTCCTAGGTTTTCATTACCTTTAATAAGTAATTCGAAGCCAATAAGATATTTGTCGCAATTTAAAAACTATCAATATGATTTCCAGGTTTTTTTCTCTCATTTTTTTCTCTGTTTTTTATTTAATCCAAATGGATGCCCAACCTTGGGCGGAGGTTTCCAGTACGGTAACTCCCAATTTTTACAGAATGAAAACCTCTGGGGATGCTGTTTTAAATGCGGTTAAATCTCAAAAAGGAAAGGGTTTTAAAGCGTTTAAAAGATGGGAAAAATATTGGGATCAACGTGTTTTCCCGGATGGAACCTTTCCACCCGCAAATTTAGTTCAAAAAAACTGGGAACTTTATCAATTTGAAAAATCTCTTTCTGCATTGATTCCTGGTTCTTCGTGGACAAGTCTTGGTCCTAATTCTTCTTCCGGAGGTTATGCGGGTATAGGAAGAATTAACAGATTAGCGTTTCATCCCACAAATGCAAGTATCATTTTTGCTTGTACCGCTGGTGGCGGACTTTGGAAAACGATAAATGGGGGTACTTCATGGGTTCCTTTAACAGACAATCTAGCCTCTATTGGTACTTCTGGTTTAGTTATAAATCCTACTGATCCGAATATCATGTACTTAGCCACAGGTGATGGTGATGGAGCAGATACCTATTCTTATGGTGTTTTAAAAAGTACAAATGGAGGTGTTACCTGGAATACAACGGGTCTTACTTTTGCAACAGGTACCGTAATATATAAATTACAGCAGCATGCTACGGACCCTAACATTTTATTGGCAGGTACCAATGGTGGTTTGTACAGAACGGCTAATGGTGGTACAAGCTGGACTAAAGTAGTGGCAAGTGGACAATTTTACGATGTTGAAGCCTTATCGGCAACAAATATGGTGGCAGTGACTAAAGGAGGTTTCTATAGATCTACAGATAGCGGTGCAACCTGGGTTTTGGTGACAACCATAGCCAGTACAGGAAGAATTGCATTAGCTGTTAGTGCTGCAAATCCTGATTTTGTTGGTGCCTTAGTTTCAAATACAAGTAATGGTTTTAAGGGGTTTTATGCTTCTGTTGATGGTGGTTTGACTTACACGCTTCGATCCTCAACGCCAAATTTAATGGGATGGGAGACAAATGGAAGTGATTCAGGTGGGCAGGCATGGTATGATTTATGTATGGCCGTGTCACCTACAGATGTAAACCAGATAATAGTAGGTGGTGTAAATACTTGGAAATCAATTAATGGAGGGGTTTCCTGGTCAATAATGACCAATTGGTATCAGACTTCCACTGTGCCTGCTATGCATGCTGATCAACATGATTTGATTTTTCTAAATAGTACTACTATCTATGCAGCAAATGATGGAGGTATTTATCGTTCCACAAATAATGGAGTGTCATGGACAGATTTGACGAATGGAATGAGCATTAGTCAATTATATAGAGCTAGTGCCGCTCAAACAGATACCAGAATTATTGCTGGTTTACAAGACAATGGAACCAAGTTAAGAAGTACCACAGGAACATGGAGTGATGAGATAGGAGGTGATGGAATGGATTGTGCCATAGATCCAACAAATGGCTCTTACATGTATGGGACTTTGTATTATGGCGATATTCAACGATCTATAAATGGGGGAAGTAGTTGGACTTCCATAACACCTTCTACTGGAACGGATGGTGCATGGGTTAGTCCGGTATTATTGGATCCTGTTAATCCAGCGACTATCTATTTGGGTTACAAAGATTTAATGAAATCAACTGATAGAGGAACTACATGGAGTGCTATTTCAGCGGGTCAAACGGGGGGTAATTTTATTTCTAATATTGCAGTGGCACCTTCCAATCCATTAGTCATTTACATTAGTTGGGGAACGGCCATGGCAAAAACTGTTAATGGGGGTACTAGTTGGGCAACCATAACCGCACCGATATCATCTCAAATTTCATCCTTATTAGTGGATCCTACCAATCCAAATAATCTTTATGCAACCTATTCCAATTTTACGGCAGGTTCAAAAGTTTATTTTTCAAATAATGGGGGAACATCCTGGACGAATATTTCAGGTACCTTACCGAATATTCCAGCGAATAAAATTATTTATCAAACAGGCAGTAATGGCGCCTTGTATCTGGGTATGGATGTTGGTATTTATTACAGGGATAATACACAGACTGATTGGTCTTTATATAATAGTGGATTACCCAATGTGGAAATTTTTGATTTGGAAATCCGTTATAGTGATAAGAAATTAATTGCAGCCACCTATGGAAGAGGCTTATGGGAAAGCCCACTTTATGTTGGGACGCCACTTTCGGTTCCTGCTGTATCCTCTTTTTCTCCAACATCAGCAACTAAGGGAAATACCGTAACTATTACAGGTAGTAATTTTAATGGTATATCATCAGTTAGCTTTGGTGGCACCGCAGCTACTTCTTTCACAGTGGTTAGCTCTACAAGTCTAACCGCCATAGTTGGAAATGGAAATTCAGGTAATGTCTCTGTTACAAATTCTGCAGGTACAGGAACTCTTTCAGGATTTACTTACATAAATACTTCGCCTGCGATTACGTCATTTACCCCAACATCTGGTAAGACGGGTCAGGTAGTTAACATAACGGGAACGAATTTTACAGGAGCTACAGCGGTAAGCTTTGGTGGAACGGCAGCAACTACGTTTACCGTGGTTAGTGCAACGAGCATCAATGCAACAGTAGCTGCAGGTGCTTCTGGTGTGGTTTCAGTAACAACAGCATCGGGTACAGGAACATTGGCAGGCTTTACGTATTTACCTCCACCGACAATAACTTCATTTAGTCCAACTTCTGCAGGAACAGGACAAACAGTAACTATAACAGGAACTAACTTTACGGGAGCAACAGCGGTAAGCTTTGGTGGTACTGCAGCTACCTCATTTACCGTAGTGAGTGCAACGAGCATTACCGCAGTAGTTGCTGCAGGTACAACGGGTGCAGTGAGTGTGACCACATCAAATGGCATAGCCAGTAGAGCCGGATTTACATTTACAGCTGCAACACCAGCACCTGCGATTACGTCTTTTACCCCAACGTCGGGCAAGACAGGTCAGGTGGTTACCATAACGGGAACAAATTTTACGGGAGCAACAGCTGTTAGTTTTGGTGGAACGGCAGCAACTGCGTTTACCGTGGTTAGTGCAACGAGCATCAATGCGACAGTAAGTGCGGGTGCATCTGGTGTGGTTTCAGTAACTACAGCATCTGGTACGGGAACATTGGCAGGCTTTACGTATTTGCCTCCACCGACAATAACTTCATTTAGTCCAACTTCTGCAGGAACGGGACAAACGGTAACTATAACAGGAACTAACTTTACGGGAGCAACAGCGGTAAGCTTTGGTGGTACTGCAGCTACCTCATTTACCGTAGTGAGTGCAACGAGCATTACCGCAGTAGTTGCTGCAGGTACCACGGGTGCTGTGAGTGTAACCACATCAAATGGCATAGCCAGTAGAGCCGGATTTACATTTATATCAGCTACACCAGCACCTGCGATTACGTCATTTACCCCAACGTCGGGTAAGACAGGCCAGGTGGTTACCATAACGGGAACAAATTTTACGGGAGCAACAGCTGTTAGTTTTGGTGGAACGGCAGCAACTGCGTTTACCGTGGTTAGTGCAACCAGCATCAATGCAACAGTAGCTGCGGGTACTTCTGGCACGGTTTCAGTAACAACAGCATCGGGTACGGGAACATTGGCAGGCTTTACGTATTTGCCTCCACCGACGATAACTTCTTTTAGTCCAACTTCGGCAGGAACGGGTCAGGTGGTTACCCTAACGGGAACGAATTTTACTGGAGCAACAGCGGTTAGTTTTGGTGGTACGGCCGCCACCTCATTCAATGTGGTGAGTCCAACGACTATTACCGCAGTAGTTGGGACGGGTAAAACTGGAAATGTTCGGGTTGTAACGGCAAATGGAGCAATAACTAAAAGCGGTTTCACTTATCTGGCTCCTCCAACTTTAAGTTCCTTCATTCCAACATCGGGCAAGACGGGTCAGGTGGTTACCATAACGGGAACAGATTTTACGGGAGCAACAGCTGTCAGTTTTGGTGGTACCGCTGCCACCTCATTCACTGTAGTTAGTGCAACAAGCATTACCGCAGTAGTTGGTGCGGGAGCTACAGGTAGTGTTAGCGTAACCACATCAAATGGTATTGCCAGCAGAGCTGGATTTACATTTATATCTGCAACAACAGCGCCTGCGATTTCGTCTTTTACCCCAACGTCGGGTAAAACAGGTCAGGTAGTTAACCTAACGGGAACGAATTTTACGGGAGCAACAGCGGTGAGTTTTGGTGGCACTGCAGCAACTACGTTTACTGTGGTCAGTGCAACGAGCATCAATGCGACCGTTGGTGCGGGTGCATCTGGCACGGTTACAGTAACGACAGCATCAGGAACGGGAACATTGGCAGGTTTCACTTATTTGCCTCCCCCAACGATTACGTCATTTAGTCCAACATCGGCTGGAACAGGTCAGACGGTAACTATAACAGGAACGAATTTTACGGGAGCAACGGCTGTCAATTTTGGCGGTACCGCAGCCACCTCATTTACTGTAGTGAGTGCAACGAGTATTACCGCAGTGGTTGGTGCGGGTACAACGGGAAATGTTCGTGTAATTACAGCCAATGGAAATGTTAACAGAGCAGGCTTTACCTTTATAACCGTTAGTACTGTTCCTCCAACAATTACTTCATTTTCACCAACAAAGGCTATTCCAGGATCAAACATTACCCTTTCAGGAACTGGTTTCAATCCTACATTAAGTCAAAATACAGTTTGGATAGGTGCTTCAAAGGCGACTATTTCTGCAGCAACAACAACCTCTATAACTGCGAGAGTTCCCGTAGGAGCAACAACAGATTATATCAGAATACTAAATTCCGTTACACAACAAGGTGCTCAATCAAATCAATTTTTTGTTTCTTCATATTCTCCATCAAAAGATAGTATTCAAAGCGCAGAGATTGCAACAAAAGTAGATTTAACAACGTTGGGTGGGCCTCAAGATATTCGGATATCAGATTTAGATGGAGATGGCATACCTGATATAGTTGTCGCAAATTATACGGTTGGATCCATTTCAGTATTTAGAAATACAAGTGTTATTGGTAATATTAATATTGCCAATTTTGTGAGAAAAGATTTTACATCGGGAACTGGAGCAACTTTTATTTCAGTGGCTGATTTGGATAATGACGGAAAGCAAGATGTAATTGTTGCCAATCAAGGGGAAAATACCCTTTCCATTTTTAAAAATATATCTACCTCAGGAAATATTTCATTTAATAGTCCGGTAAAAATAGCTACACCTGCTACACCCATCGGCATTGGAATAGGTGATTTCGATAAGAATGGCTGGCTTGATATCGCTACAGCAAATCATGGAAATGGTACAGTTTCCATTTTTACAAATAAAGGTATCTTTAATTCTATTTCTACAAGTAATTTTAATCCTCGTTTTGGTCTCATTACTGGCTTAAATCCAATAACCATTGATGTAGCCGATATGGATGGCGATTCAAAATCAGATATTGTGGTAGGAAATTATGGTTCCAATTCCGTTTCCATTTTTAAGAATAATTATATTTCCGGTGCTTTAGCTACTTCTTCATTTTCCACTAAGTTGGATTTTAACGCTGGAAATAAACCTGGTTATGTGAAATTAGGTGACATGGATGGTGACTCAAAATTAGATGTTGTCGTGTTGGCTGAGGGCAACAATAGCGTTGGAATTCTAAGAAATACATCTACTTCAGGTGTTTTGAGTTCAGCTTCATTTGCTTCAAGGGTTAATTTTAATACAGGTATTACACCATATTATATTAGTGTTGGAGACTTAACAGGAAATGGAAAACTGGATATTTTAGTTACAAATTTTGGGGACGGTACGGCAACTGTTTGGCAAAATAAGGCGATTCCAGGAAGTATTACGAGTGCCTCATTCTTTAAAAGATTAAATTTCACGGTGGGAACAAAACCTTATGCCGGTCTTTTAGCCGATATTGATGGTGATACTAAAACAGATATCTTAGTATCCAATACTGGTAGTAATACATTATCTATTTTGAGAAATACAGTTGGTGCCCAAATGATTGTGTCTCCAACATCTTCAACTTTACCTGCTGCAGGTGGATCAGTGACTGCAACCGTTTCTTCTAATCTTTCATGGAAGGTTTCATCCAATGCATCCTGGCTAATCCCCATAGCTAGTTCGGGTAAAAATAGTGGTACTATCAGAGTTAATTTTATTGCAAATACTGGCGCTTTAAGAAAAGGTGTGGTAACTTTTACCGCAGATGGTATCGTGAAAACAATGGAAATTACCCAGGCTGCCAGAGCTGGATTTGTTAATCCAGATAAAGGATTAAGCGATGTAACATTGGAAAATAGTGATTTGGCCTTATTAGAAATTTCTGATGATCAATGGGAAATTTATCCTAATCCTTCAGATGGTTTGATTAATCTTTCTATTCATTTTCCCAATTTAGAGATGACTGGTTTCTTGAAAATACATGATATTTATGGAAGGTTGGTTAAAACGGTCTCTGATTTAAGGACAGGTAATTATAGATTTGATTTATCTACTGAACCAAAAGGTACCTACCTTTTTACCTTAACAGGGGAAGATCAAAATAAGACAGTTTATAAACAAATTATCTTAAATTAAAAATGGTTGGCCCAAATTGCCTCCATCTGTACCTCTTCAACGTATCTTAAATCAGTGATTTAAGATCCTATTTTATGAATTCCATCCTATGTCTAAATAGGATGGGATTCATTTAATAAGGCTAGATTTAAATAACCCCAAGGGCTTTTATCGTGACCCGGCTTAGCCATTTAGATTCCGCTTTTAAATTTTCTTGGTGCTTTGCCATTATTTTTTGTTGTAAAGTAGCTTTAGTTGGATGTATTGTTTGGTTAAAAGGAGAGCGTGATAATTAGATTTGTCTTGTAATTGCAGTTTTATCTATAGTGTTGTAATTGTATTGCAATGTCTAACCGCTATATCAGCACTTAATTTGAAATCAAATTGTTAATATCCTGTAGAATTGCCATTAACATTAATGCACGTGCTTCATGGCAGATTCTTCGTACCCATGACATAAATGGTTCATAAAATAAAAATTTATAAAGTAATTAAAATCAGCATAATACAAAAAACTAAGAAAGCTTAGCGAAGTCAGGAATTAGGATGGGATTCATTTATTAGGGCTAGGTTATAATAACCCAAAAAGCCTACAGCATCAGAAATCATACTCATGAATTACCGCTTTGGGGACCGGGTATCAAGGCATAATAACGACACTGTGGCTTTGGGTTTTCTGCGCATTTCGCACAGTTAATGTGTATTGCCCTGGGGGGAAGGCAGATACTGAAATGGAAAGGTTGGTATTACCAACGTATTGGGTGTAATTTTTTTGAAAAATGGTTTGTCCTGAATTATTCAGGAGTATCAATTGTAAAGGGAATTTTTCAGAAGAAAAATTTAGTGATAATCCTTCTGATTTTGATATTGGGTTATTTATAATAATCGAATTATCGCTAGCTGATAAATCTAAACTGGGTGTAGATAAAACGGTGCTAAATGAGCAAATTTTAGACACTGTGGAGCAAAATGAATAAAGATTTAATGATCTTAATCGCCAAAAATACTTCCGGCCATTAATCAATTGTTTCGTCATATAGGACAAGGAATCAGGTGATATTTCATAACGTGATGTAATTAATGCCATATTAGGCATAGGAGAAACCTCAATGATATATTTGTAGGTTCCGGGGACTTTTTCCCAGGAGAAAGTAACTCCATTGGATAAATTTACCTGACTGTTTTCCATCGGCATATTGACAGTGGGTGAAGTTTGGTTGATTTTAACAGGTAAATCTCCTTTAAATAATGTTGGATAAAATTCATCTGCGTAGGCCCTCATGGTCATAATTTGCTCCTTGCTGAATCTATTAGGACATGGATCTAATGCATATCCCATGATAAGAGAACCGTCAGAAAAGAAACTTTTTCCCATGGGATCTACTAAAGGAATGGGGCTTTTTGAGCTATCGCTGCATGACCACCTAAGATTAAGATAATCTGGTGCCGTATCGCAAAATCCATCTCCAGCACTTCGGCAATTGCTTCCATCCGCTCTTTCTACCTTTACATTTTCCCAATGTTCAGGCGCTTTTAAAGTATAATCGAATGCAATGCCCTCCCAACCTTGAAAGGTGTGGGGTAAACCCAGGAAATGTCCTATTTCGTGAGCTAGTAAAGCTCCTTTTACCTTATAACACTCAGAGGAAAGAACAATTCCTTTGTTTACACCTTGATGAAAAACATTAAAACCACAGGCATCAAGGGCGTTTTCTACGACGTAAACAGGTATGGCATTCGTTGATTTATACGATTGTAATAACTGACTTAATTCAAACTCAGTTTCAATACCTTCAAAGGTGGCAGAACTCAAAATGGTTGGCTGACTTTCTAAATAAAAAGATATGTTAGCTTGTTTATATAATTTATTTAAATGACAAATTTCGTCCATTAATTTCTCTGGAGAAATAGTACCAGTCTGGCTATGTACTTTACCGGAAATAAAAATTTTTATAGGAAAATAGAGGGTGAGGGAACTACGTAAAAAATTGTCAATAGGTAATCGTTGTTGAAAACGTGTTACCCATTCATTATGAACACTGTTAACAGTGTTACATGGCTTTAATAATTGTCCATAAGTATTATGTGACAATAAAAAAGCAAGTAAAAGGACCAATACGCGTAGTTGCATAGTGCCTTACAGCTTGATAAAAACGATATGTAAATGCCTTGGGAAAAAATACTGCTTTTAAAGTATATTTTTCACCTCTCGGGAGTAAAGTAAAAGGTTTATTATAACATATCCAAAAAAAGGTGAATAAAATTTTAAAATATTTGTATTTTTATAGCAAATTCCAAGCAAACTAAACAAAAAAATTATCATGAGAAAGGTTACTGTGATCGGTTCCGGAAATGTGGGAGCTACTGTAGCGAATGTACTGGCGCACAAAGATTTAGTTAATGAAATTGTTTTACTAGATATCCAGGGGGATATGGCTAAAGGTAAAGCATTAGATATGTGGCAACAAGCCCCGGTTGATTATTATAGCACGCGTATTACTGGTACAGATGATTATGCGAAGACCGCCGATTCTGATATTGTCGTGATCACCGCAGGTATTCCCAGAAAACCGGGTATGTCAAGAGATGATCTTATTAGTACTAATGCTAATATCGTTTCTTCTGTTACGGCACAGATAATGAAGTATTCAGCTAATCCTATCATTATTGTAGTTTCAAATCCTCTGGATGTCATGACTTACGCCGCATGGAAGACATCTGGATTACCTTCTTCCCGCGTTTTTGGAATGGCGGGTATTTTAGACACCGCCAGGTATAGAGCGTTTTTAGCGGAAGCGCTTAATGTTTCTCCAAAGGATATTCAGGCAGTACTCATGGGTGGTCATGGTGATACCATGGTTCCGCTTCCTCGTTATACTACCGTAAGTGGAATTCCGGTGACGGAGTTAATTGATGAATCATCTTTAGATGCTATCGTTGAAAGGACAAAAGTTGGTGGCGGTGAATTAGTTAAGTTGATGGGTACTTCAGCTTGGTATGCTCCTGGTGCAGCTGCTGCTCAGATGGTCGAAAGTATTTTAAAAAATGAAAATAGGATTTATCCTTGTTGCGCTCTTTTAAATGGTGAGTATAATCTACATGGCGTTTTTGTTGGCGTTCCAGTTAAATTGGGAGCTAATGGTATTGAGCAGCTGATAGAGTTAAAATTAAATGACGCTGAAATGGCCCTTCTAAATGATTCAGCCGATCAGGTTCGTCAAGTTATGGAAGTATATGATGGACTTTCAAAATAAGCTTTTTTTAAAATGAGTATGAAAATCCATATCCCTTTAATTATTGGGGTATGGATTTTTTTGTAAGTCCCATTTACTTCCCCTGCTTGAACCCTTTGCACTATTTATTGTTTAAGTAATAAACTTTTTTTAAATGGAATTTGGTCTCTTTAAAAAAGAATGGCTCAACGAAATGGTTACCAATAATGGAGATTCTGTATTGAGTCTTACTTTCGAAAATCCTGTGCTATTGGTTTTTTTAAGACATTTCGGATGTATTTTTTGTAAGGAAGCTTTGGTTGATATATCTAAAAGTAGATCTAAAATTGAAACTGGTGGGCTTAAAATTGTGTTTGTCCACATGACCGATTTTGAAACAGCTGAAAAGAATTTCAATAAATTTGGATTGCTAAATGTTAATCATGTCAGTGACCCTAATTGTAGATATTATACTGCTTTTGGATTGGTAAAGGGGAATTTTAATCAGCTTTTTGGATTGCAATCTCTTATTCGGGGTTTTTCTGCTGGCATAAAGAATGGGCAGGCACCTAGTGCACAAATCGGCGATGGATTTCAAATGCCCGGGGTTTTTGTTATTGATAACGGGGAGTTGAAAGAAAGTTTTATACATAATTTGTCTTCTGACAGGCCCGACTATTTACAGCTGGCTAGTTGTTGTGTTATAAAGTAATATTAAATCGGTTTATATGATTGGGTGGAAATTTGGTGAAGTTGGAAATCAAGATAAAGACAATAATGTTTTCGATCGGTTACTAAAACTGTTTAAGGAATTACTTCTTCACACCTCTGGTGATGTAGATGAAGCTTTATCGTGGCTAACAGAGCTCGATAGGCAATACAAGTTGACTACACCTGAATATGGTTTAGCTGATTTTATTCAGGATCTTAAAGACCAGGGCTTTATACGTTCTAAAGATGCTCAATCTCCCGGACTGGTTCCCGCTCCTAAAATGGAGTTGGCCATGCGAAAGAAGGCATTGGAAGATGTTTTTGGCGATATCAAGAAAAGTAAAGCCGGGGGACATAATACCCGGCTAGAGGGTAGGGGAGACGAACTTACCTCTGAAAGAAGACCTTTTGTTTTTGGTGATGCTTTAGATAAAATTGCAATGTCTGAGTCCTTAAAAAATGCTCAGGTTAATCATGGAATAGATTCTTTTAAACTATCGGAAAATGATCTTGAGGTACAGGAAACCTATGATCAAAGTCAAATGTCAACCGTTTTGATGATTGATATTTCTCATTCTATGATCCTTTATGGCGAAGATCGTATTACCCCTGCAAAGAGAGTAGCTATGGCTCTTTCAGAATATATAACTACCCGTTTTCCAAAAGATACACTAGACATTCTTGTTTTTGGTAATGATGCCTGGACCATTGAAATTAAAGATTTACCTTATCTCCAGGTTGGGCCTTATCATACAAATACAGTGGCCGGACTACAACTTGCCATGGATTTATTAAGAAAACGCCGAAGTTCCAATAAGCAAATCTTTATGATTACAGATGGTAAACCTACTTGTATAAAAAAAGGTAAAAAGTATTATCAGAATAGTTTCGGTCTCGATAGAACCATTGTTTCCCGTACCTTGAATTTGGCGCAGTCATGTAGGAAAATGGATATCCCTATCACTACTTTTATGATTGCGAGAGATCCTTATTTAATGAATTTCGTGGATCAATTTACTAAAGCTAATCAGGGAAAGGCTTTTTATAGTTCTTTAGATGGTCTGGGTTCTTTTGTTTTTAGAGACTATAAGAATAATAAGTCGAGAAAAAGCAATAAATAAGATGAATATAGTGTTTTCTAAAAAACATCAAATTCATGCGATATTTTATTTTCTTGTCTCTTATATTAATAACATTACCCCTATCAGGTCAGACTGTAAAGTTTACCTTCTTAGCTAAAGAAAAGGAAAAATTGTCTGCCTTAGAGGACACTCTTTCTTTTTATGCCTATTCCATAGTTAATGATTCTTTACCTGAAGATAGGTTCTATGCGACCAGAGAGCTTATTGTTACCCTGGTAAAAACATTGAAAATTAAGAACTCTTTCTATTATCCGTTTTCAAAGCTGAAATCAGTTTCTTTGCAATATCCACCAGATAGTAGCTTTCGTATGTTTACCTGGCAATTGGCTGTTTCACCGACAGAATATAGATACTATGGTGCTTTACAAAGGAAATCGGACAGTTTAATTTTATTTCCATTAATTGATAGGTCTTTTACTATATCTCAACCCGATGTAGCTTCTTTAAGCCCTGAAAATTGGATGGGATGTTTGGTTTATGGCATTCAGCAATTTGGCGTAGGCGATTCAGCTACTTATCTTGCTTTTGGTTATGATGCAAATGACGGTAAAACGCGTAAAAAATGGATTGACCCCATTCGTTTTGTTCGCAATAAACCAGTCTTCGGTGCACCTCTTTTTCCACCTAATCCTAAAGATTCAAGCGCTACTATTCCTCTCAGATTTATTCTTTCCTATTCGGCAGAATCTACCATAAAGTTAAATTATGATTCAGAGCTCGGATTAATTGTCTTTGACCATCTGGCCCCACTAGTTTTAAAAGCCGGACAGCCTGAGGAAATGGTGCCAGATGGAAGTTACGAGGCTTTCAAAATTTTACCTAATAAATTAGAATACATTGAAATGCTTACAGTTACTTCGACAGATGAGGAGACAATTAGACAGAAACCTATTTTGGGTAGGGAGGGAAAAGATTTATTCGGTAAAAGTAGCCTAGAAAAGAAAAAGAAAGGAAATAATTAAATTTCCTCTTCGTCAAATTCATCGAAATCGCTGAAATCGTCCATACTTCGTCTATCTTTTTTGGTAGGTCTTCCTGTACCTCTGGCTCTGAGTACGCTCGATTTCTTGCCGTTAAACCAATCGTTATATTTTTCTAATTCCGATACTGGCGTGTTGTTTTGGAAACATTCTTTGGCAATGGGAGCGGGTACGCGGTTTTTGAGTAATTCTTTAACCTCAAATTGAAAATTGAATCCATTCTTGCGAACCTCAATTTTGTCTAATCTGCTTACAGAAGCAGAAGGCTTAATCTCCGAACCATTAATTTTTATTTTTCCAGCTTTACAAGCATCTGTGGCAATTGTTCTGGACTTAAAAATTCTAACGGTCCAAAGCCATTTATCAATTCTCGTTTTGCTTTCAGGTAAAATATAAACTTGCATATTAACCTACTTTCATTTTTGATCGTTTAACTAAGTATCTCTGTAATATCGGGTGAAATCCTTCATTAATATCTGCTTCAACAAAATCAATTTTATACTGAAGGCATTTCATTTTTAAATTTTTTAACAATAAGGAAGATTCTTCTTTATAGCTTTCTTTTACCAGACCCGCTTGTAATTTTACCTCATTTCCTGTTTCAAGATCTACGAAGAGGTAGGGCCTGTCCTCAAAATCAAAATCTAATTCTAACTTTTTATCTGTCACATGAAACAAAATCACCTCGTGCATATTGTGTTTTAGATGCTGAAGTGATGCAAACATTGCATCCTGATCATCAGAAGTTTCAAACATGTCACTAAAAATGATAACCAATGATCTTTTATGAATACTTTCAGCAATCTGATGAAGGGCTTGTGACGTTGAGGTAGTGACTAATGGAACCGGACTATTTAATTTTTTTTCTAGATAACTTAATAATAAACGGTAATGAGTCGTGCTCGATTTACATTGGGAGTGAGTGTACACCGATTCATCGAAAAGACTTAGACCGAAAGCATCTCTTTGCTTTTGCAGTAACTGCATCAATGAAGCTGCAGCCAGTGAAGAAAAATACAGTTTGTTTAAATAATTTTTATCGCCTGCTTTTCTCTCGGGAAAATACATAGACGAAGAGGTATCTATGACTATTTGACACCTCAGATTTGTTTCTTCTTCAAATCTTTTAGTGAATAACTTATTGGTGCGGGCAAAAACCTTCCAATCAATATTTTTGGTTGATTCTCCTTGATTATATATTCTGTGTTCAGCAAATTCAACTGAAAATCCGTGAAATGGACTTTTATGTAAACCAATGATGAACCCTTCAACCACTTGCCTGGCTAAAAGATCTAGGTTGTTAAACTCGCGAATTTTAGGATTCTCCCAATAAGACATAAACAGTTGTTGTAGTATAGAGTCTTTGTATAAAATACAAAGACTCTAAATGGTTGGTTGAACGTATTTACACGGCAGCAGCCTCTTCTATTTTTTGAACCAGACTTTGTTTTGTAGCCACGCCTACATGTTTATGGATAATTTCACCATCTTTTAGAATCAAAATAGTAGGTATAGAACGGATTTGATATTTCATTGAAACTTCAGGGTTAGCGTCAACATCAAGTTTGCCAACGATAACTTTACCGTCATATTCCTTTGCTAACTCCTCGATGATTGGACCAACCATACGACATGGTCCGCACCATTCTGCCCAAAAATCAACTACAGCAATACCAGGGGTATCTAAAACTGTACTTTTAAAATTGTTGTCAGTGAATTCAAATGCCATTTTAATTGTTTTAAATATTAAGTTATCAAAACAAAGCGTTTAGTAATTTAGTTGTAAAGTTAAGTTAAAAAATGAAATACTACCATCTATCAGGCGTTGTCCTAATTATTTTTACTGAATTGGTTAAATACATATTTACCAGCAATCCTTCTTGGGTCGAAGATTATTATGCTATGGGTACTTACCCTGTCGTAAGCTTTATTCTCCAAAAAATTTCTGTTATATACATTTTACCGGGTTTGTTTGCTATACCAATACTCTTTTTTGTTTTTATATTCTTGGTTTCATTGTCAAAACAAAAGAAAATTGTAAAGTTTAGTTTGATTATGAACAGCTTAGGCTTTTTATACTTTTTATTTTATTTTGTTTGGGGATTTAATTATTATCGCTTGCCCATTGATTTTCGTTGGAAATTTAAATCAGCACCATTTACTTACCAACAACTGACCTCTGAATATGAAGAAACAACTGGTCATCTATTGAAAATCAGAGAGTTATTAGCCGATACGGCTAAAGGAGTTGATTTGGTCAAGTATAATGTAAAGAATAAAGACCAACAAATAATCATTCAAAAAAATCTTCAATTTTGGTTGAAGAACCATGGATTTCCATCACAAGCAAAGGTTCCCATAAAATCTAATCTGCCAAAAGGAATTTTTCTGCATTTTAGTACTGCAGGTATGTATTTTCCTTTTTCTGGAGAGGGTAATGTTGATCCTGGTTTACATCCCATACACTTTACTTCGGTTATGGCCCATGAGATGTCACATGGTTATGGTTTTGCCGATGAAGGAACTTGTAATTTTTTAGCTTTTATATGTCATACCAATGATCAGAATCCTTATATTGCCTACGCCACAACCTTAGGTTATTGGAGATACCTTGCGTCAAACGTCAGAAGAATTTCCCCTTCTTTTTTTGATGAAAAAATGAAGGAACTCCCAACAGGTCTTAGAAAGGATCTAATAGATATACAAAATTCCAGTAATAGTTATGAAGATTGGATGCCAAATCTTCAGTATAAAATGTATGATGCCTATCTTAAAGGGCAGGGAATTAAAGAAGGCATGCTAAATTACAATAAGGTCATAGGATTAGTATTAGCTTATAAAGCTGCCAATTCTTTCATTTTTGACGACTCCTCCTTACCCAAATAGCGATCTATTACCTGGTGAACCCCATATATGACAGGTGTCAATAAAACGGCCATTGATATTTTGTAGAAATATTGAATCGTTCCAACAGCAAGAATTTGATTCCATGTCCAGGGGGTTACATTGCCAACGATTTCTGGGCCCCACTTGAAGGCTATGGTTAAAATAACAAAACTATCAAAAAATTGAGAAACGAAAGTCGATCCTGTAGATCTAAGCCAAATACGCTTTTCTCCAGTTATTTTTTTAATTTGATGAAACAGTAAAACATCCACTAATTGAGCAACCAAAAAAGCAGTTAATGAGCCAAATACCATTAATATACCTTGGCCGAAAATAACTTTAAATGAAGTTTGCATATTTTCAACTCCCTGAGCTTGATTTTGAGTAGTCCACCAGTCGGCAGGTGAGAGTTGAATGGCGAAAAATATAATGATAAATGCGTAGGAAATGAGTCCGGCAGTAAAAATAGATAGCTTTCTAACCCCTTGTTTTCCAAAATATTCATTGATTATATCGGTCATAAGAAAGACTACAGGCCAGAGTAATACCCCTGCGGAGAATTGTAGCGCTCCTTCTTGCCCAAAAAGATTTATGTTAAATCTTGAAATTCCTAAAGTGTCTTCTAAAGCAAATATTTTGACCCCTATAAACTCCGCAACTAGTGCGTTAGCAATAAAAAATCCGCCAAGGATAAAAAATAAAGTAGTCCCTTTATTCATTTCATTCAAATGATGCTTTTTCTTGTCCATAGTTTGTGTCATAAAAAATATTTATAAGTAAGGCTGAAACAAACCTTTTTGCGATATGTTTAAGGATAAAATTAACTTTTTAAGGATTAAAAAGTAGTTTTGTACTCATAAAATTTAATTTATTTATGCCCAAGTTTGCAATTGATTTAAAAAGTGGTTCCATAAAAAACGAGCATCCCATCATTATTGGCATTGATCTCGGAACCACTCACTCTTTGGTTGCCATTATGGAAAATGGTAAAGCTCAGGTGGTTAAGGATGAATTTGGAGAGAATGCTTTATTAGCTTCTTTACTTCATCTTTCTGCAGATAACGTTTTTTCCGTTGGAGAAAAAGCGCGCGCATATATAGAAGAAGATCCTCAGAATACTATTTATTCTGTTAAACGGCTTATGGGTAAATCTTATGATGATCTGTTGGCTTATAAAGACTTTTATGGCTATGAGTTGCTTGATACCGGTCCCGAAAATTTAGTAAAAATTAAATTAAGAGATAAGTCATTTACACCCATTGAATTGTCAGCGGAAATTCTTAAATCGCTAAAATTCAGGGTAGAAAAACTTTTAGATAACATAGTGTCCAAAGCTGTTATTACCGTTCCTGCTTATTTTAATGATGCGCAAAGACAGGCCACAAGAGATGCCGGTAAGTTAGCTGGCCTGGAAGTGTTAAGAATTATAAATGAGCCCACAGCCGCCAGTTTAGCCTATGGCATCGGCCTCGATAAATCGGTTGTGCAAACAGTGGCGGTTTATGACTTAGGTGGAGGAACTTTCGATATTTCTGTCCTACAGATTCAAGATGGCGTTTTCGAAGTGCTTTCAACGCACGGTGATACTTTTTTAGGGGGTGATGATATGGATAAGTTAATTGCCAGTAAATGGTGTGACCAAAAGGGTTTTCCTACCTCCTTTATTCCTTCCCTTAGAAAACTCGCAGAAAAGGCTAAAAAACATTTATCAGATCATGATTTGTTTCAGGAAACTGATGCTCGTTTCGGAGAATTATCATTAACTCGTTCTGCATTTGAATCTATAATTAAACCTCTGATTGATAGAACCTTAATGGCTTGTAAAAAGGTTTTGTCCGATGCAAATCTGGATATAAATGCCATAGATCAGGTTATTATGGTCGGTGGTTCTACCCGTGTTCCTTTAGTTAAAAAAGAGGTAAGTGCTTTTTTTAAAAAATCTGTTTTTGATCAGTTGAATCCAGACGAAGTTGTTGCGCTCGGTGCTGCTATTCAAGCTGGTATTCTTGCTGGCAACCAGGAAGATTTATTGCTATTGGATATAACCCCTCTATCATTAGGTATTGAAACCGTAGGTGGATTAATGGATACTATTATTCCAAGAAATTCAAAGGTTCCAACCAAAGTAGGAAGAAATTACACCACTTCGGTTGATGGTCAGACTAAACTTATGGTTTCTGTTTTCCAGGGTGAACGTGACCTCGTTGCTTACAATAGGAAATTAGGCGAATTCATTCTGTCAGGTATTCCGCCCATGCCAGCGGGTATTCCCAAAATTGAAATTCAATTTCTTTTAGATGCCGATGGTATTCTTAAAGTAAAAGCAGGTGAGCTTCGTTCCGGAGTTGAAACATCTGTAATCATTCAGGCTCAATATGGCATCTCAGAAGAGGAAATGGCTCTTCTGCTCATCGATTCTATTAAAAATGCTTCTTCTGATTTAGCTGCCAGAGCCTTACAAGAGTCTAAAAATGAAGCAGCCAATGTTCTTCATCATTTAGATAAATTTATTTTACAAAATGTGGGTTTATTTGATATAAATCAAGTGAATAAAATGAAAGATTTAGGAGAATTATTACGTTCAACTGCCAAAGGGGACGATAAATCTGCCATAGATCAGGCAATGCATGAATTAAATTCATTTACGAGACCTCTGGCAGAAGTTGCACTAGATCATGCAGTGGCCTCTGCTTTAGTTGGTAATAAACCAGGTTAAAATGAGCAAAAAAGAAAAAAACAGAGTCGGTGTAGTTTACTCTACAAATCCTGATTTTCAATACGAAATGGATCAGGGAGAGCAATTGGAGACTTTGGTGCCTTCCAAACAAGTATTAAGGATTCATCTCGACAGAAAACAAAGAAAAGGTAAAGAGGTAACCTTAATTACAGGTTTTGTCGGCCAAATGGCAGATTGTGAGGCTTTAGGTAAAATATTGAAACAAAAATGTGGCGTTGGAGGAGCGGTAAAAGATAATGAAATTATTCTTCAAGGTGATCATCGTACTAAGGTGTTGGCTTTTTTATTAGCAGCCGATTATAAGTTAACTAAAATATCTGGAGGATGACATTTAAGATTGAACTGGAACCCAGTATAACTTCTCACTTGTTAATGGTAAGACCCTTACATTTTGGGTTCAATGAGGAAACTGCTCCGAACAATGCGTTTCAACTAAATGACCATACTTTATCTCCGAAACAAATTGCTGCTTTGGCCGTAAAGGAATTTGATGATTTTGTTTGTGTTTTAAGAGAAAATGGCTTAACCATTACCGTGGTAGAAGATAAAATTTCTATAACAACAACAGATTCTATTTTTCCAAATAATTGGTTTTCAACTCATTCAGACGGAACATTAGTTACTTATCCCATGTTTTCAAAAAATAGAAGACTGGAAAGAAGAGAAGATATTATTGAAGGGTTAAAGGAGAATTATCATCTTTTTCATCGTATTCATTTAGAGTCTGCAGAAAACGTAGGACAGTATTTAGAAGGAACCGGAAGTTTAATTCTGGATAGAGCCAATAAAATCGCATACGCTTGTCGAAGTATCAGAACAAATGATAAATTACTTAGTGAATGGGCAGATAAATTGGGATATCGTTTAGGCGTTTTTAACGCTAAAGATGAAAGCGGTATGGATATTTACCATACCAACGTGATGATGGCTTTGGGTGAAAACTTTGTTATCTGGGGAGGGGATGCTTTACCTGACATTAATGAAAAAGCTGCTATAGAAAAATTGTTTTTTGAGACAGGAAAAGAGATTATTCCAATTTCTATGAATCAAATAGCTAAGTTTGCTGGAAATATGTTGGCTGTTAAAAATGAAAAGGGGGAGAGGTTGCTTATTATGTCTCAAACAGCTTATGAGTCTCTTTCATTATCTCAAATTACTCGTATTGAATCTTTTTCTAAAATAGTGAAAGGTAATATTCCTATCATTGAAAAATATGGAGGGGGGAGTGTAAGATGTATGCTTGCCGAAATATTTCTTAAACTAAAAGCATAAAAAAAGCCCTCCTAACTTAAAGTTAAGAGGGCTTTTTACAATTAATGATTAATTGAAGATATAACGAACGCCAATTTGCGCTTGGTAAACATCTCCTAATGAAGCATTAAACTGGAATGATTTATCAAGTAATTTTTGCTTTCCGTCTGATCCGGAAATAGTCCACATTCTGTAAGTTGGAACACCATCTGTACCAACAGATACAAAAGAAAGTGGTCTTGAAGCAATAACACTTTGAGAAACGCCCCAATTTGAATTTAACATATTTCCAAAATTGCTAATATCAGCACGTAATTGAATGGTATTTCTCTTCTTACCTACTTTTACGAAGAATTCCTGAACGATAGAAAACTGAGCTCTGATTAAGCCTGGTGCCATAGCACCATTTCTTGCAGCATATTTACCTCTGTTCTCATTTAAGTATTTATCCTGTGCGATAAATGCTTCAAAAGCAACAGCTTGCTGCTCAGGTGTGAAAGTAATTCCACCTGTTGTTAACGTTGTAAATTTAATATCAGAGCCTTTGGTAGGAATGAAAAGTAGGTCGTTATTGTTTATTGCATCACCATTCATATCTCCATTAATAGTATAGCTATAACGGAAACCAGTGAAACCGTCAATGGTTAAACCAAACTGGGTAGCACCAAAATCACCATATTCTAAACGATAAGAAGCAATAGCCAATACACGGTGTCTTCTGTCGTTATCAGAAAAAGCTAAGTCTAAGAAGTTGTTACCATTTACAGACGGAACACCATTGAATGAACCTGCAGCAATAGAACCTGCTGACATCATATCTCTTGCACGTCCATAATTGTATGCTAGACTTGCAAAAAGACCGTTTTTAAATGTTTTCTTGAAGGACGCAGTCAATGTAAGTCCGTCCCCTTGATTGGTATTTGCGAGGTAAATGGCATTTACAGTAGATGGGTTAATACGAATGGCATTGTTCGCTGCCGTTCCTGTTAAACCACTTGCTGGATATTTCGGACGAGTATCAATACCAGAGAATATACCAGAAGGGTCTCTTTTATTGACATCATAATAGATATAACCATTTACGTTTCTGCTGTAAAGAGCTTCAAACGTTCCGATAATTCCTAAAGGTAATTTTACATCCAATGCAAGATTTGTTCTTAATGCTTGTAAAAATTTGAAATCTGGTGCCGTTACAGCTAATTCATAAGATGAAGGTAACGTAGGATTAGTTACAAACTGACCAGGTGTGGTAGTAAATGGTCTTGTTTTTGTATTATCGATTTGTTCGAAACCGGTTAATACACCATTGTTACCTATTTGGTTACTTATCCATACGAATACAGGACGTCCGGTAAATAAACCAGTTCCTCCTCTTAATTGTAAGGTCTTATCACCCTTTACATCGTAATTAAATCCTACCCTTGGTGAGTATAAAATCTTAGATTCTGGTAACTTAGCCGTATTGATATTTATATAATTATCATTTAATAAATATAATTCGCTGCTAACCTTTGTATTTTCAAATCCAGTTGGTTCAAAAATAGGTAAATCTGCTCTTAATCCTAAGGAAAGATTTAATTTTTCAGATACATTTATCTCATCCTGAACATATAGACCAGCATATAGTACTTGTGTTGGTTGTACAGGTTCTGCACCACCTGGAAGTCCTGAATAACGGTATTGGAAACGACGAAGGGAGACAGGTGAAGCAGTTCTTGTTGGGTTTGCTTTATAATCATTCAAATCTGAATAAAATTCAGCTAAGCTATTATATACAAAAACTCCTTGTGAACCAGGGAAGAAAACGTTTTCAAAACTTAAATTCTCCACATTAAATCCAGTTGATATAGTATGCTTTCCAAGGTAGAATGATAAATTATCAGACATTTGGAATGTCTTGTAATTTAACTTATTGTTTGGTGTAAATGGTTCAAACCCCGCAGCAATGTAGCTGGCTCCATTTCTTAATATTTCAATTAGAGGGAACACTTCTCCGTAAGTACCACGGTCTTCATTATTGTAAGTATAACCTACAATAAAATTATTTGAAATTTTATTCGAAATTACTGTGTTCCACTCACCAACTATAGATTGAATATCGTCATTAATAATGTAATTAGAATTTTGATAGCTCAATGCATTTGGACCTCTTCTACCACCCAGACCGAGAGATGAACTTGATGAAACAAATACATCTTGATCGGAATCTAAATAAGTGTATCTAAGGCTAATTTTATTATTTTTATTTAAATTGTAGTCAAATTTCAACAACAACTTATTGGCAAAACGACCCATGTTGTAGTCTTGGTAAGGGCCAGTTTCATAATTAAAATTCTGACGAAGAAAATCTGAAACTCCCTTTAAGTCCGATGCTAATACACTGGTAACGTTACCTGACTGTGCTTGTGATCCGTTATTTGCTACAAGTAAATTGGGGGTGGTATTTCTGTCAATTTCACCACTGGCAAAAAAGAATAATTTATTCTTGATGATTGGGCCACCAAGTCTGAAACCTGCCTGATAATCAGTGAATTGACCTGCTGTAACTGTGGCATCTTTTGCCTGTGTTCCAATCCAGTCTCTGTTTTGCGTGAAATAGTAAGCAGAGCCACTAAATTCATTTGTACCTGAACGGGTAACCGCATTTACACCAGCACCTACGAAACCAGATTGTCTAACATCAAAAGGCGCAATGTTTACTTGTAATTCCTCAATCGCATCTAAACTAATTGGAGCAACACCTGTACGTCCACCTGGTGAACCAGCTAAACCAAATGAGTTGTTAAATATAGAACCGTCAATGGTAATATTATTCAATCTGTTGTCCTGGCCACCAAAGGAACTACCATTCGCCTGAGGAGTCAAACCAACAAAACCAAGTACGTTTCTGCTTAATGTAGGAAGTGCATTAATCTCCTTAGAATTGAAGTTCGTTGCAGCGCCTGTTCTGTCACCACTAAATACGTCATTTTTGTCGGCAATAATCTCTAGTCCGCTCAACTCAATGGCATCTTCAGTAAGTTCAACATTGAAAGTTGCTGTTGTACCTAAGCTCAATGTAACATTTTCAATAATTTTTTCTTTGTAACCAGTATAAGTGATGGTGATTTTGTAAGGACCACCAACGCGCATTCCAGGGATTCTGAAGTAACCTCCATCATCTGTTGAGTTTCCGTAAAGAGAACCTGAAGGCAAATGTTCTGCTTGAATATTTGCACCAACAAGGAACTCACCTTTTGAATCTTTAACCCTACCCGCTACAGATGAAGTAGTTACTCCCTGTGCATTAAGTTGGTTAAATCCAAGGAGGGCCAAAAGGCCAAACAGGAATTTAATAGTAAATTTTTTCATAGAATAGTTTGTTAATTAAACATTTCTTTCAAATAAGCCACAAAAGTAATCAGATAAACCAAAAAATAACAGAACTGTTGTTAGATTGTTACGTTATTTATTTGTAAACTATTAAATATTAGGTTTTACAGGACTTTAAATTTATATTATTTAAAATGAAGGTTAAACATGACATCGGTTTGGTTCTTTCCGGTGGAGGGGCCAGAGGTATTGCACACATTGGTGTTGTAAAGGCATTAAATGAATTAAATATTCATCCTACTGTCATTTCAGGTACTAGTGCAGGTTCAATTATTGGTGTTCTTTATGCTATGGGGCTGTCCAGTCAGGAGATGATTGATTTCGTTGGCCATAGTAGCTTGTGGAAATTTTTTAGATTTGAATGGTCAGCTGGAGGATTGTCAAATTTAAATTATTTGAAAGAGCGTTTAATTCAAGTGGGTATCCCTCCCAATTTCGAAGATCTTCAAAAGAAATTATTTGTAACTGCTACAAATCTTACCAAGGGAAAGACTGAAATTTTTCATGAAGGACCCTTATTAGATACAATTTTAGCTTCTTGTTCCATTCCCTTAGTTTTTAAACCAGTAATTATTAACGGAGACAGGTATGCCGATGGGGGAATTTTAAATAATTTGCCTGCTTCGGCAATTATCTCGCAGGCGCAAAGATTAATAGGTGTTAATGTAATTCCGCTTTCTATAGATGAAGACAAAGATTATCAATCATCTATACAAGTTGCTCAGCGTTGTTTCGAATTGTTTATGAATGCCAATACCAAACCAGAACTTATCGCTTGTGATATCGTCATAGAACCAAAAGTTCAGGAATTCTACCTTTTTTCATTGCCCAAATTCAATCTTATTCATGATATAGGTTATGAAACTACTATGGCACAAGCAGATCAAATTCAAAAAGCCCTGCTTTCCTAATTTAGGAATATTCGCTGTCTTGGTAATACTACTTCTCCTTCAGCCAATTTATTTAATTGCCTTAGTTTTGTTTCGGACAAATTGAATTTTATGGCAATTCCGTTAACTGTATCACCCTGCTGTACAATGTATATTTCTCTCTGTGAGGAGGATCCTTTTACTGTTTTTTGGTTTTCAAGATCTGTTGATATAATTTCAGGTTCTGAAAATAACGAGGTTATTTTTCCATTTTGAATGTCAAAATAAGGAGTTACTTCTTCTTGTTTTACTCCAACTTGTTTTGTTTCAGGTGATCCTCCTTTATCCGTTTTTGTATTTTCGGGAGTTATTTTTGCAGGATTTTCTGTTACTTTAATCTGAACCGGGCACACCAGGGTTATTAAGATTTGACCTTCTTTAATTTTTTCATTCGGACTTAATCCGTTCATTTGCCTAAATCTCTCTTCAGTGAATCCGTAGGCTGCGGAAAGCATAGCTATCGATTCATTTGCTTTTACTATGTGTTTTCCATCCGTTGTCTCCCACCATTGAGTCTTTAAAATGGTATTAGGTTTATTATCAACTGTTACGTTCGCTCCTTTTGTTCTAACACCTTCCAAATCAGGACCTTTAGACGGTGGTTTAACAAAAATAATATCACCCACAACCTTCTTATCAAAGTCTGGATTCCAGTTGTTGAGATCCAGGTGGGTTACACCAAAAAGTAGAGAAATTTTTTCTTTGGTATCACCTTCCTGCATAACATACATTCCTTCAGCTATGACATTTGCCTTGGCTGCCGGTGGAATATTTATCACAAGACCAATATTCATTTTATTAGGGTCTATGGAAGGATTAAAATCCATTAAGGCACCTGGTAAAATTTGATAGATTTTGGCAATACCAAAAAAAGTTTCACCCTGCTGAACCACATGGGTTTTTCCATTATAACTTTTTTCTTCTGATCCTTTAGTCCTTAAAAAATCCTGTGTATCTTCTTTTTGATTTATAACTATATTCTGTGCGCATTGCTTATTCATGTATTCTGTTACCGAAATTCCCTGAACTCTTAAAAGGGCATATTCACCTTGATTTTCAGAGAAAGTTTCCTTTAGCACGCCGAGTTTTGGCGACCAGGTAACATCTTTATAAAGCGTTGTTTGAATTTTTGAATTTTTTCTAAGCGTAAAAATTTTACATTGCCCAACTTTTTCCTCTGACAACTTTTGAATCAAATTATTTGAGGTAGAAAGAATGACTTCTCTATTTATATCAAGAATGAACTCCATGTCGGTACTTCTGAATTCACATTTGTTTCCCAAAGTTTTAATCCATTCCACAGCATAAACAGGGGTAATTCTGTATTGATTTAATCCGATAGGCAAAACAAGATGGACAGATTGATTGCCTGAAATAATACTTTCTTTTGTAGGAGCATCTAAATTAGTCCATGTAGAAGGGCTACAAACGATGGCATTTTTAGGTTTTTCCAACTGAATTTCAGCGTCTGATTCTACACCAATATCAAAGATAATAGTTTCATCATTGGAGACTTTAAATAAGTATTTTACATATTCCTTTCCAGCTTTAGTATTGGAATAAGCAAATTCCATTTTTTGAGTGGTTTCAGGAACTACAATAAGGTTTAATGACGAGCTTAGATTTTGTCCTTCAAGATGGAGGCAAATAAATAGTGCAAAGGCCAAAGAAGTATATTTCAACATTTTATTTCTGATGTTTTTCATACGTAAAAAATATTCAAATGGTAACAATAATCAGGGCACATAATGGTAAATTTATAAAATAGTTTCCATATTTAATAAAAATCAACTTGAAAAGCCAGAATGGGTATGAGAGGTAACGCATAATTGTAGTAAATCTGTAACGTTTGATTGTTAAATCGCTCTCTGATTTTATTTTTTCTTACGGTGGCATTTTGTAAATCTATTCTAAAAGTCCAGGTAGTTCTCTCTTTATTAATTTTGTAAGCCATGCCGTAATCAAACCTCCAATAGGTAGGAAGTCTCGGTTCATACGCGTTATAATTATCTAAAATGGTCGTTTTCCGTTTAATAGATTCTTGTAAATTAATGGGAATAAATCTATTTCCTCCTCGAAGCATATACCTTATATTATAAGACAAAAAGTGCTTTTTTTCCTTACCTATTGGAAATTCCTTTCCCAAAACGGCACTACCGGCAAATGTATTGTTGAAAACTGTGTTTCTCCACTTAAAATCTAAATTTTGATACGTAGATTGAAAAACGGATAGGGTGAAAAGGTAATAGAAATTTTTGTGCAAAAATTGTTCAAGAGTAAATTCTATACCTATGTTTTTACCTATACCTTTGTTTGTAAGTATGGCTCCCGGAATGCCTGCACTGGCATTTAAAATGGAATAGAAACTCTTTCTGTTTGTATCTATTGGTATTTCATATAATTTTTGATGGTAAGCCTCTATTACCCAGCGGGAATGCCCCGATGTATTTTTGTTTAAGCCAATAACGCTATGTCTGGCCATGGAAGGGGATAAATTTTTATAAGGCTGCACAAATAGGCCAGGTTTAGTTTGTCTCTTATAAAGATATAGAGAAGTGGGCTCTAACCGACTATGAATGCCAAAGCCCCCGGTAATAGATGTTTTTTCACCTGTTTTTAGCTCAATACCTAATCTCGGTTCTACCGTAGTTTTACTATTTAGCCCAAAATGTAAGGAATGTACGCCAGCGGAAAATTGCCATTTGTTATTTGGGGTATATTTTATCTGGCTGTAACCCTGTACACTGAAAGTATGTCCATTTTCATTTAGCCAGTTAATTGTCTTTTTTTGACTTGAATTCCAGATGTCCTCATTTAGTTCAAAGCCTAGTCGGGATAAAATAAAACCTGTTCTCATTTTCCATTGACTACTTAATCTGTGATTAAAATAGGTTGAGTACCTTAGCGCTTGTTCTTTATGCGTTTCATCGTAGGTGTTAATCCATACGTTATTCATTAAATTTTCTCTAAAATATTGATGAGATTGGGTTGAATAAGCAATTACCGTGTTTATATAACCTATATTTTTAATTGGTAACTGATGGCTTAGTCCTGTTGAAGTTACGTTGTTTTCATCTCTATCTTTAAAAGTATCGTAGTCACTATCTGAAAAATTTTCACCGCCAATGCCCCAAAAGGTAAACTTTCCTGTTTTTTTTGTTGGAAAATGAAAAGTAAAATTATAATCTCTAAAGGCAGGTTTAAATCCATCGGTTTCAATTTTCACTAATCCCGTTTTAAATAAAAGTTCGAGAGTAGAATATCTTGCATTTATTCTGTAAGAAGCTCCTGATGTAGAAATTGGTCCCTCAGCGGCCATTTCTAATCCTACTACACCAATCAAGGCTTTAAACTCATGTTTTTGATCATTCCCTCTCCTGAATTTAAGGTCAAAAACACCGGACAGAGCATTCCCATATTCAGAGGGGAAGGCACCAGTGAAAAAATCTGAATTAGCGAGGCTACTGCTATTTATCATGCTTATAATGCCACTGGTGGAACCCTGACCATCGCCAAAATGATTTGGATTTGGTATTTCTATGCCCTCAAGTCGCCATAAAAGTCCTTTTGGTGAATTTCCCCTGATGATAATTTCATTGTTATCATCATTTCCTGATGAGGTTACGCCTGCAAATGACATAGCCATGCGGGAAGGGTCATTATACCCACCTGCAAATTTATTGCTCTCCTGAACGCTAAATTGACGGCCACTAACAAAAGACAATTCGTTGGAAGCTCTCGATTTATCTGTGTCTGCCGTAATAGTTATTTCTTGTATTTGAATGGGTGATTCTATGAGTTGAAGGGTCAAAAGAGCTTCTTTTCCATTACTTACCTCAACAGACGGCATACTTCCCTGTTGATATCCAACGTAAGAAAATAGTAAAGAATATCTGCCAGGTTGCAGCTGTCTAAAAGTAAAATTTCCTTGATCATCCGTAAAGATTCCCTTATTTTCCTCTATCATTTGAACGCTTACGCCCTCCAGTGGAAGTTGTGTTTCTCTATCAATGACTTTTCCCCTGATGGTTCCAAAACCATTTTGTCCAAGTAACCAACAGGGAAATAAAAGTAAAATGAAAAATCGCATAAATATTTTTTATAATAAAAGACCCTTGTTTACGGCATATAATACTAATTCAGAGCTTCTCCTCAATTTAAGCTTTTCCATGATATTTTTCCTGTGTGTGTAAACAGTATGCGTACTTAAATTTAATTTTCTACCTATTTCCTTGGCAACTAATCCCTGTGCAATGAGTTGAACTATTTCTAACTCTCTGGCTGACAATGGTAAAGGATTGGAAGAATAATTATTTTGTGAAAAAGACATCTCAAAAATAAAATTAAATACACTGGTACAGAAAAACTTTTCACCATGTACAATAGCTCTGAATGCCTCTTTTATTTCATGGGCATCGCATTTTTTGGTCAGAAATCGTAATACTCCTGCGTGAATTACCTCGTAAATATTTTCTTTGTTTTCATCTGAAGAAATAACAAGAAGATCAATATTTGGATGAACCTGTAGTATATTTTTTATACTCTCAATGGAAAAAAATCCAGGTTGATTATAATCTATGACGATAATGTCAGGAGGCGTTTCAGCTATGATTTTGTTTAACTCGGCTTCGTTACCCGCTTCACCAATAACAGGAAAGGTTTTCGTTTCTTTCAATAATTCCTTTAATGCAAATCTGATAAGAAATTGCGCGTCGGCTAATAGAACCTTATAGGTTTCTTTTTGCATAATAGATATTTAACCTCTAATTTAGATTAAGTTTAGATAAAAATAAACAAGTGTCTAAAAAGATACCCATAAAAACAATAATTTTGCAAAGAAAAAATTAAAACCGTGTATGATTCACCCTAAAATAACGCTTAATTTATGCGGCTCTCTGATGGTTTTGGAAAACCCGATAGTAATGGCTGTTATTAATATTACTTCTGATTCATTTTATGAAAAAAGTCGATTTACTGAAAGGGGGAGTATATTGAAACAAGCGGAAACTCATCTTTTAGAGGGTGCTACTTTTCTTGATATTGGTGGAATGTCCAGCCGTCCAGGGGCTCCTTTATCCGATGCCAAAGATGAGATGAAGAAAATAGTGCCTGTTATAAAGTCTCTTAAGAAGGAATTTCCTGATGCTTTTATTTCGATTGATACCGTACATAGTGCCGTTGCCAATGCCGCTTATCAAGAAGGTGCTGTGCTCGTAAATGATATTTCTGCAGGTACCATCGACCCAGAGATGTTCCCTTTTTTAGCAAAAACAAATATTCCTTATGTATTAATGCATCTTAAAGGTGTACCAAGTAATATGCAAGAAAACACCGGATACAAAGATGTAATATTGGATGTATTGGATTTTCTTATTTTAAAATATCAAAAGCTTAAAGAGTTAGGTGTTAAAGATATTATAATTGATCCGGGATTTGGTTTCGGCAAGACTTTACATCAAAATTACACATTACTTCAAAATCTTTCCGCTTTTAAAATACTTGAATGCCCTATGATGGTTGGGCTTTCCAGAAAGTCAATGGTGTATAAAGTTATCGATGGAACGCCTGAAGATGCTTTACACGGTTCAACAGCTTTGCATTTTTTTGCGTTACAGCAAGGAGCCCTTATTTTGAGAGTTCACGATGTAAAACCAGCTATAGATACCATTCGGGTTTGGAAGGCCTTGGAGAATGCTAAAACCAATTAAAATGTCGTTTTTTTACAAAGAGTATAATCCACCCTTTTTATTCAAAAACACCCACGCTAACACTATTTTGGCTGCTCTTTTTAGAAAAAAACTGCCTCTTGACTATGAAAGGCAGCGATTTTTCTTGAAGGATGGAGATTTTGTAGATTTAGATTTTGTGCAGAAAGGAGCAGATAAATTAGTCATTTTATTGCATGGTTTGGAGGGAAGTTCTGACAGAGCTTATATCAGAGGGATGGCAAAAATATTTTCACAAAATACATTTGATATCTTCTCTTTTAATTTTAGAGGTTGCAGTGGCGAACCAAATCTTACTATGAAAGGTTACCACATGGCAGCAACAGAAGATTTGGAAGAGGTAATTTTATCTCTTCACAGAACAGATACATATAAAAGTATTTACCTGATAGGATTTAGTCTGGGTGGTAGTGTCGTATTGCGGTTTTTAGCAAACCAGGGAAATAATCCAGCTTATCATAAAGTAAAAGGTGGCGTAGCTTTTTCAGTGCCCCTTCATCTTACTGAAGCAAATAAAGAGATTGGCAAATTTGAAAATATTATGTACAGGCTCAGGTTCCTGCGAAGTTTGAAAAAGAAAATGAAGCAAAAGCAGGAACAATTTCCTGAAATGCCTTTCTTTCCGGCAAAATGGAAGTACAATTTCACTTTTTTTGATGATTTTTATACTGGCCCTTTTCATGGTTTCCTAAATGCTAAAGACTATTGGGAAAAAGGTGCAGTGCTAACGCACCTTCCAAATATTAATTTGCCCTGCCTATTAGTCAACGCTGAAGATGACTCCTTTTTAAGTACTTTTTGTTTCCCTGACTATCTCGCTACCAAACTGGATAATTTTTATTTTTTAAAGCCAAAATGGGGCGGTCATGTAGGTTTTATGCCAGTTAATAAAAATGGTTTTCTTTGGAGTGAAGAATTAGCACTTCATTTTATTGATTCAATACACCAAAAAGATGATTGTAGCGTTACAATAGTTGATAACCAAATCTTAAATAATGACACAACAACCTAGTACCCCTGAAAAGGTTGGTAATCAGGTTAAAAAGTATGTTTTCCTTAGAAAATTAGGGAAAATTATTGGATTGCCTATTGGCATCCTTTCTCTCCTTTTTTTAATTTTTAACATAGCCTTTCGAATTCCTTATTTTCAAAAATCTGCCGTTTCAGCACTTTCCTTAACTATTTCATCTTATTTGGGGACTAAAAATAGCATAGGAAGCATTTCTTTATCCGGCTTGACAGAGTTTAGAATAAATAATATCTATGTAGAAGACCCTAATAAGGATACCTTACTTTTTGCAGAAAAAATTTACGCAAGGCTTCATCCTAATTTATTTAAAATTTTTACAGAAGGACTAGTTATTTATGAATTAAGTATTTCTAATTCGAAAATAAATGTGAATGAGCTTAAAAACTATGAAGATAATTCTTTGTCATGGTTGATTAAAAAGTTTGAAAAGAAGAAAAATGGTAAAACGTCAGAAAAAATTAGGATTTATCCTGAAATTTTTAATATAAACGCCGTTTCTTTTGTCCAAAATGAACCATCAAAGGGCATTTATAATAAAATTAATTTGGTTCGTGCTTTAATTAGTTTAGATAAAAATCATGCTAATAAACAACAATACAAAATAAAGACCATAGAAATTTTTGAACCTACCATTTATTTGAAACAACAAAAGATGGCTGTGGCTGTCAATGATACTTTACCTTTTATTCTGCCCAAATTAGATATATCCTGGAATTTTTTTGTTTTAACTAATGGAAAAATTACCATTATTAAGGATGATGATAACTCCATGGTGTTTTCCAAAATTAATGCACAGATCGATAATGCTTGTTATTCTAATGGATTGGCAGAAGGGGAGATTAAACGTTTTTCCTTCGTTAAAGACGATAATTTTGAACTTGCAAATTTAAAAGTTCAACAATTTTCTTTACTTGAAAATAAATTAATATTTAAAAATTTAGCTGTTTTAGCGGGTAATTCCAGTTTTTCTGGAGATTTTAACTTACAATCAAAGGCTATTTTTGATATTAAAAAAATAAAAGAAAATCTCCAGTTTGATATTCATTTAAATGAAAATAAATTATTTATAAATGATGTAATTAAATTATTTCCTGTATCTGTTAAACTTCCTTTTATTCAATTTTTGAAAGATGAAAATATATCGTTTTCAGGAAAAATCAATGGTAATTTTAATAGAATAGTCGGCTCAAATATTAAGATTTCTTTATCGGAGGGAAGTAATTTTGAGGGAAAGGTTAATGTTAGAAATATATTATCCCCAAAGGAGGAATTAATCAATTTGAAAGTTAAAAACCTATATATTTCCAAAAAAACGCTAAATAAGACGATTCGTTTAGTGAAACTAGATAGTAGTTTAGCCAAGTTACAATTCATAAGGTTTAATGGCTCATTTGACGGATTTTTAAATAATTTCGTAGCCTTTGGCAATGTTAATTCAAGTTTGGGAAATGCAAAACTTGATTTGCAACTAAATATAATTGGTGGTAAGGAGTATGCAACTTATACAGGGAATATAGGTGTAAATGATTTTAAATTAGGTAAATTTTTAAATCAACCCCAGATTGGCAATGTATCTTTAAATGCATCCATCACGAATGGTAGAGGTTTTTCTGCGAAAACAGCTACTGCGGATTTTTCAGCAGTGGTAAAAAGTTTTGAATTTAAGAAGTATGCATATAAAAATGCAAAATTTTTAGGCACTTTAAATGCAAAGAGGTTTAAAGGAGAATTTAATATAACGGATGAAAATATTGATTTTTCATTTGATGGTTTTTTTGACTTTAGAAATCAGGAAGTACCCCAGTTTAATTTCCTTGCGAATGTAAAACATTTAGATTTTAAGGCTTTAAACCTCACTACTAAACCATGGGAAATACGAGGTTTAGCAATAGTTGATGTTAAAAATAAAAAATGGAGTGAATTGGAAGGATTAGCTGTTTTTTCAGGAATTGAGCTTCAGAGAGACACTAATTTTTATCTTTTAGATAACCTTTCATTAATATCAAAGTCTGACGGATTAGGAAGAAAGCGGGTTGAGATTCAATCTGAAATAGTAGAAGCTGATTTTCAGGGAAATTTTGACATGGAGAAAATTCCCAATGCCGTTAAAAATTTGTTGTTTGACGCATTTCCAAATTTTGCTCGAGCTTTATCATGGAAAAGAGCTAAAAATATATCTAATGATTTTGATATTGTTTTCAATGCAAAAATTAAAAAAAGCGATGGCTGGGAATCTTTGCTCCTGCCCGGGTTATCTAATTTAAATGGTACAGAAATTAAAGGTGAAATAAATTATAAAAAAAATCTATCCATCGCTACAGTCAAAATTCCAAACATAACTTTCAATAATTTAGTGGTAAGGGGTTCTTATGCTCAGTTTAACCTTAACAATAATGTTGGACGATTTGATGTGTCTTTCGATGGGATAAAATTGGGTGACCAAGTGGAATTACCGCCATTTGTTTTTTTAAGTAGTTTGAATAAAGATGAGATTAATTTTCAAACCAGACTTGGTTCAGACTCTAAATTGACATCAGCTTTATTAGAATTAAATGGCAAAATTTTCTCAGCAAAAAACGAAAAAATAGCCCTGAAATTTGGATCAAAATCTTTTAGGTTTTTGGCTGGTAAATGGAAAGTAAATCCACAAAATTTATTTTTATTATCCTCAAATACCTATGAAATTCAGAATATGAATTTTTCTTCAGGAGAACAGGAATTGAGATTGGATAGATATAAAAATAATGGATTAAAGGTTTCATTGAAAAACCTGGCTTTATCAAGAATTGACTCATTAATAAAATTTACGCTTAAATTTTCTGGCAAACTCAACGCTGAATTTTCATTTGAAGATTGGAAGGGGTTTAAAAATATGACATTAAAGGCAACCTCAAATGCTTTGTTTATTAACAAAAAAGATTGGGGTAATCTAATGATTAATGCACAACGAAAATCAGAAAATCACCCTATTACCAGCCAATTTTCTTTAACAAAAGGGAATGCTGCCATTTATTTAAGCGCATTTTATAATCTTAAGGAATTTGATTTTACCAAAGAAAAACAAAAGGGATATTTTGATCTTCAATTAAATGCCTATAATTTTCCAAACAATTTCGCTGCTCCTTTTTTAGAGGGTGTTCTCAGTAATATTGAGGGAAAATTTGATGCGGATATACATTTTGATGGTAAATTTCCAAAACTTAACACGTCGGGAACTATTTTTCTTTCGGAGGGTGGCGTTAATGTAGATTATTTAAAAACAAGATATACCTATAAGGCAACTACTGTTCCTGTTAATAATCAATTATTTGATTTGACTGGTGGTGTTTTATATGATAAATACAATCATACAGCACAAATTACGGGGGGCGTAAGTCACGATTATCTTAAAAAGTTTGGCTTTAAAGCTAAGCTCAGTTCCAAAAGGTTTCTATGCCTGGACACGCAAAAGGGAGATAATCCTACTTTTTATGGTCTGGCTATAGGAACAGGTGATATTGTGTTCAGCGGGTCGTTCAAATTACCTGATATTTATGTTAAAGCCTCTGTATCAGATAGCACCCGAGTGATTATTCCCATAAGTAGTGAAATAGCAACACAGAATATAAAAAATGTCAGATTTGTTAATAAACAAAAGGAGGGACTCGAATCGGTAACTATTAAGCCTAAGCCCATATTAAAAGGTTTAAGTTTTGATATGGATTTAGAGGCGAAATCGGGGGCAGTACTTGAAATGGTTTTCAATGAACAAACTGGTGATATACTCAAGGTTACGGGTAGAGGAGGGGTTCGTTTAAGCGTTATGAGAAATGAACCATTTAAAATGTTTGGAGATATTTCGATAGACGATGGATCTTATTTATTTACGTATCTGGCTATTAATAAAAATTTTAAGCTTAGGCCAAGGGGAACCATTTCGTGGAATGGAGATCCCTATAAAGCGTCAATTAATATTGAAGCTACTTATGATGATATAAATGCTTCAACAAGTCTGTTAATTCAGGAATATCTTGTTACAGCCAATCAAAATGTAAAAAGTGAAGCCTCACAAAATACACCGGTTACACTGATTTTAAAATTACAGGGAGACTTGTTTAAACCCAAAATAACTTTTGATATCGCGTTTCCAGCGCTGCAAGGGGCACTTAAAAATTATGTAGATAGTAAAATGATTATCTTGAGACAGGATATAAATGAACTTAATAAACAGGTATTTGGGTTAATTACGGTAGGCCAGTTTCTTCCCGCTGTATTTTCAATGTCTGGATCGTCTATTATCTATAATACAGTAAGTGAATTTGTGTCTAATCAACTTTCACTCATAGTTAATCAATTAATAGCTAATCTTATAGGCAAAGGTGATGTTGCCTCAGGTACAAATTTTGATATCGCCTATAATCGGAATCCTAATTTTGTAATTACCGATTTTAGGGCAGGAAATGAACTTCAGGTAAGTTTAAAACAAAGTTTGTTTAATGACAGACTTACCGTCATGGTTGGAGGTAACTTAGATAATAACTTTTTTGGTGGCTCCTCAGAATCTACTACCTTTCTAGGTAATGATGTTGTCGTTGAATATGATCTGAGTAAAGATAAAAGTTTAAAATTTAGGGTATATCAAAAACTACAGCCTGATTTTTCTGGTAGAAGATTACGTTTTGGCGCGGGTGTAAGCTATAGAAAGGAATTTGAATCATTTGCAGATTTTTTAAGCAGTTTAAAGAAAAATGACTAATTTAATGCCTTAATCTTTAAATATTGGTTATGGCTAATTCAAATATGCTCGATTTTATTATCGTAGGAGCCGGTTCCGCCGGCTGTGTGCTTGCCAATAGACTCACAGAAAATCCAACATGTAACGTGCTGTTAGTAGAGGCTGGATCGTCTATTCAACCTATGAATGTTAAAATTCCTGCAGCCTATTCCAAATTACATTTTTCAAGCCATAATTGGAATTTTCATACCGTTCCTCAGAAAATGGTGAATAATAGGAAGATGTATCAGCCAAGAGGAAAGTTAATGGGCGGTTCAAGTGCAGTCAATTGCATGGCCTATATCAGAGGTAATTCGGAAGATTATAACGATTGGCAAAAATGGGGCAACGTTGGCTGGGGTTACAAAGATCTTTTGCCATATTTTAAAAAATCAGAGCAAAACAGGAATTTTGAAAATGAATATCATGGTATTAACGGGCCACTCTCTATTTCTTATAATCGTTTTGAAACTCCTTTGACTAAAGCTTTTATTGAGGCTAATGAAGAAATGGGTATCGCTCATAATCTTGATTTTAACGGGGAAGTTCAAGATGGTGCTGGTAAATTTCAATTTACTATCAAAGACGGTGTCAGACACTCAACGTATGAGTCCTTTGTAAAACCCATTTTAAACAGGCCTAATTTACGTATTTTATCAAATGTTCTCGTTTCTGGCTTATGTTGGGAAAAGGATTCCGTGGTTGGCATTGAAACATTAAATGGCAGTAATAATCAAATAAAAGAAGTAATTAAGGCAAAAGAAGTCATTCTTAGTGCCGGCGCATTCCAATCTCCTCAGATAATGATGTTATCAGGTATCGGAGAAAAAGATTATTTGAAGGATAAAGGTATAAGTTGCAGATTAGACCTGAAGGGGGTTGGGAAAAATTTGTCAGATCACTTATTTGTAAATCTTAATGTTTTGTGCAACCAGCGTATCACTTACAATAATGTAGAGAGGATTCCCTGGGTTATACCAAATATCATTAAATATATGGTCTCTAAGTCTGGTCCTCTTTCAGCCAGTCCACTCGCTGCTTGTTCTTTTCTCAGAACGCTTCCCGAATTGGACAGACCCGATCTACAATTTCATTTTGCGCCAGTCGCTGGTTTTGATATACACGATTATCCCTCTCTTCCAAAAGATGAAGGTTTTACTATTTTGCCTACTTTGCTCAAACCTAAAAGTCGCGGGTTTGTTGGCTTACAATCTTCAAATCCTCATGATGCACCCCTCATTGATCCTCAATATCTAAGCGACGCCGGGGGGGAAGACCTTAAAACTTTACTTAGAGGTGTCAAATGGGCTGAAGCTATGTTGCTATCTAATGCTTTTGAACCCTTTAGGAAAGGAAATTCCTTGAACAATCCCGGAATATTTAATAATGACGAGGAAAGGATTGAACATATATTAAATACCTGTGAAACAGTTTATCATCCTTGTGGAACCTGTAAAATGGGAATGGACGAAGATGCAGTTGTATCTCCTTTTTCACTCAGGGTCAACGGTGTAAAAGGACTAAGAGTTGTGGATGCATCGGTAATACCTGAAGTAACTTCAGGAAATACCAATGCACCCGTTATTGCTCTGGCTGAGAAAGCCTCAGACCTAATCAAAGGAAATGATTAATAATTCTGGTAGAATGTATTAAACATTAAATCTGAAATGCATGATATCACCATCAAGTACGGTATATTCTTTCCCCTCTACCGACATTTTTCCAGCTTCTTTTACTTGAGCCTCAGACTTGTAATGTATGAAATCTGGATAATGAATTACTTCTGCTCTAATGAAGCCCTTTTCAAAATCGGAGTGAATTACACCAGCAGCTCCTGGAGCTTTTGTTCCTTTGGTAATAGTCCAGGCACGTACTTCCTTTTCCCCGGCAGTGAAATAAGTTACCAGGTTTAGTAATTGATAACTTTTACGGATTAATCTATTCACGCCAGGCTCTTCCAATCCCATTGCTTCTAAAAATTCCTTTCTTTCCTCTACAGAATCCAACGCAGCTATATCGGCTTCGATGCCAGCACAAATAAGAATAATTTCCGCAGGTTCTCCTTCAATAGCTTTTTCAAAAGCTCTCGTCAGATTATTTCCATCGGGGAATGATTTTTCATCCACGTTACAAACATATAAGATAGGTTTGTCTGTTAAAAGCATCATTTCAACCAAGATAGCTTTACTTTCATCGTCAGTTTCAAAGTTGCGCGCAGGTTGGCTATTTTCTAAATGTTTTAATAAAGCCGAACAATGCTCAACAGCTCTAACATCTTCTTTATTACCACTCTTGGCTTGTTTTTTATATTTATCTAACCTTTTCTCTACGGTTTCAATATCCTTAAGAATTAATTCTAAATCAATGATTTCCTTATCTCTGACGGGGTTAACACTTCCATCAACGTGAACAACATTATCGTCTTCAAAGCAACGAACTACATGCAAAATGGCATCTACTTCCCTAATATTACCCAGGAATTGGTTCCCAAGACCTTCGCCTTTACTTGCTCCTTTTATTAAACCGGCAATATCCACTATTTCAACATTGGTGGGAAGCACGTTTCTTGGATTGATCAGTGCTGCCAGTTGATCCAGTCTTTCATCGGGAACGACGATCATCCCAATATTAGGTTCCTTTGTTGCAAAAGGATAATTAGCTGCTAAAGCGCCAGCTGATGTCAGCGCATTAAACAAAGTTGATTTCCCAACATTGGGTAAACCTACAATACCACATTTCAAACCCATGTTATTTTTTTTAAGATGGCAAAGATAAAAAACCAAAATTCATTATTAGAAACTTATTTAAAAACTTAACTGTTTATTCTTATATAATTATATTTTTTACATGAATTATTTAGCTCACGCATTTTTGTCGGGTAGAGACCCGGATTTTTTGCTTGGAAATATTACTGCTGATATGTTAAAAGGTAATGTTCACAGAAGTCTGGCGGAAAAGGTTTCTGATGGCGTTATTCATCATAGGAAAATGGATATTTTTACAGATAACCATCCGGATTTTCAAACTTGTTTACCCTTTTTGTACCCTTTACACGGTAAATATGCCGGGGTTGTCCTTGATATTCTTTTTGATTATTTTTTAGTCAAAAACTGGCATTGCTTTTCAAGTATTTCACTGGAAGAATTTTCTGCCGATACTAATAAGTTGTTATTAGACAATATTGAAAAACTGCCGGATTCATCGCAAAGTCAGTTGCGTGCAATGATTCAAGGTAACTGGCTTTTACACTATGGTCATTATGAGGGATTGTCGTATTGTTTTTTGAGATTAACCAAACGGGTCGCCCAACCTCAATGGTTGGAAAGTTGGCACGTAAGTCTTAAACAGGAAGGAACAATGATAGAAAAATCTTTCCTTTCTCTTTTTCCCGATATGATTGAGTATTCAAAAAAACAAGCTAGCCTTCAAAATGTAGTGATATGGTGAATGTTCTGGAGAGTATTTTCTCAAGTATCGTTGATTCTGATAGGTTCTTATTGAAAATCAGCGTATTTCCCATTCCCTGTGAAATTTTTAATTCCGGGGAAAAAATGAAGAAGGGTAAAAATATTTGAAAACCTACGCCTGTCTCAAAAGAAAAATCGTTGGGCGCTATCCTTACCAAGGTTTCTGCCTGTTTTGTCCTGGAATCGCTGGCAACATCAAATGAATATTTTAGACCTGCCAATAAGAATAATCTTACATCGTGATAAGGTTCAGACTTGTACCTGAACTGAAAAGGTAACTCTACAAAAACTGATTCTACTTTTCGATTACTCGAGTAATCTGGATATTGATATTTCAGCCTCTTTTCAGCAAAAGATAAAGTGGGTAAAAATCGGAAATCAAAATAATTACCCATTTTTAGATTTGATACGATGCCAACATTAAAGCCTGACCCCCCAAGTCCTTGTACAATTTTTATACTATCGTGCTTTAAAAATTCACTCGATTGGTAGGTTCTGAACCTGGAATTATTGATCGCAAAGGTGAATCCAAAGTAGTAATCATTTTGGTTAAACTGCTGATAATTTGGATTATGAACACTGCCTCTTTGCCCATAAACCAGACAGGGACTTATTAAAACAAAATAAAAAAGGACTATTTTTCTGCTAAATAAGCTGAACAAATTCCGAAAGTTAATGGGTTGCATTGAATTGGTTTAAAGCCATTTTTACCTAAAACATCAAGAAAATTTTCCCCCGATGGAAAGGCTTGAACTGATTCATATAAATATTGGTAAGCCCTTGGGTCTTTAGAGGTTAAACGACCAATAAGGGGTAAAATGTATTTAAAGTAGAAATTAAATACTATTTTGAATAAAAAAAAGGAAGGTTGGCTAAACTCTAACACAACTATTTTACCCCCTTTTTTTAATACCCGGTGCATTTCTTTTATTCCTTTATCGAGGTTTTCAAAGTTTCTTACCCCAAAGGCTACGGTAATAGCATCGAAAGATGCTTCGTCGAAGGGTAAATTTTCTGAATCTCCTTCTATTAAAGTTATTTGAGGAGTTAATCCTTTTTCACTGATTTTTTTTCTGCCAATGGATAGCATTTCAACAGATATGTCCAAACCAATAATAGTGCTTTTCGGGTAATAACGGTTTAATGTTAAAGCTACATCAGCTGTGCCCGTGGCAATATCTAAAATATGGGGGATTTCTCCAGGCCCTAATAATGATATAGCCCTTTTTCTCCAATATTTATCGATGCCTAATGATAGAAAATGATTCAAAAAGTCATAGTAGGGGGCTATTCGGTTAAACATCCTTGATACCTGACTCTTCTTAGTATCATCTGCCTGATAAGGTTTGATTTCCATTGTGATTCTTTTATGCCGCAAATATAGACAGATTATGCGGGCTACAAAATGGATTTTTTTTGTTAAAAAATAGTCCGAAAATTTCTTAATTTTGTGTTACGAAAATTAATCCGTTCATACTGAAAACCTGATAAATAATCCAGTTGATTCCTTTATTTTTCAGGATAACTAACAGCTGTAATGACTCCAGAAGACCGTATAATCCCTATTCAAATAGAGGATGAAATGAAATCAGCTTACATTGATTATTCAATGTCAGTTATTGTATCCCGTGCTTTACCGGATGTAAGAGATGGGATGAAACCTGTTCAAAGAAGAGTTCTTTATGCCATGTCTGATTTAGGACTAACGCATAATAAAGCGCACAAAAAGTCGGCGCGTATTGTAGGTGAGGTATTAGGAAAATATCACCCTCATGGTGATACTTCCGTGTATGATACAATGGTGAGAATGGCTCAGGATTGGTCATTACGCTATCCTTTGGTCGATCCTCAGGGTAATTTTGGCAATATTGATGGTGACGGACCAGCTGCCATGCGTTATACCGAAGCAAGATTGAAAAAAATCAGTGATGAGATTTTAGCCGATATTGATAAAGATACAGTTGATTTTACTCTAAATTTTGATGATTCTTTAGAAGAACCCTCCGTTTTACCAACTAAGGTTCCCAATTTGTTAATCAACGGAGCCTCCGGTATCGCCGTGGGAATGGCCACAAATCTTATGCCTCATAACTTAACTGAAGTTATTGATGGTATCGTCGCCACTTTGGCCGATCCGGATATTGACGTAGATGGTTTAATGCAATATATAAAGGCACCTGATTTTCCCACAGGTGGAATTATTTACGGTACCAAAGGGGTCAGAGAGGGCTTTGCAACGGGTCGTGGGAAAATTGTATTAAGAGGTAGAGCGGAAATTGAAACTTCTGCCTCTGGTAGGGAATCCATAATCATAACGGAAATTCCTTATCAGGTTAATAAATCAATGTTGGTAGCAAAAATTGCTGAACTTACCATTGAAAAAAAGATTCCAGGTATTTCTGACGTAAGAGATGAGTCTGCAAGACAAGGCATGCGGGTAGTGGTGGAGATAAAGAGAGATGCTATGGCTAAAGTAGTTCTTTCCCAACTCTACAAATATTCTCCTCTTCAAACTTCCTACGGCATCAATAATGTGGCTTTAGTAGGTGGAAGGCCAGAAATCTTATGTTTGAAGGACATGATTGTGGAGTTTATAAAATTCCGCCTGGAGGTCATTGTTAAAAGAACAAAATACGATTTAAAAAAGGCAAAAGAAAGAGCGCATATTCTCGAGGGTATCCTTATAGCACTGGATCATTTAGATGAGGTTATTGCTCTTATTAGAGCAAGTAAAAATGCGGAAGAGGCTAAAGAGGGCTTAATGTCAACTTTTGGCTTATCCGATATTCAGGCTAAGGCTATTCTTGAAATGAGGCTGCAACGTTTGACTGGTCTTGAAAGAGATAAAGTAAGGGCGGAGTATAAAGAGGTAATGGATAAAATTGCCTATTATGAGTCTATTTTAGCTTCTGAAGAAATTCAAAGGGAAATTGTTAGAACGGAGCTCTTAGAAATTAAAGAAAATTATGGTGATGCAAGGAGAACGGAAATTGTTGCCGCTGAAGGTGATATCAATCTGGAAGATCTCATAAAGGAGGAAGAGGTAGTTGTTACCATATCTAATCTGGGCTATATTAAACGTACCGCAGCTTCGGAATTTAGAACGCAGAGTAGGGGAGGTAGAGGTGCGAAAGGTTCGCGAACGAGAGACGAAGATTTTATTGTCAATATGTTCGTGGCTAATTCACATAATTATTTGCTTCTTTTTACTGAATCTGGAAAATGCTTCTGGTTACGTGTTTTTGAAATTCCAGAGGCAAGTAAATCTTCTGCGGGCAGAGCCATTCAAAATATTCTAAATATAGCACAAGACGATAAGGTCAAAGCTTATATCAATATTCCAAATTTAAATGATAGTGAGTTTGTTAAAAATCATTATATCATTTTCTGTACCCATCTGGGGATTATTAAAAAAACAGCGGTAGAAGCTTATTCTCGTCCAAGAGTAGGTGGCATTAATGCCATTACCATCGCGGAAGGTGACATGCTGCTTTCGGCTACTTTAACTGGCGGAGATCATCAAATATTCCTCGCAAGTCGTCGTGGTTATGCTGTACGCTTCCATGAATCTAAAGTAAGACCCATGGGAAGGAATGCCACAGGGGTAAAAGGTATGGCGCTTTCTGGAGAATCTGATGCCATAGTTGGCATGCTTTGTATCAATCCTACAGAGAGTATTCAAGATACGATTCTGGTCGTTTCTGAGAAGGGAAATGGTAAAAGGTCAGAAGTCGATGAATACAGACTTACCAATAGAGGGGCAAAAGGTGTGAAAACGATGCAGATTACGAATAAAACGGGCGCGCTGATTGCAATGAAGGCAGTCCAGGAAAATGAAGATTTGATGATCACTAATCGGTCGGGTATTATTATTCGTATGGCTGTGTCAACAATGAGGGTCATCGGTAGAGCTACTCAAGGCGTAAGAGTAATACGATTAGACGAGGATGATGCCATTGCTGATGTTGCTGTTATTCCTTTTTCACCCGAAATAGAATTGCCAGAGGGTGAGGAAAATATAGGAATTTCTATGGAAAATAGCGAAAATAGTATCGATAACCAGGATATTTCAGATAATGACACTGAAATTCCTCAGGAATTATAATATTTTTGCAAAACAATAATTTTGAACCCTAAATACGTTATTTAGGTAAATCATGTTTACCAAACAAACCTTAATGAACCATGAAAAAGTCATTTTTATTATCCTTTCTTTTAGTAGGAACTATAGTTTTGAATGCACAAGATTATAAATCGGAGTTTTCAAGCGCTAAAAAAGCCTTTACTGCTTTCCAATTGGATATGATTGGGAACAAAGCAAAATTAACAGATGCCGTTACAGCTATAACCAAGGCGGTAACTTTTCAAGAAGCCACGCTTACTCCTGAAGCTTTTTTAAAAAGTGGGGAAATTATGGCAGAACTCGCTAACCAGATTGTTACAACTAAACAGTTAGGTGTTGGTTCCTTAGATGATTTGCCTAAAACAGTTAATCCAGAGTTAATTGCTTATGAGCATTTTATGAAAGCAATGGATATGGCGGTTAAGCCTGCGGAGAAAAAGAAAACCTTAAAACTTATTGGTGCTCTTCAAAATTCATTAAGTAATATTGGGGTTTATAATTACGACGAACAGAAATATGAAATGGCTTTTAAAGACTTTTCTACCGTTATCACTATCCACGATATGTTGAAAAATGCGGGAGAAGTTAGTACATTAGATGTTGAAGCTGATTACTTAAATCAGGTGTATATCTCAGGTTTAGCTGCATTTAATGGTGGTTACGATGCAGAAGCAGAGAAGTATTTTACAATGCTTGCCGATAAAAAGTACGACAAGCCTGCTATTTATGAATCTTTATACAACCTAAAAGCTAAAAAGACTTCTCCTGAAGAGGCTTATCCAATTCTTGAAAATGCCCGCAAGCAGTTTCCTGATGATTTATCGTTGCTATTTGTAGAAATCAATCATTATCTTAAGTTGCAGAAAATGAATGAGTTAATTGAAAGATTGGAAAAAGCTATTAAATTAGAACCTTCTAATGTTTCTCTCTATTCTGTAATGGGTAACGTTTATGATAATTTACACCAGAAAACAACTAAAGATAATGGTGATCCTGTGGTTGCTGATGGTTATTTTGCTAAGTCACTGGAGTATTTTAATAAGGCTATAGAAATGGATCCTAAAAATGTAGAGGCTCTTTACAGCATTGGTGCCCTTTACTATAATAAGGCTGCATTAACTTCTCAAAAAATGAATGCGCTAAGTGAGGATTATTCTAAAGAAGGTCTTAAAAAGTTTAATGACCTTAAAGCTCAGGTTTTCAAACAGTTCGATGAATCTTTACCTTACTTTCAAAGAGCTGAAGCGCTTAATCCAAATGATACTAATACATTAATCGCTTTAAAAGAAATATATGCTAAAAAGGATCAGCTGGATCTAAGCAAGGAATTTAAAGCAAGATTGGAGTTAGTTCAAGGTGGTGGAAAAAATGATAAAAGTTATTTTCCTAATAACTAAATAGCTCTGTATTAATTTCTATTGGCCGCTTTTGCCCTTGGGTGAAAGCGGCCAATTTATTTTTTTTGATTTTATTCCTTTTTTGCGTACATTTCAGGCTTATTTAATATTCCGATAGTAATCTTAATATTATGAAATTCATTCACTTGTGTTTTTTTGGGTTAGTATATACCTGTGCTATCAATGTGTCTTTCCTTTCCGCTCAATCTACTTGTGAAGTTCCCTGTTCAAGGAATGATTGTGGTGCAGTAAATTATGACGTTTCTCCTATTGATTCCCTGGTTTGTGAAGGTTCCATATTGCGATTCAAAAATAATACAGCGATTCAAACATATACTGGGCTTGTAATTCGATGGGGTGACGGTAAGCAAGACACCGTATTTCAATTAAATGATTTTTATCATAAATATGATTTGCCCGAATCATTGAAGGCTTCCTGCCAAAATGACACAATTTTAAGGTTAACAGTATGTATAACTGCATTCAAACAATGTAACGAAGGATTTACCTGCAGCCAAAAAGTTCAATCTTTTCCAATTAAAATTGCGTTAAAACCTAAAGCTGCATTTGTACCCTCTGCAACCACAGCCTGTGTAGGAGCAAGACTTAGTTTTCAAAATAAAACTTGTTTCTCAAATGCAGCTCTTTACACCTGGCGATATTCTACTTTTCGTATCACAAATATTAGAGATATTAATCTGGATTATGATTTGCCAGGGCAATATGATGTAGAACTAACTGCAAGGAATAGTTGTGGCGCTGATTCTGTAAAACAGGTCATTACCATTTTGGAAAAACCAAAGGCCGATATTATTATTGATACCCAGCAGTTTTGTTATCCAATATCAGTGAGGTTGAAAAATAAACAAACAAACTCATCTGATGGTGTTTGGAAAATTACAGGAGATACCTCTGTTTGGGAGTCTGTACTTTCCTTTCCTTCCGGCGATTCAACATGGATAAGATTTAAACGCTTGGGTGCTATTAATATAAAACTGTTAACCTCTAATGGTTGTGGGGCCGATTCTATTTCTATGCCCTTTATTCTTAAATCAACGCCTTTTTTTAAAACTGATTCAGAGGTAAATTTATGTCAGGAGGGTTTCATTTCCCCTGAATCGTTGCTTTTTACCTATGATAAGCTAAGAATAAATTCTCTAATTTGGAAAGTTAATAATGAAAGTCCTTTTACGGCACAGGGAAGTACCTTCCAACCTGCATTTTTTAAAAAAAATGGGACTATCGATTTACAAACCAATGGACAATGCGGTACCTTTCACCATACCATTCGAATACAAGTATTTCCAAAAGATACATTGAAATTATCAAAAAAAGCGGTTTCGTTTTGCTCCAATGATGCACCAGTTCAGTTAACAGCTTCTCCAGCTGGAACCTGGTCGGGTTTTGGTATTTCCTCCATGGGAAGGATAGATCCTTCTTTATTCCTAAATAAATCCAAAGGAATCGTTTATTTTGATGCTTCAAATCCTTATTGTACCCTTCGTGATTCTGTTTCTCTTACAATTACAGATCCTATGACAGTGGCTTTAGCCCCTGTTTCTCCTCTTTGTGAAAATGAAGAGTTTACGCCTATATATGCAGTAAATGGTAATTTTACAGGGATAAAATGGATAGTTAATGGAGGCTCTGCTACAAATCTTAATGGTTTAGACCCTGGGAAAATAAGATTTTCTAATCCAGGCGTGTTTGGTATTACCCTTCAAGCTACCAATATTTGTGGAACTGTTTTTGATACAACTACCGTCAGGGTTTTTTCTAAACCCATTATGGAATCTTTATCTGTTTCCTCTGCGTGTATAGGTGATAAAAGTGACCTTAGATTAAGTTTGTCCAATAGAGATAATGAGACATTGAAAATCTCCATTTCTTTGTCGGGTTCTCCTCTTTTTGATACCGTTATCACCGGAAATACGTTGATCTGGTCTTTTAGACCATTTGTCAACATTGGAAATTATCCGTTAAAAGTGGTTGTTTCAAAAGGGGCAAATTGTACTGCTGAACTCATTTCTGAATTAAAAATTATTCAAAAACCTAGTCTTTCTCTTGCTAAGTTAAATCCATTTTGTTCTAATATTGAGTTTACGCCCTCTTTAACTACCTCAGGAACTTATGAAACCCTAAAGTGGTCCTTTCCTGGTGGTATTCCATCGTCTTTTGTCGGGTTAAATCCTGTTAAAGTCAAATATAATATTACCGGTAAGTTTACCGTAAAGGTAGAAGGGGTAAGTTCCTGTGGTTCTTCTGCAGACTCTCTGCAGCTTGATGTTATTGAACAACCCAATATATCCAGATTTACTGCAACGCCTGTTTGTTTGGGGAACGAATCTTCTGTGAGTATGAAATGGTCAAATCTTTCAGGTAATCCCGTAAAAGTTCAATTATTCCAATCGGGAAATATTTTGTTAGACACTACAGTGAAGGGTGACATTATTGATTACAAGTATTTTCCTCCAAAAATAAATGGTCTATACCCTTTAACTTTAGTAACTACCGCTGGAAATCAATGTAAGAGTGAATCCAGGACAGAAGTAAATGTCTATTCTTCTCCACCCGTTTCCATCCTGGATTTAAAAAGTAATTTATGTATTGCCACAGATAAAATTGAACTAAAAGGAAATCCCACAGGAGGAAAGTTTTCTGGTTTAGGCGTTATTGATTTGTTAAATGGTAAATTTCAGTTACCCATAGGTACTGGTATTGCGGATCGTTGGATTTATTATGATTATACCGATAGTGGGGGATGTAAAGGCAGAGACTCTCTCTTTTTGAAAGAAATAAAGCAATCGCCCACACTCCAATTTGAAAACCTTATTACTTCTTATTGTAAAAGTGATAAATGGATAGAATTTAAAGTAAAACCGACGGGTGGTTTATTTAAAATTGGAAGTGGGCCTTTAGTGGAATCAGTGAATAAGGATGTAGGGCTATATCGTTTTAAACCATTAACGTCAGGAGAATTTGCTATTTCTTACCGTTATAGTGATAATTCTGGTTGCCTGGATTCGCTGGATTGGAAATTTTCCGTTGCTGATAAATTTCCTTTTGACCCTGCGGTGGATACTTTTATTTTGTCCGGCCAGAAATTAACCATTGGTAAACCTGCTATAGCCGGATATTCATATCGTTGGTTTGATGGTTCAACACAATCGACTTATACGGTGGAAGATCCAGGTATTTATACCCTGGAGGTATTTAATGTAGCTTCAGGGTGTTCTGTGGTGGACACCATTAAAGTATCTTTTGGTGGGGTGAATAGCATTAAGGAATCTTTACAAAGTATAAGTTTATTAGATGTTTATCCTAATCCATGTAATGAATATCTATTTTTAAAAAATAAAAATAGGGATAATCAAAAAGCTAAATTATATCCGATTCGTGTGCTGGATGTTTATGGAAAAGTACTGAAGACTGTTGAAATTTCCTCTTTTGAGGAAGAAATTATGATTGATGTTAGTTTTCTCCCAAGTGGTATGTATTTTATTGAAGGCTACGGGAAAACACAACGGGTAATAAAGATATAATGGAGATCTAGAATTCTTTCAATTTGTATTTTTCAATAATCCATTGGCTTCCCTGGAAGTTGTTTTCTACCTGAAACCCAAAATAATTTCCTATTGATTTTGGCAGTGTGGTTGTTAACAGGGTACTATCATTTAACCTAAACTCAAACTGGCTTTCATCTTTTTTTATTCTTAATCTTACTTCCTTAGTATTTCTTTTTAATTCAATGGAGCCTGATTTAATGATTTCCTTATTGTTTTTGAGTTGCCATCTACCTGATGAGTTTATTGTTATTGACCATTTATTATTTTTTGAAGATGAAAAAATAACACCGAAGTCTCCACTTTCTTCCGTTATTGGTATAGACAAAAAGCAAGAAAATTGATAGTTTGCTTGGAGTGATAAATCAAAAGGGTACATTCTGAATAGAGAATTATTGAAAACCAGGTGTTCATTTTCATTTATAAACGAACCATTTATATTTCTATTAAACGGACTATTAGCTTGAAATGCATCAAGGAAGGAAAAAAGATGGGTACTATAATCATTTACTACCTTTCTCATTTCCTCTGATTCAATGCGGGCATTGAATTCATTTTTTGTTAAAAAGGGTGGAATAGTAGCACCATTAGAAAGAAGTATTTTGGCCAAATCTGGTAAATCTAAGGCAAGGGTGTAAAGTAAAGGAGTAATTCCTTTTGAGTCTGAAAAATCAGGATCTGCGCCTGCACCAAGAAGTTTATTTACCAGGTATTTGTTGTTCAGGGTGATAGCATGAATAAGAGGTGTTTCGCCATTTTTCTCCTGACGGGTATCCATGTTTACGCGCTGTTCAATCAAATAGTCCAGCACTTTTGGTTGATTAAAAGCGACGGCGGTCCATGGAGCAGACCAACCTTTTAGCGCTGGATTTGATGTATTTTTTTCCTGAACATCTAAAGGGATTTCACCCTTTTCGTTTAAAAATTCAAGTAAATCTACATCGCCATTTACTATGGCAAGAACAATTGGGCTAGTATAATCATGTTGGTTAACGGTAATCACTTGTTGTTCAGGGTTGCGATAATCAGCACAGGCCATTACCATTTTTTTTACTTGTTGGGTGTTTCCTTTAACTATTTCCAACAAAAGGGGATTTCCATTGCATTGAACGGGTGGCGAAACAATAGCAGGAATGGCAAAAACTACGGTTAAAACAAGTATAAAAAGAGCTGCAAACAACACCCATTTTCTTTTGGGTTTTTCTTTTAGAGTAACTGATTCAGTTTTGGGTTTTCCTGTGATTAATTTATCTACAATGGTAATTTCATCCTCTCCTATCTCTAAAAAATCATCAATGATTAATTCTTTATGAGATGATATTTTACTATTTTTCGCCGGTACTGTTTCTTTGGGACTTATTTTTTCGCCCAAGTTTAAAAAAAACAGAAGGGCTTCAGATGAGTCTTTTCCAAAACTTTCATCTAAGGCTTCCTTAAAAAGGGCTACGCTTAACTTTCTGTTATTCAATAAGGAAAATAAATGATTAATATCATTATAAGGAATGACTAATTGTAATTGAGCTTTATTTTCTCTTATAGTTTTTTCCTTTTCTGCAATAGTTAATGCTAATTTTTGAGAGGTTAATTGAAAGGCAATGGGTTTATTGGCCACGCTTAATTCACCATTCCATATTTTTTCTTTAGAAGTAATGAAGTTTTCAGCTATTTTAAAAGCTTCTTTCAGCACATTTTCTTTAGTAACTTTGGTAACTGTTCCGGACTTTTGAAGGACTTCGTTCAAAACTAATTGGGAAAAGACTAATTTTTTGAAATCAATTTCTCCTGATTTGGTCATTTGGTCTGTTTTGAATGACGAAGGATCATGAGCGTCTAACAAACTAACAGATAAATGATAATCAGCAAAAAGGGTGTCCATTACCTTTTCAAATTTATTGGTATCATGGTTCTTAAAGGATTTTTCAACGAAAATTTTGTGAAATTCATTATCCTTTAGAGATGCTAACATCCATAGATAAAAATCTTCTATTTCTGTTTTAAATGATGGGGTAATGTTTGAATCTACAATTAAAAGAATATTGCTTAATAATTTTTCCGAATTAAAAAGAGCGTCGGATTGTTCAAAGGCTATTTCTATCCTTGATCTTAAAAAATCTTCAATAAATTGAAAAATAATAGGTTGTAATTGAGCTATATTTTTTACAATGGGAAGATTCTTTACTTCTTTGAATTCAATTTCATGATGATAATAGTACAGCTTTATTCTTTTAGTATGATTACTAAAGGTTATAATTAATACATCGCCATTTAACAAAGAATTCCCGTCAGCCATACAAAAGAATGAGCTACATTAATTAAATTGACTGGGAGTAAATTAGGAAAATTAAACACAAATATAGTTTAAATTAATCTTTCACACTATTAATCAGGGTTTTATTTTGCCAAATATATCCGTTTTAACAATTTTATATCCTGTTGGATCTATTCCCAACATGGCGTATCCAAAATCATTTGAAATAATCAGATCTACTATTTTTTCGTTTGGTTTTTCAGGAGGAAATACACTTTCCCAAAGTAGCTCTCCAGCAGCGTTCAATCGAATTAATCTATGATTATAATTTCGATTGATTGAAACATTTCCTTCTCTTTCTAATAAAATAATTTGACCTTCTTTCTCGCAAATAATTTTTATGCCTTTGCTTATTCCTAAATTAGATTCTTTTGTATATTCCCATTCTCTGTCACCATTTAGGGAATAAGAAGTTACAGAGGTTTTATATCCTTTTAAGGTTTTTTGTGCAGCGGTTATAAAAATAGATTTTCCGTTTCCTGAAATACCTCCTTCTTGGGTAAGATAAATATTTTGTAAAGGTTTTGATAAGGTTAGTATTCCCTTGTTTGTGAACCTTAGTAAAAGAGCATTACCATTGGGTCTGGCTGTCAATAAATAATAAGTACCGTTATCTAATAAATACCCACCAATAGGTTGAATATTTGTTTCGTAGGTATGTATCCATTCTGATCCACCTCCTGCTTTTAAAGAACTCATGAATAAACGACTATCTTGTGTTGATTGCTTCATGGTTCCGGCTATAATCCAGTTTCCTTCTTTTGTTGTTGAACAATGAAAGCCTTCAGAACTTTCAATAAGTGGAAATTTTTTTGATAAATCACCACTAACCACTGATTGCAACGTAGGAGATACACCATTAGAATACTGAAGAAAGGTAATTCCTTCTTTACGTTGTACTAAGGTGCCGAAGGCATTTTGTCCTATTCCATTTTGAATATCTGAGGCTATTCCTGTACCTGGAGAAATTTCAAGATTGGCAGATTTACCATCGGCACTTATTTGGAGGAGATTAATTTCCTTTTTGCTATTCGTACCTATAATTCTAAAGGTTCCGTCTGTAATTTGAATGAACTGATGCGCATATTGGGTGTCAATGGAGGGAGAAATAGGGTAATCTTGAGAAAATGTATTCAATGGAAATTTTTCTAAATCCCACTTAACACAAGATGGTATCCATATTCCAATCATCAGTATTCCTACAAGTACTTTTTTCATCGATTAGAATTTTATTCTGTAACCTGCTACGGGTTGATTTACAAATGGGTTCGGGCCATTTTTTTGGTATCCAATAGTTGGTGATGGCACGGTATTCATAAATAATTCTCGGCTGGTTCGTTGTGCTTTTTTATCTTTCACAAAAATATGAGCATCATTTAGTATCCAAATACCTAAACTTACAGCAGCACTTATCAAACTTCGATGATGCCATTTGTTTGCATTAAGATACGCAGTTTCATTTTCAGTAACTGAAAATGTTTTTTTATGAATGGCGTGATCAATATCAGATTGCCTTTTACTTACTGCTGCGAAAAAACTGCTTCCCAACCATACGCCTGTTACGATGGGCCAAATGGGAATGTTAGGTTTATTCTCTTTCATAGCCTGAAAATGTCTGATTCCAAATCCAGGCACTAAATAGGTAAATGGTGATACAGGTTTATAGTCTTTGGGTGGTGTGGCCGATTTTAGTGTTAAATCATTCTTTGTAGTATCAAGTAGGGCGATTTCAGAGGTTAAAATACTTACATCGGGTAAGGTACAAGCCACTTCGGGTAGATTTTCACACAACTTTTCGTCTGTGACCTTGCTTATTCTTATAAACGATACTTGCCAATAGAATTTATCTGGCGCACTTTGACTTAATTTTGTTTCAGGATCTAAAAAACAGCGTAGCTCAAAAAACATTTCCTTGCATATCGTCTTTTCGACAGGTAATCCGTTTTGTAAAAAGCCAATTCGTTCCCGAACAGGAAGAGATCCCCGATATACTTCGTACAGCAAGTTATCTGGATGTTTTTGCCCATTTGGAAGGTAAATAGGACTTGAAAAACCGGCAGATTTAAAAACAACGGTTTTACCAGATTCCTCACTGGGTAATGCCCAACAAATATTAATTCCAGTTTGCTCCTTAGGTTTCTCAATTAACAAATCCATATAAGTATCTAAATTCAGATAACTTTCATTTATCTGTCCACTCTCTCCTAAAGTCATACCGTAATATGGCGTACTTCCTGATATTTCTCCACGTGCATCTTTAAAAAGAGTTAAAGCGTGTCTTTTAGCTGCTTCTTTTAGGCGTAAAATTTTTTCATCATCACTAATTATTCTAAAACATTGATGTAACTCCTGAGCCATTCCGTAGGCTAAGTTTCCGAAACTCAGTTTCTTTTCATTTAAAGATTCTTCTATTTCCTGCCTTTTTATACTCCATGATTCTGCTGTATGCCCAACAGGAATATTATTAAGTTTAGGTGCTTCAAACGTGAATTTATTCCCATTTTTATAAATGCCGTCTTGGGCAATTAATGGGATGGAACTTACATGGACTATCGAAATCCATACCAGGAATAGTCTTATTGAGGGGCTATTCATATAAGGTAATCTTTGATAATAATGAACTTTCAGCAGCCGTTTCCATTTGTCTTACCCCGTTTATTACGGATAAGTCCATATAACCTTTTTCTTTATTTTGCTCTGTTCTTACTAAAAAATAATCGATGAACGAATCAATAGTAGCAAATTTTCTGTTGCTTTTTCCCTGACTGGCTTGATTTAACTCGATGAGCATCGAGTTAGTTCTAAATAATTTTTTAAATTCATCTATACTTTTAAGCAGCCATTTTTCATCATCTGAATAAGCTGCCTTTTGAATACTATTTATTTTATTTAAAACATATTCTGAAGAGCAAAGAACCAATATTTCAATACGATTGCGTTGGGTTTTGTCCGCATTGTATGCCTCAATTTTATACTGCCCGGGCTTTTGGAAAACATGAGATATCTTTTTTCCGGTATTGGTGGTTCCATCGCCCAACTGCCAGATTAATGCTGATTTAGTGTTTACATAAAAAGTTATGGGTTCACCTACCTCCAATCTGGAGGATGAAACTAAAATGGAAAACCCATTTCCCATTTTATCTGTAGTAATAGGGGCTTCACCGCCTTTAAACACCAGGTCGTTTGTATTTTGAATGGGTATAATGTTTTCGTCAATGACTTTTGGTTTGGCTAATTCTACGTCAGATTTTGATGGCACAACCTCATTCTCCGATCCTACAATTTCAAGCATTGCAAAGGAGGGAACCGTTATATTTAGCTCGTTTTGTTGCGGTGTTTTCGTTGATGACACTCTATCTTTGGTCTCACAAGCACTGAATAGAATTATACTCAATGCCAAAACAAAGATCAATAAAATTAATTTAAGGGGGGTACTCATTTTAATATATTAATAATCAGTAATTTAAACTGCTTATAACTGTGGTCAAAAATACGATTTTCCCGTTACAATAGATTTTTTTTTCATTTTTTTTTCTTTGTTAACAAAAATTATCGCAAAATGCTAACGGAACCCGTAAAAATTTCCTTTTTTCCATTAACGAAGGTTACCACCGCCTGCCAAATATAAGCTCCTTGGGGAAGAATGGGGCCAATATTATTCTTACTTCCATTCCAACTCTCTGCGGGTGCATCAAGGTTTAATTTGTTGGAATACCACACTCTTTCCCCCCAGGGACTATATATCTGTATTTCATAAGCTGTAAGGCCTATGCCCACCGGCTTAAATACTTGAATCGCTGGATTATTTGCCGATGGTACTAAGGCATTGGGTGCATGAAAGGTTGTAATCCATTCTGGTTCAATAGATTTTGTTATTGTGTCTGAACAAAAAAAACCATTTAAATAGTCTGCATAAGCAATTAATTTTACTTCAATTTTTCTGTTAATACTATACTCATGAATAGGAGATAAAGCTTTTGAGGTAATGCCATCACCAAAATTCCAAAAGTATCGGGTTGAAAAATTAGATTTATTAGTGAATTGTACTTCTCCAATAGTCCGTTCAATAAAATTAGTCCGGTAATCAAATTCAGCTTCAGGTGTTGGCAATACAGTAATGTTTTTAAGCAGTGTTAATGTATCCTTGCATTTATCATTCTGAGCGGTAACCAATGTAATTGAAAAATCACCTACACGAGTAATGTTAATTAATGGATTTGCTTGCTCGCTTACCAATGTTGTATTTAAAAACCATTGAAACTGATTGGCATTGTTACTTTTATTGTTAATCAATGGCGTTTTTCCTAAGCAAATAGTGGGTGACATAATATCAAAATCTGCAAAAGACTGCATATTGATTTTAATCTTTTTATTCAGTGAGTCCTTACATCCAAAATTATTTTTTGCAATTAAGGTAAGATCGTTTTCACCCTTTTTCTTGTCAGCAAAGAGTTGGGGTTCAACATCTGTGTAAATATCGTCTTGCCATTTCCACTCAAATTGGATGGAACCAAGCGATTTATTTTTGAGTCCTTCTATCATTGAAAATTCACAAACTTCATCCTTTAACAGGGTGAAATTGGCCGTTGGCCTCGGATAAACAGAAATTTCAATGGGCCGCCCCTCTTCTTTACAACCAAATCTATTGGTAGCTGTAAGCTTTACTTTTGCCGGACCACTTTTATTAAAAACATAACTTGGTTGGAGTTCAATCAGGGAGGGTAAATCTTCAAAATTCCATTGATAAGTGGAACCTGTTTCCACTTGATGTTTAAACTGAACCGATAAGGGTGGACATCCAGCTATTTTATCTGGCATAAAAGTTACATCGGGTAGGGGATGAATGGTTATGATTTTGTCTATCGTTGTTTTGCAAGCATTGATGGCTGAGGTAGCCGTTAACTTATTTAAATAGGTGCCTGGTAACTTATAGGTATGCTGCGCATTAATATTATTCGAAGTAGTTCCATCACCGTGCTGCCACAAAATACTGGATACATTACTCAAATCATTTATGGAGAATAAACTGGGTATTGTCTCATTAAGACAGTAATTATCTTTATTTATCGGTGCAATTATGGGTGCAGGCCAAACGTTTATCTTCGTTTGTAAGGTGTCTGTTCCACATTTAGTAGCACCTAATAATAAATTGTATTCACCAGAAGCTGTTAAGATTGGGTTAAAAGTGTTCTGATTTCCTGAAATAATTTTTCCGTCAGGCGATGTCAATTGCCAGTTGAGGGCAGCGCCAGAGGATGAAAAACTTTTAGCAGTTAGTTGAAAAGGGGGACATCCCTTCAATGATTCAATCTCAAAAAAGGCTTCTGTATCCCTTTTATAAACCGATATTATTTTGTCCAAACTATCTTTTCCGCAAGCATTTTCTGTCCTTAAGGTAATTTTGTATTCTTTGTAATCCTTTCCATCAAGAAAGTATAATTGATCTTCCGCTAATGAATCAAAGCTTAGATTTCCATTACCATAATCCCAAAAATATTGTAAAGGTCCACCTTCACTTACATTAGCCATCTTAACGGACAGTGGGGAACAACCTTCCAATGGAAAGGTGCCAAAAATAGCTTTCGGAAGGGGGTGTATTACAATTTCCTTGACATCTTTAATCTCAGCACAACTGTTTTTAGCAATAGCCTCAATTTTATAGATTGTATCTTTTTTTGTACCTTCTAGTTTCCACTTTGGGGGATCGGCACTTACAATAGTATCTCTGCCATTAATCCATGTGATGGATAAATTATCTCCTGAGGATATTTTATTTATTGAAACGGTGTAGGGAGCGCACGATTCATCGTCTGAAAGAGAAATACTTATGTTGGCTGGCGTTGAAACATTAAAGGTTGATTCTTTACTGGTTCGACAGTTTTTATCGTTTTTTACCTCTAACTTGAGGTTTTTAAGCCCCGGTTCTTTGAAAAGGAAGCTTGGATTTTTCTTATCGCTGTTTTGATTTTCTTCCGCAGTCCAACGAAATTCATTTCCACCCATACTTTTATTTTGCGGGCTAAATGCCTTATTTAAGCAAATATTATTGGGCAATATAAAATCTGCAGTTGGCGCAGTATTTAAATAAATGATTTTAGTTGCACAAGCCTTACAAGCTTTAAAATTTGGATCACTTAGGCAGTAAATAAATTTATTTTCACCAGATAGTAAAAGAGATGTATTGACTATAGCTGCGTCGGTACCCGATAAACCCGGTCCAGTCCAGGAACCTCCAGCGGGAAATCCTCCCGTTAGTAAAAATGGGGAGGCATCGGGACAAATTTCCAAACGATCTCCAGCTGAAATAGTTAATCCTGGATTGAGTAAATTAATGGTAACGTTTCCCTCCTGAAAACAAGAAGTTTCAGGTCTGAAAACATATTGGTAAATGTGTTTCCCCGAACTTGGAATAGATAATTCTACTAATCCTTTTTGAGTATCTACCCCTTTTCCTTTCCAGCTGCCTCCTGGAATATTTGAGGTAAGTTGGAATGACATGGCATCAATACAAAGCGTCGTATCTTTTGAGAGTGTAAGTGGGGGAGTGTTAGTTGATTTGGCAAAAATACTATCCCTGACAGAGCATCCGTAGCGATCATATTGAACATGTAATATTGATATTTCATTTTGCGGAAGCAATGTAGTATTTAAGGTGCCTTCCGATGAAATGACACCAGTTCCTGACCAGGTAAATTGTCCATTCGTTGAATCTACTTTCAAATCTGTTTCTACCAATAAGTTTGAAACTTTGTTGCTATTGCAAAACAAAATACTATCTGCTAAGGTCAGAACCGGAGGTTTATCTACCAGAATGACCTCTCTTGCAGTAATGCGACAGCCGTTCAATTTATCTAAGGTATAGGAAATATTAAATCGGCCTGGTCCGCTCAATACAGGTGAAAAAAGCCCACTTACGGGATCTACTCCTATGCCGGAATATACTCCTCCTCCCGGCTGACCAAGTAATAATTTTGAAGCATCGCCTAAGCAAAATGAATCAACAACTAACGAAATGGCAGGTGTAGCTATAATGGCTATTTTAAATGAATCAGAGGCGCTGCAGCCCCCATTTCCTATTTGGTATGTCAATGTAATGGAGGTATTTTCAGGCAAATCCTTAGGGTAAAAAGTTCCCTTTATTGGATCAATAATTCCCTGTCCTTTCCAACGTCCTCCTAAAGGACTCGCTTTGAGCATTAAAGTGTCACCACCTGCACAAAATTGATTTGGATTTTCACTCAGGTTTATGCTCGGGTTTTGAATGACTGTAATGGGTATCCGATGGGTCAATGTGTTACAGACTTCCGACTCAATTTTCATGGTAACCGTACCTGATTTGGCAAATGTCAGCCCTTTGAAACTTTCAGAAGAATCTACGTTTCTATCTGCACCCTCGAAGGTCCAGGATATTGATTTTATGTCTCCACTGGAGGTAAATTTTAAATCTTTTTCGGTAATCACTGCTTTTTCACAAAAAACATTTGGGGTGTCTATTTGATACGTTGGCGGATTAAAAACCTTGTATTTCATAATACTTTTATCCATACCACAAACATTTTGTGAGGTATGAGTGATGGTGAAATCTCCTGTTTTTCTGGCGTTGATTTTTAAATCTTTGGAAGACAAGGAGTATGTTGTATCTAAAAATTTCCAGGAAAAGGTGTCTTTTGGTACGATTTCCCAACTTCCTCTTCCCCATAAATCATCATTCATCTTTAGTTGAATAACACCTGGGCCACAAAGTCCTTTCGCCGGATTAATAGTAAATCCTGCCTTTGGAAAATCAACTAAGCGGATAGATTTTGTAGTCGTATTAGAGCCACATTCATTAAAAGCGGTAAGTTTTACGTTGTAAATGCCAGTACTTGCGAAGGAATGGGTAGGATTCCTATCTGTGCTCGTTTTTCCGTCGCCAAATTCCCATAGATAGGTTTCTCCATGGCAACCATTTTCTTTGAAATTTATCGTTTTACCCAGACAATATTCGCTTTGAATATCAATGTTTGCCTCCGGATTTAATTTGACACTAACGACGGTGGTTGCTGTATTGCAACTCTTCTTTGTGCCACATTTTTTCTCCCCAATATAGCTGATTATTTGGTTGAATTTAGCGTTTGATTCACAACGTTTAAATGGTGAAGAATAAGTGTAAACGTGTTTTATATCGTCATAATTTCGCACCGTATCTTTTTTACCATCTCCCCAATCAATATAAAAAACTTCAAAATCTTTAGTGGAACTTCTATTTTGTAAAATGACTGTTGCACCTTCACAAAACACATTGGAACCTATTGGACTATAGGTAGCAAAAACATCACCACAATCATTGTCATTACAGAGTGCAGTCTGGGCATTCAAACCTAATATATTAACATTAAGTACAATGCATATAAGTATAAATTTATAGTATCTCAATAATTTCATATTTACCAGATATTTTCATATAATTTCCGTCGCCCCCGACTAAAAGATGAACTGGGACATTGAACACCGGGATAAGCCATGGCATTGTCTTTGCCCAGGATACCACAACCGGGACTTTTGCTGAAATGAAAAGCCAGATTAGCCTCAAGAAAGGGACCAATATTATTTCTTAGACCAGTGAGGGGTATATTATAGGTGAATCCAAGCTCTATTTTTTTGTCTTTAAGAACGTTATGACCAAATCCCATTTGGAGGGAAAGCCATTGTGTATCATTATTTTGTTGAAAATTATTAATTTGTTGTACGAAAGTGCCAATAGAAAAATGTCTGTTTAACGAAAAATGAGAGCCTACATTCCAATAGTGAAGATTACTCTGCATTTCGAACGACAGGTGTGGTTTTACACTGACAAATTGACCCAAATGATAATAAGGGATAAATTCAAATTGTACAAATCCATGAAACCGATAGGGTAGGGAAGTTTCCAACTGAAGAATGGACTCTGCTTGCCCCCAGTTTTTATCATTGCTCAGTCCAATTAAATGATGCATGGCTAATCCCCATAAAACGGTAGATGATTTTTTATTTTCACTGTTAAATAAAATACGATGGCTGAACCCTACGGCAGGGGTGAAAAACCATTTAGTTCTATTGTTTAGTGGAGCGATAAAAGAGCTTTGATTCAGGTTTCCAAAAGCATCAAATGCGCCATATTTGGGGTCAAGTTGATCAGAAAAAACCAATTGATTAAAGTTTATAGCATTAAACTGCCAAGCGAGACCTATACCAAAGCGTATATTATGTACGGTACTTTTTCCTGTTTCAAATGGAGCTGTTCCAGCTATATTACCTCCTAAACGCATAGTTTTATAAATACCTGAACCTTCTTCATTGTATTCCGCATGCACATCATAATCAAAAATAGAGCAAGGGAGACTTTCTTCCATTTTGAATAACCCTGTTCTATAAGCATTTAGTTGTGGCGATTGCCACTGAGAAACAAATCGACCTGAAATAGAAAATGCTCCCCTGAAACCTGATAGAGAAGGATTGAAGGCTGATTCATTTCCCAAAAAATTTGAATAAAGTCTATCCTGAGAAATAACATTAAAAACGACGCATAAAAATGAACAGGTGATAAAAAATACCCTTAATTTCGTCCCATTATTTATTATTTTCATTTCAATAAATTATAATTCAAAAATGATGAAATTTAGATTAATTAATTCAAAAACGAAGTTCTTATTTGTTTTATTTATCTTATTTTTTGCCTTTTCGACTAAAAGTTCCTTCTTTTCACAAAGTAATGAATTTTTGAGAGTTATCGGTATTAAAGACGGAGATACCGTTGTTTTATTAACAGCAGCTAAGACAGAAATAACTGTCCGCTTATCTGAAATCGATGCGCCTGAAAGGAAACAAGCCTTTGGAACGGTTTCCCGTACTTTCCTCTCTGACCTTATTTTTGGAAAAGAAGTTAAGCTAGAAAAATTGGGTACTGATAGGTACGGTCGTACCTTGGGCTTTATTTTTTTGCGAAATGGTACGAATGTCAATCTTGAAATGGTAAAAAATGGCATGGCATGGCAATACGAAAAATATTCAAAAAGTGCGGTATTGAAAAAAGCGCAGGCTTCTGCTAAATCCATGAGCGTCGGTCTTTGGAGAGACCCAAATCCTGTGGCACCTTGGGAATTCAGACGTAAATAAGATCTTATTTTTCAAAAATATTTTGGTACTGATGTAAAAAATAGTTCTCAAAATGGGTAAAGTCTCTTTGGAGTTTTTCTAAAAGTTTTTTCCTTACTTCAACCCCTTTAATAAAACTATGGTTTATCGAATTGAAAGCGAATTCCTTGAAATCATTATAGGTTAAGTTAGGAAAATCAAGAGCAATTTGTATAAACTCTCCATTGTGGTCAGTCCGTAATACCCCTGCATCGTCAGTGCAGATAACCATGGGGATGTTTGCTTTGTGATATAAATAAAGGGGATGGTTCTTGTGCGTGGATCCTAGTATGAAGCGGTTACTATGGTAATTAATTTCAATGACTGTTTTTTTAGCCTTCATTCTTTCAATAAGTGATAATACATCTTGCTCAAAGGCCAGGGCCGTTCCATGACCAATTCTCTTTGCTCCTGCAATGTCAACAGCTTCTTGAATATGAAAATGCAGATTTTCAGGTGAAACAAGTCCCTCTGACAATTCGCCGGCATGTAAACTTACAGACACATTAGGCCACATTTTAGCACAATATTGAAACATTCTCATGTGTAATCGATAATCCCGAAGGGCTATTGGATGGTGTTCAGGGGCTACCATGTTTATGCCAACCAGCAAAGTATCCTCTTTTGCCGCTTCAAATGATACTATCATTTGTGACAGTACCTGAATAGGCGGTAATATTCTTAACACGTAAGTTTGATACCGAAGCGTAAATAATGAGTCGTCGATTTGTAATCGGATATGCTCTTTTTCAAGTTCCTTTAGATAGTTCTTTAGGCAAAGTTTATTGTTTTCGTTTAATATGCTATTTTTTAAAGAATTAAATAAGTTAAATAATTTTGTGGTATCATTGGAAGCTTGATAGATAAGTAATGAATCATTTAAATGATTGAAATCCGCAGTTAATTTACCGCAAGGTATGGTTTCCAGCATGGTTTCGATATAGGAAACTTTCTGTTGGATGGCATTTTGTTTAAGCCATAATAATCCCGAACCATCTGTTAATTTGTTTTTAGATGAGCCAAATCTATCAAATGTTTCAAAAAAATCATCATAAGAGGTGATTCCGTCTGATTGCGAATAATCTTTTGTAGAAAAGTGTTTCAGTAATATTTGTTGAAAATTATATTCCCCTAATTCTTTTTCCAGCGTCAGAAATTTTTTCCATTCCTTATTCATCAATATATCCGATGAATCAAACTTTATGTCTAAGGTCACCGTGTTAATCCAGGCATTGGCCGATTTTGCTATGTCAATGTATTTTTCAGCATAAATTGATCCAGAGTAATGATGATGTAAATCGCCCCCTTTTGGCATGGCGCTAAAAAATATTCTTAATGCTGCTTCATTTGTTCTTAGGGTTTGAAATAAAGAATCTAATCGAGGTTCATTAGATTGAGAGATTAAAAATCCAGGGAATAATAGAATTAAAAAAAATAAAATATTGGGGTAGGGATTTTTCATAGCAGCAATTTCATCCTAATACTACAATATAAATAGTAAATTTGTTAACTTAAAATAATAATTATGTCTCAACAAATTGTTCGCATGCAAGATGCTTCTATTTTTCAGGAAGATAAATTGATTTTGCAACAAGTTAATGTAAGAATACATGCCGGTGAGTTTACTTATCTAATTGGTAAAACGGGCAGTGGAAAATCTAGTTTATTGAAGGTTTTATATGCTGCATTACCCCTTAAAAAAGGTATTGGTGAGGTGGCAGGTTTCGATCTTTCTAAATTAAACAGAAAAACAATTCCATCCCTGAGAAAAAAATTAGGTATTGTTTTTCAAGATTTTAATCTTCTCACAGATAGAAACGTGGAAGAAAATCTTGATTTTGTTCTACAAGCGACAGGTTGGACTGACAAGGTGCAGAGAACCCATCGGATAAATACCGTTTTGGAACAAGTAGGTTTATCTGGTATGTTAAAATCAATGCCGCATCAACTTTCCGGCGGGGAACAACAAAGGGTCGTCATTGCCCGCGCGCTGGTAAATAGTCCGGAAATTATTTTAGCTGACGAGCCAACGGGAAATTTGGACCCTGACACTTCAGATGATATTCTCATGTTGTTGAGAGAGATTTCAAAAAAAAATAATACAGCCGTTCTATTTGCTACCCATGATTATAGGATTTTGGAAACTTTTCCAGCCAGAATTATTCGATGCGTTAATGGGAGAATTTATGACGATCAGGAATTAGCGGTATGATAAAATATTAACAACATTATTTTAGCAGGTTAAAGTTCCCCTTTTGCTTTCATTAGTGCCAGTTTGTAAACGCCAATGATAGTTATGGCATCTGTTATTTCGCCAGCTTCAATTTGGTTTAAAGCCTCCTCCAGGGTTACTTTTTTGACACTTAAATTTTCTGTTTCCTCCGGATTTGATTCGCCAGCTATGAGTTGTCTTGCTAAAAACAACTGCCCCACTTCGTCGGTAACGGAGTTCGATAAATGAAAAGTACAAAGAGGCAACCAATCTTTAGCTTCAAGGCCCGTTTCTTCCTTTAATTCACGTTTGGCCGTGGACAGATTATCCTCTCCAATGGGACAACCTCCTTCCGGAATTTCCCAGCAATAGGCATCTAATGGGTAGCGGTCTTGACCTACTAAAACGATATTTAAATCTTCATCTATGGCCAGTATGCCAATAGCCTTATTATGAAAATGTACCACACCATATATTCCTTCGTTTCCTGATGGATTGATTATTTCGTGGTGACTTACCTCAATCCAGGCATTGTTATATACTTCTTTTTTAGAAATGGTTTTCCAATCTGTCATAGCATCAATTATAGCCTTTGATTTTATAAGTTATGACCCCAATCCATTCATGAAGGATAGCCTCCCAGGCAAATAGTTTTGAGGAGGAGGGTTCTAAAAATAATTTTAACAGATTATCATGCTTTTGCCTGTAGTAATCTGTTGGATAAATCGTGGTAGGTAATCCTGCCTTATCATAACAAGCTTTGGACCTTGGCATGTGTAAGGCACTGGTAACCAATAGACAAGATGCATTTTTTTGAAGAGAATCTACTATTTGTTTTGAAAAAATGGCATTTTCCCAAGTATTTCTGGATTTATTCTCAACAATGAATGCACTGTCGGGCAGACCTAGAGTTTTTAAAAAGGGAGCAACATATTCTGCTTCCCCATATTTGTCGCCCAATAATTTGCCAGAACCACCAGTAAGTATAATTTTTTTACCAATGCCTTTTTTGTACAAATTCAATGCAGTTATAAGTCGATTACCTCCTTTTAATCCTAATTGAAATTCAGATTTCCCCATGGCCGTCTGGAAATCACTATATCCACCAAGTAATATGATAAAATCATATTCTTTTTCTAAATTTTTTATGGCGACAGGTTCAGGTTCCCACCAATTAACAACGCCTTGAAAAACAGCGCCATTGGTTAACAGGAGGAGCAAAATAAAACCCGTTAAGAAAAAAGACCGTTTCCGTTTTTCATTTTTCAAGAAAAATGAAAGTAAGAAGCAAGCTATAATCCAAACAATGGGTTTAATGCAAAAGGCAAAAATCTTAGATAGTATGAAAAACATAAGGCTATTGTTATATTATTGTAAAAAAGTAGGCCAGCTAGGTCCTTCCATAAGTTTGCCTATGAAGTACTGAATAAACTCGGGCTTCAAGATACTGGCAGAAATAAAGGCAAAGGCTAAGCCAAAGGTAGCTCCCCAAAAATGGGCATTATGTCCTATATTATCGCCCCCTCTTTTGTCCATGTAGGAGGAATAATACAAATAAGCAATGCCTAAAAATAAAGCGGGGAGGGGAGGAAAAAGAAACCAATTCCATGGATCTTGGACTATATAAACAAAAACTAAGGCTGAAGTAGCGCCACTCGCACCCAATGATCTATAAGATGGATTATCCTGATGCTTGAAATAGTCAGGTATGCTGGAAAAAATCACCGCGCCAAGGAAAAATAATACAAATACCAGTGAAGCATATTCGGCACCAAAAAGATAGCTAAAAAACCTTTCGGCTACTTCACCAAATTGATATAACACAAATAAATTAATCAACAGATGATTCCAATCGGCATGAATGAAAGCATGGGTGATAAATCGCACCCATTCACCATTATATTTTATGGCATAAGGGTGAAATAGTAACCTCGCTTTTACCTGATCTTTATTAAAACCTTGCCAGGAAATAAAACCAATAATGATTACCAATAAAAGGGTCAGACTTAGATTTTCCATATTTTCTTACAAGATTTAGGCATTGTGATAAGGTTCGTTATTCAATATAGTGAACCCTCGGTAGATTTGTTCTAAAAAAAATAACCTTACCATCTGATGTGAAAAGGTCATTTTGGATAATGAAATTTTAAAATTCGCCCGCTGCTGTAATTCCGGGGAAAATCCAAATGAACCACCCACCAGAAATATAAGCTTTTTGTAAGACTTATTTAACTCTTTTTCAATAAATTGAGAAAATTGTACAGATGAAAATTCTTTTCCACCCTCATCGAGCAGTATTAAATAATCTTGAGGAATTAATTTTTGAAGTACTTTTTCTCCTTCTTTAAGAAGTCTGTCCCTGGCAGCATAGCTACCCGCATCCTTTATATCAGGAATAATAACAGCTTCGAAGGGTACGTACTTCTTAATTCTTCCGGTAAAATCATCTATTCCTATTTGTAGATAGGCGGGGGACGTTTTTCCAATAAACCAGGCTTCTATTTTCACTAACTATTACGCAATAGGGGGCTCTCCGATATACACACGTATTTCAGGACTTAACTTAATGCGAAGACGAAGATAAAAATCCTCAGGCATTTCTGGCTTAATTTTATGATACATTTTAAAAGTTGACTTTAAGGTATTGTAAACCAAAGCTAAACTTTTATTTTTTTCATTCAGTAAAATGAGTTCTTCCCATTTTTCTAAAGGGAAGTCAACACATTTTCCTCTGAATTCTGCATCTATAGACGGATTTAAGGAAGCGCTAAATGAAAAACTATATAACTGCAAGCCTGATTCCTCAATTTGTGGAATGATTTTAATCCAGTCTTCAACCATTTTCTCATATTGATTTTTGGCGCTGGCTGAAATATTCTCTGCCTGGTTTTTTATATTGTTTTTAGCGTCGTCTAAGAGATTTAAAATCTTGTCAACCATGGTTATTGTTTTATTTTAATAACATATAAAACAAAAAATGGTTCTTTTATTGGTTTGGCGCGTCAATGACTAAACTTCCGTAGTTTAACTCTGCTTGAAGGAAAAACCCTCGAGCTGTTCTGTAATAACCCTTATATTCTTTTGTAGATGATTCAACCCTTTTGAGATTAAAATGAACAGAGGAAGGGAATTTAAATGAAGCATATTTACCAATAGTATAAAATTCAAAGGCATTGTCATTTGGCATTTTAAGGTTAAAACCAGTATAACTACCAAATAATCTTACCTTCTCTACCTGTTGGCCTAATGTTAAGGTATATCCACCATATTTTGCATCAATTTCAATGCTTTCTATTCCCCCAATCTTATAAGTATCATAACCTGAACTAATTTTCAAAATATTGCCATTTAATATGTTTACATTAGAATATTTTGTAATTAAATCTGCCTTTTTGACTTCCTCTGCTTTTAGATTGCTATACTTAATGTCAGCATTGAGGTTATTTGCTTTTCCCATAGTTCCATTCCCATATCCAAGCAGAATGTTTGTATTGCCTTTGACGTCATTTAATGTGAAATTGCCATACTTTATATCAATATTTGCATTGCCCCCAATGGATTTTGCCGTTAAATTTCCATATTTAAGATTTACATCCACACTGTTTTCATAAGGAAGCCATACCTCATAATTTATTCTGAATTCATTACTCGAAGACTTATCAATCATTGAAGAAAGTAGATCTCCTAATGAGTTTATTATATTATTATGTGTTTGCATATTAAATTGAAGGACAGTGGCCGCACTTACGTTTGATGAACTATTGGAAAAATCAATTTTGATACCATCAAACAAATCATTTGCGGCATTTTTATTTGAAGCTTTTACTTCTATTTGAACTATTATTTTAACCGCATCTTTATCCCAATTATTTAATACAACATGACCATATTTATTGGTGATACTTGTTTTTCCATTGGCGTTGATATTAAATTCCTCTGTGATTTTTTTTGTAAACGTCTCTTTCACTCCACCAGCTTCCGTTATAAAAGGTATTATGAAGGTTGCGATAGTTAAAACGATAACTTTAAATTGCTTTTTCATCTTGTTTTTGTGTTTTTGACTCTAAACGATAAATAATTTTATCAAGAATGTTAATTTTCGTTTGATATCCCCGTTTGAGCTGTTCTAAAATAATTTTTTCCTGACCCGAAGGAATTCGTTCCAATTCCTTTTTTAACTCCTCCATAGATCTGTCTATTTGTTGTAAATCTGAAAAAATGCTTTCCTCTGCATTTAATTCCCTTAACTGAAATAGTTTTTCGTTAATGCTCTTTTGCGATACCATTTCGAAATCGGTAAATGGTTTCGATGCCATTCCATAATTCCAAAGGGGCGATTCTTTTTTATTTGCCAGGAGAAAGCCAAGAGTACCACCAATGACGAGTAAGGTAAAACCTGCAGCAATACTCCTAAATAGGTTAGAACGATACCATACTGTGCGCAATGTATGGGGGTTAACCTGTTTGGAAATATTTTCCCAAATTTTTTCATCAGGAATTTTCACATCGAATAATTCCCTTTCTTCCTGAACAAATTTTTCTAAATCATCTATTTTATTCATTTTCTTAGGGTTTCTCTGATTTTTTGTTTTGCTCTGCTATACTGCGATTTTGAAGTGGCCACAGAAATATTCAGGATATTTGCAATTTCTTCATGATCGTAACCCTCAAAAAGATAAAGATTACAAACCGTTTTATATCCAGTTGGCAATGCTGCGACAGCTTCGGTAATCATTGGAATCATGCTTTGATTATATTCAAATTGCTGCTCATTATTGCTTTCCTCATAAGGAATTTCAAAATGATGAGAATTTAAATCCTGGAATGCCAGGTTTTTTTCCTTCAACTTATTAATGCATTGATAAATGACAATTTTTTTTATCCAGGCTCCAATAGTGGACTCTCCTCGAAAAGATTCCATGTTTTTAAAAATTAGGATAAACGCATTTTGTAATGCTTCTTCCGCGTCCCTGCTGTCACTCAAAAATCGGAGACAGGTATTATACATGGCTTTTGAAAAGGCATGATAAAGATCATATTGTGCCTTGTGATTACCTTGCAAACATTTTTTAACCAAGCTGTGAATGTCTTCTGTATTGGGTTGTTCCATTTTTTACCCTTGTTTCAATCCTAAGGACTGAATATTTTTAAAATGGTTGCATTTTTTCAATATTAGCATTAAACCTTTTTTAATGAACAATGTTCTAAAAAAAAACAACGTTTATAAATGGGGGTGTCAGAAAGAAGAATACGAGAGCGATTAGATGCCAGGCAATCTATTTTAGCCACGGCAAGAGAATTATTTTTGTTGAAGGGATTTGAAGCTACCACCATTAGAAATATTGCAGAGAAAATTGAATATAGTCCATCTACCATTTACCAACACTTTAAGGACAAAAATGAAATTTTTTATACGATTCATTCTGAAGCCTTTGCCGAATTGGTTAGGTATTTGAATGCATCGGAAATGCATAAGAATCCAATGGATCAACTCATAGCTCTTGGGCAAATTTATATACAGTTTGCCCTTGAAAATCCCGAACTCTATGATTTGATGTTTATTATGGAAGCACCCATTGATTTTCTGAATTATTTAGAGGATGCTAATTGGATAGAGGGTAAAATGGCTTTTGATTATTTGAAATCTGTCATTGCTAATTGTATCCAGCAGGGTCTTATAAAAGAAACGGATCTGGAGTCGCTTTCCTACCTGATTTGGAGCACTGTTCATGGATTAGTTACCATTTCCATAAGAAAAAGAGGCTTAAAAATAGGGTTATCTGACCCGGACACTATTATTCAACGATCATTTGCTATTTTCAGTCATTTATTGGTTAAATCCTAATTTCATATATACGAAAAATGAAATATTTACATCGCTTTTATCTTTTCTTTCTCATCATTTGCCTTCCAAAGTTGGTTATATCTCAAAAACCGCTGCTGGACCAGTATATTGATGAGGCTATTCAACAAAATCTTGTGTTGAAGCAAAAAAATATTCCCCTTGCCAAAAGTAGATTGGCTTTAAAAGAAGCAGAAAAAAGATTTAAACCAACTGCAGATTTTTCATTTTCATATACGCTGGCTTTGGGTGGTCGGGCTATTGATTTACCCATTGGTGATTTATTGAATCCAGTTTATAGCACTTTGAATAGGTTAACTCAAAGCACTCAGTTTCCACAAGTGGAGAATGTTGAAAATCAATTTTTACCCAACGATTTTTATGATGGAAGAGTTAGAATTTCTTATCCACTTTTCAATAAGGATCTTTTACTTCAAAAGGAAGTAAGAATTCAAGAAATTCAATTACAGGAAAACGAGATTGAAATTTATAAAAAAGATTTGGTTTTGGCTGTTAAAATGGCGTATTACCAGTATGGTTTAGCTTTGGAAAGTCAAAAAATCTTAGCTAATACAAATAGTCTGCTCGAAAAATCTCTTCAAACGGTTCAAATTTTAGTTCGTGAGGGAAAGGCAATCCCTTCTCAGGTACTAAGAGCTGAAAATGAGATTACCATGATTCAATCAAAATTGAAAGAGGCTGAATATAATGTAGCTAATGCCAGACTTTACCTGAAATTTTTGTTAAACAGGGAAAATGAAAAGGATCTTGGTTTCGAAAAACCAGCTTTTATCATTGATAAAATGGGAGATGTAGAGGGTATTAATTATGTTTCATCAAATCCTATGCTTAATAAAATCTCGTTAGGCTTATCTATTCAATCCTTAATGGAAAAAAGGAACCAACAATATTTTATGCCTCAGATCAGCTTATTTTCTGATATTGGTTCACAGGAATTCAAATGGCAATTCAGTAGGAAAAGTGTTTATATAATGGGAGGCTTACAGCTTTCCATGCCTTTATGGACAAATAAAATCAATAAAATTAAAGGGGAACAGATTCAATTGGATATCAAAGCTTTACAATCGAATAAGGAACTGATTGAGCAGCAGGATAAATTAGCCATTGATATAGCAAAGAACAAGTTGCTTTCTTCAAAAGCGGCTTTTATGGCCATGGAAAAACAAGTTAGTACATCAGCTACTTATTTAAGGCTTACAGAAAAGGCATTTCAAAATGGGACGGTTTCCTTATTGGAAATGTACGATGCTCAAAATCAATATACTACTGCTTTGCTTCAGGAAAACGTAAGGTATTTCCAATTTTTAATGGCTTTAGCTGATTTACAAAAATTAATATGAAAATGATAAAATCAACGCTTTTTACCATTATTTCAATGGGCATTTTTTTAATGTCAATGGGTTGCCATGCTGATAAAGCACCAGTTACCAATAAGTTAGATGTAGATATAATACCTGTTTCCATCATGGAACTTAAAAAAGAGGTCATTAACGAACCTTTCTTATTGTCGGGCATTTTTACCACTGAAAATGAAAGATACCTGTCATTTAAATTAGGAGGAATCATAAATGCCGTCTTTGTTAAGGAAGGGGATGCTATAAAAAAAGGTCAAATTCTGGCATCTTTAGACCCAATAGAAATACAAAGTCAAATACAAATGTCCAAAATTGGGTTGGAAAAGGCGGAAAGAGATTTACAAAGGGTAAAAAATTTATATATGGACAGTGTAGCCACCCTGGAACAATTTCAAAATGCAACATCTGCTCTTTCTCTGGCAAAAGAACAATTTAAAACGGCCAGTTTTAATGGTCAATTCAGCACTATAACGGCACCTGCAGGTGGTTTCATATTAAAAAAGTTAGCCGATGTTGGTCAGGTAGTAGGCCCTGGTTCTCCTGTGTTTTTGGCGAATGATGTAGCCGGTAATACAGCCTGGGTGCTAAAAGCAGGGGTTACGGATCATCAATGGCAGATTTTAAATGTAGGGGAAGCGGCAAGTGTAAGTTTTGAAAATGGCTCATCTGTGCCGGCAAGAATCGTTCGGAAATCAGCCCTGGTAGATCCATTTACAGGGACACTTACCGTAGAATTAAAACCCTTGAATACCTCAGAAATTTCTCTTGCCAGTGGCATGTTTGGTAAAGCTGTAATTACTTCAACAAAAGGTATTGAGGTGTTTCGTATTCCATTTTCTGCTCTGCTTGATGCCAATCAGCAAGATGGTTTCATTTTTATTACCACGGACAAAAAAACAGCAAAAAAAGTTAAAATAAATATAGCTGGTTTTGATAAGATAGGCGCCTGGACTGATTTTACATTTGAACCAAATACCTACCTCATCAATGAAGGTGGCCCTTATCTTACAGATGGTGCCTCTATTAATATTAAACCCTAATCCCCTCGGTTATGAGAATCACTGATTTTGCCGTTAAAAATTATCCTTTTACATTAATCGTATTCCTTCTCATTTCTGTTATTGGCGCATTTACGGTCATCAATATGCCCAGATCCGAGGATCCTGAATTAAATGCTCCTATTTTTCCTGTAACTATTATTTATCCTGGTACCAGCCCGGTGGATATAGAGGAATTGGTCATTAAACCAATGGAAAAGGCCTTGTATGGTCTTGAAAATATCCGGAGATTGAAAAGTATTATCGGCGATGGGTACGCAGTAATACGGGTTGAATTCAAATATGGAGTGGATGTTAATGAAAAATATCAGGAACTGGTGCGCGAACTGGCATCTTTGAAGGGAAAACTTCCTTCAGATATGGATCTTCCGACGGTAGAAAAGGTGAGTCCCTCCAATGTAAATGTTATCCAGACTGCCCTGATTTCTGAGACAGCAACCTGGAAGCAACTGAAAATTGAGGCTGATAAACTGGCAGAGTCACTTGAAAAAATTCCTGCCTTAAAAAATATTGAAATTGCGGGTTTACCAGAAGAACAGATTCAAATTTCCCTCGATTTTGAGCGAATGGCTCGCTTAGGTGTCTCCCAACAAGCAGTTATAAATAATTTGCAAAGTGAACTGGCAAATATTCCTTCCGGTAGTATCGACGTGGGAAATAGATACTTTAATGTTAAATCAAGTGGTAATTTTAGAGAAGTTGAGGAAATTAAAAATACCCTGGTTTATTCTGCTAATAACAGAAATGTTCAACTTAGGGATATTGCCAACGTTTCTATGACTTTTGCTGAAAGAGATCATATCACCAGGTTGAACGGCCATAGGGGTATATTTGTGGTAGCTGCCCAAAAGTCAAAGGAAAATATAGCCGCAACCCAACTAGCTTATCAACCTATACTTGAAAAATTTAAAAAGAGTTTACCGTCTAATATTGATATGATCCATCATTTTGATCAGGCAGAGGTAGTGCAAAAAAGGTTATCCGGATTGGGCTTTGATTTTATCTGGGCTATTTTGTTGGTTGCTTTTACCTTGCTTCCACTTGGCTTCAGGCCTGCCATCATTGTTATGATTTCAATTCCTCTTTCTTTATCCATTGGGATAATCATTTTAAATTATCTTGGATATAGTTTAAATCAATTGAGTATTGTTGGCCTTGTAGTTGCCCTTGGTTTGTTAGTTGATGATAGTATTGTAGTCATTGAGAATATAGAAAGATGGATGTTGAATGGATACAGTCGAAAAGATGCTGTCCTAAAGGCGACTTCCCAGATTGGAACTGCTGTTTTGGGCTGCACGGCCACTTTAATTATTGCCTTTCTTCCGTTAATTTTTCTTCCAGAAGCCTCTGGAGAATTCATAAGATCATTGCCCATTAGTGTCATTGCATCTGTTTTAGCTTCATTATTAGTTTCTTTAACTATCATTCCATTCCTTGGAAATATTCTATTGAAAAAAACAATGACCCATTCTGAGGGAAATTGGTTTATGCGCGTACTTAAAAGCGGTATCAGTAAGAGTTATGCCCCCATTTTGGAAAGATCCTTAAATAATCCTTTCAAAACAATGGGAATTATTTTAGTGGTCTTTTTTGCTTCCTTACAATTAATGCCAATCATTGGATTCAGTTTGTTTCCTGCTTCTGAAAAACCTCAATTTCTCATTAGAATAAATCCTCCAGCTCAGGTTAATATTAAAAATACAGATACCATTTCCAGGTTTGTTGAAAAGGAGTTGACTAAAATTTCTGATGTTCAGTTTTATGCCACCAATGTGGGTATGGGAAACCCACAAATATATTATAATGAGATTAGGTCCATTAAAAAACCAAATTTCGCAGAAATTTTTGTCCAGTTGGATCCAGCCACGTCAGTAGAAAGAAAACTGTTTTTAATCGATTCCTTAAGAAGTGAATGGACCCCTTTTCATGGTGCAAAGGTTCAGATAAATAATTTTGAACAAGGTCCTCCCGTCGTTGCTCCAGTAGAGGTTAGATTATTAGGGGATAATCTGGATTCCTTGAGAGCCTTATCCTTTAAAATTGAAAATCTGATAAAAAGTGTGCCGGGTACCATTTATGTGAATAATCCTGTAAGTAATCTACAAACAGACCTGAGAGTTAAGATTAACAAAGAAAAGGCTGCACTATTAGGTGTCCCCACCATTTCTATTGATAAAACCCTGCGACTGGCTTTGGCTGGAATACCAATAGGCATTATGTCTGATGATGATGGAGAGGATTACCAGATTCTTATTAAGAAAAAAGAAAATACTCCATTAGATTTGGATGTTTTTAAAACCTTATTTGTGGAAAATGTTAAAGGTAAAGCTATCCCTTTAACTCAGTTTGCTCATCTTGAACTTGAATCTTCTCCTTTATCTATAAATCATTTGGATAAGACAAGGATGGTTTCTATTTCCGCTTTTGTAAGTAAAGGATATTTGAATGATGAAGTGATTAAACTGGTCATGGATAAATTGGATCAATTTTCCCTACCTTCAGGTTATACCTATCAGATGGGGGGAGAATATGAGACCAGACAGGAGTCGTTCAGTGGTTTTACCATTATTATAATTCTTACCATTTTTCTATTTATTGGTATTCTTCTATTGGAGTTTAAAACCTTTAAAAGCACCATTATTGTATTGAGCGTCATTCCTTTAGGCATGGTAGGTGCACTCGCCGCCTTATGGTTAACTGGAAACTCACTTTCATTTGTGGCTGTTGTCGGACTTATTGCATTGGCTGGAATAGAAATTAAAAACACTATTTTATTGGTCGATTTTACCAATCAATTAAGAGAAGAAGGAAAACCCTTAGACATTGCTATTAGAGAAGCAGGTGAAATTCGTTTTTTACCTATTATCCTGACTTCATTGACTGCCATTGGTGGCCTTATACCTATCGCTCTTTCAACTAATCCACTTATATCACCATTAGCCATAGTCCTTATTGGTGGATTAATAAGTTCAACATTACTTTCCAGAATTTTTACACCAGTCATTTATAAATTAATTCCTCCTAAAATGGAATCGTAGATTTTAAACACCGCACTGAAAATCCACTTCCTTTTGAATAATGCCGTTTTAAAAGCATGGTATCATCATAGTAAAGGTTTATTCCCATTGCGTTAGCAAGGTCATAGTCGGTTATTGTCCACCAAAAGCCATTAGAATTGGCTAAATCGAAGTATCCCAGGGGATATCTGAGGCCTCCTGGATATCCGTTAAACAGACATAATTCATGTGATACTGATATATTAGAAGTACCACTTTCCCAACAATCTATTGATTTTAAATAAGTGCCAGCTTCCGTTAAGCCTCCGTAATGACCGGATAGATTTGTCCAATCATTTATAGACGGAATTTTAAAGTTTGCCGGTGCCAGTCCGTTTTCGTCAATAACTGCATAATAGTTATACAATTTTCCAAATATCAGACCTAAAGCATGGTTATTTTCATAGTGGCAATAAGCGGGTAAATGGTTCTTTGCAGCATATTCCCATTCTTCTTCATTGGCAGCATGGTGAATGGGTATTCCATTTCTAAAGGAGTTTACGTCCAGATTGGTACTCATCCATTCCTGTTCTCCGATAATAATGGTTTCTGTCGGTAGAATCATATAAAAAAATAATTAAAAGGCATTTAATTTTATTAAAAGAAGGATTCATATTATTTTGCAAGAAAGTAAAATTAAATGAAAAAAGAGGAATCCAATGGACTGGACAGACATTTAAATCTTTTAACCTTAACGGCCACGGGTATTTGCTCTATGGTTGGTGCCTCCATTTATGTGGTTCCAATTATGATTCAAAAGAATGTTCCTGGTATAGGACCTTATGTATTAGTTGCTTTTTTAATAGCCGCAGTACCCGCTTTATTTGCTGCCCTTTCTTACGCCGCTCTGGCATCGGCCATGCCTAGGGCTGGAGGTAGTTATATTTATGCAAGCAGAAGCCTGCATCCATACGTTGGATTTGTAGCGAGTTTCTCCCAATGGTTTGGTCTTAGTTTGGTTATTGGTGTGGTTGCTTTTGTTACGATTCCCTTTTTTAGAGATTTTTTCAATGCCCTCGGATTTGTAGAAATAGGTGCCTTTTTAACCATACCTTATGTAAGATTATTTTTAGCTATGGCCATTCTGGGCTTTTTTACTTTTACAAATATTAAGGGAGGCTCATTTTATGCAAATACTTTAATTCCTCTAATGATCCTCATGTTTATTTTAGGTGGCATAGTTATGTTTTTTGGATTTTACTATGATAAAACAGATTTTGCCCTGGCTTTATTGGACAAAACGGGCCAGCCCTTAATAGAAAAACCGGTATTGGCATTTTCCTGGCAAACTCTTTTTACGGGTGCTTCCATATTATTTGCCAGTTTTATAGGTTTTGATTCCATAGCTCAGGCAGGCGGTGAAGCTAAAAATCCATATAAGAATTTACCAAAGGCTATTATTTTAGCTATTTCCCTGGTAGGATTATATTACTTTGTTTTTTCAGCGGCTGTTTATCATTCTATTCCCTGGTGGTACATTGCGGAGGAGGCAAAACAGAAAGATCTGACTGCTCCAGGGTTGTTTTCCATCTTATTAAATCCATTTTGGTCAGCTATTATCCTATCAGGTGCTGCCATTGCTTTATTGAACGATTTGCCAGGAATGATTTTATCTGTTTCAAGATTAGTATTCGCCTGGGCAAAAGATGGTATTATAAATCCTGTTTTTGCCCAGGTAAATCCAAAGACCAAGACACCACAAAGTGCCATTCTATTCAGTTCCTTCATTTCTGCTCTGGGTATTTTAGGGTGCCATTTTGCCGGGGATATTTTTCTCGGTATCGATATTATGGTCACTTCCATGTTGGTGAACTTTATCCTTATCTGTCTGTCAGTAGTATTTTTACCACTAAAGAATAAAACGCTTTCAGCTAATATGTTAGGATATCAATTTCCAAAAATTAGAACCATATTGGCGTTGTTAGGTGTCTTTTTATTGTCCATCCTACTGGTCTTTCATACCATAAAGGATTTAAATAGTTCTCTTAGTCATTGGTATTTTAAAGCAACTTGGGTTTGGTTAATCGTTATGACTATGGGAAGTATCTGGTTTTTCCTATTCTGGCTTAAAAATAAAAATGGGAAATCCCATTTTGAGGAACTTCCCGAAGGGTGATACCGAGAGTAATACTACTATAAATTTATTTATTCTTTTGAATATTTTAAAGAAAATGTAGTACTTAAAATGTTTGAAAATAATAATTAAGGAAAAAATTAGGGATTTTTCAGATAATTTATTTATATTACTGATTGATTGTTAATGGTTTAAATCCGAAAATAGTAAAACATTTTAAGGAAAAAATAATTTGTTTATGAGCATAAATATTCCCCCTGTTATCATTGGATTATGGCAAATTGCCGATATCGAGCGGAAAAATGCAACCTTCAATCCTGCCTCTGTAGTTGAAAATATGGAGGCTTATCTGGATGCAGACTTGAATTTTTTTGATATGGCTGACCATTATGGTTCTGCAGAAATTATTGCCGGTCTATTATACAAAAAAAGAAAAGAGGAAGGTAAATCATTGCCTGTTCTGGCTACCAAATGGGTGCCTAAACCTGGCCATAATTCAAAAGATATTGTTAAAGATGCAGTGACTTTGGCTTTAAACAGGTTACAAGTAGATCAACTTGATTTACTTCAATTTCATGCTTGGGATTATTCTGATCCCTCCTGGATTGAAACCTTGTTTTATCTGGATGAACTGAGAAAGGAGGGCTACATTAAAGCATTAGGGGTAACCAATATGGATACAGTGCATTTAAAAATGGCCATTGATTCAAACATATCCATTGTCTCTAATCAAATTTCTCATTCTCTTTTTGACCAAAGAGCTGTTCATAAAATGATTCCGTATTGTTTGGAAAATCAGGTAAAGGTTCTTTGTTATGGCACCGTGGCAGGTGGTTTTTTTTCAAATAAATGGTTGGGAAAAGTGGAGCCTTCCATTGAAGATTTACCTACCTGGTCATTAATGAAGTATAAAAGGTTTCAAGAGGAAGTTTGTGATTGGAAACAATTTCAAGACTTACTTGAACAATTAGATGTCATTTCAAAAAAATTAGATTTATCCATAGCCCAGCTAGCTTCCCTGTATATTAAAGAGGAGTTTTATTGTAATTCAGTCATTATTGGCGCAAGGTTAGGGGAGTTAGAACATATTGCTGAGAATAAACAGGTTAGTAAAATGGGATTAGATGAGGAGTCTAAAATGGAAATTGCAAATTGTCTAAAACAGTTTAATTCTATTAACGGCGATTGTGGAGATGAATATAGGTATCCACCTTTTCTGACGGCTTCTGGCGATTTAAGCCATCATATTGCTTCATTTCCACCCGCTTTTCAAGTAAAAGATGAGGGAAATGGCAGATATAGTGCTTCAAGTGGCACTATTTGGGAGGCTTTTGCAGGTTATTCGCGGGCGGTAAAAAAGGGAAATCATGTGTTTGTTTCAGGTACTACCGCAACGCAGGGTTCATTGGTTATAGGTGGAAATAGCCCTGATTCTCAAATGCATTTTGTATTGGATAAAATCGAAGGTGCTCTAAAATCAATGAATGCCACAATGAAGGATGTAGTCAGAACAAGGATTTTTGTATCTGATATACACCATTGGGAGGCTATTGCACGTGTACATGGTAAAAGGTTTGAAGGCATTAATCCGACAAATACCCTGGTGGTAGCTAAATTAATAGGGGAAGAATACCTCGTAGAAGTTGAAGCTGACGCTATAATTAATGAATAAAATGGATTAATTAAAACCGTTTTGCATCATTTTAGAGAGCCCCCCAGACTTTTACCAATAAGCTAATAGATATAATCATCTTTCTGTTGTAAAATTTGAAAAAAAAGAAGAGAAATTACTAGTACAACAGGCGTTTCTTCCAGTTACGAATTTTGTTGTAAGTTCACTGAAACTCCTTTTATTTGAAACTCTTAGCAATTTTTCTTACATTTAAAATATGAAAACAATGACACTCGAAATACCTGATAATCTCGATGAAAGGGAAACTAAAACTCTTTTTGCAGCTAAGCTTTATGAAAAGGGATCATTGTCTTTAGGTCAAGCTGCTGAGCTTGCTGGTTACTCTAAACGGACATTCCTGGAACTTTTAGGCAACTATGGAGTTTCGATTTTTGAATATCCTGAAATGGAACTAGAAAAAGATATCAAGAATGCGCAGAACTATCATCTCTGACACTAGTTGCCTTATTCTATTAGATAACATTGGTGAACTTTCAATCCTAAATAAATTATTCGGAAATATAACAACGACATCGGAAGTAGCTGGAGAATTTGGTAGACTACTTCCTCCCTGGATTGAAATTAAAGAACCTAGTAATAAGAATTATCAATCAATAATTTAAGCTTCATTAGATAAAGGTGAAGCAAGTGCTATTGCCTTGGCTATTGAGTTAGATAATTGCCTTCTGATTATTGATGATCTCAAAGGAAGAAAATTTGCAAATCAACTTGGCTTAACAATAATTGGTACTATAGGAGTTATTGAAGACGCTAAACTTGTTGGAATAATTCCAGCAATAAAACCTATACTATCTAAAATAAAATCAACTAATTTCAGAATTACAGAACAGTTAGAATTACTTATTTTAAAGCTAGCTGGCGAATAAGCCTTCGACTTAAAAAAACAGACAATTTGATAGACGGATCCTTGAAAAATAAATATCCAACTAGCCTTGTATCAAATATATTAATATCTAATACACCTATAAGAATTGATTATTGAGTTCTTATTAGATAAATTTATAGTAAAATATCCAACTATTTCAATCTTCAGAATGAGATTTCCTGCTGAAGTGGTTTGACAGTTTACTACGAAATTTTAGACCTGTATCCATTTTTAATCCTAGGTAGTTAATGCGCCACACACGCTAATCGTCTGTCCGCTGATATAAGCCCCCATATCGGATGCCAGAAAAACACAAACATCTGCTACTTCAGAAGATTTTCCGAATCTTTTTAATGGAATATTCGCTAAATATGCCTCTCTGGTTTTGTCATCCAACTCATCTGTCATGTCCGTTTCAATAAATCCTGGTGCAACGGTATTACAACGAATATTTCTGGTACCCATCTCTTTGGCTAAAGATTTTGTAAATCCAATAATGCCAGCTTTAGATGCCGCATAATTCGCTTGTCCTGCATTTCCAGTAACACCAACAATTGAACCCATATTAATGATAGCACCATTTTTAGCTTTCATCATGGGTTTCAAAACCTGCTTGCAAAGATTGAATACAGATTTTAAATTCGTCTCAATCACTTTATCCCATTGTTCTTCAGTCATTCTCAACAACAAGGTATCTTGCGTAATTCCTGCGTTATTTACTAAAATATCTAATTTACCAAAATCTTCCAGGACCTGATTTACTAAGGTTTCAGCAGCTTGAAAATTAGATGCATCTGATTGATAAGCTTTTATGGTAATACCTGAAACTGCGTTATCAGCAATTACTTTTTCTGCTTCTGCGGCACTTGATCTATAAGTAAAAGCAACATGAGCACCATGTTCCACAAAACGAGCAACCAATGCAGCTCCAATGCCTCTCGATCCGCCGGTAATTAAGGCAACTTTATCTTGTAATAACTTCATATCTTATTTTTATACTACAAAGTTATCAAAATTTTCAAAAATAATTTTAAAAAACTTGGAAACTAATTGAACCTTTTTAGTTTCCATCGTTTATTAAGACATGAATTCTACAAAAGATAATATTCTCATCCAGGCGGAGGCATTTTTTATGAAATATGGTTTCAGAAACGTAACCATGGACGATTTGTGTAAAGAAATGGGTATAAGTAAAAAAACATTATATCAATATTTCCAGACCAAAGACGCCCTGGTGGAATCCTGTATTTTTGGATATATGGAAAAAGAGGCCGATAAAGTTCAGCAGATACGGAAGAAGGCGACAGATCCCGTGGATGCGTTTTATAGTTTATCAAAAAGGGCGCTGGAATCGTTAAAAGAGGTTTCTCCTTTTGTCATTTTCGATTTACAGAAAAACCATCCTGAAATATGGAAAAAATTTGTTAATCATGATTTTGAATGGCAGTATAATATGCTGGTTTTCAATTTTCAATCAGGTATTGAACAAGGTTTTTACAGAGCTGAAATAAACCCATCCAAGGTGGCTAAATTATTTTTATTGCAGTCGGAAGGTATGTTAAGACCAAGAATTTTCGAACCTGAATCCCTGGAGCTTATTGAAGCAATTACTATAAGAGATGAATTATTTCTACGAAGCATTTGTACGCCATTAGGATTAGAACGGTTAATCAGTTTAATGAGCGCTAAGGCTACTACCATTTCATAAAATCTACCAACAAATAACACGATGAATAAAATGAAGATTTTTTTAAAATCACATGTATTATTTCCCAGTTTAGGTTTGTTTTTCCTGTGTTCGTTTTATCAGGTGAATGGCCAAATGCCATTGAATCTTAAGGCGGCAATGCAGTATGCTGTCGATAACAATAACAGCGTAATTCAGGGTAAACTCGACGAAGCAAAGGGATTAATTAATGTGGAACAGCTGCTTTCCTCAGGTTACCCACAAATTAATGGAAATGCTCAATTTGTTTATAACCCGTTGTTACAGGTTATCTTTTTTCCCGACTTTTTGAACGGTAAACCTGACGATATCAGACCGGTGACCATTGGCACTCATTGGGGAACCAATGCCTCTATTGAGGTGACCCAATTGGTATTTAGTCCTGAATTCAGGGTAGGTCTGAACGCTGCAAAAAAGGCTACTGAATTGTACAGATCCAGGGCAGAGGCCACTAAAGAAGAATTGGTTTTACAGGTTTCTAAAGGCTATTATGCTATTCAGGCGGTAAAATCTCAAAAGGCAAATATTCAGGCTAATTTGTTCAAAATTAAGGAATTACTGAAATTAACCAAGGTGCAGGTTGAAAATGGATTAGGGAGAATGCAAGATGTTAAACAACTTGAACTTACTGAACTTATCTTGGAAAACCAGTTGAATAATCTGGAATTGCAGATTCAACAGCAGATGGTTATGTTTAAGCTTTCACTTCAAATGCCATTGGTAACTGACATCATTCTTACGGATACCCTAAGTGAATCTAGTTATACCTTGCCTGAGGTCGTGGCCTTACAAGCTAATTATAATCAGCGTATTGGGTTATCACTTATAGAGCAAAATCAAGCGCTTAATGTAATTAATTTAAACAGGTACAAAGCGAGTTACTGGCCCACAGCCAATTTATTTGCAAATATTGCAGCTCAGGCGCAGCCAAGAACTTTTGGCGATTTTGTTAGCTCTAACTCATGGGCCAGCTTTAGTTCTGTTGGATTAAGGTTGCGCGTGCCCATTTACGATGGTGGTTTAAGAAGAACTCAGGTTGAGTCGGTTCAAATAGATATTAAAAAGGGAGAGGAAGACAGAAAGCAACTCCTTTCTTTATATGAAGCTCAATTTGAAAATGCAAAGAAAACATTGGCCCTTAATCTGAATAATTTAACGCCGCTTAAAAGAGCCCGAAGCCTCGCCGAAGAAATTTACGCCCAAAGTCAGGCAAGATATCAGCAGGGACTTGCTCCATTAACGGAAATATTAAATGCAGAAACATCCCTCAGAGAATCAAAAAATAATGTACTCTCGGCTTTGTTTCAGGTTAGAATAGCCGAACTCGATTTGCTTCATGCTAATGGGCAATTGATTAAATTTCTACAGTAAATAACCCAAACTTTATATTATAACAACATGAAAAAAGGACTTAGAATTCTGACCATTCTATCTATTACCATCGGTGTATTCGCCGTAATTGGATGGAAATTAACAGATAATAAAAAGAAGATTGATAGCTCTGCAGCAAAAGCTCAGGTAAGAAATACTACGGTAATGGTTTCTTCTACCTTTCCGGAAATTACCTTGATGAAGAAAGATTTCAATGCAAATGGTTCATTCAGAGCGTTTAAGGAGGTAGCTATCATTTCAGAAGCCGCTGGAAGAGTGACTCAGGTGAATTTTGAAAATGGAAAGCAAGTGCAGGAAGGTAATGTCTTGGTGACTTTAGATTCTGACCTATTGCTTAATCAAATCGCCCAAGTTAAATTTAATCAGGAGAAAATTAAAAAAGACGTTCAACGTCTGGCTAATTTACTACCAGTGGGTGGCGTTTCTCAACAACAATTAGATGATGCAGTCAATGCGCTTGAAAATCTAAAATTTCAGCAGGTTAGCCTTGAAAAGCAACTTTCTTTTAGTAAGGTTAAAGCGCCTTTAACCGGGGTCATCTCAAATAAAATGGTGGAAAAGGGTTCTTTTATAACTCCGCCTATGAAGTTAGGAGATATAGTACAAACGAATAAATTGTATTTCCAGACATACCTAACGGCCGAGCAGATTTCTCTCATCAAGTTGGGATTCATTGCAGATGTTATAACCGACGCAATGCCTGATCAAAAACTTAAAGGCGTTGTTACGCTCATCGATGTGAAATCTGATCCTTCAAGAAGATACCTTGTGGAGCTTTTGATAACAAATCCAGGGCGATTAAGACCGGGTATGACCGGCCAGGTTTCATTCAATGATATTGCTTCTTCTGAAATTTTGGCCATTCCTCGTATTTGTTTGGTAGGTAGTTCCAGAAATGCTTCTGTTTATGTGATTGAAAATGGAAAAGCCGTTCTAAGAAATATCCAAATTGGGGTTGGCACAGGAAGTTTGCTTGCCGTTCTTGGTGGCTTGCAAAAGTCAGATGAAATTGTCCTCACAGGTCAGATAAATCTGGTGGATGGTGCGCCTGTTATTGTAAAAAACAAATAAGGAATAATCATTTAACCTTTTCAAAAGAAAATTCATGTCATTAACTGAAATTGCTATTAAAAGGCCTTCCCTGATTATAGTGCTGTTTGTTGTGCTAACCGTTTTAGGCCTTTTTAGTTATACCCAATTGAGCTATGAACTTATTCCTAAGTTTGAAGCACCTATTCTAACAGCTACTACAGTATATCCAGGCGCTGGTCCAATGGAGGTCGAACAAAGTGTCACTAAAAAAATTGAAGATGCTCTTTCCGGCTTGGCAGGCGTAAATAGTATACGCTCTACCTCAAGAGAAAATATTTCGTCGGTTATTATCGAGTTGGAGCAAAATGCAAATATTCAACAAAGTCTGCAAGAAGCGCAAAGAAAATTAAATGAAATTCAACCTACTTTTCCAAGAGATGCTAAAGTGCCTGTTCTCGGAAAGTTTTCCAGTGATGAATTTCCTATTATGAATATTGGGGCTAAAAGTAAATTGGATGCTGGTCAAATGTTTGATTTAGCAAAAAATAGGATTGTTCCTCTCCTAAGTAGTATCGAGGGTGTGGCGAGGATTACCATTGTGGGTGGCCAGGAAAGGGAAATAAGAATTAATATTAATAGAAAGGAACTTGAACAACGTAAATTAAGTCTTCTTCAGGTTCAAAACGCTATTCAATCGGCAAATCTTGATTTTCCAACAGGGAAAATTAAAAATCAGGATGAGCAGATTACCATACGTCTTGCTGGAAAGTTAGACGCATTAAATCAGTTGAGAGGCATAATTGTAAGTAATAATCCTTTAACTAATAGCCCCGTAAGACTCGATGAGGTAGCTGAAATTGAAGATGCTACAAAAGAACCATCTGATTTAAGCCGCTTAAATGGTGTGTCAGGTCTGGCCTTTCTTGTTCAAAAACAATCAGATGCTAATGCAGTAGCGGTAAGTGAGAGTGTAATTAAGGAAATCGAAGAGTTAGAGGAACTCTATAAAGCGGATGAACTCACTTTTGGTATTGCAAATAATTCTTCTGATTTTACTCTAGAAGCTGTCAATGCCGTTATTGATGATATTGGTCTTGCCGTTATTTTAGTGGCGGTTATTATGCTTCTTTTCCTACACAGTTTTCGCAATGCGCTGATTGTTATGGTGGCCATTCCAGCTTCCTTAATAACCACCCTTATTTTTATGTATGCCTTCAATTTTACTTTTAACCTGATGACCTTGCTTGCCATGTCTCTTGTTATCGGTATTCTCGTCGATGATTCCATCGTAGTACTTGAAAATATCTTCAGGCATTTGGAAATGGGAAAAAATAGAAGGCAAGCAGCTTTCGATGGCAGGAATGAAATTGGTTTTACCGCTTTAGCGATTACTTTAGTCGATGTCGTTGTGTTTTTTCCCATCGCTTTAACTGGCGGTATTATTGGGAATATTATGAAACAGTTTGCATTGGTCGTAGTTATTTCTACCCTGGTGTCTCTCCTTGTTTCATTTACATTAACCCCTATGTTAGCCTCTCGTTTTTCAAGATTGGAGCATTTTAATAAGAAAACCATCGGAGGATTTATTTTAATTGCTTTTGAAAAAGGAATTTCAAATCTTACCGAGGCTTATGTGAAATTATTAAAGTGGGCCATTAGAAAATGGTGGGCCGTTTTAGGTCTTACAACCATTATTTTTCTATCCTCCTTCCAATTAATTACTGGTGGTTTCATTGGGACTGCGTTTATATCTAATAGCGATAGAGGTGAGTTTATTATAAAACTTGAGCTACCTAAAGAGGCTACTTTAGAGCAAACAAATCAGGTGGCACTCGCCGCTGAAAAATATTTAGTAAGCAAAAAGGAAATTATAAATATTTTCACAACGGTAGGAAGAAGTTCTGATTTTATAGGAAGTTCAACCCTATCCAATCTGGCTGAAATACAGGTGAAAATAACTCCCGCATCAGAAAGGAAGGAGTCTACCGACTTCTTTGCCAGAAATATTAAAATGGAACTGGAAAAGGAACTGGTTGGCGTAAAAGTTAATTCAAGTCAGGTTTCTTTCTTTGGTGGAGCAGACCAGGCGCCTATTCAGGTGATTGTCAGCGGGGCTGATCTGAAAAAGGTAAAAGATTATGGTGATAAAGTGCTCGATTGGGTTAGAAATACGCCAGGTGCCATGGAAGCTGATATGAGTTACAAAGAAGGTAACCCCGAAATTAAAATTGAGGTAGATAGACTAAAAATGTCGGAACTAGGTTTAAATCTGCAGGTTGTAGGTGCTACTATGCAAACTGCTTTTGCGGGAAATACCGATACCAAATTTAGAGATGGTAACTCTGAGTATGACATAAATATTAGATTTGATGCCTTTGATAGAAATAATGAGGAGGATGTTAAAAATTTGTTGTTCGTAAATCCCAGAGGCGAGCAAATTAAGTTGTCTCAGTTCGCTTTGGTATCCAGTTCAACTGGACCTAGTCTCCTCGAACGAAAGGATAGGATTCCTTCGTTGGTTGTATCGTCCAAAATTTTAGGACGTCAATCTGGTGATATTGGTGTGGATATACAAAATAAAATAGCTGAAAATCCCCCACCTGTGGGCGTTTTTATTGCCTACGAAGGCGATTTAAAAGCACAGGCAGAGAGTTTTGGAAGTCTCGGTCTTGCCTTTGGTGCTTCCATTCTTTTTGTGTACCTCATTATGGTGGCTCTATACAATTCCTGGGTCAGTCCCTTTGTCGTTTTATTCTCCATTCCAGTAGCCATGGTGGGCGCCTTTTTAGCCTTAGCTCTTTCTATGAGTACCATGGATATTTTTGCTATTCTCGGAATCATTATGTTGGTAGGTCTCGTAGGTAAAAACGCAATCTTATTAGTTGATTTTGCCAATCAGCGAAAAGAGGAGGGGAACAGCACGATCAGAGCTATTCTTGAAGCTGGCTCTTTACGTCTTCGTCCCATAATTATGACCACTGTAGCCATGGTGTTCGGAATGTTACCTATCGCCCTGGCAAAAGGTCCCGGGGCAGAATGGAAAAATGGTCTTGCATGGGCACTGATAGGTGGTTTGACCAGCTCCATGTTGCTTACCTTACTCGTCGTTCCAGTCATTTATTTCCTTATGGAAAAAGCAAGAAAATGGACAAATAAACTGTTTGGAGCAGATAAACCCTCTGATGATATCATTGTAGTAAAGGAAAATAAAACAGAGTTTATATAATAAATTCAGATTGTTGATATTTATCGGGTGTGGTGTACTATATTTGTACCCCGCACCCTTTTTTTGTGTGTATAGTAACACTTGACATATTTTAATGAGTAAACATATCTCTTTTTTAAAAGAAGCTATTAAAGACTGGCGTTCGACAGGTTCTATTGTAAGAAGTTCTCCTGAGTTAATCAAGAAGATGTTGCAACCTATCCTTTTTGATAAGGTGGAATTAATCGTTGAACTCGGGGCAGGGCAGGGTTGTATTACAAAAGCTTTGGCAGATTCCCTGGTAAAAAATACCCACTTACTTGCTTTTGAATTAAATGATCATTTTTTGGAAGAACTCTCTTTGTTGGAAAAAGAAAATGTGGAGATTATTAATGGCGATGCGTTGAATTTGTTGACCTATGTAAAAAAAGAATCTGTTGATGTCGTTATTTCAAGTTTACCCCTTGCCAACTTTCCGTTTGCCTTGAAAAGGGATATTTTACAACAGTGCTATGATGCTCTTAAGCCCTCTGGATTGTTTATTCAGTTTCAATATTCGCTGATAGATTATAAACTTCTTAAAAAGAAGTTCTCATCGGTTGAAAGGAAGTTTACGCCATTAAACATACCTCCGGCGTTTATCTACGTTTGTAGAAAATAATTTTTAAGGCATTATTTATAAGCAAATTTAATTTACATCTTTCATACTTAATTGGACACGCTTTCTGGCATAGTCAATTTCGACGATTCTAACGGTTACCTCTTGATTAAGTTTAACCACCTCCGCAGGATTTTTAATAAAGCGATTAGCCATTTGACTCACATGTACCAAGCCACTTTCTTTAATTCCTATATCAACGAAAGCGCCAAAATTGGTAATATTATTTACAATACCTTGTAAAACCATGTCTGTTTTTAAGTCATTGATAGAGTGAATACCATCAGCAAATGAAAAAGCTTTTGCCTCTCCACGTGGATCCAAACCTGGTTTATTGAGCTCTTTAATGATGTCATTTAAGGTTGGAATACCTACTTTTTCAGTGACATATTGATTAACTTTAATCTGTTTTCTGATAGTTGATTGTTTTATCAACTCGTCCATCGAACAACCTAAATCTTTAGCCATTTTTTCAACAATAGGGTAAGATTCCGGATGAACAGCCGTGTTATCTAAAGGATGTTCCCCTTGTCTGATGCGTAAAAATCCTGCAGATTGTTCAAAAGCCTTTTCTCCCATTCTGGGTACTTTTTTTAGTTCCTTCCTCGCTTTAAATGGACCATTCTCTGTCCTGTATTTTACAATATTCTGTGCTAAAGTTGGCCCAAGGCCTGAAATATAGGATAATAAATGTTTGGACGCTGTATTTAAATTAACGCCAACACTATTAACGCAACTTGCTACTACACTATCCAGGCTTTCTTTTAGTTTGGGCTGATTTACATCGTGTTGATATTGTCCAACGCCAATAGATTTCGGATCAATTTTGACTAATTCGGCCAAAGGATCCATTAGCCTTCTACCGATAGAGATGGCACCTCGAACGGTTAAATCCTGGTCGGGAAACTCTTCTCTTGCGGCTTCGGAGGCAGAATAAATAGAGGCGCCAGCTTCATTAACGCTAAATATAGAAATAGGGTGAGGTTGTGGAAGGGTCCGGCAAAAATCAACACTTTCTCTTCCAGCTGTTCCATTTCCAATGGCAATCGCATCTATATTATGTTTTTGAATTAGATGTGATAATGTCTTCGTTGCCCCAGTTGTGTCATTTTGAGGCGGATGCGGATAAATGGTGGTGTTTTCCAATAATTCGCCACTGGCGTCCAGGACAACTATCTTACAACCCGTTCTAAATCCAGGATCAATACCTAAAACAACTTTTTGTCCCAAAGGAGCTGATAAAAGTAATTGTCTGAGGTTGTCAGAAAATACATCTATAGCGGCAATATCAGCTTTTTCTTTAGATAGTTGTCTGAATTCAGTTTCTATAGATGAGCTCAATAACCTTTCATAACTATCTTTAATGGCAACCTTTACCTCATTTGCCGCTTGATTATTTTTTTTGATGTGAACCCTTTCAAGTTCAAAAATAGCCATTTCCTCATCGGTTGGAACAATCATAACTCTTAAAATACCTTCCTCTTCAGCCCTGCGAATAGCAAGAATACGATGGGATGGACATTTACTTAATGGCTCCGAAAATTCATAATAATCTTTGTATTTTATTCCTTCTTCCTCCTTCCCTTTAGCCACTTTTGCTTGTACAACTGCTGTTTCGGTATAAATTTTTCGCATCAGATTTCTGGAGTTTATATCCTCACTAACCATTTCTGCGATAATATCTCTTGCACCTTGTAAGGCCGCATTTATATCGGTAACGTTTTCGTTTAGGAACTTTTGGGCTATTTCCTGAGGAGAAATGCCATTTTCCTGACTATAAATACTTAATGCAAGGGGCTCTAGGCCGTTTTCTCTCGCGACCCCCGCTTTTGTTTTTTTCTTCCTTTTGAAAGGAAGATACAAATCTTCAAGATCGTTTAATTGCAAGGTAGCATTAATTTTTAATCTTAATTCTTCTGTTAATTTTCCTTGCTCTTCAATAGATTTAAGTATAGCCTCTTTGCGCTTATCCAGTTCTTCAAGTCGTTTACTTTCTTTTTGTATATCTGCAATTTCTACCTCGTCCAATGAACCTGTAGATTCTTTTCTATATCGGGCAATAAATGGAATGGTCGATCCTTCATTTAACAAAGCCAAAGTGTTTTTAACACTTTGAAGTGAAATTTGTAAAGTGGAGGCTATTAATTTGCTGTAATCTTCCATTTGGTATTTTTTTTGGTGGGCAAATTTAAACCATAATTCAACTTTTTAATGTATCAAATATATATTCAATGCATTTAAAATGCATAAAAGCATGATATTTGCGTTATTCACTAAATAATAAAATGAAAATTTTTAAAAAATTTTTCCTTTACCTATTTTTTTGCGCTGCTGGAATAGTACATGGATCCGCCCAGGACTCTGTGTTGGTCTCTTTTCCTAACGGATTGTCTGCATTTCTTAAGCTACATGCCGCAGAGGTGATGCCATCTTCTTTACAGCAGCGATTTCCTATGATTAAAGTCTGGAAATCAAACCATAAACTTTTTCCCCAGGTTGATTTTAGAATTTTAAAACTGAATAATGATTGGGAAATTTATGCTATAAAAGGAGATTCTATTACCAAATTAATTAGTAAAAAAGAGGGTGTCTGGGATTCAGAAGTTGAGGACGACTTTCATGAAAGCGTAAAATGCTTTACCTCAACTTCAAATAAATTTCAACAGCTTGATAAATCTCTTACCATTTCTTCAAATGATTCATTGAGTGTTTTTCGCTTAGCTCTTAGTTCAACCGGCGAATTTACTGACTTTCATGGCGGTGACATATCAAAGGTATTATCCGTTATGCTCAAAATGGTTAATTTGGTAAATGCTGTTTTTGAAAGAGATTTGGGGATTCGATTTGTTCTTATAGATAGAACAGATGACCTGATTTTTCAATTTGCCAACGCTGATCCATTTACCAAGGGTAATGAAAGTAGTGAAAATCAACAGTTATTAGATCGTATCATTGGTGACATTAATTATGATATTGGACATGTTTTAGGTGGATTGCAATCGGTAAGTATTGGTAAAATTGGCAGCATTTGTCAGAAGGGTGAAAAGGGTAGGGGTGTTTCTACAGCGCTTGTTCCAGACGGTATCTTTTTTACTTTTGACTATTTTAGCCATGAACTTGCCCATCAACTGGGGGGCAACCATACTTTCAACAGCGTTATTTGCAATGCTCAGCGAAATCCTCTTACCGCCTGGGAACCTGGCTCAGGTATGAGCATCCTTGGTTATCCGGGTTTATGTAAATCAGATAATTTGGGCCAACACGTTTTGCCGCGTTTTCATAGTGGTAGTGTAGAAGAAATTTCTAACCTTTTAACGTCCAAAGCCTATCAATTTTGTGGTTTAAAAGTACCACGGTCAAATAGGAAGGTTTCTCCACTGGATATTGAAAACACCTATCTTCCAAGGAATACGCCCTTCTTACTCCATCCATTAGCCTCAGATAGTACCTCCTGGTTTTCCTGGGAGTCGATAGATATTGGTGAACCAATGTCATTAAATAGTATTTCGGGAAATAGTCCTAATATCAAAATGACTGAACTTAAGTCAAATACCTTCAGATCATTTCCAGGTATGGATTCATTGGTTAAAATGGTTAATGAGCCTGGCGTGTTATTAGCCGATTATGAAAGAGATATGAGATTAAGGCTTGTAAGAAGATTTGAATCAAATCTGGTCTGGCAACCTTTTAATCTTTCTGTTAAAGCTAATATGGGGCCTTTTACTGTGGTTAAACCTAAAGAGGATGTATTTTACTCAGCCGATGAACCAATACAGGTTGAATGGATGCCGGCAAATACTTTTCTTCCTCCATTACTTGCTGACAAAGTAGATGTTTTTTTAGTGGATGTAGCTAATCCAGATTCTTTGATTTTTTTGAAAAGGAATGTCCCAAATCTTGGTAAATATTCTTTGTTTATAAATGAAAATATTAAAAATGCTACTTACAGATTAGGGGTAAAGGGGACAAATAAATTATTTTTCAATTTAAGTCCCGGAAAAATTGTTGTTCAAAATAAAGCGGTTTTTTTTAGCGGACTTTCTTTTGATGTTTCTCATTTTACATGTGAAGGAGATATTCTTTTCCGTTGGGATTTATCAACTTTAGCGGATTCTATTTTTCCCTTAACCTTTAAAATAGAAAATGTAACTCAATGGAACCCTGGATGGCGTGAAATGATAATGCTGAAACCAGGGTTGCTGGAATGGCGTTTGTCTGCTCCGGCTGGTGAATCAGTTCCTGTTTTTAATCAGGCAACCCTTCAGGTGACAACGGCAAATAAAAAGTTTAGTCTTCCCATAGAATGGCATTATCAGACAAAAAAGCCGCTGGATGTCGAAGCTGTTTATCCGCTGAATAAATCTGAAATTAGTGATGTACGTCCTTTATTTTCCTGGAAAGCAAATGACAAAGCCGATTGGTACCAAATAGAGCTGTCAGAAAGTAAGACTTTTGAGTACATTATCGATTCTCTTGTGACAGTTGGTTCTCCTGTTTATCCAACCAAACCCTTGATAGCTGGAAAACAGTATTTCTGGCGAATAAAATATCATACTATTTTATGTGGAAGTAATGTTTCAGAAGTTTTTTCCTTTTATATAAAACCAGCTATTTGTGACGAATGGAAGAAAGTGGATACGCTCGTTCTCAATCAAATTCCCTTCAGGCAATCAAACCTTATTATTAATCAAAAAGGAGTCATCACTGATTTTCCTGAAATGTGGATGAATATTAAGTTATCAGACATAGAAAAAGTAAAGATATTTTTAAAAACACCCTCCGGTTTGAGTCTATCTCTTCCTTTGCCCAAAAATTGTTTAAAATCGCTTCAATGGCATAAAATTATTTTTTCAAAAGCAGCTATTTTAACAGATTCTTGTATTGGTGGCGATTCTTTAAATATAAATGTGGGTAATTTATTTAATTTATTGAAAGGGGAGAAATTAGATGGATTGTGGCAATTGGTATTTGAAGGAGTTAATCAGACGGGAAACATAGGAAGTTGGGGATTTAAAAGCTGTTATTTGGGAGAAGTTACTTTTTCTTCATATATCCGTAAAAATGAGATGTTAGCCTATATTTCACCAAATCCTGCAGCTGAAAACATGGGTAAATTAACCTTTTTACAGGAAGGGCAGGCGAGTATTATTTTGTGGGATTTCCTGGGAAATAAAAAAGGGGTATGGATGAAAAGTCAGTTTGAAAATGAAATGTATATTAAACTTTTTGATTTACCTAAAGGCATTTATTTGTTGGATATAAGAGGAGAAGATGGAAAAAAACAACTTATGAAATGGGTCATTCAATAAAAAAGAAAAAGTGCCAATCAATGAAGAAATGGCACTTTCCCTATTTAATTTGTTTTAATTATTAGATACTAACCCAATAATTGGTTTTTGTGCCGCCAATGTGGCTGCATTACTGCCTCTGGCAATAATTGTGTATTTTTTACCCCGTACTAAGTTAAGATTACTTAACGTACTTAATGCGACAGTTTTACCTTTTTCGCGAATAACAATGGTAAAACGAGTTGAACCAGGCTGATCAAATGCCTGGAAATTTTCTTTTCCCGTACTTCTGCCTGTAAATTCAGTATTTACAACGTTATTAACTAAAAACTCAATACCCGTTGCAGGGCTGTCAGTTAAGGCACTTAAAAACCTGATATAGGTTTTCTCTGGATCAGGAATAGAAAGATCGTCTTGTGAAACAAAAAAGTCATATTTACCTGCTATGCCAAATGCGTGTACCGTGTAATAAGTGTTGTCAGCTAAATTGAGATCTGTTGTCAAATTTACTTCTCCGGTGGTAGCCGTTGCCGGTACAGTAACTTTAAGTTTTGCAGTTCCCGAAGGGATAACTGCATAATCTATGATGGGAAATAAACTGCCGTAAGTTACCAATCCAGGAACGCCAACGGTAGTTAATACACCCGAAACAACTTTATCGTTAATAGAGGCAACCACACCTGGAACGTCAGGAGCTGCATGAAATACTTTAATCCTTGCACCATTTGTAGCTGGGGTAGCATTCCGAAGGAAATCAAATTCCTCACCGCAGGAAACGAAAGAAAATGCGCTAATGAATAAAAGGGCATTCCATATATATGTTAATTTCATGATATTATATTTTAAGGTTGAACAAACCAAAGTGGTTTTGTATGATAATCAGGTAAATCGGCACCAATTCCTCTTAACGTAGCTAAATTCCAAACATATTCTGAGTTAAATCTTGGACGAACTCTCTGAACAAATTTGCCGCTATTGTCAGGGTATAGACTGGTTGGGAAAGAAATACCCTTATATATTTCGTTGCTATAATTATATCTTCTCATATCAACCCAGGTTTCAAGCGCACCCTGACCATACAAAGCGATATATTTTTGTAGCATAATATCACTTAGTGTCAAATCGTTACCAGATTTAGGTATGGCGGCACTAGCTAGATAAGCGTCGCGATTTGCTGCTGAAACACCAACAAAGTCCAGGGCAGAACTAACTCCTAGTCTAAAGGCCGTGTAGGCTAACGTTTTATCCCCTTTTTTGAAAGCAGCCTCCGCTTTGATAAATTGTAATTCTGGATAAATCAGTATAGCATGTGGTGCATTATCATTAAATATCCATTTTCCTGTAGCTGGAATAACACCCAGGCCTCCCCATAAATTAGGAATTCTATTGGTACGGCCTGCTATATTATTCGGATCGCCTGAAGCAGGTGCAACACCTCTGAATACACCGTCAGGACTAGCCGTAAACATGATAGGGAGTCGTGGATCTTTAACGCCAGTAAATGTTGTTCCGTCAAGTAAGGAAATAATATAAGATGATTGAACAAAACTTCCCATGTTATTCCTTAATGGTCCATAGAAATTGCCATCGCCTGAATTTGATCCGGCATGGGGAACCAAAAAGTTATCAGTATTATTCTGAAATGCTTTATCAACATATTCTATTACTTTGTCCGCACTGAATCCTGATTTGTTTGATAAGTGGATGGCATTTCTGGCAAGATTTGCATAAATGAATTTTTTCCACTTGCTAACATCTCCCTTATATACAATATCTCCTCTGGATAAAGAGGCGGAATAGCCCGTTTTATCTAAATCAGCAAGTGCTTCGGTACTTAATCTAACTACTTCAGCGTAAACATCTTGTTGTGGATCGTAATCGAATACATATCGATTTGGCTCCCAGGCTTGTTTTAAAATCATTTCGCCATGAAGGTCTGTTGTTGATTGCCAGCTCCAGGCACGTACGGCTTTGGCTGCACCCACATAATCCCATTTATTGTTAGCTACACCATCTGTAATAATTAAATCAATATTGGTGCCTATAGACCAGTAATGAGAACGCCATTTTTCACCACATGCATCAGATCCTGGCGCAAAGCCTTGTCTGTCCCATGCATTTCCAGCTGATACCCAACCCCAATATTGAACATATTGACCGATATATCTTGCATCCCAGGCGTCACCTCTCACCATTTGGGCAAAAATAGGCGGGAGTAGGGCAAATCCTTCCGCTACCTGCGGATTACTTGGATCTTGATTAATATCAAAATAAGATTCGCAGCTGCTACCCAGGAAGAGTAAAAAAGCGAATGGATATAATATTTTTTTCATTGTTGTAAATTTTAAAGGGTTATTCTAATACCTCCAGAAATTGTTCTGGGTAAAGAAATAGTACCAAAATCGAAACCAAAAGCGCCTACACCTCTTGTTGTTGCTGAATTGCCATTGACATTTGGGTCAGCTCCACTATAGTTAGTGAGTAACCATAAGTCAGTACCGCTGACAAATACTTTGGCACTTTTGAATAGTTTACTTCCTTTTAAAACAGAGCTGGGTATATTGTAGTTAATGGATACATCTCTTAAACGAATCCAATTTATATCCTCTTCAACAAAATCTGACTCCGGAGCAGCACTAAAGAAATCACTACGGGTTAACGGGGTAACTTGAATTGTATTTTTTGTAGGACTCTCTGTATTTTCTCTTCCATCTCTTAATACGCCATTGAAAATATAAGGTTGCGTTCTGTCTAACAGGTGAGTACTCAAACCTCTTTGGTATAAAAATCGTTCGGTTCCGTTAAAAACGTCACCCCCTTTACGGATATCCAAAAGAAATGAAAGACTAAATTCTCCTATCCTGAATTCATTGGTTAAACCAATGGTAAAATCAGGATTACGGTCTCCAATAGGAAGGAAATTGGTGTTTACAACAGGTAAACCATTAGATGGATTTATGAGTATGTCTCCTTTAGTGTTTCTCAAATAGCTATAGCCGCCAATAGCGGTGGCACTACCTAATCCTCTTTGATTGTAGTCAAGATTTACACCAGGGTAAAATCTGGCTAAATCTGAGACAAACGCACTGGCACGCGCATTTCCAAATAACCAGGTATCTGAATTGTAGAATTCTGCCTGATCTGCTGGTAGGTTATCAACAGTGGTGGTGAAAGTGGTGAAATTCATTAAGATATCCCACTGTATCTTCTCTTTCTTAATTGGCGTTAGCGAGAGTTGTACTTCAAATCCTTGGTTTGAAAAGGTACCTCCATTAACGAGACCAAAAATAAATCCGGTTCCGTAACTTAAACGTTGAGATACAATCTGGTCGAAACGTGAATTTTTGAAATAAGCAAAGTCGATACCTATTTTATTTTTAAATAACTTAAGTTCAGCACCAAATTCATAACCTTGTGTACGTTCAGGTTTCAAATCGGGATTTCCACCAAAGAAACCAAAAGCGAAGCCTCCACCCGTGGTTGTTTGTGGAGCTAAAGCTGGTAAAATTTTATAAGGAGGTGCATCTTTACCTGTTTGAGACAAAGTAGCTCTCAACTTACCATAACTTAACACTTTTGAATTGTTAAAAATGGGTAATTCGCTGAAAATAAAACTTAAACCTGTTGAAGGATAAAAGAAGGAGCGATTGGCAGACGGTAGGGTAGAAGACCAGTCATTTCTACCTCTTACATTGAAAAATAGAATATCCTTATATCCTAAATCAAAGGTTCCCAATAAACTAAGTAATCTTTGTCTTGTTATGGTTAACTTACTTCTCTGAGTAGTTGGATCGGTATTATTGATACTGTTATAGTCAGGTATATACATTTTTTCACCTCTTATAGAGGTTACTTCATAATTTCTATCGTCAAGAGATCCACCAAAAGTTAGCGAAGCTTTAAAGTCACCAAAGGACTTTTTAGCTGTGGCTAAAATATTACTATTCATTAAAATGGAATTTTCATTGTATGACTCAATGACTCCCTTACCTGTGATACCATAGATAGATTCAGGATGCAACAGCGTATTTCCAATGGTGGAGTAAGCGTCAATACCAAATCTTCCTGTAATATTTAACCATTTATATGGGTCGTAAAGCACGCTGAAATTTCCTATCGTTCTCTTATTTCTGGTTTGATTTTTATTTGCATACACGTTAAACAAGGGATTGTCTTGCTCCGTCGTACTTTGAATCAACTGTCTTCTTGTTCCGTCAGGATTTAAAAACACACTGGCATCGTCATAAAAAGGCCAGGAAAGTAAGCTTATTAAATATCCATTGGCTCCTCTCTGCGGTGCTGTGGTATTTGAATTGACAAAATTCAATGAACTGCTGGTACTTAGCTTATCAGAAATTTTAGCTGTCGTACTCAAGCGAACAGAAATTCTATTGAAATCATTGGTTGGCACTACCCCTTTTTGGTCGGTATAAGCGGTAGATAGGCGATAGCTTAGGCCGGTGGTACCCCCTTCAAATCCTAAATTATGGGTTTGAGTGAATCCATCTCTGAAAAAAGCATCGATATTATCATATTTTGGAGTAGATGCAGGAAGTTTTGGACCAAAGAAGAAAGAAGTGGTTGGATCAGTTGAACCGTTAAATCCTCTGGCATAATCACTGTTGTACTCTGGAAATCTATAAAGATGTTCATTCCTGAAAAGGTTATCATAACTAATTTTTCCTTTTCCTGAACTTCCCTTTTTTGTAGTAATGATAATGGCACCAGAAGAGGCATCAATACCATATAAGGCGGCAGCTTCAGGGCCTTTTAACACAGTAACTGATTCAATATCAGCTGGATTAATATCACCCGCTCTATTTTGATAATCGTTGGCTCGGTTTGCCTGATCAGATACAAGAGCACCCTGATTGAATGTTCGATTATCAATAGGTAAACCATCCACTACAAATAAAGGCTGGTTATTTCCGTCTATGGAACTTGGTCCACGCAATTGTACGGCAACGGAAGAACCCGCTTGTCCACTGGTAGGCGTCATATTCAGACCAGCCACTCTACCTTGAAGAGAAACAATAAAGTTATCTCTTCCTGTATTTTGTAGTGCCTCTCCCTTAACTTCTTGAATTGAATAGGCCAGTTTTTTCTTTTCTTCCTTGATACCCAAGGCAGTTACCACTATTTCACCCAATGCAGTAGCTTCAGCAATGAGCTGTACATCAAGTAAAGTTTCATTGGTGATTTTAATTTCTTTGGGTTTATAGCCCGTGTAAGAATAACGTAATGTTTGACCTGTGGCCACCTGAATAGCATAAGTGCCATCTAAATCAGTTACTGTTCCAATGCCAGTCCCAACGACCAAAACAGTCACGCCAATCATAGGACTATTGTCATCGGCATCTGTAATGGTTCCTTTTAATGTTCGGTTTTGAGCTGCCAGTCCATTCTGGTGAAGGAAGACAAACAGCAGAAAAACGAATGCTTTCAGTAATGTAATTTTCATTCTGATGTGTATATGGGTTAATAAATAAGTAAAACCCATTAAATATTAATTTAACAGGTAGGAAAAAAATCCGTTTTACTTTGGCAAAATTCTTAAGAAAATAAAAAGAAAATATACCGGGTTTTTATAGGTGCTCTAAAAATTATCGCTTAATTCCATTCGTTTCATATAATTCTTCAAACTTTCCATTGGACGTGTTATGGCCACTCTCCCCGAACGAACGAACTCAAATATACCATATTTTTTGAATTCTTCCAATAACGCTTCTGTTTCTATGGCTGTTCCCGTTTTTTCAAATACAATGAATTCTGGCTCAATCTCTAATATGCGAACATTGTATTCTCTTACAAACTTTTCAACTTTCAGTGTTGCGCCAAAAATAGAAGAAGGTATTTTATAAAGGGCAATCTCCTGATATATTATTTCGTGTTTCTCGTAGTAAAACGCTTTTAAAATATCTATTTGCTTATCAAGTTGCGCAACCAGTTTTTTTATCATTTCTTCCGTAGTGAAAACTACAATAGTAAATCGATGAATACCAGGAAGAGATGATTTAGAGGTATTTAAACTTTCTATATTGATATGTCTTCTGGTGAAAATGGAAACAACTCTGGAGACCATTCCTGTTTGATTTTCTGAAAAAACTGAAAGGGTAAATTCTTTTTTTTCCATAAGTACTATTTAATATTTGGTTCAAGAAGGATTTCGCCAACGCCAGCGCCACTTTGAACCATTGGAAAAACATTGTCCTCTTTTTCTACCATTACATGCAAAAGATAGGGTCCTGGGTAGGCCAGCATTTCAGCCACCGCCTCTTTTAAAGAGGAAACTTCTTCAATCTTTTTTCCTGTAATTCCGAATCCTTCGGCAATTTTTAGGAAATCAGGATTCTGAAGCTCTACAGAAGAGTATCTTTTATCGTAGAATAATTGTTGCCATTGACGAACCATACCCAGAAAATTATTATCTAAAATAACAATTTTCACAGGCATTTTCCATTGATTTATCATTCCTAATTCCTGGATGGTCATTTGAAATCCACCATCTCCAATAAAGGCAACGACGGTTTTATCTGGTTGAGCATATTGAGCACCAAAAGCAGCCGGGAGTCCAAAGCCCATTGTTCCTGCTCCACCTGATGAAACCCATTGATTGGTAGATCGATAAGTATAGTATCTGGCAGCTGCCATTTGATGTTGTCCGACATCAGTAGCTACGATAGCCATGCCATCCGTTTGGTCAGAAATTTCCTTCACGACCATTCCCATCCTCATTTTTCCTTCAGGCGTAGGTGATAAATCTCTATTTATTACCTTTTCAAATTCAATTTTTTTACAATCGTCAAATTCCTGAAGCCACGCGGGATAAGTTTTTTCTTCAATTAAGGGTAAAAGCGCTTCAAGGACCATCTTGGCATCTCCAAGAACTGGTATGGTTGCTTTTACATTTTTATTTATTTCTGAAGGATCAATTTCAATATGAATAACTTTGGCTTGTTTGGCGTATTTTGTCAGATTTCCAGTTACCCTATCATCAAAACGCATGCCAATGGCGATGAGCACATCACATTCATTTTGTTTTATATTCGCCCCATAATTTCCATGCATGCCAAGCATTCCAACATGTTGAGGATGGTCATCGGGAAGCGAAGATAAACCGTGCAGGGTGCAGGCTACTGGAATACCTGATTTTTCAACAAAACGTTTAAATTGGTTTTGAGCATTAGCGATCTGGATACCATGCCCAGCAAGAATAAGAGGTTTTTTTGCCTCATTAATCATCTGAGCAGCGGAAGTTATTTCATCTTCATTTAGTTTGGGTAATGGATGATAACTTCTAATATTTGTACAAGGTGTATATTCAAAATCAAAAAATTCATTTTGAGCATCTTTGGTAATGTCAATGACCACAGGACCTGGTCTACCTGAATTGGCAATGTAGAAGGCTTTGGCAAAAACGGATGGAATTTCAGATGCATGGGTAATCTGATGGTTCCATTTTGTAACAGGCATAGTACAGTTGATTACATCTGTTTCCTGAAATGCATCAGAACCTAGTAATGTAGAAGCAACCTGACCCGTTATACAAACTAAAGGAGTGGAATCAAGCATAGCGTCAGCTAATCCCGTCATTAAATTCATCGCGCCAGGTCCGGAAGTTGCCATAGCCACACCCGTCTTTCGGGTTACTCGTGCATATCCTTCAGCCGCATGGATGGCCCCTTGCTCATGCCTTGGTAAAATATGATTAATTCGGTCCGTGTAATGATATAAGGCATCATACACAGGCATGATGGCACCTCCGGGATAGCCGAAAATGGTGTTTACTGATTCAGCAATCAAACATTTCAGTACCGCCTCCGCTCCAGTGATATTTACCTTTTCCTCTGTGGTATGATTCGGCTGGGTTTCACTTAGTTTATTTACTACTTTTTCCATGTTTTAGAGGTTTTTTTCGTCGGTTACACAACCTTCTGAAGCAGAAGATACTAACTGAGCATATTTTCTAAGGTAACCGGTGGTTGCTTTTGAAGGTTTGGGTTGCCATGAGGCTTTCCTTCTTTCAAATTCCTTTTCATCAATATTGGCTTCAAGTACATTATTTATGGCATCAATAGTAATTATATCACCATTTTGAACCAGCGCAATATTTCCACCAATCTGAGCTTCAGGGGTAATATGACCTACTACAAAGCCATGGGTTCCACCAGAAAATCTGCCATCTGTTATTAAAGCTACTTTATCACCCAGACCTTCTCCCATTAGGGCGGAAGTAGGCTTAAGCATTTCCGGCATGCCGGGGCCGCCTTGAGGACCACAATAGCGAATGACAATAACAGACCCTTCTTTTATTTCTTTATTGGCTATAGCAAGATTTATCGCTTCTTCTCCGTCGAATACCTGTGCAGGACCCTGAAAGTATTCTCCTTCCTTTCCTGTTATCTTGGCTACCGATCCTTGTGTGGCTAAATTTCCGTATAGTATTTGAATATGTCCGGAGGGTTTTATGGCCTCTTTAATTGAATGAATTACTTTTTGACCCTCATCTAAAGGACGTGCATTTTCTAAATTTTCGGCCATGGTCTTACCCGTAACCGTCATGCAATCACCGTGTAGCATGCCTTCTGCTAACATCCATTTCATAACACCAGGAACACCGCCTACTTGAAATAAATCTTCCATAACGTATTTGCCACTTGGTTTTAAGTCAGCTAAAAATGGTGTGGTATCACTTATTTTCTGAAAATCATCTAAGGTTAAAGGCACGCCCATAGCCTTAGAGATAGCTATTAAATGCATGACGGCATTGGTTGACCCTCCTAAAACAGTGATAAGGCGCATGGCATTTTCAAAAGCCTTAGCGGTCATTATTTTGGAAGGTGTTAAATCTAATCGTATAAGTTCAGCAATAGCTGCGCCAACATTTAAACTATCTTGTTTCTTATCTGGATGATCTGCTGGCAGAGAAGAATTACCAGGTAAACTCATACCCATAGCCTCAATAGCTGAGGCCATTGTATTGGCCGTGTACATACCTCCGCAAGCACCCGGACCAGGACAGGCTTTCTGAACGATCTGCTTGAAATCTGCATCGGTAATGGTTCCCGCTATTTTTTGACCTAGTGCTTCAAAGGCTGAAACGACGTCTAATTTCTTACTTGCATGACAACCTGGGGCAATGGTACCGCCGTAAACTAATATAGATGGACGATTAAGACGAGCCATAGCCATCATTGCTCCAGGCATGTTTTTATCGCAGCCAGTAACCGCAACAATAGCATCATACCACTGGGCACCTGCAACCGTTTCAATGGAATCGGCGATTAAATCTCTACTTGGTAGAGAGTAGCGCATACCCGTTGTTCCCATTGATATGCCATCACTTACGCCTATAGTATTGAATATCAGACCGTATAAATTGGGTTGAACCTGAACTCCTTGTTTGATAACTTTAGCCAAGTCATTTAAATGCATATTGCAGGGATTACCTTCCCATCCCATACTCACAATACCTACCTGTGCCTTTTCCATGTCGGCCTCAGTCATCCCAATAGCATAAAGCATGGCTTGTGCAGCCGGTTGACTTACGTCTTGTGTAATCGTTTTACTGTACTTATTCCAAATGATAGATTCCATGTAAAAAATATTTTTCTTTTTGACGGACGTAATTATTGATTAGTCACTTTAATATATACCAAAACTAAACATTGATGAACCTTACCTAAAACTTAAATTAGCAATACTTACGATACGGCAAAAGGCTGAAATATATACTAATATACTCATTTACAGTATTTTAAAATAAGTTTTCTTACAATAGACAGGTAAAATTAATATCTTGCTTAGAAATGATATCTCAGGGTAATTCCAGCCTGTATTTGTGATAAGTTGGTCATTCCGTTAGCCGTTTTGTTTCCAGTGGATGGATTATTAAGTAAATTTATTAACCCCGGCCAGTTTAATCTCGAAAAAAAATAGGCATTGGCGAAGGTGGTTATAGTAATGTTTTCGTTCACTCCTATATCGTAGCCTAAACCTGCCCCAATATTCGGTTTGATTAAATTATCAGTAATATTTGATGAAGGGGTTTCTACTGTGTTTGCAAAGTAACTTACTCCCGGTGAAATATTTAAAAATAGACCTTTCTTTAAGGGATTGCCTTTTTTTGAAAAAGTTGGACAATCGCAATCTCCCTTAAAATCAAGAAAATAAATATGGGTATTGAGCTGAAAACGAAGCGTTTTATTTTTAAAAGTCCCCAAATCTATAATATCATTTTCAAATAAAGCACCGCCAATCTCAGGAACAAAGGCTATTCTATAGTTTTTACTTGAAAATTCATAATTCAAACTTACAAAGTAGGAATTTCCTGGTAAGTCGTATGTTATACTGTTATTTAGGTCAGTTATAGCCCAGCCGGCTGCATTATTTAAGGTACCACCAACAGATACACCTATTTGTGCTATAGATGTTAATGGGTAAAGAAACACAAAGAAAAAACACCATTTTTTAATAATATACATAAGGCTTGTTTTATCTCTTTTAAACGAAAATGTTCTCAATGTCGTATCCTTTTAGGTTAAATATTATCTTTGTTCCCTAATCTGAATGTTACGCTTAAATATGAAAACAAAATCACTAAGACCAGATAAAGTTAATGTAATTACTTTAGGCTGCTCGAAAAATAAAGTAGATTCCGAAAATTTGATTACCCAACTTATAGGTAATGATTTTGACGTTTCCCATGAGACAAACGAAAAATCCGATATCATTATAATAAATACCTGCGGTTTTATTGATCTTGCAAAAGAGGAGTCCATTCAAACTATATTGGATTATGCAGAAAAAAAGAAAGAAGGCGAGATTAAAAAATTATTTGTTACAGGTTGTCTTTCTCAAAGATATAAAGACGATTTAGAAGTTGAAATTCCTGAGGTTGACGCCTTTTTTGGTACCTTGGAAATGCCTTCTTTGCTCGCAAAGTTAAACGCCGATTTTAAACACGAACTGGTAGGAGAAAGGTGGATCAGCACCCCAAGTCATTTTGCCTATCTTAAAATTGCAGAGGGTTGTAATCGTACCTGTTCTTTTTGTGCCATTCCACTCATGCGGGGAGTCCATGTGTCAAGAAATATTGAAGATATTGTTGTCGAGGCTAAAAGTTTGGCCAGAAGAGGGGTTAAAGAGTTGATGCTTATTTCACAGGAGCTTACTTATTACGGTCTGGATACTTACAAAAAAAGAATGCTTCCTGAATTATTGACAGAATTAGCCAATATTGAAGGAATCGAGTGGATTAGACTCCATTATGCTTACCCAAGTAAATTTCCTCTTGAAATTTTTGAGGTAATGGCTGCTCAGCCCAAAATATGTAATTATTTAGATATGCCTCTTCAGCATGCTCAAAATGGCGTTTTAGCCAGAATGAGAAGACAAATTACGGTGGAGGAAACCAAAGAATTGCTTGAAAAGGCAAGGTCTTTAGTTCCCGGAATTACCCTAAGGAGTACTTTTTTAGTAGGATTTCCAGGGGAAACAGAGGCTGAATTTGAAGCGTTGTGTGATTTTATCGTGGAAGCATCTCTCGATAGAGTGGGCGTTTTTACCTATTCTCATGAAGAATCTACCCGTGCTCACGACTTAGTAGATGATGTCCCTGAGGAAGTCAAAATGGAAAGAGCTAATCGGATAATGGAAATTCAAAGCGCTATTTCTTACGAAAAAAATAAAGCTAAAATTGGAAAATCATTCAAGGTTTTATTTGATAAAATTGAAAATGGTCACTTTGTTGGCAGAACCGAAGGTGATTCGCCTGAAGTGGATAATGAGGTTTTAATTCCTGTAAAGGGAAATTATGTCAGATTAGGTGATTTTGCTGAAGTGACGATTACTGATGCTTCTGAATATGATCTGATTGGTATTTTGAAGTAGGTTAATATTACATAAACTTTGTTGGCTATTCTTTGTTACGTTGAAAAAAAATGGCATTGCTAACTAAATTTCAGTTTAATATCGAAAAACCATTAGTCCAGGCGGCTATTATTATTGCTTCGGTTTTTGTTGTCAATATTGGATCCTTAATGGTGATAGCTACTGGTTTGATTGAGGTAACAAATCGCTTTCCCTGGTTGAATGCTGCTTCCTTTATGCTTTTTTTTGCCGTTCTAAATAGTATATATTCAATTACAGCAAAAAGTGTTCCTCATTATTGGGGACTTTCAATGTACAGTTTCATGATTGTGGCAGGTGTTTCTGGCTTACAGGCCTGGGCTTTCTCGGGTATTCCCATTGTAGATGCTGGTTCTTATATGTGGATTTATGTAGTTGTAACCTTTGGATACCTCGTTTTCCTTACCATTATGGCTATCCTCAAGAAAGTGGTTGCTTTTGCTGAAAAAGAAGAATGGAATAGTCCTAAAATGAGGCCCAGAGGTTAAATTTTTAATCGCCAAAATATTTTTTTATGCGTTTTCTAAAATATGCTTTCTTGTTATTCTTCCTTGGTGTAAGCTTTGCAGCTTATAGTTCTGAGATGAAAACAGACACAATTAAACCTATTCGTAAGTCAGATAAAGAATGGAAGGAGTCTTTATCACCTCAGGCTTATTATATCCTTAGAAAAGCAGGAACCGAAAGGGCTTTTACAGGTAAACTCTATAACATAAAAACAAAAGGAACCTACATTTGCGGTGGTTGTAAATTACCGCTTTTTTCCTCTGAAACAAAATTTAATTCAGGAACAGGTTGGCCTAGTTTTTGGCAGCCTATCAGCAAAAAAAATGTGAAGGAAATAGAGGATTTTGAATTGGGTATGGTAAGAACGGAAGTTAGGTGCGCGCGATGTGACGGACATATTGGTCATGTTTTTGATGATGGTCCAAAACCCACCGGATTGAGATACTGTATGAATTCTGAAGCTATGTTATTCACTGCCGCGGAACAAAAAAAATAGTTTTAATGAAGGCGGTTTCCGCTTAATTCTAACCTCTGCATGATTGCTGCTTCTTCCTTTAAATAAGATTCCCATCTTGTTTTTACTTTGTCTTGAGGGAAATATAATCTTGCCAGGTCTAAAAATAAGACATAGTGTCCAGCCTCAGATACCATAAATTTGTAGTAAAATTCTTTTAAATAGGGATCTGTCAGATATTCGTGAAGCAATCTAAATCTTTCACAACTTCTGGCTTCAATCAAGCCGCAAAATAATAATTTGTCAAGAAGTCTGTCTTCCCGGGAGCCTCCTTTTTGCTGAAAAGCAAGAAGTTGATTGACATATAAATCTTTCCTTTGTGTACCTAAATTAAATTGACGACGTTCAATTTCTGCTAAAACCATGCGAAAGTGTCCCCATTCTTCTGTTACAATGGGTGAAAGTTCACGAACCAGTTCTTTTTTATCTGGAAAACCCTGAATCAAAGATATACAGCTTACTGCTGCTTTTTGCTCACAATAGGCGTGATCTGTCAGTATATCTTCCAAAGATATTTCAGCTAAATTTACCCATCGAGGATCCGTGGGAAGCTTTAGCCCAAGCATTATAAATGGGACATTTTTTTCACCTTTTTCCTCAGATTTTATCATTTTAATCCAAACATTTTAATTGACGGGAGAAAAAATCTATATTATACACAGGATAAACCTCAAAACCAGCACTCCAATACATACGAATTTCCTCCAGTTCTTGTTTTCTCAACATATTAATCTGTTGATTATCCATTTTATATATCATCCTATAAGTTAAAATGTCTTTATCTGTTTCATATTTGCCTAAATCTAATTCACCTGCTTTTAATTCAATGATTTGTCCGTCAAATAATTTTAGCGTAACTAAACTATTTTTTTCGATAACACCATAAGCTTCTCTGGCATTTGGATAAGCAAATCGAAATTCTATGGTTAATTGTTTTTCTCTTTTTCCAACAGATGACAAAAAAGCTTCACAGCGTAGATATTCCTTATCAGGAAAAAACAATCTTAATCTTTCATCAGTGAAAGTAAACAACAATTCTTTTTCACCATCTCTTCGCCAGTCAATACCCTTTGCATCTAGTCCTTCATAAGCGTATTGGCAAATAGAGCTTGTACTGGCAAGATTATCAGGCATGATTACGCCGATATTTTGTCCATAAAAAGCAAGGGGAGAATCATTCGCAAAAAAATCGAGATTCACCATTTCCTCTGAAGCAAAAACAGTATTAAGTTCTAATTTTCCAGGGGATATTTCTGGTTTAAACAGTCTTAGAATATCCCCCTTCATTCTTAAATCTTGCGTAATTAATAGGTCAGATTGAGCTTCTTTTATAGTTCCTAAAGAAGTTGCTGCCAACTGTTGCGTTAACGTTAATTGGTTTAATAATTTATTTAATTCATCCGCGGGAACTAAACTATTCTGTTGAGCAATGGCTATTTTGTTTTGTAATTCTTTTTCTTGCTCTACCATAGCTTTTGCCCTGATATCAGCATAATAAATGGCGTCTTTCGCCTGTTGAATTCTTCGATTTACCAGTTGATTTACTTCTTCCCGGGTAATTTCAATAGGATTATCTAATGGTGTTACCTCCTGATTTACAACAGGATAATTACCTCCTGACAATTGCCTTTTATGAAAATACCGCCAGGTTCCATCAGGAAAAACAATAATTCGCTCTCCAATTTCATTTTGCCTGATTTCCTGACCGAAGAGGAATATCGGCAAAAAAAGGCATAAGAATAAAGAAAGAAAATTTATTTTATACATCCGGGGATAGGATTATTTAAAATTTAAGATATACAAATATAGGAAAAAGTCCCTTTTTTTTACTATTTTGCAACCATGTATATTTCATTTCTATCTAACATCTTTTCTTCCTTTTCAATAGGATCAATGACCTTTAGTTTATTGGATCTCATTGATTTTTTTATTTTTAGTTTTATCATTTACCAAATTTACACCTTGTTAAGAGGGAATTTTGGTTACGGATTATTCCTTGGCATTCTCTTGCTATTTGTCATTTGGTGGACGGTTAATGCGTTAGATATGCAGCTAATGTCTAGTTTGCTGAATCAATTCATTAATGTAGGAGTGATTATTATTGTTATTATTTTCCAACCTGAAATTCGACGTTTTTTGTTGTTTTTAGGAAATACGACCTTAAGAAAAAGGTCTAATTTCTTGTCAAGAATTCTTTTAGCTAAACCAGGTGTTAAAACAGACAGAGAAAAACAAATTATGGCTCTTAGTAGTGCTTTACTTAGAATGAGCCGAGATAAAACGGGTGCTTTATTGGTTTTATCAGGTGATACGATTGCTGAGCCTCTTATTGGAACAGGTACCTTACTGGATGCCGTGGTAACTCGCAGATTGGTGGAGAGTATTTTTAACAAAACTTCACCTCTCCATGACGGCGCTTTAATTATAAGTAAAGGTAGGGCCGCCGCTGCTTCCTGTATTTTACCCTTATCTGAAAATGGAAATTTACCAGCAGATGTGGGGCTCCGTCACCGGGCTGCCTTAGGGGCATCTGAACGTTATGCTGTCGCTGCGGTTATCGTTTCCGAGGAAAATGGTTTTATTTCTACCAGTTTTCAAGGTATTATGAAATACCATATTTCAAATGAAGAACTTCTGATTTTTTTACAAGAACATATTTGATGACTATTTTTAATGGTGAAAATTGATATTATGAAAACAGTTCATGAATACCTGCAGAATAATAAGGAAAGGTTCGTTTCCGAATTATTTGATTTTTTACGTATTCCTTCCGTAAGTGCAAATCCTGATAATGATGCTGATGTAGCTCGTGCTGCCGCTTTTGTAGCAGAAAAATTAAAATCAGCAGGCGCCGATAATGTGGAGGTTATTCCAACAAAGGGTCATCCTGTCGTTTTTGGTGAAAAAATGGTGGATCCTTCCCTGCCTACCATTATGGTATATGGTCATTATGATGTTCAACCCGCTGATCCTCTCGATTTATGGCTGTCTCCTCCTTTTGAGCCTGTTATCCGACAAACAGTTGTTCATCCAGATGGAGCTGTCTTTGCAAGGGGTTCCTGCGATGATAAAGGTCAGGTATTCATGCATATTAAGGCTTTCGAAGCTATGATGGCTTGCGGCGAATTACCTTGTAATGTGAAATTTATGATTGAAGGGGAAGAGGAGGTAGGTTCTGCTAATCTCTCTTCTTTTTTGGAAAATAATAAATCAAAACTTTCAGCAGATGTCATCCTGATTTCTGATACTTCTTTAATTGCTAATGACATACCAAGTATAACGGTTGGTCTTAGAGGTTTAAGTTATGTTGAAGTAGCTGTGATTGGGCCCAACAGAGATCTTCACTCTGGAGTTTATGGCGGGGCTGTTGGAAATCCAATCAATATTCTGACTAAAATGATTGCCTCAATGCATGACGATAATAATCAGGTAACTATTCCCGGTTTTTATGAGGCCGTTCTGCCTGTATCTTTAGAAGATAGACAGAAAATGAATGAGGCTCCTTTTTCATTAGAAGACTATCAAGCAGATTTGAAAATTGATTCCGTACACGGTGAAGCTGGGTACACGGTGTTAGAGAGAACTTCTATAAGACCTACTCTCGATGTAAATGGTATCTGGGGTGGGTATATTGGTGAAGGCGCTAAAACGGTTCTACCTTCTAAGGCTTTTGCTAAAATTAGTATGCGCCTCGTTCCTAATCAAGATCCTGATACTATCACAGAACTTTTTAAAAATTATTTTGAAAGTATTGCTCCTCCCGCTGTAAAGGTTACCGTTACGCCTCATCATGGTGGTCATCCAGTAGTTACTCCAACCGATACGCCAGAATATAAAGCCGCTCAATTAGCCATGAATCATACCTTTGGAAAAGATCCAATTCCCCAAAGAGGAGGAGGTAGTATTCCTATCGTTGCCTTATTTGAAAAAGATCTGGGTATCAAATCTGTGCTCATGGGGTTTGGTTTGGATAGTGATGATATTCACTCACCCAACGAACATTATGGCTTATTTAACTACATGAAAGGTATGGAAACCATTCCCTATTATTTTAAATATTATGCCGAATTGAAAAAATAAGGCAATGGCCGTATATTATTTTATGGTTGAAATGTAACCAATAAATAATATACGGCTAACCCAATGTAATTTCCTATCGCATACCCTAAGAGTCCAGCCAATATTCCGGGCATCAACAAATATTTGTTTTTGATGACAGTAGCTACTTGAGTTACAAAAGGCGGCCCGTAAATTGCTGCCGTTGAACTTATTAAAAATGTGTCTCTGTCAATTCTGAAGAGTTTACTGAGTAGTAAGTGCAGGCCTATACTACCATACATGCTAACAGCCGTTATGATAAATAGAAGATTGCTTCCACGCGTTATATCTGACCATTTTCCTTGAATACTAAGCGATAGCGCAAAAACCAATAATAGATATTCTCCCAATGTAAATGAGGTTGCAGATCTTTTGGCGATAAATTTAAAAAAGGATAAAACGATACTAATTCCCGTGATAAAAAACAAAATAATGACGGTATTTTCTAAAAGATTGCCTGCATAAAGTAATCCCAGTAGTATCGACAACCATGCCAGTGTAAAAAATACAAGGATAAAATAATCCCAACGCTCCCTTTTTAGCGGGGTGGAAGTGGAATAATCTTCATCATGTATAACCGGCTTTTTGAAGCGGGGAAGAACATAAGACGTTATAACTGGTACAATACTGGTGAGCAAAACTAAATAACTGCCCCCAACCAGGGCGTCAGCGGCCGTTAATTGAACGGTTAGTTTGGGGTCTCCCTTCAATGCAAAACCTATCGCTTGCAAGTTTGGTGTTCCACCTATATATAATCCGGTTAACATAGCTCCTACCTGTGCAAATGATGTTGTATCATTTTTAAACCACCATGCTACCGTAAAACAGGAAATAGCCGAACTTACGGAAGCAAAGAAAAAAGATAGCCCCAAACGCTTGTATCCACTTAATTGCTTGATTGAACTGCTCCCATAAAGTAACAATGGGATAGCCACCAATATAGAAATTTGGCTAATCCATGAGGCAACATTGAAAAATAAATTATCTCTCTCTTTATTTAAGATACTCAATAGAATACCTGCTGCATAGCATAATACAATTGGGCTAAAAAAATCAGATAATGGAATTTTATGCTTGTATCTTTGAATAATTAAAGGTATTCCAAAAATTAAAGCACTGAATATAACGAATAACATGACCGTGTTATTTATTCAACATAGAGAACCAGGCCTTTTAAATAACCACTTTCCGGATGAAAAATACTGCTTGGGTGGTCAGGGCCTTGTGATAAATGGTGTAATATGCTCGTTTTTCTTCCCGCTTCAATCGATGCAGATAACAATGCATTTTGGAAAAGATTCCTATCTACTACCTGAGAGCAAGAAAAGGTGAATAATATACCTCCGGGCTTCAATTGCTTCATAGCCGAAGCATTTAATCTTATATAGGCTTGAATAGCGTTGTGCCTTTTATCCATGCTTTTAGCAAATGCCGGCGGATCCACTACAATAATATCGTATAATTTTGTTTGTTGCCTTAAAAATGTTGGTACATCAGAAACGGTAGAGACATGCTTTTCAGCATCTAAACCATTGGATTGTAAATTTTCTTTATACTGCTCAATGGCTAATGCCGAGGAATCAACACTTTCAACAGTGGCGGCTCCACCTTTAATGGCGTAAATTGAAAAGCCTCCCGTATAACAGTAACAGTTCAATACCTCTTTGTTAGCGGCTAATTGCCCCAAAAGAAATCTATTTTCACGCTGATCTAGAAAAAATCCTGTTTTTTGACCTTTTTCCCAATCAATATTAAAAATATGACCGTTCTCTGAAATATCCCCCGTTCCACTTAAGCCTCCCTTCCAGTAGCCATTTTTATCCTGAATGCCTTCATTTTTGTATAGAGTCTCCTCACTCTTATCATAGATATTGTTTATAGTTAAACCGTCTAATTCTTCAAATGCTTTGATTATTTGTTGTTTATCTTTATGAATACCTGTGCTATGGCACTGCACAACAGCAGTTTCACCGTAAATATCTATTATCAAACCCGATAATCCATCACCCTCACCATTGATAAGTCGGAAACAATTGGTTTGTCCATTTTTATTTAGGTTAACACCTTGTCTTAATTTTAAAGCATTTTTAAATTTGTTTACATAAAAATGGGCATCAGGCGGACTTGTAGAAAAATGTAGGAGTCTGATTCTTATACTTCCTTCCTGATAGTGACCAAAGGCTAAGGTATTTTCTCTTGAATCACATACAATAACCCAATCACCAGAGGTAATACCTGCTTCATATCGTTCAATAGCGCCAGAAAACACCCAGGGATGAAATCTTTTTACGGGTGTTTCTTTGCCTGGTTTTAGAAAAATTTTCTTCATTTTTTCTTTATTTTAAACTTACCTATACCTCTAAAAAGGTGAGTATTTTTTGTTATTTTGCCGCAAGATAACTTGTTATTCCTAATAAAAAGCATTATGTATAAAGTTTACCTATTCATTTTTACCATTCTTCATAGCCATTTCCTTTATAATCAGATCCTTGTTTCTACTCCGAATTTTCCAAAGGAGAATGAATCTGTCACCATTTTTTTTGACGCGTCGAAAGGAACAGCAGGATTAAAAGACTGTGCATGTAGTATTTATCTACACAGTGGAGTTATTACAGATAAATCAACGTCAAATGCCGATTGGAAATACGTGCAAACAACTTGGGGGGTAGTCAATCCAACCTGGGAAATGAAACAGGTGCCTGGAAAACCGAATATATTCTCCTTTGAAATAAAGCCTTCTATCAGGTCATTTTATAAAGTACCCGCCGGGGAAAAGATAATTAGTATGGCTTTTGTCTTCAGGAATGCCAATGGAAGTAAAGAAGGTAAAGAAGTAGGTTCAAAGGATATCTTTTATCCCGTTTTTCAAAATTCAGGCCTTACTGGTACTATTCAAGAGCCTTCAACTCCTGAGAAATTGCTGAATCCAAATGAACCGTTTACTTTAAAAGCTTTATTTTCAGAAACAGTGAATATTTCTTTATTTGATAACGATAGCTTGGTTTCTAATCAAAACGGTTCCTCAATTTCCTTTACCTGGGTTCCGAATAACCGCCCTAATCATCAAATAACTGTTTTAGCTAGAACAACTATTGGAGATTCCTTGAAACTCCAAACTAGTTTCTGGGTAGTTCCTGAGCCCAAAAGATTATCCGCTCCCGATAATTATATGCTGGGCTTTCAAAGACTTTCTCCAAATAGAGTTAGGATTTCTGTAGAAGCTCCGGGCAAAAAGCACCTTTTTTTACTGGGTGATTTTAATGAATGGAAAATTAATACCGATTTTATATTTAATGTGTCAGAAGATGGCACGCTACATTGGATTGAATTGGATGGTGTTCCACTGGAGAAACCGTTTCAATATCAATTGGCATTGAATAATACTCAAAGATTTGCCGATCCTTACGCACCGCTGGTTTTGGACCCTGACCATGATAAATTTATTTCTCCCCTTACTTTTCCTGGACTACCCGCCTATCCAGTGGGTAAAACGTCAGGTATAGTCACCCATATAGATTCAACTTTGCACAAGTATGAATGGAAAAATACATTGAAAAATAAATCCTTAGCTTCCGATCTTATCATTTATGAGCTACATATTAGAGATTTTTTAGTGGCACCTGATTATAAAAAATTGAAAGATACTTTAGATTATTTGGTCAGATTAGGTGTAAATGCTATTGAATTAATGCCCGTTAATGAGTTTGAAGGAAATAACTCCTGGGGTTATAATCCGTCGTATCATCTGGCTTTAGATAAATATTATGGTTCTCCCGTTTTCTTTAAATCTTTTATCGATGAATGTCATAAAAAAGGTCTCGCGGTAATTGTAGATATCGTTTTAAATCATGCTTTTAGCCAAAGTCCTTTATGCAGAATGTTTTGGGATGAACTGAATGCTAGACCTTCAGTGGATAACCCCTGGTTTAACCAGGTCGCAAAACATGATTTTAATGTCGGCTATGATTTTAATCATGAAAGTAAATTTACCAGAGATTTTTCAAAAAGGGTGCTTTCCTTTTGGTTAAATGAATATAAAATTGATGGATTTAGATTTGATCTTTCAAAGGGCTTTACTCAAAAAAATACCCTTGGAAATACAGGTGCCTGGGGTAATTATGATGCCTCAAGAGTAGCTATCTGGCAAGATTATTCTGACCATCTTCGAAAAGTAAATCCCGATGTGTATATTATTCTGGAACATTTTGCCGATGTAGTAGAGGAAATTGAATTGGCGAAAAGAGGTATGTTGCTTTGGGGAAATATGAATCATCAGTTTAATGAAGCAACCATGGGTTATCCCTCAAATTTGACTGGATTGGATTATAAAAAAAGAAATTTTCCCAATGCAGCCCTTATTCAATACATGGAAAGTCATGATGAAGAAAGACTTATGTTTAAAAATGCTTTGTATGGTAAACAATCTGGCACTTACAATACCCGTAATTTAACGACCGCTCTGCAAAGAATGGAAATGGCTTTTACTGTTTTTACCTTAAGTCCCGGCCCTAAAATGATTTGGCAATTTGGTGAACTGGGTTATGATTATTCCATTAATACTTGTGAAAATGGAAGTGTAAACGATAATTGCCGATTATCTCCTAAACCTGTTCCTTGGTCTTACCTTAATCAACTGGCCCGGAAAAGATTAAGTGATGTGGTGAGTTCTCTTAATGCATTGAGATCGAAATATACTGTTTTTAAAGAGTTGCCAGCTGATTATGATCTTAATGCTTATGTGAAATATATGCATTATAAAAATACTCAATTTGATGCCATCGTAATGGCAAATACCGATGTGGTGAACTCCACTTTAATGTTGCAGGGAGTTAAAACAGGTTGGTGGCATTCGTTTTTTACCGGTGATAGTGTTTTTATTTCTCAGAGTAATTTTACAAGCATTTTAAAACCAGGTGAATATCAATTATTTACTTCTATAAAATTACCTAAACCTACCCAAGGTTCCATGCTAACATCAACAAATGAAAAGGTAACCCCTGATTTTACCATAGAGATTTTTCCAAATCCTTCCCATAGATTTTTTAATTTTACCTATAATGGTCCTACATTGGATAAAGCGGAACTGTTTCTTGTTGATACTACGGGAAAAAAGTTAATGACCATTTTGTCCAATGAAACTCTTGAAAATGGAACGTTTTCTCAGATTGATTTGGGAAATTACCCGATAGGTATCTATTTTTTGAATTTATTTTCTGCATCAGGTCAAAAATCTTTTTTATTGTCAAAAATTTATTAGTGAATGCGTAAGCAAATTGTTAATCAAGAACTTAAGAATATGAATTATATTACATGTATCTGTTTGCAGGGCTTCTGTATGTAATTGATACTCAAAGGTTTTGAACCTTCCTATTTCTTTTGTAGTTTTGCAAAATACGTTTTGGGGAAATTATACATAATGAAAGGGATATTACTTTTTTGTTTGTCATTTGTGGGGTACATTTCACTGATTAATGCTCAATCAGTGACTATAAATATGGATTCTACTCCTGCTCATCCCACGGCTATTCTGGAAATTTTTTCAGAGAACAAAGGCATCTTGATTCCAAGAATGACGGCTGTTCAAAGGCAAGCGATTGTTTCTCCGGCGACAGGATTGGTTGTTTTTCAATTGGATGGAACGAAAGGATTATGGTATTTTGACGGACTTAAATGGCGTAATGAAGTTCCAGGAAATCAGGCAGGACAACTTAAATATTGGAATGGTGAATTCTGGGTTTTAATTCCCCCTGGACAAAATGGTCAAACATTGACATTTTGTAATGGCATTCCTCAATGGGGACCCTGCCAGGACCAAATTACCCAAGTTACAACCAATACAATAACGGCGTTAACAGATACTTCTTTGTCCATAAATATATCGGTAAATGTTTTCCCATTAAGCCTTATCACAGAAAGTGGTGTTTGTTACGGTAACGTTTTAAATCCAACGGTGTCATCTTCATTGGTAAAATCAACGAGTAGTCTGGTTGGAAGCATCAATTTGAATGTTCTTTCCCTTTTAAAACAGACTACTTATCATTTTAGAGCTTATGCAAAGCTCTCTGATGGTAGAATTATTTATGGGAATAACCTGAACTTTACCACATCCGGTAGTTCTGCGGCTTTGGTTGTAACGCTGCCAGCAACTAATATTTCTGCCAATTCATTTACTTTAAATGGTGAGGTTCTTCAAGATGGCGGGTCTGTATTAAGTGCCAGAGGATTCGTATGGGGGAAATCACCAAATCCAATATTAACCAATAATTTAACAACAAATGGAAATGGTTTGGGCATATTTCAGGCGGTTATAAATGGCTTAACTGGAAATACAACTTATTATATTCGTTCTTATTGCATTAATGATCAGGGAGTGGTGTATGGAAATCCTATTATTGTAAAAACTTTAACCAGTGCAGATGGTGAATTTGGACGGTTTATTAAAGTTAATGGCGGTACCTTTAATATGGGCAGTGATTTTGGAAATAATATAGAAAAACCTATTCATTCGATCACGCTAAACTCTTTTTATTTAGCTGAAACGGAAGTAACTCAAGGTCTGTGGGAGGAAATTATGGGCTCTGACCCTTCTTTTAACTATGATTGCGATAACTGTCCTGTGGAAAATGTAAGTTGGCTCGATATACAGGATTTTCTTAAAAAATTGAACGCTAAACAATCAACTTTTGTGTTTAGATTGCCAACAGAAGCTGAATGGGAATTTGCAGCTAAGGGTGGATCCAATTCGACAGAATTCTTGTTTGCTGGTTCATCTGATATAAATGAGGTTACCTGGTTTACGGAAAATTCTGGCCGAAAATCACAACCAGTAAAATCTAAAAAGCCTAATTCTTTAGGTCTATATGATATGTCAGGGAATGTTTGGGAATGGGTGCAAGATTGGTTTAATTTTTATAAGCCGGGCTCATTTACAAATCCAACGGGTCCTGCAAATGGTTCCAGTAAATTATATAGAGGAGGCAGTTTTGATGATATTTCCGATGATTGCAGAGTTTCCTATAGGTACGGCAATCCTCCGGCAAGCCGTTTTAATAATTTAGGATTCAGATTAGCTCATGATTAATTATCCATTAAAATCGGTATTACCCTTTGGTTTTTTTGTTTTGTTTACAACCTCTTTATGGTGTCAACTTACCGTAAATGGTACCTCTTTATTTATAGATTCCACCACCCATCTAAATGTAGATGCAAATATTTTTATAGATAAAAATGGATCTCTTATCAGTAAAGGTATTTTGGCTGTTTCTGGAAAGGTAGAAAGTAACGGCATTAATGATCAAATAGATAACCTTCAAATTTTTGGTGATTTATCCGGGAATATTAATCTTTTAAACGGAAATATTAAGCACTTATTTTTACTAAAAAGCCCTACCGTCCATACCTTTCTTAACGGGGGTTCTTTAGAAGTATCAAACCTGCATTTTGTAAATAAATATACCTTTTTAACACTAAATGATACTGATATTGATATTGCTAATCTGTCTAACTTTAGCGAAGTTAATTATATTGTTACCAATGGAAAAGGTTTAGTAGGTAGAAATTTGTCTTTACATCCTGTGATTTTTCCAGTTGGCAGCGCTTTTTCAGGCTATTATCCCATTTCTATCGCATCTGTGACCAATAATGGGAATGAATACGCAAAAGTAGGTTTTATTGAATCTGGTAATTATACAGATAAAAATCTTGGTGACGACCCAATATGGCAAATTGAAAATAATGGACCTATTCAATTTTCAATGCGTTGGGGAAATGAAAATAATTTACATTCCGATGTATTAGATTTAAAGCAATTAAGGCTATATGGTTGGAATGGAACAGATTGGATATCAGTTGGATTTGATTCTCTTAGGGGTAATATTAACGCTGGCTTTTTAAAAACAAGGGTATTATTACCCAATGAATTTAAATTTTACAAACTGGAGTCCATTTTAAGAGTAGATTTATCTAATATTTTGAAGCTTAACAATATAGAATTATTGCCATCATTTCCCAATCCTTTTTCTGGCAGTACCAGTTTGAACTTTAAACTTCACAAAGAGTCGCTAGTTACAGTTCAATTGTTTAGTCCTAATGGACAGTTAATCAATGAGTTTAAAAATAAATATTTAGATGGCTATCATTTTGAAAACTTACCGGAAGATTTATTTCCTGTTTCAGGTTTTTATTCCCTTCGTTTTATAGTTGGAGAAGAGGTAGTGCAAACAAAATTGTTGAAAATTAATTATTAGGTATATTACCAGATTTTATACCTGAAAAATCTATGATAGATTGAGCCATGCTTTCTTCCGTTGTAAATGGGCTCGTTATAACACTCGTGGCTCCTGAATATTTAAGTTGTTGTGCTGTAGTTTCTCCGATGGCAAGACAATTTTTGTCTGATAAGTCATATTTTTTTGAGTAAGCAATTACGTTTAGAGGACTGGTGAAAACATAAATATCCGAAGGGGCTACCTCAAAGTTACTTTTAGGTAGATTATCATAAATAGCTAAATTGATTATTTCCAACGCTTCATTTTTTATAAAACGCTGAATGCTTTCCCGGGAATTTTTTGCTGAAGGAAATAAAACCTTTTTTCCAGTAACCAGCGTCGAAAAACTGATTCCAACTTCTTCTGGATTACCATTTCCAGAAAAATCTGCTGTGATTTGATAAGTTAGTAGTTCCTTAGCGGTGGCTAAACCTATAGCTCCCCATTTTACAGAGGTTGGAATTTTTATAGATAAAGATTTTATTTGTTTAAAAAAAAATGAAACAGCATTTTTACTGGAGAAAAAAATCCAATCGCAAGGTTCAATGATTGAAAAAGGAAGGGGTAACAAGCCTATTAATGGTTCATCCTGTATAATAAAAGAACCAAAAGAGGCTAATTTTTCTCTGAAAGAGGAATTTTCAGGGAGGTGTCGGCTTATAAAAACGCGCGTCATATATTATTTTATGATCGTAATTTTTCAACTACTTTTTCTGCTAATTGAAAATGGGTAGCTGACGAAATAGACACTCTGGTAATAGGTAAATCAAAAGAGGTTGAATAGGCAGCATGAACATGATAATTACTAAATTTATCTTTATAACAATATACCCCGAGAGGCATTTGACAACCCCCATCCATCAGATTTAAAACCTTTCGTTCAACATTGGTTACATCTGAAACCTCACTTTGATGAATACCCATCAATATTTTTCTCGTTTGGATATCATTGGCCATGGTTTGCCAGGCTAAAACGCCTTGAGCAGGTGCGGGAACAATCTCCGTTGGATCGAAGCGTATAACATGAAAGGAAGTGGTGTCAATATCTAAGCGAGCCAGTCCGGCAGATGCCAGTATGATGGCATCAAAGTCACCCTGTTCTAATTTCTGTATTCTCGTTGGAACATTACCACGAATATCAACTAATTGAAGATCAGGCCTTATATCTAATAGCTGACCTTTCCTCCTGGAGGAAGATGTTCCAACTCTGGCCTTTTCAGGTAATTGTAAAACTTTACCTTTGGCCGCAATATTTTTATTGATTAACAGGATGTCGGATGGATCTTCCCGATAGGATACAGCGGAAATAACTAAACCTTCCGGCGCATTCGTTGGTAAATCTTTCATAGAGTGAACGGCTAAATCAATTTCTCCTCTTAATAGGGCGTCCTCGATTTCTTTTGTGAAGAAGCCTTTTCCCTCCATCTTATCAAAAGATAAATGTTGTATTTGATCGCCCGTCGTTTTGATAATTATCAATTCTGATTCGATACCAATTGCTGATAATTTTTCTTGCGTAAAGTGCGCTTGCCACATGGCTAATTTACTCCCTCTGGTTCCAATTCGTAATTTAGGATTCACTTTTTTATGCAAATATAAGATTGTAAAGGTAATTTTTCGATTTTATCAAAGGTTGCCTCATTAGTTGTAGTAAAGAAAGATGGCTTTTTATTACCTTTGCCTTATGGAATTTTCAATGAAGGAACTCTCAAAATTGTTAGACGGGAAACTGGTAGGTAATCCGGAGGTAATTGTTTCCAAACCAAGTAAAATTGAAGAGGGTGGGGAAGGTTCTATTAGTTTTTTACATAATCCTCGTTATGAGGCTTATTTATATACAACTTCTGCGTCAGCTGTTTTAGTTCCTGAAAATTTTGAACCACGTTTCGCCGTTAAACCTACTTTACTTAAGGTAAAGAATGTTTATAATGCGATGGCACTTACCTTGGAGAAATTTTCAGAACCCGTCCTTTATCCAACAGGTATTGCCGACGAATCTGTTATTCATCCCAGTGTATCTATTGGAAAAAAAGTGAGCGTTGGTATCTATACCGTCATTGAGCAAAATGGATTCATTGGGGAAAATACGATCATTTATCCTCAGGTTTTTATTGGTAAAAATGTGTCGATAGGTAAAAATTGTGTCCTTTTTCCTGGCGTTCGTATTTTAGCTGATTGTGAAATTGGTGATCATTGTATTCTGCATGCCAACGTGGTAATTGGCTGTGATGGCTTTGGATTTGTAGCCGACGGCGGCTCATTACTTCGTAAAATTCCTCAACTAGGTAATGTTATATTGGAAGATTATGTTGAAATAGGGGCTAATTCTACTATCGATAGGGCTACATTGGGTTCTACAAAAATTAAAAAGGGGGTCAAAATTGATAATCTTGTCCAGATTGGGCATAATGCTGAAGTGGGTGAAAACACAGTGATAGCCGCTCAAACAGGTGTTGCAGGGTCAACCCACATTGGTTCAAATTGCCAGATTGGCGGACAGGTTGGTTTTTCGGGTCATCTGAAAATTGCAGATGGAACAAAAATTCAAGGACAAAGCGGTATTTCTGCATCTATTTCGACTTCTGGTCAATCCTTTATGGGTTCACCTGCCATACCTTATATTTCATTCTTGAAATCATTTTCCGTTTTCAAGCAACTTCCATCTCTTATTTTACGTCTTCAGAAAATAGAGAAAAAGTTGAACCAACTATAATTAAAAACCAAACATTATTATTTATTTATATGACTTTTATAATGAAGCAAAAAACTATTTCTAAAGCGGTAACTATTTCCGGAGTCGGTTTGCATACCGGGTCTTCCGTAACCATCACTTTAAAACCAGCTGAAGATAATCATGGAATTAAGTTTCAACGAATTGATTTACCTGGTAAACCTTTTGTTCCCGCAGATTGCAACAGGGTCACAAATACCACCAGATCTACGGTCATTGAATACGAAGGTGCTCTAGTGGCAACCATAGAACATTTACTATCTGCCATTTATGCAAAAGAAATTGATAATCTACACATTGAAATAGATGGTTCGGAAGTTCCTTATCTGGACGGTTCCTCTAAAAAGTTCACTTCACTTTTGAATGAGGCGGGTGTTTTAGATCAATCTGAAAATAAGTTGTTTTTTGAAATAGAAGAAACCATAGAGTTTAAGGACGAAGAATCAGGTGCACATTATGTGATTTCGCCTTATGATGGTTTTGAAGTTACCGTTCTGGTCGATTTTGATGCTCCTTACCCTGGGCAACAATTCGCCGTTTTATCGGGTCTTGAAATGTATGAGGGTGAAATTTCTCCGTCAAAATCATTTGTTCTACTTAAGGATATTGATAGTTTAATGGCAAATGGCTTAATAAAAGGCGGAACGTTAGATAATGCTTTGGTGATAGCTGATCGCTTACCTTCCTCAGCTGATTGGGAAAAGTGGTCCTCTGTAACTCATAGTCAACTGCCTTTACCTACTACCTTGGGGGTAATAAACAAATCAAATCAAACCTTTGAAAATGAACCGGCAAGGCACAAACTATTAGACTTTATAGGTGATATTGCCTTACTAGGTGCGCCTATAAAAGGTCGTTTTGTTGTGCATAAACCTGGACACTCCTCTAATAATTTATTTGCGAGAGTACTTAAAAAACAGCTCCAGGAGCAAAAAAAACTACGAGGTAAACCTAAATACGATCCTTCCAAAACGCCCGTTTTCAATTCTGTAAGGCTTGAATCCTGGTTACCTCACCGTTTTCCTTTTCTCCTTTTAGATAAAATTACAGAGTTAACGGATACTTATGTTGTGGGAGTAAAGAATATTACGGTAAATGAACAGTATTTTCAGGGGCATTTTCCCGGTAATCCTGTCATGCCAGGTGTTTTACAAGTCGAAGCTATGGCCCAGACCGGAGGAATCCTTGCCCTTTCTACCGTAGAAGATCCCTGGAATTGGGATACCTATTTCCTGAAAATTGATAATGCTAAATTTAAAGCTAAAGTGTCTCCAGGTGATATTTTACTTATCAAAATGGAACTGTTATCTCCCATTCGCAGAGGTATTTGTCACATGCAGGGCATCGCTTATGTTGATAATAAAATTGTTTCTGAAGCGGAGTTAACCGCGCAGATTATTAGAAGAAAAGTAGAAAGTTAATTATGACAGACCAATCTTCGTTGTCATTTATTCATCCTGATGCCAAAATAGGGATTGGTTCTATTGTTTTACCTTTCAGTTATATTGATAAAGATGTTGTCATTGGAGATTATTGCAAAATTGGTCCCAATGCAACTATTTTATCCGGTACCAGATTGGGGAGTTTTTGTGAGGTTTTTCCTGGCGCTGTTTTAGGAGCCGTTCCGCAGGATCTAAAATTTAAAGGTGAGTATAGCACCTTGGTTATAGGTGATAAAACGGTTATTAGAGAAGGTGCTACCCTCAATAGGGGAACCATGGAAACGGGTACAACTATCGTTGGAAGTCACTGCCTTATTATGGCTTACGTTCACGTGGCTCATGATTGCATTATTGGAGATCATGTTATTTTATCTAATGGCGTTCAGCTGGCAGGTCATGTCCAAATTAATGATCATGCTGTCTTAGGCGGTAATGTGCTCGTTCAGCAATTTTGTAAAATTGGAAGATTTAGCTTCGTCGCTGGCGCCGGGCTTGTTCGAAATAATGTTCCTCCTTTTGTTAGAGTCGCCAGAGAACCTCTTTCTTACATCGGTATTAATCATATTGGCCTCGAGAGAAAGGGTTTTCAATTGTCTCAAATTGAAGAAATAAAAGGTATTTATAATGTGATTTTTGTCCAGAATAATAGTATTTCTATTGGCCTCTCTTTGATAAAGAATTCGTTTCAATCGTCTGTCTTTAAAGATGAAATCATCTCTTTTTTTAGTCAATCAAAATCTATGATATCCAGATTTAAATCAGACCCAGTGACACTAAATCATGAAGCTAGTTCTCAATAATATAGGGAAAAAATTTCCCCCGGATTGGATTTTTAAGAAAATTGATTTTCAATTCAATGAAGGTCAGAAATATGCCTTGATTGGTCCAAATGGTTCGGGTAAATCTACGTTGTTAAAAATCCTTTCTGGACATCTTACCCCCAGTCAGGGAAAATTACTGCCGTTCTTAAATGATACCTTGATTCCTTTAGATCAATTATATAAACATATTTCTTTCGCCGCTCCTTATATGGATCTTATCGAGGAGTTTACCCTGGCTGAAACTATTCGATTTCATACTCAATTCAAACCTCTAAGGAACAATATGAGTGTTTCGGACCTTATGGATCTATTGAAACTTCAAAAATCTGTAAATAAACCCTTGAAATTTTTCTCCTCTGGTATGAAACAGCGGGTTAAACTTGGACTCGCTCTTTACTCAGATGTCCCTCTTGTTCTTTTAGATGAACCAACAACGAACCTCGATGTGGAAGGTGCAGATTGGTATTTAGAGGGTATTAGTAGTCTTCCTAAAAATACCCTCCTTATTGTTGCCTCAAATACTCCCTCTGATTATGAGTCTTTTGATCACAAACTTTTTATAAAGGATTACAAGAAGAAATCTAAGGCATAAAGTTTATTCCGCTTTGATAATCTTACTTGTGTGAAGGATTTCTCCTGCCTCAACAGTTAAAATGTACAGTCCAGCTGGATACATTGCCATAGGGATGATTAAAAGTTGCTCTCCGTTCTCTAAATTCGTGTTCAATTCGAATAGTATTTTTCCTGAAATATGAGTTAATCTTAAGGTCGCCTGATCACTTTTATGTTGATTTTGACGTATTTGCACATTTAATACATCTTTTACAGGATTAGGAAATGCGTTGAGTGTAATGTGTTGTGCTTTTTCTGGAGCCTCAGGAGCGATAAGGATATTGTTTACTATGGGGGAACTACTCGTTGAAATGATATCCACTTCTAAATAATTGGACGAAATCAATATGCAATTTTCAGCTTTGCCAAAGTCTGAAAATGATTTACCCACATTTAAAGATAAGTTGGGACTTGAACTTGCCACACCAAAAATTCTGTATCTCCCAATCTTGAGTGTGTCTAAATTAAATGCCTCATGGTGAGCTGAAACAATCAGATTGTTATCATTTACCAAGACAAAGGAATAGGGAATATTTATCGGTTTAGCATTGGTTACTTTTAATAAAATACTATCCTTTTGATTGTTATTTATAGTAATAATGGTCTTGGAAGTCGTTCCATCCTTCTTTGAAATTTGCCCAGCTTCAGGCTTATTGTGGTATATTTCTAAATAGTTGTCTGATAAATCAAAACAGGCATTAATAAGAGTATTATTTAAAATATTTGCCCCCAGTTGAAATCCCAGTGAACCAGTATAAGCGATACCATATATTCTATAATTCCCTGCGGGGGTATTATCAAAATTGATTAATTGATTTTCAAATGGAGCATAAAATAATCTATTCAAACTATCGGTTATTAAAAATTGGTATTTTGTTCCTGTAGGGTTATTTGGTACGGAAATATCTATTAAATCGGCTATACCATCTTTTGGACAGGAAAACAAGGTGTTTGAAGATAGAAAAGTGCTTATTTGTCCCCCTTCAGCATAGCCTCCCTTGTAGAATTTTACAGAATTACTCGATAATCGGAAACAACTTGTTGCTAAGATATCGTCTGTTTTAAAAGTATTACCTTCACGCAGATTTAGATTGCCTGTGTAAGATAGCCCATACACTTGATAGTCACCATCTTCAAGTTTTTCAATATCTATATTTGGGGCAGAACTAAGCAATACAACACTATTAAATTTATTTAATACAATGTAAACATATCCAGTTCTACCTGTAAAGGTACTTTTTAATCTGGCAAATGAGCCTGATTTAGATAGACATAATTTTTGTATCGTGTCATTGTTTGAAAACAAAATCCGGTGATTTGCTGGTCTGTCTCTCAAGATTTTAATAAAATTATCAGAGATTCTGAAACAACCCGATGAAAGATTAGCATTAAAAATGGATACTCCTGTTTGACTATTAAAATTTCCATTAAATGCTACACTGTAAAGTCTCATTTCTCTTAATCCTATGGTTTCAAAGTCTATGGAATTACCATTTATAACTTGTATAATATTGTTTGCAAGGGTAGTGAGTACATATTGGTATTTTAAACCAGACAGACTGTCAGAACTTGAGAAATTAACGAGATTTGGAACTCCGTCACCAGTGCATATAAGTAAAGAATCAGTGTTTAGATTCGTTTTTACTATATGCCCTCTATAAATATTAAGTTTCAATGAAATGGAGTTCTTTGAAAGCTGAAAACAACCTGTTGAAATATCCTTTTTTAATATAGAATCTCCTTTTTGTAAAATAATATTTCCGGTGTGTGATAAGCCCCAGACGTTAATATTAGGCGTAGTATAATCTTCAAAACTAAGTAAATCAATATTTGTAAAATGACCTAAATATTGATTGGATTGATCAGTAATTACATAAGAATAGGATAATTTATTGGTACTGTCCTTTGAGAATTTTATACTGGAAGGCGTTTTGTTTCCTACACAAATATTCGAAGTATCGCCTTCAACTACTTTTATAATGCCTCCTTGTGGTTCCAGGTTTAAAAATGGAACCTCATTTCCCGAAATGGAATAACAAGAATTCGACAGTGCTTTGATACCCCATTTTTCACCCTTTTTAATGTTTAAAGTGCCATTGAATGATATGGACACAATCGTGTACTTGCCAGATGGATATTCCGTTGGGTAAATGGTCGGATTGAATAAAATATCAACGATAATTTGATTCTCATTCAAAATAACAAAACACTGATTACCCGAATTATTTCCTATGGTTCTTATTTGCCTCGACGGAAAGTTCGCATCAGATGGGCAATTTTGAAGAAGAATATTGGCGTCATCCATAACAATGAATCCTGCTATTGGATTCCTTTTGGCCACGGATATGTAATTAGAAGATAAGCCAAAACAATCTTCAGATAAAGATGGATCATTTATGGAAATACCGATCTTTCCCGAAAATTCTCCGTTGTAGGAAAGTCCGTAAACTCTATAATCACCAATGGCTTGATTTATGAAATGATAGGAATTTCTAGAAGTAGTATCTATAATAATATTATTTACGTTGGTAATAACATAAATTAATTTCTGACCTTGTGCGGCAATATTTCTAAAAGTCAATAAATTCGCAGCGCTGTCCGTAGGACAAATTTGTTGTTGATTTTGGTTGTTTGACAACGTTACAAATCCCCCCGAAATGTTATTCCTATTAATGGAGAGAAAATTTTCTGATAATTGAAAACAACCGGAACTTAGATTACTCCTTAGTATATTTGAATCAATTTTGGCGTTTAAGTTACCATTATACCCCAATCCATATATCCTCAAAACCAAATCATTGATTTTATCAATATTTGGCAGCTGCTGGTTATTAAAAATCGCTAAAATTTTTCCATTTTCATTGGTTAGCAGAAAGGTTTTTCTGGCGACATTGCTTTCTATGGGGTTTAATTTTAAGGATTGCACACTTTTCTTTGGGCAAATTTGAACATTGTCTTTTTCCCCAACAAAAGATATTTTGCCAACGGAAGTGGCTGTTATATCTATCGAAATAGTGTTTTTTGACCAAGATGCACAGGCACTGCTGCAATTATCTTTAGGAATTACATCGCCTGGAGTCAAATTTAATGTTCCCGAGTAAGAGAGACCGTATATATGGTAGATTCCTCCGTTGAAAGCACTTAAATTTATGGTATTAGTGGTGGAAGTAGTTACTAATTTTTGCTGTTTATCGGCAATAAGATAAATATATTGGTCGCCTTCTGCATTACTGGTATTGGAAAGCTGTAAAGGTTTTAATAGATCTGACTGACAAATAGTTAGATTGGCATTATTACCATTTACTGCAATATTACCCCCGTCAATCTCTGACCAGGTAACTTCTTGAAATCCTAAGGTTAATTCAAAGCAGGAAATATTATAATTCTGTAAAAAAACGGATCTTCCAATTTGGTAGGAGGGTTGGTCTGAATAGGAAAATCCATATATTCTAACTTTTCCAGGTAGTCCTCTTTTAACAAAAGGTAATTGGCTGGTTTGAACCTCCATTAATTGATTTAGGGTATCACATAATAACCAGGCATACTTTCCAGTAGCCCCCGTAATGTTTATTGGAATACTTTTCACTTCATTTGGTGAAACACAGGATACTATTTTTTGCTGAGTTAATTTTCCAGCATTTATGTTGTCAAAACTTATAGTTAGCCTGTTTTTAGAGAGTGAGTGGCAGACGGTAGATAGAACCCTTCCATTTATATTATCGCCCAAATTTATGGTGAGTTCACCAGAATAGGCAATACCTTGTACGTAATAAATGAGCAGTGAAGAATCATTTAGCAGTAATGTATTTCCTTTTTCAATTTGTATGACTTTTCCACTTTCATTAGTGAGAGCGTAAGCATACTTTTGGGTGATCAGTGCGTTATTTTTTAGCTCAAAAGTTTTGACTTTTACCCCTTTACAGGTACTAACAGCATTTTGACCATCCTCAAATGAAATTGTTGCCCCATCAGTAATGGTTTTTTGAAAATTCAAAGTGTTTTCAGATAAACTGTAACACTCATTACTGAAAATAGTAGTATCCATTCTGGATCCTGTACCAAAAGATAAAGAACCGGTATAAGATAGTCCACTAATAGAGTATTGTCCTGAATTTAAATTGTTTAAAGAAAACTGACCGTTTACTGACGTGCTTATTATTTCACTTCGGCTGTTGGTTAAAAGATAAATGTATTTTTCCCCTAAGGAATTAAATCTGGCAACCTGAACACTATAGTTGGACGTTGGCCCTAAGCAGATATTAGTTAATTGATTGGCATTTGAGAACCTGATTGTTCCGCCTTTAGTTTCTTTTTTTCTTACAGAATAAAATGTTTCTGCTATATCGAAACATCCAGTAGAAACTGCAGACTTATTTAAGTTATCTCCAATGTCCAAAGTTAAATTACCAGTGTATGCCAGTGCATAAAACTGAAAAAGAGTTTCATCTAGTTTACTTATTGAAATAGAGTCAGGATTTTTGTTTAAACCTAATACTTTTCCATCTCTATCTGTTGCTATCCAAATTAATTGAACATTGTCAGAACCTGATCCTAAAGCAGTTAAACTAAGAGTTTCCGGAGCATTGACACACCATACTGAATCTCCCTTCGCTCGGGCAGATTTAAAATTGATAACATTTATATTTTCTACGAATAGTTCAATTTGGTTATTTGAAATATCAATACATTGTAATTGAGAAATAATCCTTCCTAAAGGTTCATTGATTAAATTTGGCAATACTGAAAGATGAGATATGCCAATAATTTTATAAGATCCTGTTGGATATTTATTTAATTGAATCGTTGCTTCTTTTTCCACCCCCTTCACATTATTATTCTCATCGAGTACTAAAAAAGAATAATTTAAGTAGGTATCACCTGAATGATTCATTTTTATGGTATCACTCGATGTAAATTGGGTGCAGAAATATTGTTTGGAAGAGGTGTTATTATGTATAGATATTTCCCCACCTTCAGGTGATTTTTTTTCAATGTCAATGGCTTTGAAGGTCTTTGTAAAACAGTTTTTACTCAGTGGAACCGCATCAAGGAATTGACCTGCCTTAGCTTGAAGTACCCCTGTGTATGCCATGCCATGAATATAATATTTGCCCGAGGGTAAGTTTTTGAAATCAAAAAGTCCATTACCTTGGACGGATAATATTTGATTATTAGCGTTGGTAAGTAGATAAGTATATAATGGAGAAGGACTATTTGTTTGAAATTGAAGGGTTTGATCTGTTTCAGTATTGGGACAAATTAAATTAGACAAATTTCCTTTTGAAAGAGTAATTTCACCCGGATCGGGAACATTGTTGTTGATGAGTACAAAATTTTCAGTAAAACCGTAACAAAAACTGCCCATAGTATCTTTAAAAATATTTTTACCAGGTTTTAGAAAATAGGAAAATGGGTAGTAAAGACCGTAAACTCTGTAAAATCCAAGTTTGAAATTTTCAAAATTTACAGACATAATAAATGGTCTGACCAGTTCTATATTACCAAAAGTATCCGTAACAACAATATGAAGAGGGGGTATTCCAGGTTCAAAAGTGAAAAATTTCCAATCATTTTTAGTATCACCCGGGCATGTTTGCGTTACCGTGTCTTTTTCACTTAATTTGATGTATTTCCATTTTCCACAATTACCTATTCTAATTTGTGAAACGGCAAAAAATGGTATAAAAACGATAAGAAAAATGAGAAGTGGGCGCATGGTATGAATTCTTTATGTGGCAAATATAATTTCATTTTTCCTTACAAACAGATTTTTAACAATTTATCAGGAACTTTACCGTTTTTAAGGGCATAATAAGTGGTCATTTTTCTTGAAAATTACATGAGAAATTTTTTCTTTTTCTTTTTTACATTGATTTTTAATGCCTTGGCATTACCTGGCCAAAGTATAAAAATTAATAATTCTTATACTCCCGAGGTTCTTGTTCAAGATGTTTTCGTAAATGGAGCATGTAAAAATATTTCAAAAATTCGGTCTATTGGCAATAAAGCTGGTATAGGTTTTTTTGAAGGAGGTAAACCAAGCATTGGACTGGAAAAGGGAATTATTCTTTCTACGGGAAATGTTAAAAATGCTGAAGGTCCTAATCAAAAAAGAGATATAACCACTGATTTTGGTGATATGTCAAGTGATGTAGATTTGGTTAAATTGGCTACCGGTCCCGTTTTTGATGTTGTAGGTATTGAATTTGATTTTGTCCCTTTAGATAGTTTTGTGAATTTTAGATATGTTTTTGCCTCAGATGAGTATTGTGAATACGTTGGTGAAAAGTTTAATGATGTTTTTGGCTTTTTTGTTAGCGGTCCTGGGATTAATGGCTCCTTTAATAATAAGGGTGAAAATGTGGCTCTTGTGCCAGGTTCCAATGCTTTTGTATCTATTAATACCATTAATAGTTCGCAAAACGCATTGTTTTATTCAGACAACATGCATCCTGAAGATGCTGCCCGTTGCAATAAAACCTGGGTGAATAGTCCCAATCAAGAAAGAATCCAATATGATGGCTTTACTCGTCCTTTGACTGCCGTACTCAAACTTATTCCTTGTCAAACCTATAGAATCCGCCTTTTGGTTGCAGATGTGTCTGATGGAAAGTTTGATTCTGCTGTTTTTCTGGAAGCAGAAAGTTTTAATATCGGTGGAGGGGCTAAATTAAACGGTTCTTCTCCTGATGAAGCTCAAATTATTGAGGAGGGGTGTAATAATGGCTTTTTTAGGTTGAATAGATTGAATGCAGATAATTTACAACAACCTCTTATCGTAAAGATAAAGGTGGCTAATGATAGTAAAGCAAAGGAAGGTGTCGATTTCGAACGGTTACCGAAAGAGATTACCATTCCAGAAAATAAATCTTTCGTAGATTTACCCATAAATACCATCCTGGATAATGAGGATGAGGCTTCGGAAGAACTCATCTTACAACTCGATTTCCCCTGCGCTTGTATTGCTGATACAGCCAGATTATTTATTAAAGATGTTTCCAAATTAAGGAATGGTTTAAAAAATGTTACTTTTTGTTTAGGTGATACCTTGACGATTAATGTAAATCCTATTGGCGGAGTTCCCCCATATTCCTATTTATGGGGAAATGGTCTGAGAACATCACAAATAAAATTCATTCCTCCAAAAGATACCTTTTTAGTTCTTAATCTGTCAGATAATTGTAAAAGAGAACTTTCAGATACCATTAGAATTAACCGTAAAACACCTCCTCAAGCTAAAATAAGTGGAATAATGGACATTTGTCCCGGTAGCTTAGCAGAAATTCCCGTGGTGTTCAATGGTAAATCTCCTTTTTCATTTACCTGGAAAGCCGACAGTTTACCCGCCGTTCTGGTCACCAGTCAGATGAATAATGATTATTTGATCAAAACCGGGGCCAAAGGTAAAATTCAAATTTTGTCTTTCTCAGACGGTGAATGTGAAGGGGAGTTTCAAGGCATTGCCGAAGTAAGACATTTTAATTTGCAAACAATCACCTCTGCCAGCTCGGTAAGTTGTGCAAATGGTAAAGATGGAAAAATTTTGGTAGAAGTTAGCGGTGGAACAACACCCTATCAATTTAATTGGTCTGCTGGCTTACCTAATCTACCAAATCCTTCTGGATTGGGAAAAGGGAAATATAGTGTTACTGTTGTTGATGTAAATAATTGTAAAACTTCAGCAGAGGCCGAAATTATAGAACCAGGACCACTAACTCCTTTAGTTTTTGATTGCTCTCAGTTTACCTCAAATAGTTTGCAAATTGGAAATAGTGGAGGCATTCCTCCCTATTCATATTCTGTGAATAGTGGTTCTTCGTTTAAAGACGAATCTATTTTTAATGACTTAATACCCGGCAAGTCTTATTCTCTTATCATTCGGGATAACAAAGATTGTACTCTCGAGCAAGATTTTATTATGCCTGCCCTCTATGCTAAAATGATTCAATTGCCTCCAGCTATTAAACTTTCTTTTGGTGATAAATCTGTTTTACAACCACAAATTAATATTCCTGCTTCTCTTATAAAATCGGTTTCCTGGAGCCCTGAATTTAATCTAAGTTGCTACCAATGCTTAAATCCTGAAATTTTAGCTGAAAAAGGAGGGCTTTTAAGGGTTCAGGTAACCAATGTTTTCGGTTGTACAGAATCAGTTACTTCTCAAATTACGGTAGATAATACTTTTTCCGTTTTTGTACCCAATGCTTTTTCTCCAAATGGTGACGGAATTAATGATTTTATAACAGTCTTTGCAGATGCTGAACAAATAAAAGAGGTCAAGTCGTTTGAAATTTATAATAGATTTGGAGAAATGGTTTTTAAAAGAGATAACTTTCAGCCTAATGACGAGTACTTAGGTTGGAATGGTACTAAAACAGATACCAAACTAAGTAATGATACTTATCTTTATTCAATAGCCTTAGTCCTGAAAAATGGGGGCGAATTTGTAAAACAAGGAAGTTTTATGCTGATAAGATAAAAGTTTGGTGTTTTTTAATGGTATTATTTCTTTTCTTTTTCTATTTTCACCTTTCATTATTAAATAAATCATCAACTATGCTAAATCGCAGAAAATTTATTGCAAGCAGTGCATTGACTGCCGTCGGAACTTATTTGTTTTCTAAAAATGCTGGTGGCAAGCAAATTTCTGTAGATGATGATAAGGTTAATGATATTGCATCTGTTATTGCAACCTGGCCAAATGAAAAAGCTACGACAGCCGCCTGGTTGAAAATGTCAGAAACTAATTATTCATTAGATGCAGTAGAAGCAGGGGCGAGAGTGCCTGAAGCTGACGTGCTTGATACGAGTGTTGGTTACGGCGGATATCCGGATCGTGATGGCAGAGTTACGCTCGATGCCTGTATAATGGATGAAAAGGGTAACGCTGGAAGTGTTGTTTTCCTCGAAGGTATCATGCACCCAATTAGCGTGGCCAGAAAGGTTATGGAAAAAACACCTCATGTTATGTTGGCAGGTGGGGGTGCCCTTAAATTTGCTTTGGCGGAGGGATTCAAAACAGAAAATCTTATGTCTGACCATGCCAAAGTTACCTGGGAAAAATGGTTGACAGATAATAATTATCATCCAGGTAATCATGATACCATTGGTATATTAGCCGTCGATGCTAAAGGAAGATTATGTGGTGCTTGTTCTACCAGCGGATGGGCTTTTAAAATGAATGGGAGAATCGGTGATTCTCCAGTGTTAGGTGCAGGCCTTTATGTGGACGGAACCGTTGGTGCAGCCGCTTGTACCGGTCTTGGCGAATTAGTCCTTAAAAATTTATGTACCTTCCTCTGTGTTGAGTTTATGAGACAAGGAAAATCTCCTCAGGAGGCAGCTAAATTATCAGTGAAGAGATTATTTGAAAAAATCCCGGGTCTTGCAGGCGATACCAGCAAACAAGTGGGTATTGTTGCTATGAATGTTAAAGGTGAATACGGTGCCTGGGCTGTTCATGATAACTTTAAATACACTATCAATAAAGAAGGAAAAAATACGGTTTTCGATTCAAAATTTGGTAAATAATGGCTTTTAAACCAGAGCAATCTTTAAAGGCGGTTCTAACTTCTTTATTTAGCCAATATAGTAATGAAAATGGAGTAAGTGCCACCAGAGTACAAGCCGTTTACAGGCAAACAATGGGTGCTTATATTTCAAATCATACAACAAAAATATTTGTGAAAGATAACGTGCTTTTTCTTTATATCGATGTACCTTCTCTTAGGCATGAACTCTCTTTGGGTAAATTAAAATTGATAAATATCCTGAATGAGGCACTCGGAGAACAGCAAATTAAGGAAATTAAATTTCATTAATTCGCTAAAATGTGAATGAATATCAATTTGAACAGAAGAATTTAATCATTGAAGCAGCAAAAACGCTGGGCTTCTCTCGTATCGGTTTTGCCAGAGCAAGCTCATTAGACCAGTCTGCTGAAAAGCTAACGCAATGGCTTGAAATGGGCTATCATGGTGAAATGAAGTACATGGAAAATCATTTCGATCTGCGAATAGACCCACGTCAGCTAGTCCCAGGGGCTAAAACGGTCATCGTTCTCTCCTTTAATTATGCTACTAAAAATATACAAAAAGATAAAAATGCACCAAAAATAGCTAAATACGCCTTTGGAAAAGATTATCATAAAGTGTTAAGAAAAAAATTGAAAAGTCTTTTTTCGTCTATCCAGGAAATTTGTCCAAATAGTCAGGGTAGATTTTTTACCGATTCTGCCCCTATTTTAGAGAGAGATTGGGCTGAGCTAGCCGGGTTAGGCTGGAAAGGAAAAAATACTCTGCTGATTCATCCTCAAGCAGGTTCATTTTTCTTCCTGGCGGAAATAATTATTGATGTTGAACTTCCTTATGATAGTCCTATGAGAGATTATTGTGGGTCTTGTCGCCGTTGTATTGATGCCTGTCCAACAGATGCCATCGATAAAAATGGTTATTTGTTAGATGCTAAAAAATGTATCTCTTACCTTACTATCGAACTGAAATCTCAAATACCCGTAGAATTTAAAGATAAAATGGATAATTGGGTTTTTGGTTGTGATATTTGTCAGGATGTTTGCCCCTGGAATAAATTTTCAACCCCCCATAGCGAAGTAAATTTTTTACCTAAAGAGGAACTCCTCGATTTAACTTCTGAAGATTGGCATGCTCTGACGGAAGAAAAATTTACAGATCTTTTTGAAAGTTCTGCAGTTAAAAGAACTGGGTTTAACGGTCTTTCCAGAAATTTGTCTTTTATTAAAACTGAATTCAAATAATAATTATGCAGATTAATCCATTTTCAAGGTATTTTATCATAGCATTGATTACGCTCATCCTGGGTGCCATAATTTATCGGTTTTCTGAAATTATCAGCTATGTCATCATCGCTTGGGTCATTTCTTTAATGGGATCACCCATAATGAGATTTTTGAAAAAAATTAGGATTGGTAAGTTTGTAATACCCAATTCAGTAGCGGCTGGGTTGACTTTAGGTGCTTTCCTTTTTTTAGTTGCAGCCATTCTGGCTTTGTTTATTCCCGTCTTTTTCACTCAGGCTATGAATTTATCTGAAGTGGACTATAAATTAATCGCAGTAGCTCTCGATGAACCTTTTCAAAACATACTTTACTGGCTAAAGTCTCATGGCATTCCCGTTGAATTAATTAATTTGGAAGATTTGGTAAGTTCACTCACTAAAGGTTGGTTTGAACCCACTTTGGTAACAGATATTCTTACCGAATTCTTTTCTACTGCAAGTAACTTTGTGGTGGCCATAGCGTCTATCCTGTTTATTGCCTTTTTTTTTATTCAAGAACAAGGTATGTTTCTAAGCTTTTTGCTTACCTTAATTCCTGACAATTATGTAGAGCAGACACAAAATGCCATACAAGAATCTATTAGAATCTTATCAAGGTATTTTAATGGACTGCTTTTACAAATGCTCCTTATTACTATCTATATGTTGGTAATGTTATCAATTTTTGGAATTAAAAATGCATTAATAATAGCCTTCTTTGCTGCCCTAATGAATCTCATTCCTTATTTAGGCCCTATCTTTGGTGCAGCATTTGCTGTACTTATAACTCTTTCTTCTAATTTAGATCTTTCATTTTATACTGAAGTTTGGCCCCAATTGGTGACGGTGGTACTTATTTTTGGCTCTATGCAAATGTTGGATAATTATATTTTGCAGCCTTTTATTTTTTCTAAATCTGTGCTGGCTCATCCACTTGAAATATTTGTTGTGATCCTTATCGGTGCCAATTTAGCCGGTATTACTGGAATGGTTCTTGCTATACCGATTTATACGATTATTCGATCCTTTGCAAAAATATTCTTCGAAAAATTCAAAATAGTTCGTCTGATGACTAAAAATATGAATGAATCAGGATTTTAACTTGCTCCAAATTTGTTGAGCTAATTTTGTTGTCAATTCATCTACGTAAAAACTTCCTGCAACCGGATCTATTATTTCTCCAATACCAGACTCCATGGTGAAAATATTATGGATATGAGATAAGTTTTCTGTTCTCATTTCCTCAGCTATTTCATCAAACTCAAGATAAATAAGATCGGCACCACCTAATACGGCAGAAAGTGTTTTTGCTGTTGCTTCAATAAGAAATTGGTCGTTTAACCCGTTTCTCATAATAGGTAAGGTCGAAATAAACAAGGGCGGCGGCGGATTATCTATCTTAAAAGCTTTAAGTATGTTTCTCCAAACTATTCTCTGAGCCCGACCTAAAGAAATTTCGTACAAATAATTACCTTGAATTTCTCTCGAAAAATATATATTTCCAAGGAACTCATTAATATGTCCTTTACTTATTTCGAAACGTTGAATTAAACTAATAGCCAGCCGAAAGTTCTCTAATATTTGTTGAATAACAAAGTCTGAAGGTTTCCCTCCCTCCTGATGTACATCGATCCAATGACAGGATGGGAATAATCTTTTTAATTCATAAGCCCTGATTTTAGTCTCCTCCGTCACATTGAGTTTGAAATTATTTATGCCAATAGAAATAAAGAATTCAATATTTTCTTCTTTAATCGTTTCCGTGTTTCGGAAACTAATACCCCATTGACATACATGGTTTTTTCTCCAAACAATAGGTTTCATTTTTTTATCCACTTTGTCAGAAAAAACCACAGGAGGCATTATAATTTCATTATTGTAGTGGAAGTTTAAACTTTCTAATGGTTTTCCATTGAGTTCTTTTTCTGCTACCTTAACCCAATCTGAGATATCAGCTTTTGGAAATTTATCAAAAAAATGAGACGATTGATGCATACTTTTACTTTTATAAAATACTTTCCTCCTAAATGTAGGTATTTTTTTTTGTGAAAATTAAATGATTTTTATCCTATTATAAAACTTTTATTTTACATGATTGGTTATATTTGCTGTTGGCATTTTCTTTTAGATTAAATCTAAATAAATTATAATAATGATAAAGGAACCTATTCGTGTTTACTTAGACAATAACTCAACAACACCATGTGATCCAAGAGTTGTGGATACAATGGTGCCTTATTTTTATCAGAAACCTGGAAATTCAGCGAGTAGAAATCATCCTTTTGGATGGGAAGCTGAGGAAGGGGTAGATTACGCAAGAGAACAAATTGCGGCTTTGCTTAAGGTCGATCCTAAAGAAATAATTTTCACCTCGGGCGCTACCGAATCAGATAACCTGGCTATCAAGGGCGTTTTTGAAATGTACAGGTCAAAAGGAAATCATATCATTACCGTGACCACCGAGCATAAAGCTGTGTTGGATACTTGTGATAAGTTGACAGAGGCTGGTGCTGAAATAACCTACCTGAAAGTGGCAGAGGATGGTCTTATTGATTTAGCAGAGTTGGAAGCAGCCATCAAATCAACTACCATCTTAGTGTCGGTTATGTGGGCTAATAATGAAACAGGTGTTATCCAACCCATGAAAGAGATTGGTGATATTTGTGAAAAGCATGGGGTCCTTTTTATGAGTGATGCCACGCAGGCAGTAGGAAAAATTCCTACTTACCCTAAGGAAATTGGTGTTCATCTGTTGGCTTTTACTTCCCATAAAATGTATGGACCTAAAGGAGTTGGTGCGCTTTACGTAAGCAGAAAATCCCCCCGTGTAAAAGTTACTGCTCAAATGGACGGTGGCGGTCATGAAAGAGGTATGCGCTCAGGTACCCTCAATGTTCCTGGTATTGTTGGCTTCGGTAAAGCAGCTGAAATAGCAAGATTAGAAATGAATGCCGATGCAGAAAGATTAAGTAAACTAAGAGATAGATTAGAGCACGAACTTACTTCAAGATTGGAGGAGTGTTATATTAATGGTAACGTAGATCATAGAATGCCTCACGTCACCAATATTAGCTTTAAACACGTGGAAGGCGAGGGGCTTATGATGACCTTCAACCAAAATATAGCCGTTTCTTCGGGTTCAGCTTGTACCTCAGCCTCTCTTGAACCTTCTTATGTCCTTGTCGCATTAGGTTTAGGTGACGATTTAGCTCATTCTTCCATTCGTTTTAGTCTGGGCAGATTTACTACAGACGAAGAGGTAGATTTTGCCGTGGAGAAATTAGTGGCAGGCGTAAATCACATGAGAGATTTAAGTCCTATTTGGGAAATGTACAAAGAGGGAGTAGATCTTAACAATGTGCAATGGTCTGAACACTAAAATTTTATATCATCCGTTTTAAATTATCATATTATGGCATATTCAGAAAAAGTACTGGAACACTTTCAGCATCCTAAAAATGTAGGAACCCTCGATAAAAGTAAATCTACCGTTGGTACTGGCTTAGTGGGTGCTCCTGAATGCGGTGATGTTATGCGTCTTCAAATCGAAGTCGATCCTTCAACGCAAACTATTATTGATGCAAAATTCAAAACCTTTGGTTGTGGTTCTGCTATCGCTTCCTCTTCTCTGGCAACAGAGTGGCTTAAAGGCAAAACTATCGAACAAGCTTTAACCATAGATAATATGGATATTGTAGAAGAATTAGCCCTGCCGCCAGTTAAAATTCATTGTTCTGTTTTGGCAGAAGATGCTATCAAAGGGGCTATCGCCGATTATCAGTCTAAAAATGGAATAGCCGTTACTGCAATGGCTGCTTCTCACTAATTTATAAAAAAGAGGCTATTTTATGTTATATTAAAATAGCCTCTTAATCTCAATACTATGCTTTACGTCGGGGAATCTGCAAAATCTAAAATCGTCGAAATTCGTGCTGACAAAAATATGTCAGATGATTTTTTCGTAAGAGTATCCGTCACAAGTGGCGGTTGCTCAGGTTTAAGTTATCAGATGGATTTTGATAATGAGGGGAAACCCAATGATCAAATTTTTGAAGATAACGATGTTAAAATTGTGACTGATTTAAAAAGCTTTCTCTATTTGTGCAATACTACCCTTGAGTTTTCCGGTGGTCTCGATGGGAAAGGTTTTTATTTTAATAATCCTAATGCTGCTCGTACCTGTGGTTGTGGTGAAAGTTTTGCTGTTTAATTGGTTAGGTGTATGGTCCTATCATTGTGCGAATGATAAATCTGGCATTCGATGCGAAAAGGTTCTTTAAAAACGCAACCGGCCTCGGAAATTATAGTAGAACGCTATTAATAAATCTAAATAAATATCATCCTCGATCATTCAAGTTATTTCTATTTTCTCCATTTTCCTCAGAAAATTCTCCCTTACGGGAAAATCATTCTTTTAATATTGTACGACCCAGTTGGTACAAATATTTTTTTTGGAGGTCCTTCGGTGTGCCTAAAGATTGTAAAAAACATCTTATTCAAATTTATCACGGACTAAGTAATGAATTGCCCGTCGAATTTGTGAAAAACCCAAATATCAAATGGGTGGTTACTATTCATGATATTGCTTTCCTTTATTATAAAACAGATTATTCTTTTTTTGATAGATTTATTCATTTTCAAAAAATAAGATATAGCTGCCAAAAGGCAGATGTAGTTATTGCTGTAAGTGAATATACTAAAATAGATATCTGTAAAAAATTTAATCTTCCTCCCGAAAAAATAGAGGTAGTATATCAAACAGTAAACGATAGTTTCAAAAAGACCTATACAAAAGTCGATTTTCAACAAGTTGTGAACCTTTATCAAATACCGAATCAATATTTCCTATCTGTTGGAAGCATTACAGCAAGGAAAAATTTGTTATCCGCTTTAAAAGCCTGGAAAGGTCTTCCCACTGAATATCAAAGGCCTTTTCTAATTATTGGTAAGCCAAACCTTAAATATTTTAAAATAATTAAAGCAGAATTAGATCTCTTTAAAGAGATTTATTCTAATAAAATTATGTTTAGAAACGTAGCGAACGAACATTTACCTATCGTTTATCAAAATGCAGAAGTTTTTATATACCCTTCTTATTTTGAAGGTTTTGGTATTCCTGTTTTAGAAGCATTATATAGCGGTATTCCTGTAATTACAAGTAAAACAACATCGTTACCTGAAGTGGGTGGTCCAGGTGCTTACTTGGTAGATCCCTCTAATTATGAAGAAATAAGGGCAGGGATTCTCTTTTTTATGCAACATAGAGAACAAAGAGAACACGCTGTAAATAAGGGGTTAGAGCATGTCAAAAAATTTGAAGCACAAGTGGTAACTGATAAATTAGTACGCGTTTATCAAAGTTTACTTCACTAAGTCAACTTTTTGCCATCTCCTTTAAAGCTGTAATGAAAATATCCAGTTCCTTGGTGGTAGTGTAAATATTGGGTACAATTCTACAACCCTGAACTCCTTGACCATCAATGGCTACCGTCCAAATTCTATATTTTTTCAAGAGATTTTCTGCCATTAAAGAGGTTTTCATATTTTTTATACCCACATTGGCGATACCACAAACTCTTTGTGGGTCAGCTGGCGTATTAACTATTATATTTGGTTCATTGCGCACGCGGCTGGTCCAATAATTTTGTAAATAGCGTAATCTGGCTTCTTTTTTATCTAATCCTATGCGATGTAAATACTCAATGGCATTTCCTATCGCTAAGTCAGTAGCAACGGGATGGGTACCTGTATGATTCATTCTCCTTATATTTTCCAAAGGATAGCCAAAATCACCAAACATTGGCCAAAGACCGCTTATTTTATCTTTATTGATATATAATAATCCTGCGCCTAAGGGAGCAGATAGCCATTTATGAAGACTGGAACCATAGTAGTCACAGTGTAATTCTTTGATGTCAAAGGCAAAATGTCCAATAGCATGGGCTCCATCAACCAGTACCTCCACACCCTTTTTATGAGCCATATCACAGATTTTTCTGATGGGAAGTATCTGACCTGTTATATTTACAATATGGCAAACCATAATCAATTTCGTTTTACTGGTTATCGCTTTCTCATAGACCGCGACAATTTCTTCATCAGATATTGGAATATTCGGCACATCTACTATTTTTCTAACAATACCATATCTTTCTTCACATAGGCGAAAATGCTCTATCATAGCGAAATAGTCTTGGTTTGCCATAATGGCCTCATCACCTTTTTCCCAATGAAGACCTCCAATGACCGTATCTAAAGATTCTGTTGTGTTTCTGGTAATGATGATTTCTTCCGCATCACATTGGATTAGATCCGCAAGTTGACCACAAACAGCTCTTTTATTATCCCACTGAACGGTTCGCATGTAATGAGAACCCTGATAATTTACTTCTCTAATATGATGAAGATAGTCTTCCAGAATGGCTTGTGGCATAAAACAATAATATCCGTTTTCAAGATTTATATAATCCGGCTTTAATCGGTAGCCTCCTCTGATTCCTAACCAATAATTTTCGTCTTCAGCTATTTCTTCCACCGATTTATTGGTAACGGTGAGATTTAACTTTTCTAAGGTGTTAAATAAGGCAGGGGCACCTAAGCCCATGGCGATGGAGTGTTTGAAAAAGGTCCTTTTATCCATGACTGTTCGTTTTCTTTGATGGTTTAAATTAAGGGTGATAGGTTTTTGCTGCGTTGGTTTCTACTTCATTTTTATAAAAATGAACTTTTTTGAACTGTCCTCTTGTGTATCTAAGGGATTGGTCATTAAAATGGGGTGAATTCAGGTCACTGGATGAACCACCTGTGACGATAGAATGAGCGTTAATTTGGGGGCCAAATTCTACTACGGCAACAAAACTATTTCCCAAAGTCCCATATCTTTTTTTGGTTCCCGCTTGCGTTTTTGAACCAAATGCAGCCAGCGATCCCCAGGCTGAAGAGGTGAATCCGACGGGCAAACTTTCTAAATCATCATTAAACTCTGGCCGAATACCTGCACTTATTCGTTGAAACCTGTTGATCTCCCCCCATTTTGTCCTCCATGTGCCATATTGACTGGTGAGTTGATTTATGGCTTTTTCAAAGGCAGCTTTTTTATCTGTTTCCGATAAGTTATTCAGCACATAAGTCTCTAAGTTTAACATTGATTTTGCACCATATCCACTTTTAACTCTGGCAATCTCCATAATATTTTCACCATAAAAGATAGCCAGGCTAGTGGCAACGGATAGAGAATCTCTCTCAAAATTCCAGGTAGATAACTCTTTGAGTGGATCAGTAAATGGAGTAGACAAATTTCCTTTATAAACTTTTAAAAGATCCGGGATAATCTTTGCCAAACCTGGTAAAAAAGGATTGAAAGCTGCTTTAACTAAACTGTCAAGCGTCCAGTTCCCTTTTACATTTTCCAGTATTCTTAAAGCGGCTACCCCTCGGAAATTTTCTTCATCCGGTGCCATATAATCAGGGTATTTTTTCCTTTCGGGACTATATTTTCCAGAGGCAGTAAAAGGATCTGAATTACAGTTCTGAATCCAGCCATTGGCAGGATTAATTATTCGAACCAGTTCTTTAACCTTATGAAATCCCTTCCATTCTGTATTTGAAGTTGTACCATCTAAAAGGCCATTCCAATTATAATCCAGATTTCTTTTTGGCATAAAATTTCCATGCCAATAGGCAATATTCCCTGAATTATCTGCAAAAACGGTGTTGTTAGATGAATTTGTATTTAATTTCATTATTTTTTCAAAAGATTTGACATCTTCGGTCTTGGTTCTTAAAAAAGATTGGGCTAATGCGTCAATCTGTTCTGTCATCATTCGTATAGATACCCATTTACCATCTTTTCGTGCTATAATTGGTCCGTGATGCGTAAAATACAAGGTGATTTCTCTAGGTATTTTACCATTTTTAGTTTGAAAATAGATGATTTCCTTTCGGGTTTTGACTGGCAGCCATTTATTCTCATAGAGGTAATAATAATCGCTACCTCTTTTTTCAATCGTTTCTAAATATTCATCTGCCACATCGGCGGCACCAGATGTATGCATCCATCCACATTTTTCATTAAATCCCTGATAAACAAAAAATTGTCCCCAGGTAACTGCACCGTAAGTGTTTAAGCCTTCCTCACTTACCAAATGTACCTCCGTTCTAAAATAAAAAGAGGTGTGTGGATTTATAAGAAGCAGAGGATGCCCATTTTTTGTTAATTCTGGCGCAATGGCAAATCCATTCGAACCTGCTGGTTCCTGTTCCCATTCAGGTATTTCCGGTACATGATAGCCCATGCCATTTCCCTCGTAAAAATCTTTGATTCCCTGAATGGGAATAATCGTAATGTTTCCTCCTATACTTCCCTCAGTAAATAATAAAGGCATCCAGGGCTCAAATCTTTGTATGATTTTAGGTTTAGTATTTGGATTTTTATGCAGATAATAATTAATCCCAGAGGCAAAACCGTCCAATAAAGCTTTTAACCAGGTAGGAGAACGTAAATAATTATTTTTCGCAAGCAGGGTATCTGCATACATTCTTGCTCGTGCGTCCTGATAAAAATAATTTTCACCCAGAGATTCTGATAATCTGCCAAGTGCATCTAAATAATTTTCCTCCACACGATTAAAATCATCCTCACACTGTGTGTACATTAATCCAAAAACTACATCGGCGTCGGTTTTACCATAAATGTGAGGAACACCATAATTATCTCTTATTATAGTGACATTTTGTGCCCTTGTAGTCCATTCATTTATTTCATTTTTGGAAAATGTTTGTCCATTGAGTAAACATAAACTGGAAAACAAAAGGATGGAAATCAGTTTGAACATGGTATCAAATTTTTATTAATTTTGGGAATTTAGGTAAAATAAATAAATTATGAAAGTTTCCAGGGCATTTTTATCCGATTTACCCAATATATGCATACTTGCCAATAATGCCTATCGTGGCGAGGAAGCAAAAAAAGGATGGACATTTGAGTCCGATTTTATAGAAGGGGATAAAAGAACAGATGAAAATGATCTGTTTTTGTTGTTTTCTAATGAAAAATCAGTATTTCTTATTGCAAAAAATGATAATGGGGTTATCACGGGTTCAGTGTATCTTGAGGTGAAAAATAAAAATTTGTACATGGGAATGCTCTCTGTTGAGCCCACGCTCCAGGGAAATGGTATTGGAAAGCTCTTAGTGTCAAATGCTATTCAATATGGTCAATCTTTTGGTTTGGAAAAAATTCAGATTCAGGTTGTCCATCTTCGGCAAGAACTTATTTTATGGTATGAAAAATTAGGATTTATTACATCAGATAAGATAATGCCTTTCGAGGTACCCTTAGAATTTGGCAAACCTAAAGTTCCTCTTCATTTTATCGAAATGTATCGTACCTTATAAAACGAATATCCTTTGAAATGTACTATTTCACTATATTTACAAATTAAATATATATGAATGCAAAAAAGTAAAGAAGATATTCAAAAGGAAAAGGATGAATTTTTGCGACAATTTGTTCCTCCTACTGGAAATATATGGGGTTGGAAATTCTCCCTTTTTGGTTTAGGCCTTATTCTATTTTTAAGCCTTTGGTTGGTTTGGCTACATTACAAAAGAGGCGTTCCTGTAGGTTTTGAAGAGCAAAAAATGGAGGTTAATCCCATGGTTTTACCTGAAAAAATAGACACCATTAATTATGAATAATTCACTTTCCTTTTACAAATATCATGGGGCAGGCAATGATTTTATCTTTGTCGATCATAGAGATTTTAAATCGCTTCCAGCCTTAGATGCTGACCAAATGGCCCGTTTATGCCACAGAAATTTTGGCATTGGTGCCGATGGTCTTATTTTATTGGAAAATGATGATGTTGCTGATTTTAAAATGCGCTATTTTAATGCCGATGGAAATGAAGGTTCTATGTGCGGAAATGGAGGCAGATGCATCGTTGCTTTTGCCAACGATTTGGGAATTATACCTTCAGAGGGTTCTTTTAGTGCCACCGATGGTCTTCATCAGTTTAAAGTGTTAGACAATAATGAATATGCTATCTCATTGAAAAATGTAGATAAGGTAGAAGTTATGCCAAATGCTTATTTTATTCATACAGGAAGTCCTCACTGGGTTGAATTTGTTGACGACTTAAACGGCTTTGATGTGCATAATAAGGGTAAAAAAATACGTTTAGATCCAATGTTTGGAAAGGGTGGAACCAATGTAAATTTTTTGGTCGATGCACTTACTGGTTTGGAAATTGCCACCTTTGAACGAGGCGTGGAGGCGGAAACTTTGGCGTGTGGTACAGGTGTTACTGCCGCTGCAATGGCTTATTATATAAGTAAAGGTTGGCAAGTTGATTTGTTTGAAGTAAGTATTAAAGCTAAGGGTGGGTTACTTCATGTTAGTTTCAGACCCAATCATAATAACGAAATTCCCACTTTTTCTGATGTATGGTTGACTGGTCCCGCCGTACAGGTGTTTAAAGGCGAAATAAGGTTGGATCTTTTAAAAAATATTGATTAAAAATTTATTTTTGTTCTAAGCTGAAAATGAAAGCTAAATTTTTAATCATTCCATTGATTATCCTTTGTTTAAACGCTTTGGGAGAAGGGCAATGTTTAACGGGAAAGGTACATATTACAGGAGAAATGAGAAATGTAATGTGGAAGGGCCTACTTGAAGGTAATATTTATTTAGATACCATAGCAAATAAATCAAATGTTGTCGGGCTGGGTCCAATTGAATATTTAGGAGGTGAAATTATCGTCATAGATGGGAAATCTTACAAATCTATGGTTATGTCAGATTCAAGTATGGAAGTCGTGGAAAAATTTAATATAAAGGCACCTTTTTTCGCTCATGCAAATATTTCAAACTGGTCAGAGGAGCTATTGGATGTTGATATTCAGACTATCCAGCAGTTAGAATCTTTTTTGGATAATAAAAAGAGTGGATCATCTCAACCTTTTATGTTTAAACTCGCTGGCTTTGTTAAAGAAGCTACCATACATGTTGTGAATCTACCAGTTGGTGCAAAGGTTAGTTCACCTAACGATGCACATAAAGGACTAGTTAAATACCAAATGGAGAATCAGGAGGCAGAAATAGTTGGTTTTTTCTCTAAAGAGCACAAAGGTATTTTTACACACCATGATTCTTATTTGCACATGCATTTGATGACTAAAGACAAGCAAATGATGGGTCATTTGGATGAATTGTCGATAGAGAAGGCTAAAATGAGGTTGTTTTTATGTCAAAACTGACGGTAGTAACGAAGAATTAGTTACAACATTTTTTGGAATATTATAATGTTTCTTTAAACTCACCGCTCTTTTTCATATCTGCCTGGCCATCAGGTAAACGTTTGATATCCTTGTCCGGCAATCTGTGTTGGATTTGTTTCCCTTCTTTCAAAATGCCGAAATTTTTAAATAAAACTACATTTGTTCCTGAGCCTCTAAGAGATGGTATCGCAATACCATCCATACCTCCCCTTTGTGCCATTCTTCTGAGGTGAATCGGATTTTCTTCAACGGTTTTATATATAGCAGGACCTGTAGCATCAAGTATTTTCCCTCCTGAAATGTTGTAGGAAATAGTTACATAAGCATTTAATGGATTATCAGGGTCATCAAATTTATGATGAGCTATTTCTGCTTCGGAGGTCTCGATATCATTGGTCAAATAAAATCCACCACCAAATCTGGAAGAGGATTTAAAAAATGTAGGATCAATTCTTTCCAAAATACTTTTATCTGCACCTGCTTTGGTGGTTGTATGGTATAATGTATTTATACTACTCATTATATTATATTCAATCTCCTCCACTCCAGGTGTTTCTAAATCTAAATGTTCATTTAACCCTTCACTTGGGTCACCATCCACTTTTTGAACTACCCCTTTTTTCTGAACCGATTTTTCTGTCCTATAATCTGAAAGAGAAAATGGTTTCATTTGTAAAGCCTTCGCACCCATTATATCAGCTTCTTTTTCTAAACGCTGGTCATCATTAATGGGCACTTTAGCCTTCATCATCATTGTTGGCTGTACTCTTCCCTGCTTCTGTTGCACTACATGCCATGCCTCATGAGGCAAATGTTTTTCCTGGCCTGAGGCTAAATGTATATCTGTTCGCTGTGCATAAGCATGCGCATTTAATTGCGCTGGTTTATCAGAATTATAATGAACCTTTACATCATCCATGGAATGACCAGATAAACTTTCAACACCACTTTTTAAGGTATCTGGTAATCCGGAATTATTTTTTTTAAGCTGAATATTTGCCTTTTTATTTTGGTCAAAGTCTTCTGCCATTCTTTGAATAGCTAATAATTTAGGATTTGGCTGAAAATATAAGTTTTCTGATTTTAATTGTATGCTTTTATCCATCGCAGAATTTAGACCCTCATGGGTAGTATTCATCCGCTGATTCCAACTTTGGAAAGCCTGAGGTTCGTTTGCTTTTGCCTGTTTAACAAGTGCGTTCTGCCAGGATAGCATGGAATCCATTAATTGTTAAGTTATTCATTGCAAAGTAAATGTAATAAATTGATATTTAATTTTATCATTTTAATATTAAAATTAAATATTAAAATTAAATATTAAAATAATATTGATATTTTGTTTTTTAGATATTCAGTTAAGTTCGTTTCCTGAATTATTTTAATTTTACTTAAAAATTAATAAAATGGAAATTAATCTTATTTCTGATACAGTGACCAAGCCTACACCGGGAATGTTGGAAATGATGTGGAAAGCTAAGGTAGGAGATGATGTTTTTAGAGGTGATCCGACGATTAACTTCCTGGAAGAAAAAGCCGCAGCTATGTTTGGCATGGATGCTGCCTTGTTTTGCCCGTCCGGCACCATGACTAATCAAATAGCCATAAAATTACATACACGACCTCTTGATGAAATGATTTGTGATGCCACCTCTCATGTATTTCAATATGAAGTAGCTGGCTATGCTTTTCACTCGGGTATTGGCGTAAATCTAATAGAAGGGAATTATGGTAAAATTACAGCCGATCAAGTTCAAGAGGCTATTAAAAGTCCGGCAGATTGGTTGCCAAAATCAACCTTAGTAGTTTTAGAAAATACCACCAATAAAGGAGGGGGGAATTACTACACTTTAGATGAGATTATTCCCATAAAAAATATTTGTAGTAATAAAGGTCTTAAATTACATCTCGATGGAGCCAGATTGTTTCATGCCTTAGTTGAAACAGGTGATTCAACTAAAAATTATGGTGATGTTTTTGATAGTATTTCTATCTGTTTGTCAAAAGGATTAGGTGCCCCAGTAGGATCTTTACTCATAGGGAATAATGCGTTTATCAATGAGGCAAGAAGAATTAGAAAAGTGATGGGCGGAGGAATGCGACAGGCAGGTTTCTTGGCCGCGGCAGGTGTTTATGCTTTGGATAATAACGTAAATCGTTTAAAAACAGATCATTTTAATGCTAAAGTAATAGCAGACTGTTTAGAAAAACTGGATTATGTAAAGTTAGTAAAGCCTGTGAAAACAAATATTATAATATTTGACCTACAAGATTCGTGGACTGCCAATGTATTTCTGGAAAAATTAGCTGAGAATGGAGTCAAAGCTTCTGCTTTTGGACCTAAAACAATAAGATTTGTTACGCACCTGGATGTATCTGATGAAATGATTCAGCAAGTTAAAAAAATCTTGGAAAGTATTAGCGCTGATTAAAAAGACTCTTTAAACAGCCTTTAATCTAAGTCCCTTTTTCTTTTATCTATTTCGTCGCGAATGGTAGCCGCTTTTTCGTAATTCTCTTCTTCTAAAACCTGTAAAAGCATATTTTGGAGGGACTCCAGAGAATAAGTGCTCAGAGAACTTTGTTTGTTTTTACCAGGTTTTTCCTCCATTTCATCATCGCTCTCTTCTTCAATATCGGTTTGTGTACTTTCGTCAAGTTCAACGCCCGCAGTGTCCAGGATAAATTCGTAAGTAAAAATAGGGCATTGAAATCTTACAGCAAGAGCAATAGCATCGGAAGTTCTTGAATCAAGTTCTATAATTTCACCTTCTCTTTCACATATTAGCCTGGCATAGAAAATACCGTCTAATAAATTATTAATAATGATTTCCTTTATTTCAACTTTGAATGCCTCCAGGGTTTGCTTAAATAAATCATGAGTAAGAGGCCTGTTAGGTGTCATTTTTTCCATGGCAACAGCGATAGCCTGTGCCTCAAAACTTCCAATAACAATGGGAATTCGCCTTAATCCAACCATCTCACCTAATACAACTGCATAGTTATTTGATTGAGATACACTATGCGAAAGTGCGACGATTCGAAGTTCAATTTTTTTCATAAAATGCAGATTATATTAGCATCAAAGTTATTAATAATTACTATATTCTACGTCAGTTTTATTGCAATTTAGCTTCCGCCCATAGAATATTCATTTCGTCGAGAGATAGGCTGCTAAGCTTTTCCCCTGCTTTATTTTCAATGTACTCAAATCTTTTTGTAAACTTCATGTTTACTTTTTCCAGCGCATTTTCAGGATTAATGCCTTCAAAACGAGCATAATTCACTAATGAAAAGAGTAAATCCCCAAATTCTTCTTCTTTTCTTTCCATTGATTCGTTTTTCACCAACTCCTCTTTAAACTCTTCCATTTCTTCAACAACTTTTTCCCAGACTTGTTCTTTGTTCTCCCAGTCAAAACCTACCTGGCTTGTTTTTTCTTGTATTCTATAAGCTTTTACCAAAGAGGGGAGGGAAGAGGGCACGCCTGAAAGGACTGATTTTTTACCTTCTGTCAATTTAATCTGTTCCCAATTTTTCTTTACTTCTTCCGCTGAATTAACTTTTATATCACCATAAATATGAGGATGCCTTCTTATCAGTTTTTCACAAATACTATGCAGGCAGTCGGCCACATCAAAGGCATTGTTTTCTTCAGCTATTTTACTATAAAATACTAAATGCAAAAAAACATCGCCAATTTCTTCCTGAATATCAGAAAGATTATTTTTTAGGATAGCGTCAGACAACTCATAAGTTTCTTCCAACGTGAGCATTCGCAAACTGTCAAAGGTTTGTTTTTTATCCCAGGGACATTTCTCCCGTAATTCGTCCATTATTTTCAAGAGACGACTGAAAGCCTCCATTTTTTGATTTAAATCATTGGCCATAGTAGTGTATTTAAAAGAAAAAGAACCTTATCTTTGCGATGTTCTTAAAAAAAATGTAAAAATGGAATTTTTAACAATACTAGGCATCATTTTTAGTTTCATGTTTGCCTCTATCCTTTTGTTGAACCTCAGGCATTGGTTTACGGGAGAACCTTTTAGAGGTACCTGTTCCTCAAATAATCCTATGTTAAAAGACCAGTTAGGAGATTGCACACTTTGTGGTAAAAAAGCCGATGAGGCTTGTCAGATGCCTAAAGTTCAATAAGCACCTAAAGAAAGAAGAACCAGGGTGCAAGCCTGTTCGGTTTCAATATTATTTTCACGAGCCAACTTTTCAAGCACTGGGTTTTCTGTCCCCGGATTGAATATAATCCTTTGGGGTTTCAATGCCATTATGTAATCATAATAGTCAATTTGTCGATCCGGATTTAAATATAGGGTAACGGTATGCAGGTCATCCATTTTTGATGGATGACCTGTTTGAATGGATATATCTCCAATTTTATCTTCTTGCGCACCGATGGCAATAACATCATAACCAGCTTCCCTCAATTTTAACACAGCTTCTCTGGAGACCCGTCCGGGTTTAGAAGAAGCTCCAATAACAAGGGTTTTTTTCATTGCGATTTTATTTTAAGAGCAATAATGGTTCTTCAAGTATGGACTTTAATGTTTGTAAAAATTGAGCTCCCGATGCACCATCCACAACTCTATGATCACAACTTAAGGTTACTTTCATTGTATTTCCCACAACGATCTGACCATTCTTAACCACTGGTTTTTGAATAATACCACCTACAGCCAAAATACAGGCATCTGGTGGATTAATAATCGCAGTAAATTCTTCTATCCCAAACATCCCTAAATTAGAAATGGTAAAGGTATTTCCTTGCATTTCGTCAGGTTGAAGTTTTTTATCTTTTGCTTTACCAGCAAGCATTTTAACTTCTCCATTTATTTGAGAAAGGGTTTTTCTGTCAGCATGTTTTATCACTGGAACCAACAAGCCATCTTCAACGGCAACAGCCACACCAATATGAACATCGTGGTTATACCGAATCCTGTCTCCTAACCAAGAAGCATTAATAACGGCATGCTTTTTTAAAGCGGATGCGACTGATCGAATAACTAAGTCGTTATAAGAAATTCTTACATCGCTATTTTGATTCAACTGCTCTCTTACCTCCATGGCTCTCTCCATATCAATTTCAACAGAAAGATAAAAATGAGGCGCAGTAAACTTACTTTCACTTAATCTTCTGGCGATGGTTTTTCGCATTTGGCTAACCGTCTTATCTTCATAAGATGATTCAGTGGCATTAGTTTGTACAGATACCACTTGAGTTGGTGCTGCCACGGTTTTTGCCGCTGTTGGTACAATGGCTTCTCCAGGTTTAACACCAATCACATCTTTTCTTACAATTCTTCCTCCTTCTCCGGAGCCTTGAATTTGTCCAAGATTTATGCCAGATTCCTTTGCCATACTTTTTGCTAAAGGAGAGGCTTTTATTCTTTGACCATCATTTGAATCGCTTACTATTGGAGCAGATATATTATCTTGTTTCATTGGTTCAGCAGCAGAAATGGCGGTAGCCGAACCAGTTGAAGCTGCTGCAGAGCCAGTACCGTTAATAGCTGCCTGCCAGTCTTCTCCAGGTTGTCCTATAACGGCAATGATGCCATCAATAGCTACAGTACCCTCAGGAACAGCAATGTATAAAAGCGTTCCTTCAACAAATGCATCGAGTTCCATGGTAGCTTTGTCAGTTTCAACCTCCGCTAACGTTTCACCCGGCTCTACTTTATCGCCTACCTTTTTTAACCATCCAATGATATTACCTTCTTCCATGGTATCACTCATTCGGGGCATTCGGATAATTTCGGCCATAATAATTATCTTTTTCTTATGTTATGTAAATACAAATTTTGATTGAGCCACAAATATAAGACTTCGTATTCAAAAAATTTGTTTTTTAATGACAATGCAAATATGTTAAAATTTGTTAACAATATGTTTTTTTTGTGTTCCTATCCAACCAAAAAGCGTTTAATGTATTTCTTATTATAAAATCGTAATTAACATGCAAAATAAATTTGTTCAATTAATCCTTGCTTCAGTTTTGGGTGCTGCTATAACAATAACTGCTTCTGCCCTTTTTAGAAAAGGGGAACCTTTTAATTATGCAAATCCTTCAACGCCTGCCTATCTTACCAATCAAAAGGGCGCTTTATCTGGAATTCCTTCTGAAGGTTTTACCATGGCTGCCGAAAAGGTTTTACCAGCTGTCGTTCACATACGATCCATTGGGAAAACAAAAAGTAATGCTGGTGGCATGTTTGACATGGAAGAGATTCCTGAAACGTTCCGTCGATTTTTTGGTAATCCTGAACCAAGACAACAACCCAAACAAGAAGGAACGGGCTCAGGTGTTATTATTAGTGCAGATGGTTATATTGTAACTAATAATCACGTGGTAGCCGATGCGGAGAAAATCGAAATCACGCTGCATGACAAGAGACTTTTAACGGCAAAGGTTATAGGTTTAGATCCAAATACAGATGTTGCATTAATAAAAATTGATGCTGAAAATCTACCTACATTGTCATTTGCAAATTCCGATGAATTAAAGGTAGGTGAATGGGTCGTTGCAGTTGGTAATCCATTTAACTTGGAATCTACCGTTACCGCCGGTATCATTAGTGCTATTGGTAGAAGCATCAATATTTTAGAAGGAAAAGCACCTATTGAATCTTTTATTCAAACCGATGCTGTGGTAAATCCTGGTAATTCTGGGGGTGCTTTAGTAAACACTCAGGGTGACCTCATTGGTATTAATACTGCAATTGCATCTCCTACAGGCGTATTTGCGGGATATTCATTTGCCGTTCCAAGTAATATTGTTGCTAAAATAGTGACCGATCTAAGGGAACACGGTACAGTACAAAGGGGCTATTTAGGTGCCATTATCAGAGGTATTGACGGTAGGTATGCGCAGGAAATGAAGTTGCCAGTCAACGAAGGTGTATATATAGATAGTGTTCTTGCTGATGGCGCCGCGGCAAAGGCTGGTCTAAAACAAGGAGATATTATTAAGGAAATGGATGGTGTAAGCATCGCTACTTCGTCAAAGTTATTGGAAATGGTAGGTCGCAAGCGTCCAGGGGATCAAATGGTGGTAACCGTACTTAGAGATGGTGCCGATAAAAAAGTGACCGTAACGCTAAGGAATTCATCAGGAAACACCAGCGTTGTGTCAAAAGAAGAACCTTCAGCTATCCTGGATAAATTAGGGGCAACTTTCTCTGATTTGACAAAAGCAGAAAGGGATAAACTAAAAGTTGAGGGTGTTAAGGTAGAACAATTAAGTGCCGGACTTCTTAGAAGATATACTGATATCGAAGAAGGTTTTATTATTACCCGTATTGATAGACAAGATGTCAAAAGTGTGGCTGAATTCAAAAAAGCTATTGAAAATAAAGATGGTGGTCTTCTTATTGAGGGGCGCTATCCTGATAGCCCAAGAAAGTATTACTATGGTCTTGGACTAGAAGAGTAATGTTTTGTTGAAAAATTTATTAACCCGGAACTATTCATAGTCTTAGTTCCGGGTTTCTTTTTTAAGTAGAGAACTATAATTACCTTGCGGCAAAATTATTACTATGCAACGCGAATTTAAGTCAGGAGCTCTCATTTTTATTTTTATTACCATCCTACTTGATGTCATCGGGCTGGGTATAATTATTCCCGTTTTTCCCGCTTTAATCATGGAATTAACGGGAGAAGGATTAAGTGCGGCTTCTAAATATGGGGGGCTTTTAATGTTTTCTTATGCCATAATGCAGTTTCTATTCGCTCCTGTTATGGGTATGTTAAGTGATAAATTTGGTAGAAGACCCGTTTTACTTGCCGCATTGGCTGGTTTTGGTCTCGATTATTTATTACAAGGATTTGCTCCCACTTTAGGATGGCTTTTTATTGGCAGAATTTTAGCGGGTATTACCGGCGCAAGTTTTACTACCGCAACAGCTTATATTGCTGATATTAGTCCAGCCGAAAAAAGAGCCCAAAATTTTGGTATGATTGGCGCAGCTTTTGGTTTAGGATTTATTATCGGACCTGTTTTAGGCGGTGTACTAGGTCAATTTGGCCCCAGAGTTCCTTTCTTTGCCGCTGCTTTTTTAACCCTCCTTAATGTAATCTATGGCTATTTTATACTTCCCGAATCATTGAAGCCTGAAAACAGATCCAATATTCAATGGAAAAAAGCTAACCCTTTAGGCGCGCTTCTTAATATAAAAGATCATCCTTTGGTGCTAAAATTAGCCAGTGTTTTACTGTTAATTTATTTGGCTGGTTATGCCACTCAGGGTACCTGGACTTATTTTACTATCGAAAAATTTAAATGGTCTTCAGCAGAGGTTGGATATTCTCTTGGATTCGTTGGTGTTACCATTGCTTTAGTTCAGGGAGGTTTAACAAGAATAGCTATTCCTAAGTTGGGTCAGGTAAAATCTGTATTTATTGGTCTCATCTTTAATGCCGCTGGCTTACTCGCTTTTTCATTAGCCAATCAAGGTTGGATGATGTATGCAATAATGATTCCTTTTGCTTTAGGAGGGCTTGCAGGTCCAGCACTTCAAGGTATTATTTCTAATCAGGTCGGTCCAAATGAACAAGGTACATTGCAAGGTTCACTCACAAGTCTCATTAGTCTGACTTCTATTATCGGTCCATTATTAATGACTAATCTGTTCAGTTACTTTACCTCAGCTAATGCTCCGATATATTTTCCGGGTGCGCCTTTTCTAGCCGGAGCATTTCTTGCCCTGGCTGGTCTGCTTCTTAGTGTTAAACCACTATTACGTATGGATAAAATACCCAAACAATAAAAAACCCTTGCTGAAGTCAGCAAGGGCCTCTAACCCAAACAAATAAACACAAAAACTTTATCAATATAATGCTTTTTTCAAATTGTTCTACTAAAAATAGTAAAAAAGACAAAATATTTATTGGTTTTATTTGTTTTTTATAATATTTAAATTAATTCTAAAACAACCTTTTGGTTTTTACTCATAAATATTTTAACATGGCTAAAAGTATCAACAAAATAGATTTTTATAAACACCTCAGAATTTATCTTACTTGGTGTGTTTTGTTTTTCGTCATCAATAAAGTGACATCGCCTAATGTGAATTGGTTTATTTATCCTATTATGGGGTGGGGAATATCCGTTTTTATTCAAGCTATTATGGTGTTTTTTCCAGTAGGAGACGAGAAAGTAAAAGCAACATCTCATTTGCCTTCAGGAAAGGAGAAGAAGGAAGATTTCTTAGATTTAAAACCCTTGCAACAGAAGAACTGGAAGGAGGAAGATATAGTATGATCCTACTGTTTCATTGGTTTTATTTATATTTGACATATTTTTATTGTTTTTTTTAAAATAGTTTGTTTTGGCAGATACTTTGGTGATAATTCCAACTTATAACGAGAAGGAAAACATAACGGCTATAATAAATGCCGTATTAGATTTAGGGGATGATTTTAATGTGTTGGTGGTGGACGATGGTTCTCCAGATGGTACAGCTGACTTGGTGGATTCAATGATCATATCTTTTCCTGAACGTATTTTTATTCTTAAAAGAAAAGGAAAATCTGGTTTGGGAACTGCCTATATTGCTGGTTTCCATTGGGCCTTAGATAAACATTACTCTTTTATTTGCGAAATGGATGCCGATTTTTCTCATCCTCCAGCCGATTTAGTGCGTTTAAGAAATGCTTGCTTTTTACATGGCGCTGAGGTCGCCGTAGGTTCAAGATATACGAAAGGGGGAAATGTTAAAAATTGGCCTCTTGATAGAATTTTTATATCTTATGGTGCATCTCTTTATGTCCGTTTGTTAACAGGAATGCCAGTTAAAGATCCTACTGCTGGATTCGTTTGTTATCACCGAAGTGTTTTATCTTCCCTCGATTTAGGTAAAATTAAATTTGTGGGCTATGCTTTCCAAATAGAAATGAAATTCGCTTCCTTTCAATCTGGCTTTATTATAAAAGAAGTACCTATAACTTTCATCGATAGAACACTGGGATCATCAAAAATGTCTGGCGGAATCATAAAAGAAGCTGTATTTGGTGTCTTACAAATGCGTTGGAATAGTTTCTTTCATTCCTACAAAAAGAATTAAACTTTTTATACCTTAAAATGAAATGCCCAACGTAAAATTTTTAGAAGAATTTGAACTAATTATTGCTCTTCCAGAGAAAGTTAGTCTGTCTAAATTAAATGCTTTAAACGATTTATTATTCGCTGTAATTGATGATATAATTAAAAAAGATACCATTTTTTTTAACACCCTATTTTCTAAAATCACTTTTTTAAAACAAAAACTTGGGCTTTCTCCGGAAATAGCTTATTCTCTAAATCATTTTAGAATCAGTTTTCAGCATATCCATAAAAGGGAAGATGTATCTGATAAAGAATTAGGTAGATTAATTGAGCTGGGACGAAATCTATTGGTTTTTCTATTTAATACTTTCTATAAAATTGAATTACCTCAAAGTCTTTCAGCCACAAGAGATATCGAATGGATAAAACCTCAAAATAAAAATCCTACTTCTAAGACTCTACCTTTTTTAAAAGGACTAATTTATAAAATCGATGTAGAAAAACATTTGATTTATTTTAAGGCAGATCATGAGGGTGATGACGAAATTTTAGTGCATTTTAATGTTCTTAATTTAAATGAGGTCTATACAAACACAATCATTCACCTCCATGAAATAGATAAACTGCCTATCTCATGTATGCTCGTACACGTTAAAATTGATGATAATGGCTTTTTTATTCCGGTTCATTTTGTTTTGGAACCAGATTATCTATTTGATGTTACGGCCATCGCTAACTGTTTTGAATCAAAGGGTGAAAATCCAGACGCTTATTTGTTAAAGAAATTTTCTCCCAAGTCAACAAGTACTTACCTGCTTATAGGTGAAATTGCTAATTTCTTTTTAGATGCGCTAATTTCTGATCCTTCCCTAACATTTGACTATCTATTCCCCTTGGTTTTTAAAAAAAATCCACTGAGCTATGCTCTCATCACTGATGAAGATATGCTGAAAATAATAGATTCCTCAAAAAATATCTTTGTCAATTTACTTAAAACAATAACCAAAGATTTTCCAACGCAACAAATTTTACCTAAACATTGCTATCTGGAGCCTTCCTTTTTATCAGAAAAATATGGAATCCAAGGTCGATTGGATTTACTCTTTGAAGGGGCTGATAAAACAGTGATTGTAGAGTTGAAAAGTGGAAAAACATTTCAGACAAATGACTATGGTATCAACCTACCACATTTTTATCAATTCCTATTATACGATTTAATTATCCGGTCGCCGTCTGCCAAAAAAAGAGTAGCTGGTTTTGTATTGTACGCGGGTGAGTCGGTTAGTCTAAGATTCGCACCGTCCAATTTGCTTCAACAGCAAAAGGCTATGGTCATGAGAAATAATTTATTATTTATTGAACTGAGTTTAATAAATCTTGGGTTTCATGAAGATTTATTGTCAGGAGGTGAAGCTATTTTTCATCGTTTATTTGACCAGGTTTTAGAGGCGAAAGGATTCTATAAAGCAGACTTAAATATTTTTATAGCAACACTTAATGAAGCATCACTCATTGAAAAAAAATATTTTTATTCGTATATAAGTTTTATTGCAAGGGAACAAAAATTAGCTAAATCCGGCGCCGGTAATTACCAGAATGGTTCAAAAGGTCAAGCCTCCTTATGGTTGGAATCGGTGAAGGATAAGAAAGAAAACTTTGATATTTTAAATCACTTGGCACTTCATGCTTATCAAGACAATCAAATTACCTTTTTAAAGACAGATAAGTCAGCCAATAGAGCAAATTTTAGGGTAGGGGACACCCTGATACTATATCCTAGTCTGGATAAAGAGCAATTCACCTCCGATTTTCAGCTATTTAAGGTTTATTTATTAGCTATTGAAAAAAATGAAATTATCGTTTCACTGGTGTTCCCCCAACATGATGATTCTTTTTTTAGGCAATTTAGTTACTGGAATCTTGAACCTGATTTTTTTGATTCTTTTCATAATTTTGATCAATCGTTGTTTCTCTTCCTTTCTTCTGAAAAATTAAAGAGGAATTTATACTTAGGATTAATTCCACCAGGTGTTTCTGAAGGGGAAGTAAAAGATATTCCGGAGAATAATTTTTGCAAAATGACCGATGAACAACGGTCATTACTGCATACTATCATTCATTCTAAAGACTATTTCCTACTTTGGGGGCCACCTGGTACGGGAAAAACAAGTATAATGATTAGAAATTTAGTGGCTCATTACTATTATGCCACCGATGAAAATATTATGTTGCTTGCATTTACGAATAGGGCCGTAGATGAAATTTGTGAGGCTGTAGAATCCATAGGAGGAAATATAAAAGAAAGTTATTTGCGCATTGGACAAACTCAATCCTCAGCAACTAAGTTTCGATCCAATATTCTTAAAAATAAATGTGAAAAAATAAATTCGAGGAAGGAATTATTGAAGTTAATCGGTGATGCCAGAATTTTTATTTCAACGTTGACTTCGCTACAGAAAAATATGGATATTCTTAAGATTAAGAAGTTCCATAGGATCATGGTGGATGAGGCATCACAATTACCAGATCCCGCAATGGCTGGTATTTTAGTTCATTTTCCCCATTATCTGTTAATAGGTGATCATAAACAGTTGCCTGCTGTTGTTTTACAATCACAAGATCAAAGTGAGGTGAAAGATCAGGATTTATTGACTATTGGCTTTCATAATTTACGGGATTCCGTTTTTGAAAGAATGATAAAAAGGGTTGAAAAAATGAACTGGCATTGGGCTCTTGGTAAACTTAGTTTTCAAGGTAGAATGCATAAGGAAATTATGACTTTCCCAGGCTTCCATTTTTATAGTGATATGCTAAAGGTACTTCCTGAATACGCGGACAAACAAAAAAAATTAATACAGCCTTTACCTAATCTTTCTTATGTTTTAACTTCGGATATGGCAAGGTATATTCAATCTTCAAGGGTTTGTTTTTTTTCAACAAAAGTAGATTTGTCGGATCCAAGTGGAAAGAGTAATCAATTTGAAGCCATTCAAATTGGACAGATTGTTTTATTTTTTCAGCAATATTTTAAAGAACAGCAAAGATCGTTAACCGCTTTCGATATTGGGATTATTACCCCATATAGAGCTCAGATTGCATGCATCAGAGAATACCTAATCAGTATTGATTTGGATATCTCTTTGTTTACTATCGATACCGTTGAAAGGTATCAGGGAAGTGCGCGTTCGATAATCATCTATTCTCCTTGTCTAAATTATCCAAGACAATTAAGTACATTGGTGTCTAAAAATACGGATGGAGTGGATAGAAAATTAAATGTCGCCATCACCAGAGCGAGGGAACATTTTGTTATGGTTGGAAATGCTGATTTACTAAAAAGATCACAAGATTACGCTAATTTAATAAACTATGCAGTATCTATGGCATAAAAAAAGGGTTAGGTAAAATCTTACCTAACCCCTTTTATAAAGGATAATTAATTATTTATCCCACCAAACTTTACCGTCGTTTGTATCACCACCTGAAATTTTTCCTACAGCGGCTTGATAATTTACACCATTTAAGGTAGCCTCCGTTGCAGGATAAATATATCGTCTAACAATCTGCTTTGATGAATTTATAGCAAAAGGAGTAGGTTTTAACGCTGGAACACCAGTTCTTCTCCATTCAGACCAACCTTGTAATCCGTCAGGATAAAAGGTAAACCATCGTTGTAAACGAATTTTCTCTAAATTTCCTGCATTATCTCCTGCTTTGAAAGCAACTAAAGCATTTGCGTTATAAGCGTCAAAAGATGCCTGAGAAAATACTTTCCAGTATTCCATAGATAACTTTATACCGTCTTTGTAAAGTTGTTCAGCATTTTCAGTGGTCCAACCCATTGAAGCTGCTTCAGCACGGGCAAGGGTAACATCAGCAGATGTTAAAATAGCATGAGGTGTTGCTGCAGCTCTAAATGAAGGAGCTAATACAAATGACCATGTTGGATTTGCATTGGTAAATTGAATAGCTTGTTCTCTTGGAAGTCCGTAAGGAATGCCGGTAATTTTACCTGTCTTGTCAGCTGTTGCAAAAGAATTTAACCTCGGGTCAGTTCTTTCATTTAACATTTTAACCATGATTTCGCTAATGGCCTGATCCTGACGAGTTAAGTAAGCAGCATACCATGGATTGTTAAAGTTTCCTCCAGGATAATTTAACATAGCGTTATCCGCATTTGCTGTAATAACACCACCGTCAGCAGCTAAAGCAGCTTTTGCCTGGGTTGCTCCCGTTGCCGCATCTGCTTTTGAAATACGTATCGCTAAAACTAATCTTAGTGAATTGGCAAATTTCTTCCAACGTGTAATATTACCGCTGAATAAAATATCACCTCTCGCGGCTACACCACCGTCAAATTGTTTTACCGCTTCGTCCAATTCCTTGAACAAACCATTATAAATGGTCTGTTGTGCATCATAAACAGGTTTTACCTCGCCAGTTAGTGCTTGAGTATATGGTAAATCACCAAAATAATCAGTTAATCTTGCAAAGTAATAGGCTTTCAAAATGCGAGAAACCGCTATTTGATTTGCGTTAGAACCTTGAACTATAGCCGCTGTTTTTAAATCAGCATCCGTATTATTTATGATTACATTCTGTAAATCATATAGGACACCTGAATAGGTACCAAATCCACCTTCAACCCTTGAATATAATGATCCATCAGTATATTGGGATTGCGCAAAATATTGGCAGTATAAACCTTCTGTTATAAAGGCAGCACCCATTCCTGTAATAGCATTGGTTATTAAAGCGGCAGTTACCGGCTTGTTCGTTCTGTTTGGGTCAACATTTGTATCCCCAAAGTCAGTAAAACTATCACAGGCTGGAAAAAATCCAATGGATGCTAAAAGCATCAAAAGGAAAAATATAGAATTATTATTTCGTTTCATATTTCTGTTTATTAGAATTGTAATTTAAGGTTAAATCCAATACTTCTTGTGCCAGGGAATTGTCCGTTTTCACCAAAAGTACCAGCAAGTTCGCTTGGGTCAAAATCGCGATTTTGTGCATAAATCAACCAAGGGTTTCTTGCTACTAATGAAATAGTTGCTCCTTGAATGAATTTAGCAAAAGAAGTATTTGCCACAGGAATACTGTATCCAAAACTTACTTCTCTTAATTTCACAAAAGATAAATCAAATAAATGATCTTCAGCGATACCTCTATTTACAAACTGGTGGAAATAATTGAAGCCATCAGCATACATACTTACAGGTTCTCCTGCTGCATTTACACCTTCTACTTTAACACCACCACCTGCACTTACATCGTCACGAACGTTATTTCCTTTGTCATTTAATGCACCTGTTGCTGCGAATAATCCAGAGAATTTACCCCATGCATCAGATAAAGAATAGTACTTACCACCAAAAGAATAGTCAATGTTAAAGCTGAAAGAGAAATTTTTGTAAGTTAACTGACTTACAAATCCTCCCGTTACATCAGGTAAAACACTACCTAAATACTGATTTGGTACCGCTGTGTATAACCCGTCTTTATCTAAGATAGCTCTTCCCTGAGCATCGCGCTTAATAGCTCCACCTCTTAATTGTCCCCATTTCTCGCCAACTACATTTACCTGACGTACGCCAAATCCTGTAAAAGCACTATTTACTCCTACTAATTGTTCAGTAATACCTGCTGTAAGTTCTTTAACCTCATTATCAATATTGGCAAAGTTTAAAGTTACATCCCAGTTTAAATCTCTTGTTTTGATAGGATTTAAATCTAAGGCTATCTCAACTCCCCAACGGTCAATTCTACCCGCATTAATCAACTTACTTCCAAATCCACTCGCTGAGGTGATAGGAATACTTAAAATTTCGTTGATTTTCTTTTCTTTGAAATAAGTAGCACTTAAACCAACTCTGTTATTAAAGAATTTCAAATCAGTACCAAACTCTAAGGCAGATGATAGGGATGGTTTAATACCCGCATCAATTAAACCATCTGGTGTTGCCATAAGGAAGTTTCCAGCTGTCCATTGATTAGCATTTAATCCGTAAAATAAATCTAATTGATAGGCTCCTAAATCAGATCCTACCTGAGCAACAGATGCTCTTACTTTACCAAAGCTTAAGAAAGGAAGGGCGTCAGCTGTTAACTCGCTGAATACAAAACTTGTTCCTAAACTTGGATAAAAATAACTGTTTGCGTCAGCAGGTAAAGCTGAACTCCAATCGTTTCTTGCAGACCAGTCGAGGAATAATAAACTCTTATAACCAAAAGAACCTCTGGCATATACAGAATTTACCTTCTTTAAAGATCTACCTTCTGATGGAACTTGGGCTACTTTTGAATTACCTACTGTAAACAAATCAGGTACGTTCAATCCTTGAGATGTCGAACCAGAAATTGATTTCGATTTATCAGTTCTCATGTTTACACCACCATTCGCTTCAACACTTATATCTCCAAATTTGTCAGCATAAGTAGCAATAGCTTCATAATTATCTTCTCTGAAATAAGTTAACTGAGTAGAATAAGCATTAAAGTAACCTGTTTGTAAACCAGATAATTGTAATATGTTATTCAGTTTATCTTCGAAATCTGTCTGATACTCATTTCTGCGGATGAATCCAGTTATTTTGAATTTATCACTCAATTTTGCCGTTAAGTTAACATCACCAAAAAATCTTCTGGTGTTCGTTACAATATTTCTGTTATTGAAATAATCATAAGGATTGTACCAATAATTGGCAGCATAGAAATTTCTTGGGCTGGTGTTATATTTTGGAACGTTGTAATGGTTCCAGCTAGCAAGGTAACCTTCAGGTGAAGTCATTCCCTGAAGTTCTTTCATTTTACCGAAATCTAAATCACGGTGAAACCATGAATTGAATGATCCCGTTGAGTTATTGCTATATCCATCAGAAAATTCACCTGTTATTCTATTGGTAACATAGTTGATATTCGCTCCAATCGTGATGTATTTTCCTAAATCTACATTGGTATTTGTAGCTACAGTATATTTATCTGATCCTGAATTAGGTAACATACCTTTTGCACCTTGGTTTGACAAGGATACACGAAGATTATAGTTATCGCCTCCCGTTTTGAAGTTCACGTTATTCAACGTAGTAATACCTGTATTATAGAAATCGCGGATGTTGTTTGGCTGACCTTCTAACTTCGCTGTTTGCATATAATATGGATTCTTATCACTTTTGTACCATGAGTACCAAGGAATATACTCCTGTCCAGTCATTTTTGGACCCCAGCTGGCATCATCCTCATAATCGTGGTAAAATTTGCCGTCTAATGCTTTCCAATCAGCTGGCATACCAGCGTTCCATGTAAATTTGATTAATTCTGACTCACCACCACCTGCGTGGGTGTTTTGATATTCAGGTAGGATATATACTTTATCAAAGAAAGTACTTTGGTTAACTTCTACACCAATACCTTTACCTTTATTACCTTTTTTAGTCGTTACCACGATAACACCAGCATCTCCACGCTGACCGTAAATAGCTGTTGCGTTAGGTCCCTTTAAAACGGTAACACTTTCCACATCATCCATGTTGAAGTCAAAAGAGTTCGTAACAGGCGTTCCGTCAACAACATACAATGGTCCTTTGTCAGACAATGATCCGGCACCACGAATACGGATTGAAGCACCTGAATTTAACTTCATGGATGATTGGCTACGAACCTGTACACCGGCAATTTTACCAGCCAAGGCATTGTTAATGTTCGTTTGGCGAATAATCGTCAATTGCTCATTATTAATTTGCTGTGCTGCATAAGTTAAAGATTTCTCAGAACGCTTGATTCCCAAAGCGGTAACTACTGCTTCCTCAAGCAAAATTCCTTCCTCTAAGGTAGCGTCAACCGTGTTTGAAGTACCAATGGTTACTTCAACTGTATTGAAACCAGTATAGCTGAAAATCAATACGTTTGATCCCGTAGGTACACTGATGGAATAGGTTCCATCTATGTTGGAAACTGTGCCTCCTGTTGAACCTTTAACGAGAACACTCGCGCCGATAAGAGCCTCACCCTTAGCGTCTGTTACTTTTCCGCTTATGGAACGCTGAGCCTGTGCCAGGCTAAACACTCCAAGAAAAAGCAATAATGTAAGTAAATGTTTTTTCATAAGAGAATAATGTGTTGATAAATAAAATATTTTAAATATGAAATGCAAAATACTTTATAAATCTTAATTATTATTCTAAATGAATTAAAAAATATCAAAACTAATTATTTAATAGTATTACTATTATTTTAAAATTAGGGTATATTCAACCATTTATGAACCTGAACACTCATTTTCCATTGTGGATTTTTTAAACAATATGCCAATGTTTGCTGCTCTGTTGTTTTTGCATTTTCTCCATCCATGGGTTGTAGATAAAAATGGTCGAAGGTGAGTTTTTCAAACTTTTCTGGGGCTGCATCTATCTGTGGGTAAACAAGTTTGAGTTCATTTCCCTGTGTTACCACCAGGTTCGCCGTAGATTTAGGGCTTACGCAAACCCAATCTATGCCATCTACAATGGGTTTTGTGCCATTCGTTTCAACCGCTATCTCAAATCCATACTTTTTTATAGCCTGGGTAAACTCGACATCCATTTGTAAAAGGGGTTCACCACCGGTACATACCACATAAGGGGTTCCTTTTGATAGATCGGGCCAGCAGGAAGCAATTTTCATGGCTAAATGTTCTGCGTCTGGATAGGTTCCTCCATTTAACCCGTCAGTGCCTCTGAAATCAGTATCACAAAAAGTACAAATCGCTTGTGCCCTGTCTTCTTCGCGCCCACTCCATAAGTTACATCCTGTAAATCGGCAAAATACAGCTGGTCTGCCTGCCATAGCACCTTCGCCTTGTAGTGTATAAAATATTTCTTTGATTTGGTATCCCACTTTACTTTATTTTTGCACAATAAAAGAATAATTTTTAATTCTTTGGATATAACTTTATTATTGTGCTAATTTTATACCAAAAGCATGCAGTTTTTATTTCCTGTCTTTTTGTGGGGTTTATTGGGTCTATCTATTCCTGTAATCATTCATCTTTTTCATTTTAGGCGATTCAAGAAGGTTTACTTCAGTAACGTTCGTTTGCTACAGTCTATAAAGGAGGAAAAGCAGAATCGGTCCAAGGTAAAAAAGCGCTTAATTCTGGCCATGAGATTATTGGCTTTTGCCGCCCTCGTTTTTGCGTTTTCTCAACCTTTTATTCCTTCTGGCAAAATGTCAAATAAAGGAATTAAACACATAAGTATATTTGTTGATAACAGTTTTAGCATGCAAGGTATTACCAGGGACGCTCCTATGCTGGAAATTGCTAAAGAGAGAGCAAGGGATATTATTCTGGGTTTTGGTCGGGAAGATAAATTCTACTTGATTAACAATGCTTCAAGTTCGTGGAATAACCGATTTTTGGCCAGAGAAGATGCCTTGGATTTGATAGAAGAAATTCAGATTTCGCCAGCAGTTCATCCACTACAGTTAATTCTTGATAAACAAAAACAAGCGCTATTAAATGACAAAGCGCAAAATGCATTTATTTACCAGATTTCTGACTTTCAACAGAGTATTTCCGACTTTAATGTAACCGTAGATAGTTCTGTCTCTCTGGCGCTTGTACCTGTAGAAGCTGCAGAACAAAATAATATTTCTATTGATTCAGTTTGGTTTGATTCTCCTGTAAGATTATGGAAAGAGAAAATTCCCTTAATTGTTCAGACTAGAAACAGAGGAACGGCTGTGGCCGAAAATATAAGACTTTCCTTACAGTTTGACGGCCAAAATAGGCCTCTTGGTTCTTTTAGTTTGGTCGCAGGCGAATCCAGAATAGATACCGTTTTCCTTTCACTAGATAAAGTCGGGTGGCAAAAGGCTTCCCTAAGCATTACTGATTATCCCATTCAGTTTGACGATAAATATTTTATTTCCTTCGAGGTTATTCCTTCCGTCGAGGTCTTACTTATTTCTAAAGATAAACCAAATGATGCTTTTGTAGCAGCCTTCTCGGGAATGACTCCTTTTAAAGTGGATTATCAACCGGCTAATAAAATTTCTTACGAAAAATGGGATAAATATGATTTGATTATTTTAGACGAAATTCCTGAGGTAAGTTCCGGATTAGCTTCTACCTTGCTATCATACCTTGAAACAGGAAAAAATGTGTTGTTTTTTCCGCAAGCAAACGCTCAATTAACTGATTATAATTCCTTTTTTAGCAAACTTCAAATACCTAGGGTACTGAATTTTAGTCAGGTGGAGCGACAGGTGGGGGAGATAGATCTTGAATCTTTTGCTTTCAGAGATGTTTATGAACAATCTAAAGTTATGATGAAATTGCCTGTCACTAAGGGGAATTATAGTTTTGAAAATTCATCTGTTTTTGGGGAACAAAAATTACTCACCTATCGGGACGGTACCAGTTATTTGAGTGCCTTTAATGTAGGAGGTGGTACTTTTTACAGATCTTCAGCGCCTCTTTCGAAAGAATTTAATTCTTTGGTTAATCAAAGTGATATCTTTATTCCACTTATCTATAAATTGGGCATTGCCGGTGGAGGAAATCAGCCTATTTCATTTATTGCCGGAAAAGATGAACTGATAAGTATTCCGTTAAACAATATTTCAACAGACAAAGTATATAAAATCAAAGGCTTAAAAGGAGAATTTATTCCCGGTCAAAGATTTTTAGGACAGTCTTTAAGTTTATCACTAAACGGTCAACTAAAGGAAGCAGGGCAATATCAGGTAGTTGACGAAACTGATAATGTCATTCATGAATTTGCCTTTAACTTTAATAGATTGGAATCTGATCTTTCCTACTTTTCATTTAATCAGCTTAAAGAAAAAGAGGGTGATTTTTTTAAAGTTTTTACTCCCGGAGAAGCCTCCATTTTATCTGCCAATGTTTCGGAGCAAAATCAAGGCGTAATTTTATGGCGTTATTTTTTAATCGCTGCGTTAATATTTTTACTTTTGGAAACTTTTATTCTTAGATGGTGGAAATAATGTATTTCATGAATGCCGAATAGTTTTAAAAAATCAAGTTGGTTCATATTGTTTTGTCTCTTTACCTTATCTTTAATAAGTTATCGATGGAGCGAATGGATCAATCTTCCACCTCATTATGTAGTTGAGCCTTATGGAGATGGTATTAAAAGCTATCTGGTGCCACTTTATCACATTAAATTTGATAAATCGTTCAATCATTACGATGGGATGAATTATCCCTATGGTGAAAACATTGTGGCGGCTGACGGTTTGGCAACTGTATCATTTCCTTTAAAGTGGCTGTATAATAATGGGGTAGATCTCACAGATTATTTGCCAAAAATTATTCATTTTCTTCTTCTTTTTAGTTTTTTGGTAGGCGTCTTATATATATATAAGATAGGTCTTTTACTCGGCTTACCTTTTTATTTAGCTGCTGCAACATCCCTAACCATTGCTTTTTTATCGCCACAATTATTGAGAATGGAGGCTCATCTGGGTTTGGCTCATCTGGCAGTTATTCCTGGCTTGTTGTACTATTGGCTTTTGTATAGTAAAAAGCCCTATTTTAAAACCCTCGTTCCCCTCATATTACTCACCTTTCTGGCAGCAGGGATTCACTTTTATTATGTTGCTTTCATATTCTCCTTTTCATTACTTTTCTCTTTTTTTTGGTATTTTTTTTCAGAGAAAAAACCGCCGGTTCCTGTTTTTATAATGCATGTATTAGGTGCCGTGCTTATTCCATTTGCCTTATTATTTATGTGGGTAAATGGCGGGAATCAACCTCTGGACCGAAGTCCACAACCCTGGGGCTTCTTTCAGTTTAATGCTACACCTGGTGGATTATTATTTTCCCAGGACAATCCATTTTGGCGTTGGGTGAGTAATCATCTCTTTTCCATTAAATGGGAGACGTTTTCTGATATCGAAAGATACCATTATCTCGGTCTTACTTTTCCATTCTTTTTGTTGCTTCTGATAGGTATTCATTTTTTTCCGAATCAAAGGAATTATTTTTACAAACTATTTTCTGTAAAGGATTCCGGATTGCTTGCAGTGGTGTTATCAGCTTTTATATTATTAATTATTTCATTTGGTTTTCCATTCATTATCAGTGGTTTTGAAGGTTTCTTGTCTTATACTGGACCTTTTAGACAATTTAGATCTGTGGGTAGATTTGCCTGGGTATTTTATTACGTCATTCATATAATAATGGCCGTTTCTTTATTTAGATTTTTTAAAGGAAAGGGAATTGCCTTTTTTGTTTGGAGTATTTATTTTGCTCTCATGTCCTTAGATCTTATCCATTATCATAGAAGATTGAATGTAGGTATGGAGGCTATTCCCGAACTTGAAATGGGTAGAAAACTAAGTTTTTTAACAGGTATTCAGCCGGAGAAATTCCAATCTATTTTAACTATTCCATATTTTAATCTTGGTTCTGATCAATTTTGGAGAGAACCGGAGGGTTTTATCTTGCAAAAGGTTTTGTTGATGTCGGCAAAAACAGGATTGCCTACAAATAGTGCTATGCTAACCAGAACTTCACGCAAACAAACGATTAATCAGTTGCAATGGGTAAGTGAACCCTATAAATATCCTTTGCTTTTAAAAAGCCTAGTTGACAAACGTCCTTTTCTTTTAATGGTAGATAAAAGCAATCTCGACAATGAGAGGGGAAAACCCTACGCTCACCTGCTAAAATATGCCTCTATTTTACATGACGAGGACAGAATGTCACTTTACTTATTACCATATAATTCTTTTGAAAAATCAGTGCTGGATAAAGTCAAAGAGGCAAATATTTTGATGTCATCTACATTGAAAACAAATACAAAGACCTATTCGTCAGATGATGATGTTGAATTTTTATTCCAAGATTGGAATAAGGGTAATGTTAAACAACAAAAATATGCAGGTAATAGTGGCTGCAAATATTTGCTGAATTCAGGCGATGTTTTGTTTCAAGGAAAGGTTGCTGATAATGCAAAAGAGGGGCCTTGGATATTTTCTATTTGGATGTACATAGATGAGGATAAACGCACTACTTCGCAATTTACAATCAAAGAGGTAACAAAAAACAAGGAGAAATACGAAGAGGTCTTTCCTTCTCACCAAAATATTCATGTTTTTGACGATAATGGCTGGGCCTTGATTGAAATACCCTGGGTCCTTCATCGCAGCGGAAGTCAAATAACGATTATCGCGAATAATCCGGATCTTAAAAAAACAAATGTTTTTATAGACGAAATGTTAGTCAGACCTTTATCTTCTGTTTTAACTAAAACAGATAATGATTTTATCTGGGTAAATAATAGGCGATACCCTAAATTAGTTCAATAATTCTCTCGACAATGACTTGGTTATTTAAAAACGTCACTCTGGTTGACCGAAGTTTTTCCTCAACATTGGGTAAATTAGATGTATTAATCAGTGAAGGTATAATACGTAAAATAGGTGTTGATTTGATAGCACCTGACGCAAAGGTTATTGCGATAGATGACCTTCACGTTTCTATTGGTTGGATGGATATTGGTGCAAGTCATGGTGATCCGGGAGAAGAACACCGCGAATCTTTATTGTCATTGAGAGCTACTGCAGCAGCAGGTGGCTTCACCGCGTTAGCACCCTGGCCCGATACGCATCCACGGGTGGACAATAAAGCGGCTATACATTATTTAACTCAATTAAACCAACAGGAAGCCGTTGAAATTTTCCCTATTGCCTCATTAAGCGAAAAAGGAGAAGGAAAAGAAATGGCCGAACTCATGGATTTACATAAAGCGGGAGCCATTAGTTTTTCTGATGGCCTGAAACCTATTGCAAATGCTGGATTGTTTTATCGTGCTTTGAAATATATGAACGGCTTCGCTGGTATCTGTATTCATTTTCCTATGGATTTTAATCTGGCCGTTGAAGGACAAATACATGAAGGTAGAATAAGTGCCTTGTTGGGACTTCCGGGTATTCCTGACGTTGCCGAAGATTTAATGATTCAGCGAGATCTTTCTTTACTCGATTATGCCGATGGAAAACTATTGCTTTGGGGGTTGAGTTCAAAAATAGGGATTGATAGATTGCAAAAATCAGATAAGTTAAATAAATCGCTTTTTGCTGCCGTACCTATTTTCAATTTGGTTTTTTCAGAAGATGATCTGGAATCTTTTGACGTTAACTTTAAATTGATGCCCCCATTGAGAACGGAAAATGATAAAATGGCTTTGAAGTCGGCTGTTTTAGATGGTACCATTCAGTTGATTAGTTCCAACCATTTGCCATGGGAATCAGAACATAAAAAATTAGAATTTCCTTATGCTTCCTTCGGTTCAATTTCTTTGCAACACGTTTTTCAAATGCTTAGAACTCATTTTTCCGAACTTCCCTTAATTAACATGGTAGATATTTTAGCTTATAATCCCCGGCGAATATTTAAGGTAGAAATTCCTGTCATTCAAGAAGGTGCTAAAGCTAATCTTACTTTCTTTTTGCCTAATGCTAAGGCTGTTATTCTTAAAGATGATAATACATCTCTTTCTGAAAATTCACCCCTTTGGAACGAAACTATGAATGGTAAGGTCGTAGGCGTGTTCAATAACGGAAAACTAGTTTTGAACGATGAGGTTCTTTATACCGATTTTTAATATATTTGACCTAAATTTTAATAAAAATGGAAAGTACTAAAGAAAATTCCTTATCATTTCTTGTTAAATGGTCTCATGCTGGTAGATTTGGATTATTGGCAGGATTGTTAACTGTTGGCGTTACATTAATGGGCTATCTGTTTGCTGGAGATTCCGTTTCTTTTCAACAACAAGGGTTCTTTACCATGGGATCATTTATTTTGGTCATGATTCTCGCTGTCCAGGCAGTAAAATCTTACAGAAATGAAGAGTTAAATGGTTTTATTCATTTTAAAGATTCTTTTCAGGTAGCAGCCATGGTCGGCGCTGTTTGTGGCTTCTTAGCCTCTTTATTCAATCTTGTTTACCTGACTTATGTTGATGCAAGTTTCATTGACGTCATGATGAGGCAGATGGAGGAAATGTATCTTAAAATGGGTATGAATGAGGGACAAGTAGAGCAAGCGTTGGTTAAACTTAAAGAGGGATTTTCATTGGCAAATCTTGCAAAAGGCTTAATTACTGGACCAATTATTTACGCTCTTTTCGTTGGCTTGATTGGTGGCTTGATTGGAAGAAAGAAAAATAATATACCTGATATTGGATAAATATGAGTCTGACTTCTAAATTTTTTAAACCAGCCTATCTTGGATTCGCAGCTGGTATTTTTACTTGTATTTATTTTTTTCTTTTCTATTGGATTGATAAAAAGCAATTTTTTAATCCCAGTATTTATTGGGGAAGTTTTTCCATTTTGTTTCTGGCTTTTGCCCTTTTTATCCATTTTGAAAGGCGTAATTCTAGCTCATTCCCTTTTATTTCTGGTCTGAGAGGTCTTTTCTTTATTTTTTTTCTCAATTCCGCTTTTTATAATTTCTTTTATTATTTAATGATTAACTACATTGATAGTCAATTAATTGATATACAATTTAACGTAATTCAAGAGGGTTTAAATTCAAATGCTGTTCTTTCCAATGAAGAGCAGCAGTCCGCATGGAAAATATCAAAAGAAGAACTTTATAGCCATGTGAAAGCTAAAACTATTCTATTCAGTTACGTGCAAGGATTACCTGCGGGATTTTTGTTATCTATGCTTTTTGCCTACATTTTTAAAAAGGATTAATATGAACTATTTATTAGATATTTCTGTGGTTGTACCTCTTTATAATGAGGATGAATCATTGGTTGAGTTAGTACATTGGATCGATAAGGTGATGTTGGAGAACGCTTATTCTTATGAAATCATTTTAGTGGATGATGGAAGTACAGATAATTCATGGGCGGTTGTAGAGAATCTTAACAAGCAATTTCCATCAGTAAAAGGCATAAGATTTAGACGGAATTATGGCAAATCAGCTGCATTGCATTCTGCTTTCCAAAAAGTAGTAGGTAAGGTTGTTATCACCATGGATGCAGATTTGCAAGATAGCCCGGATGAAATTCCAGGATTATATAAAATGATTGTTGAAGATAAATTTGATCTTGTTTCCGGGTGGAAGAAAAAAAGACACGATCCTTTAGGAAAAACCATTCCGTCTAAATTTTTTAATAGTGTAACCCGACGAATTTCAAAAATTGAGCTGAACGATTTTAATTGTGGGTTAAAAGCTTATCGTTTGGAAGTAGTTAAGGCGATTGAAGTGTATGGAGAAATGCATAGATACATTCCTCTTTTAGCTAAATGGGCAGGCTTTTATAAAATTGGTGAAAAAGTAGTAGAGCATAGAGCAAGAAAATTTGGTGTGTCGAAGTTTGGTTTTGAGCGATTTTTAAATGGCTTTTTAGATCTGATGTCCATTACTTTTATGGGCAAATTTTCAAAAAGCCCTATGCATTTTTTTGGTTCTCTGGGTACACTAATTTTTGGTATTGGGTTCGTTTCCGCAGCCTATTTAGGTGTAAGGAAAATGATATTTATGTATCAAGGTTATTTATTGATGAAATTAACAGATAATCCATTCTTTTATCTTAGTCTCACCTGCATGATTTTAGGAACACAACTTTTTCTTGCTGGTTTTATATCCGAGTTAGTATCAAGAAGTTCAGGAAGGTCTAATGAATATGGAATATTAAAAATGGTCGGTTTAACCGAGGATGAAACCGAGGTTATATAAATATTACCTCAGTAGCTCCATGTCCATATCTCGGGTGAAATTCATTTTTAAAGGTGATAACATTAGGATTCCTTATTAAAGTGGCAGTTATTAAGTTTCTTAAATGTCCCTTTCCTATGCCGTGTATGATGAATACTCTTTCTACTCCCTGACGAACAGCCTCATCGATATATGCTTCAAATTTCTTCATCTGAAGTTGTAATATCTGAGAATTTGTAATCTTGTTATCCTCTGAAGATAGAACCTCAATGTGTAAGTCTAGTTCTATACTAAATTCAGATTTTGACTTTACAACGTGCTGAGGTGTATAGGTTTTATCTTTTTTCGATGTGAGTGGTTTAGCGTTTTCTAAAGTATAATCTTTTAAAGAATCTTTCTCCGATTTTTGAGAAACGTCAAATCCTGATGATTTCTCCAGTAACACAAATAAATGAGCGGGTTGATTTATAAGAGGTGCCGTTTGTTTATTATTAAAAAAGGTCTTCGCTTTTAATTTCATCTTTTTTTCAATATTCGGACCGGGTCCTTCGGTTGAGATTCTATTAAAGATGGCATTTAATTCTGGTGATTCGTTCAAATAATCATTTTCAAATTCGGGTAATTTGAAAAAGGTCATGCTATCAAGTTTACCTTCGTGAATCCAGGCTTTAAAAAGTTTTAAATGCAGGCTAAGCGTAAAGCTATAATCATAAGGAGTATCGTTAATGAGGTAAGGCTGAAATTTGTCCGTCGGATCGTTCTTTTTATCCAGAATGGGGACAAAAGCAATTTGAATGCCCTGACTATGTAAAATGGTATAAGAAAGTGACTTAGGTTCATTTTGTTGAAAGATTTCTTTCTTAGCAACGGGCTTGTTTACTATAACTTTTTTAGGGGTATCGGCCTCAAAGGGTTGTATATCTTCTGTAAATGCAGGAATTTCTAATTGATCTGCATCTAGTCTTATCAACACTAAATCGGTGTCTAAAATATTGACAATAACACCAGTATCATTTGAATGTATAAATGATACTTTTACGCCTTTTTTACACCAATCCATATTTTTTTTTCCAAAAGTAACTTAAAAATGGGTAAAGACAAGCGCATTTGCCCTTAAATCTTACTGGAGAAGTTCACAATTATATTTAGCGGCACGAAGTTCTCTTTCTGCATGCCCGTCTTTTTGAAGAGAAGCAACCTCGATGCCCAAAGAATAAATTTCAATGGCTTTATCTGAGTCATTTATTTCTTCATGTATTTTTCCCCAATGGAAATATAAGCCGACATAATTTGGATCCAAGTGATATAATTTTTCATAATATTGAATAGCCTCATTTTGGTTGCCAATATTTTCATATTCCTTGGCAATGGCAAAAATAACAAATGAATCAGTGGGCGTTTCTTTTAAAATGCCAAGAAGAAGGTCTAGTCGTTGCGAAGTTGTCGTCATAAAAATTTCTATTTAGCGAAAATTCGCTATTTTTTCAAGCAAAACAAAAACAATTTAGGTATATTTGCAAATCAAATTCATTAGAAAAAGTAGAAAATTTCCCTATGAAATTATTAGTCTGCATCAGTAAAACACCAGATACTACAGCAAAGATTGCTTTTAATGGTGATAATACAAAATTGGAAACGGCGGGTATTACCTTTATTATGAATCCTTATGATGAATGGTATGCCTTAGTCAAAGCTATTGAAATACAGGAAAAGTGGGGTGGAAGCGTTTCTGTTTTGCACGTTGGTCCATCGGAAAATGATTCTATTATTCGAAAAGCATTAGCTATAGGCGCTACCGACGCCTACAGGATCGATACGGAAGCGGTTTCTGCGGATCAGGTGGCTTTTCAAATGGCTTCATTTATCCAACAACATGCCTTCGATATTATTTTTACGGGAAAAGAAACCATTGACTATAATGGAGCAGAGGTGGGTGGCAGGATGGCTGCACAACTCAATTTACCTTTTATTTCTTTTGCTTCTCATTTAGATATAGTAGCTGAAAATGAGGCTGTTGTAAAGAGAGATATGGAAGGGGGAACGGAGACCATTCAAGTGAATACTCCTTTTGTTATCAGTGCGGCAAAGGGTATGGCTGAACAGCGTATTCCAAATATGAAGGGAATCATGACAGCAAAAAGTAAGCCTTTAAACGTAGTTACGCCTCAGAAATATTCACCAAAAATTAGCATTGTGTCTCATGAACTTCCTCCTGCTAAAAAGGCTGTTCAGTATATTGATCCCGAGAATATGGCAGAATTGGCAAGATTATTAAGGGAAGAGGCGAAAGTTATTTAATTCCATTTTAAATTGTATCATCATGGTTTTAGTTTTTGTAGAAACAGAAAATGGTAAAGTTCGTAAAGCCGCCCTGGAAGCGGTTTATTACGGTTATCTGACCGCCCAAAAGTTAGGGACTTCTTGTCAGGCGCTCCTTTTGGGAAATGCAGAGGATGCCACTTCACTTGGTTTATACGGTGCAACGCTTGTTCATCAAAATGATTCAATAAGTTTTAATTTTTTTGATAATCAGGTTTATAGTGCTGCAATTGCTCAGGCGGCTAAAAAGTTAGAGGCCTCTGTTGTTATACTTAGTCATTCCTCCAATGGAAAATCTTTAATTGGCAATGTTGCCTATCTTTTGGATGCTGGCTCGGTTAGTGCTGCCATAGATATTCCGGAAACGGATAAGGGTTTCTCTGTTCGAAAGGGGGTGTATTCAAGTAAAGCGCTTGTGAATATTGAAATTAATACGACAGTAAAGGTAGTATCAGTACTTGGTAATTCATTGCAAATTAGTGTGGTAGGTGCAAATGTAGAGGTTCAACCGATAACTTTAGACGTTCTTCAACCTGGCATTAAAGTTTTATCAGTTGATAAATTACAAAGTAATGTAACGCCACTTCCGGAAGCTGAGAGAGTCGTTTCAGGCGGAAGAGGATTAAAAGGTCCCGAAAATTGGGGGATTGTGGAAGAATTAGCTGATGTCCTTCATGCTACCACGGCTTGTTCAAGGCCAGTCTCCGATGCAGATTGGCGGCCGCACCATGAGCATGTAGGTCAAACAGGAATCGCCATTCGTCCAAATTTGTATATCGCTATTGGTATATCGGGAGCAATACAGCATTTAGCCGGTGTGAATAACTCAAAAACAATTGTAGTTATTAATAAAGATCCGGAAGCGCCCTTTTTTAAATCGGCTAATTATGGCGTAGTGGGTGATCTTTTTGACATAGTGCCAAAACTTACTGCAGCAATAAAAAATTTGAACGCTTAAAATTAATTGGAATTATTAAGAAATAATCCTTACTTTTGCCGCGCTGTAAATGATTTATATGATCACTAACGGTTAAAATAAGAACATGGGAATTTATTTAACAAAAGAAAAAAAAGCTGACATCTTCCAAACACATGGCGGATCAGCTACAAACAGTGGTTCCATAGAGGGACAGGCAGCATTGTTCACTTTCAGAGTGCAGGAATTATCTAAGCACCTCCAAAAAAATCCAAAAGATCACTCTTGCAGAAGAACTCTTTTAGCGTTGGTTGGAAAAAGAAAGCAATTGCTTCATTATTTGGCACAAAAAGATATCACGAAGTATCGGGAACTTATTGAAAAACTCGGTATTCGTAAGTAATTTTTTTCGATGCGTGTTATTTATAACACAAGTTGTCAAAGTTTTAAAATTGGCTCGAGTATTCTAAATACTCAGCCTCTTTTAGTTTTAGTTGGACAGAGTGACTATAATTTTATAAAGCGTTTTAAACTAGTTAACAAATGGGACAACAGATTCCAATCTCATCGTCCTTTAATTTACCGGATGGTCGACAAGTAACCCTAGAAACTGGAAAATTAGCTTCCTTAGCTGATGGTTCTGTTGTAGTTCGTATCGGTGATACGATGTTATTTGCTACCGTTGTTTCCTCTAAGGAAGCTAAAGCTGGGCAAGATTTCTTTCCCTTATCGGTTGATTATCAGGAAAAATTTGCTTCCGCCGGTAGAATACCTGGGAACTTTTTTCGTCGTGAAACCAAAATTTCAGATTATGAAGTGCTCATTTCACGCTTAGTGGATAGAGCTATTCGTCCTCTCTTTCCAGACGGTTATATGAATGAAACACAAGTTATCATTCATCAGATTTCTGGAGATAAGGAAAATTTACCCGACGCTTATGCTGCATTGGCAGCTTCAGCAGCTTTAGCTGTCTCAGATATAAATTTCCCCGATTTGATTTCTGAAGTCCGTGTGGCCAGAATCAACGGTGTCTTTCATGTTAATCCTTTGCGCGATGCGCTAAAAGAGGCAGATATGGACTTTATCGTTGCCGCAACGATGGATAACGTAATGATGGTTGAAGGTGAAGCTAAGGAATGTTCTGAAGTAGATTTGATTAACGCAATTAAATTAGCACACGAAGCTATTAAAGTTCAAATCCTTGCTCAACAAGAGCTGGCAAATAAGGTAGGGGAGAAAGCCCTGAATAAAAGAGTACTGGCGGATATTCCTCAAAACGAGGAAGTAAAAAATCTTGTTGCTCAAAAGTGTACAGATAAAATAGCTGCTATCGCACGCGCTGCCTCTGATAAGGCAACACGTAAAGCTGCGTTGGATAGTGTTAAGAAGGAATTAAAGGAAAATTTACTCGCAGAAATGGGTGAGGAGTGGTTTACTCAAAATCAATCTTTCGTTTCTTCTTACTATGATAAGGTCAAAAAAGAAACCATTAGAGGAATTGTTCTTAACGAAAAGGTTAGACTAGATGGTCGTGGCCTAAAGGATATTCGTTCAATTTGGTGTGAAGTTGATTATTTACCTTCTACCCATGGTTCTGCTATTTTTACCAGAGGTGAAACGCAGTCTCTGACTTCCCTTACGTTGGGTACTAAGTCCGATGAAATGATGGTGGATATTGCCTACGCTCTTGGATTCGAAAAATTTATCCTTCATTATAATTTCCCTGGTTATTCAGTAGGTGAAGTAAAACCAAACAGAGGTCCGGGTAGAAGGGAAGTAGGTCATGCAAATTTGGCTCAACGCTCCCTTAGACAAGTGATGCCTGATGTTTTTCCCTATACCCTTCGCATTGTTTCTGATATTTTAGAGTCAAATGGTTCTTCTTCCATGGCCACTGTTTGCGCTGGTACTTTAGCGCTTATGGATGCAGGTGTTCAGATTAAGGCGCCAGTGTCAGGTATTGCGATGGGTCTGATTACAGATGGTTCGAATTATGCCATTTTATCAGATATTCTCGGTGATGAAGATGCTTTGGGTGATATGGACTTTAAAGTGACTGGTACCGATAAAGGTATTACTGCTTGTCAAATGGACATTAAGGTCGATGGTCTTCCTTATGAAGTCATGGAAAATGCACTAATTCAAGCAAAAGAAGGTCGCATTCATATACTTGGGGAAATGCTTAAAACCATAGCTGCTCCAAGGGAAGATTATAAGCCTCATGCGCCTAGAATTGTTGAACTAACGATTGAAAAAGGTTTTATTGGCGCCGTAATTGGACCTGGTGGTAAGATCATTCAGGAGATTCAAGAGCAAACGGGTACGCATATTTCTATTACCGAAGTAGGTGATAAAGGTATCGTAGCTGTGTCAAGTTCTGACAAAGCAGGTATTGAACTTGCCTTAGATAGAATACGCCGTATTACCTTTATGCCCGCAGAAGGTGATATTTTCGTCGGTGTAGTGAAAACTGTCATGCCTTATGGCGCTTTTGTTGACTTCCATGGTAAAAGTGGTCTTCTTCATGTATCTGAAATTTCGCATAGCCGTATTGAAAATGTCGAGGATGTGCTGAAAGAAGGGGATGAAATCAAAATTCAAATTGTTGAAATTGATAAGAAAACAGGCAAAATGAGATTATCAAGAAAATCTATTATGCCTCGTCCAAATAGAAATCAAGAGGGAGATTCTAATTAATTAAAATCTTCATTCTTATAAATTATAAAGGGAGTTACCATTCGGTAGCTCCTTTTTTTATCACGGATTAAAGGGATTTATGGATTTCACTGATTATTAATGATGGTTTTGTTCGGTAGAGACGCGATGCCTCGCGTATTTTCCTCCGAAGGTTCCAAATTTACTATTTATTTATAAATCCCCCTTTTGAATCACGGATTAAACGGATTTATGGATTTCACGGATTATTAATGATGGTTAACACCATATAATTTGAATAGACGCTAAACGTCGCGTTTATCCGGTTCTAATTTTTATCATTTTCATCCTTTCTCTTTAATACATTGATTTTCAAGTTGTATAATTATAAGTAATTGATAATTAGTAATATGTAAATACTTTTAATGTTGTTAAATAGCTGTTTTATGGTTTGGCAATTTAGATTACCAAACTTGCACCAAATTTGGAGGGTTAAAATTCAGTTTTTGGACAAATTTTATAAAACAAAAATGGGCTTGTTTTTCATATTTGTTGGTTATAAAATTTCTTTGAATTTAAACCTTCTAAAAATGAAGTACAAAATTATTATCATTATTTTCTTTGCCATTTTATTGCAAACAAATGCCGTTTATGTAAGCGCTCAAATATTAAATTCCACAGACAATAAGGAATTAGGTACAAAAAGAAATGCGTCTTATAATCTTGAGGAAATCAAGGTAAGATGGAAAAAGGCAGCATTGTAAAATTGCACTGGTGTACCTTGTGTTACGACTACTCCTACAACACCTTCTTCTGGAGCATGTCCTACCAGTACAATCACAGATATAGATGGAAATATTTATAATACAGTAAGTATTGGTACCCATTGTTGGACAAAAGAAAATTTAAGGACAACAAAATATACAGATGGTACTGCTATTCCTTTAAATTCAACTGGAGGTGTTGCAGGTAATGTTTCCGGCGAAGATTGGTCTACACAAACAACGGGACAAAGAACTATATATGCACAAAGTAGTGGGAACTTAACGGATTACGGATACCTATACAATTGGTTTGCTGTAAAGGGTATTTCAATATCGGGTAGTAACAAAAATATTTGTCCCACAGGATGGCATGTGCCAACTGATGCTGAATGGACTGTTTTAACAACTCATTTAGACGGAGTTTCTGTCGCAGGAGGTAAAATGAAAGCTATATCAAGTCTTTGGGCTGCTGGTTCAAATGGAGGAGCAACAGATGAAAGTGGTTTTTCTGCCTTACCAGGCGGTAAAAGGTTAGATTTAAATGGATTGTTTAATGAAGGAGTTCAATATGGCTATTTCTGGAGTTCCACAGAAAACCCATCTCAATCAACAAGGGGGTTTTACAGATATGTTTGGTATGATAACACAGCTGTAGATAGGAGTAGTGGTGATAAGAAATCTGGTTATGCCGTTCGTTGTATCAAAACTCAGTTTGTACCTTGACCAAATTGATGAATTTATTATTTTTTAATAATACAAACATAATTTTCAGATTAACAGAAGTGTTTGAAGTACTATTTGGAGTAATTAACTAAGTCGATGTTAACAGTAAGGATTGGGGTAAATGTTTGTTTACCCCTTCTTTATTTAAGTAATTACATTAAAATGGTTAAAAGCAAAAATTATTCTTTAGTAGCTTTCTGGATAAACATGGATATATTTGCATGCACATTATGCCATCACATATCTTATACCGTTTTCCTCCATTTCCTCTCTTACATCGCTAAATTATGCATTCAAATAAACGAATTTTTATCATCGGTGGTGGCCTAAGTGGTCTGACGCTGGCCTATTTGCTTTCGAAATCTAAGTATAATGTTACTATTTTAGAGGCTTCTCGTAGATTAGGTGGAAGAATTCAAACCAAAAAGGGTAAGTTGGAGACGCCTTTAGAATTAGGGGCAACCTGGTTTTCCGATATTCATCAAAATTTATCAGCCTTGCTGGATGAGTTGGGTGTAAATCGTTTTTTTCAATTTTCAAAAGGTATTTCCCTCTTCCAAACTAAATCTTTTGAGCCTGCCCAATCATTTTATGTTCCGGAATCTGAAAATCCTTCTTATAGAATAGCAGGTGGCACCCAAAATATTATTAAGACCTTATTAAAAAAATTGGATGATGTTGAGATTCATTTAAATACCAGCGGTTCTCAGGTCAAAGACCTTGGAGGTGAAATATTGATTGAAACCAAAGACGGTAAGAAATGGTCTGCTGATACAGTTGTTTTATGTATGCCTCCTCATTTGGTTGGCGTTAAAATATCGTTTTCGCCTGATTTACCTAACGATATTTACCAATTATTACCATCCGTTCATACCTGGATGGCTGGATCTGTCAAATTTGTATTGGAATATGAAAAGGCTTTTTGGCGTGAAAATGGTTATTCTGGAATGCTTTATAGTCACGTTGGCATAGTCACAGAAATGTATGATCACACAAATGTCGAGGAATCAAAATTTGGTTTTACTGGTTTTCTCAATAGCGGTATTTCTTCCTATTCTCAGGAAGTAAGAAAGGAATTGGTTTTAAAGCAATTGGCTTCACTTTTAGGAAATCAAATCCTAAACTTCATTGCATACGATGATAAAGTGTGGACAGATGAGTATATTTCAGGAGGTCCTCAAATTATTCAAAGGCCACACCAACATAATGGTCACACCCTCTTGCAAGAAAGCTATATGAATGGTAAATTATATTTTTCTGGCACTGAAACAGCCACTCAATTTGGTGGATATATGGAAGGGGCTATTATTTCTGCGATCAATGTGGCAGAAAAAATTAAATCCCGTTTTAAAAGTCCCTTTTTACCTTAATCCTGCATTTATATTGGCCAAAGCACCATTACCAGGGCATAAATCTTCCTTTTTAAGCGTGTTCAATGGTCGGTCACAGGTGTTAACCAACTCATGTAAATCCATGGCACCTTGATTTAAATATAGCAATCCTGTTATGATTTCATTCTTTTCTCTTGCCTGATGTACTGCTTTCATAGCAGAAAAGCGATCTAATGGATCCCAATCATTATCAAGTTTGTTGAATTGTAATAACGATCCATCATGTAATTTTATGGCGTGTTTTTCACCAGATTCATAGTTGGTTGTGATTTCCTCCATTTCTGGAACAAAATCAAAAGTACCGGTGGCTTCTAAATGATCGCGCACAAAATCGTAAGATTTAGTGGAGCCCTTATTATTGTTAAAGGTAACACAAGGGGAAATGACGTTAATGAAGGCAAATCCATTGTGCGCCATCGCCGCTTTTATTAAAGGTATGAGTTGCTTTTTATCGCCTGAAAAACTTTGTGCAACAAAAGTGGCACCTAATTCAATGGCTAATCCACATAAATCAATGGCCTGGAATTGATTGACAATGCCTGCTTTACTTATTGATCCATTATCAGCAGTGGCGGAATCTTGCCCTTTTGTTAATCCGTAACATCCATTATTCATTACAATGTAAATCATTTTTAGATTTCTACGGATAACATGGACAAATTGACCCATGCCAATAGATGCTGTATCACCATCACCGGAAACACCAAGATAAATCAAATCTTTATTGGCCATATTTGCTCCAGTAGCGACAGAAGGCATTCTTCCATGTACACTATTGAAGCCATGTGAATTACCAAGAAAATAAGTTGGCGTTTTTGAGGAACATCCAATACCTGATAACTTGGCTAATTTATGAGGCTCAATATTCATTTCAAAGGCTGATTGTATGATGGCTGCACTGATAGAATCATGGCCGCAACCTGCACATAAGGTCGATAAGGCACCTTCGTAAAAGGAAAGTGTATAACCTAATTTATTCTTAGGTAAATCAGGATGTCTGAATTTTGGTTTGATGAATGTCATACAGTGGTATATTTTTCAACTCTTTCTAATGAATGAGTAATCTGATGAACAATATTGGTGGCAGTTATCGGTAATCCATCGTAATTTAAAACGGAAATAAGTTTTTCAGCGGAAATACCCAGTTCAATCATAATAAGGCTTTTCATTTGGGCATCTCTATTTTGCTCTACTATGAAAATATATTTATGATTTTGAAGAAAATCAATAGCTATCTGGTCAAAGGGGAATGATTTTATACGAAGGCCATCCACTAAAATTTTATCCTCTTTTAACATATCCATGGCTTCTTCAGCAGCATATTGTGAGGTACCAAAAAATAAGATACCATATTCTGAGGAATGCTGGTTTTGATAAAGTTGAGAAGACGGAACATATTCTCTGGCTGTAACCCATTTTTTGACCAATCGATCCATATTTCTTTGATATGCAGGACTATTTTCCGTGTAAGCAGCATATTCATCTCTTGAAGTTCCCCTTGTGAAAAAGGAACCCTTGGTTGGATGAGTGCCTGGAATTGTTCTATAGGTGATTCCGTCATTATCAACATCCAAATACCTTCCAAATCGCTGAATTTCTTCTAAATCATCATAATCCAGGACTTTTCCTCTTTGGTATTCTTTAGAATCATCCCATGAGAATGGTTCAGAAATGTGATCATTCATCCCTAAATCTAAATCGGTCATGAGAATTACAGGAGTTTGCAACTGTTCTGACAAATCAAATGCGGTAGCGGTTAAATCAAAGCATTCTTTTGGTGTGGACGGGAATAATAAAATATGTCTTGTATCTCCATGTGAAGCATAAGCTGCTTCCAAAATATCGGACTGTTGGGTTCTCGTTGGCATTCCGGTGGATGGCCCCGTCCGTTGAACATCAATGAGAACTAAAGGTATTTCTGCAAAATACGCCAGACCTAAAAATTCATTCATTAAGGATAAACCAGGACCACTTGTTGCAGTAAAGGCTCTGGCACCATTCCAGTTGGCACCAATCACCATACCAATGGCAGCTAATTCATCTTCTGCCTGAATAATGGCCACTTTTCGTTTGCCCGTCTCTTTTTCTTCTCTAAATTCATCAGCATATTCCATAAAAGCCTCAACTACCGAGGTGGAAGGTGTTATCGGATACCAGGCTGCAAAAGTCGCACCTCCGTAAATAGCGCCCAATCCACAGGCACTATTTCCATCCGTCATAATGGCATCCTTGAGTAAATCTCTTCTTTCAACTTTTAAATCAAAAGTGCCCTTATAATTCGCTTTTATAAAATCTGAACCTAATTTCAGGGCATTTAAATTGGGGGCAATTAACTTTTCCTTGCCTTTGAATTGGTCTCCCAATAAAGATTCAAATACAGTAAAATCAAAATGCATCAATTCTGCCAAAGCCCCAACATAGATGATATTTTTAAATAATAATCTGAGTCTGGCATCGGTATAGGTTTCATTACAAATCTCCATAAGTGGAATGGGAATAAAATGTATATCATCCCTTTTGTAATGATCAGGTAATTTTTTGCTGCTATCATAGAGTAAATATCCCCCTGGATGAACACTTTTTATATCAGCCTCCATACTTTGTGCATTAACAGCAACCATTAGGTCAATACCATCGCGTCGGCCTAAATAACCTTTTTCACTAACCCTCACTTCGTACCAGGTTGGTAAACCTTGAATATTAGAAGGAAAAATATTTTTTGGCGTAACGGGAATACCCATTCTAAAAATGGCCTTGCAAAAAAGTAAATTGGCACTGGCAGAGCCTGTTCCATTCACATTGGCGAATCTGACAACAAAGTCATTTATTTTTAATTTATCTGACATAATCTGAAATTATCCTGCTTTAGTCACTTTATACAAAAATTTATGCATATCCCATGCTGAAGTAGGGCATCTTTCTGCACATAAACCGCAATGAAGACAAACATCCTCGTCCTTTACCATGACTCTTTTAGTTTTAAGCGGGGCTGAAACATAAAGATCTTGTGAGGTATTTAAGGCGGGCATATTCAACAATTGTCTCAATTCATCTTCTTCTGCATTGTCAATGAAGGTGATACAAGTGGTTGGACAAATATCAACACAGGCATCACATTCAATACATTTATCTTCAACAAAAACGGTTTGAATATCACAATTTAAGCATCTTTCGGCCTCCTTACACCCTTCATGTTTGGTAAATCCCAGCTCAACTTCTGTTTTTCTATTACTTAAGGTGACTTTTTTATCAGCCTGAGCTACGGTGTACCTTACATCGTTAACTACATCACTCTCATAAGCCCATTCGTGAAGTCCCATTTTTTGGCTTACTAAATTAACAAAAGGGGAGGGTCTTTGAGTTAATGGTAAACTTCTGCAAGCAAGATCGATAGAAATGGCAGCCTGATGTCCATGAGCTACTGCGGTTATTACATTTTTGGGTCCCCATGCTGAATCACCACCGAAGAATACTTTTGGATGGGATGATGCGTGGGTTAAAGTATCCACAACAGGCATACCCCATTTGTCAAAGTCAATGCCAGCACTCCTTTCAATCCATGGAAAGCTATTTTCCTGGCCAATAGCAATTAAAACATCATCCGCTTCAATAAAGACAAGAGGTTCACCGGTAGGTACTAATTTTCTCTTACCGTTTTCTATAATGGGTGTTACTTTCTCAAAATTCATTCCTTTCAAGACGCCATTTTCCACGACAAATTCAATGGGAACATGATTATCTACAATGGGAATATCCTCATGCATGGCATCTTCCTTTTCCCAAGGCGATGCTTTCATTTCGCTATATGGGCTCCTTACCACTACTTTTACAGATTCTCCACCAAGTCTTCTTGACGTCCTGCAGCAATCCATGGCTGTATTTCCTCCACCGAGAACAATGACCTTTTTTCCAATGTTGGTGGTATGTTCAAAAGCAACATTTGCCAACCAGTTAATGCCAATATGAATATTTTTTGCCCCTTCATTTCGCCCGGGCAAATCGGGTAAATCTCTTCCTTTTGGAGCGCCTGTTCCCACAAATACTGCGTCATAATCTTGTGACAACAGTTCCTCCATACTATTCACAAAATGGTTAAAATGAGTATGAATGCCAAGGTCAAGGATATAATTTACTTCTTCATCAAGAACCGATTCAGGTAATCGGAAAGAGGGAATTTGACTCCTCATGAATCCGCCACCTTTGATTTGCTCATCGAATAAATGGATTTCATATCCTAATGGGGCAAGATCTCTGGCTACGGTTAATGAGGCAGGTCCACCGCCAACTAAAGCGATTTTCTTACCATTGAAAGAAAAAGGTCCCTGAGGCATAAAAGGTTTTACTTCTCCCTTGTTATCGGCTGCCACTCTTTTTAAACGACAAATGGCCACAGGTTCCTCTTCAATTCTACCTCTTCTGCAAGCTGGTTCGCAGGGTCTGTCGCAGGTCCTTCCTAAAACGCCGGGAAATACATTGGATTCCCAGTTTATCATGTAAGCCTCGGTGTATTTTTCTTGCGAAATAAGGCGAATATATTCTGGAACTGGGGTATGCGCAGGACAGGCATACTGGCAATCTACTACTTTATGAAAGTATTCCGGGTTTTTAATGTCGGTTGGTTGCATGAATCTATTTTAACAGGTGTTTATGTAAATGTAAGTTTTTTTACAATTTTTGCAATAAAAATCTTACAAAACTGCCTATTTTAAAATTAGATTCTTTAAAAATAAGAAAAAACCATTAGTAATTACCTGATTTTACACAGCGAAATCCAGTATGTTCTGAACCAGTATCCGGACTTGATTTCATTCTGGCTGCTACTCTGTAACCTGCGCAGTAAGAATCATTGCAAAGAAAGGAACCGCCGCGCATTGTTTTTTGTGCTGTATTTGGAAAAGAAGGATCAAAACTATTAGACGGACCACTTGGGTTTTCCAATAATTCACTTTGGGAATCACAAGTATAGGCATACCAATGATACCAATCGTTACACCATTCCCAGACATTTCCGCTCATATCATATAATTCATATTCATTGGGTTTGAATGTTCCAACTGGACTTGTTTTCAGGTACCCGTCTTCCCCTGTATTTTTATTGGGGAAGACCCCCTGCCAATAATTTCCCTGTGATTTCTCCTGACCTGGGGTACTATTTCCCCAAGCATAGAGCGCAGACTCACTTCCGCCTCTTCCTGCATATTCCCATTCAGACTCAGTAGGTAACCTTTTACCCGACCATTTACAATAGGCCATGGCGTCATACCAACTCACATGAACTACAGGATGATCTGCTTTGTACATGCTACCAGGCCCTTGCGGATGTTTCCAGTTGGCTCCTGCCGTAAATGTCCACCATTCTGAAAAATGATTTTCTTCGGGAGAGACTTCCTTAAAAACCAATGATCCTGGTTTTAATGTTTCAGGATCGGGAAGGGGAGTGCCAGGTGGCATTTGTTTAGCTATTTCATTGATATCAATGGGTCTTTCTGCAATGGTTACCCATCCAGTGGCCTTGACAAATTTTTCAAACTCTCTGTTTGTGACCTCATGAGCGTCCATATAAAATGAAGGTATTTTAATATTATTGAGAGGATACTCATCCTTTCTGGGCAAACTTCCTTCGGTTTGATTTCTTTCATCAGGATATTCAGTAGCGCCTCTGGTATAGGTTCCTTCGGGAATGAACACCATCCCGTTGGTTTCCTTCGCCATTTTTGCATCAGGTTTTATCTCATTAATTTCTTCCATCCATTTTTTTTGAATGGCTTCTTCCCCTGGAATGCCTTGATGGCACATGGGTAATGCTGTCGATATAGTATCCTTCCCAATAGGTTCTTTCTTTTCATTTTTACATTGAAATAAAACCAAACAAAGAAGTAAAAGCGTAATATTTTTCATGGATGTCTTAATAATTATGGATTAATAGTATCTCCCAATCGTCCAATCCTGAATTTTTTATTTTCAGATTCTACGTGCTGAGAAATAATAATTTTATTCAATTCCGACACTTTTTCCGGAAATTGTTTGCTTAAATCAATGGCTTCTTTTGGATCATTTGCCAGATTATAAAGAGCTGGTTTACCATCTTCCTTGTGTAATTTAAGTCGAATCATCTTCCAATCTCCCTGACGTATGGCCTGTTGTCCTCCATACTCGGGAAATTCCCAATATAGCCAGGGATGCGCTCTTTGTTTGCCCTTATTCGTTAAGGTTGGTAAAATGGAGATACCATCTGTATTGGCTGGGGTTTTTGTACCTACCAGTTCAGAAAATGTTGGAAAAATATCTGGAAAATATCCAATATGTTCGGAAATTCCGCCTGCTTTTATTTTTGCCGGCCAATGAGCGATGAATGGTACACGAATACCTCCCTCAAAAACAGATCCTTTTATGCGATCTGGATGTTCTGGAAACGGTCCTGCTGAATTAAAATAGGCGGCATCAACTCCTCCGGCGTAGGTTGGTCCATTGTCGCTGGTGAAGATGATTAATGTATTTTCATATAATCCCAATGCTTTTAAGGTGGATACCAAAGTACCCACTTGTTCGTCCAGATAGGAAATCATGGCAGCATAGGTGGCTTTAGGAGCGTAGGCTGGAACGTAACCCTTGTCACCTGAATAGGGTGCCTCTTTTCCCAGTTTTTTCTGGTAATAATCAATCCATCGCTTTGGTGCCTGTAACCCTGCATGAGGTATAGGTGAAGCATAATAAAGGAAAAATGGATTATTTTTGTTTGTCTCTATATATTGAACAGCCTCCTTTAACATTGATTCAGGAGCATATTCCAGGCCAACATAAGGTTCATAATTTTCTTCTCTTGATGAATCAACGCCAACTTTCCATTTTTGTGCTGCCAGCATTAATGGATTACCAAGGGAAACTCTTTTTTCGTTTTTCCACAAAAAAGGAGGATAATAAGTATGTGCCCATCGTTGACAGTTGTATCCATAGAAAAAATCGAAACCTTGTCTGGTTGGTAAACCTTCCGTTTCCGGCGCACCTAAGCCCCATTTCCCAACAGCAGCAGAGGTATATCCCTTACTTTTTAGCATTTCAGGTATAGTAAAAGTACTATCTGGTATAGGATATTGACCCTCAAGCCTTGGATTTTCCAACATGGAGGCAAAACTCCATACATCTCCTCTTGAACCCCATTCATCATTCCCCCTTATAAAAGAATGGCCGGTATGTTTTCCTGTCAATAGGGTGTATCTCGCAGGTGCACAAACTGGGGCACCAGAATAAAACTGATTAAATTTTAAGCCTCCTTTAGCCAGCGCGTCTATATGAGGGGTCTCAATTAATTCTTGTCCATACACACCCAAATCACCATAACCTAAATCATCTACTAAAATGAATATGATATTTGGATGTTTTTGCTTTTGAGCAGAAAGGTCATTAAAAATGAACGATAAAATAATAAGTACAATATATCTCATTCCTATTTCCGTTTGGGTTACTTTAAATATAAACAAAACGAAAATAGGAATTTAATATATCTTATTTTAATTATTTGGAGAACCTGCATTTATCCAACAAGTAAATTTTTCCAATTGTGCTGCCGTTAGACTGGTCTGTCCATTTGAATTTCTAGGTGGCATGGATTTATTCGTTAATACTTCCTTCTTAAATTTACCACTGATTGCATCATTTTTAAGTCCGGCATAAGTAGTGTAATCACCTTCACCTGTCCCTGAAACATGACACGATTTTATTGCGCATGTTTGGTTGATGATGGGCGTTATGTCTGTTTTATAGGTAACAGTGGAACATGGGTTAGTTGGAGTCACTATCGGATCGTCTATTACTTTTGTGCATGAAAAAATAATAGTAATTAGTAGTGAAAATAAAAACAAATGACTTTTCATGGTTTAATTTTTATGGATTAACGGAGGATTTTTAATGTAGGTTGCCTGCGATTAATTAAGTTTACTTTAATATTTTCAAAAAAATATTTTGAAAATTGTAAAATTAATGTATTTTTGCAGCCTAATTGGTTCCGTAGCTCAGCTGGATAGAGCAACTGACTTCTAATCCGTAGGTCACAGGTTCGAATCCTGTCGGAATCACAACTTTCAACACCAAACAAGTTAAAATCATATCAGATTACTTGTTTGGTGTTTTTTTTTAAGGAGTTATGAAAAAACGAAACTCAAATTCACATATTTAAACTCAAGTAATTTGCAACCATAATGCAGCTAAGGGATTATTTTTTGGGGCTATAAATGATTAGTTCAAATGGTTTTATCGCTAATCTACAATTTGAGGTCATCTAATTAAGAAAATATTAGTCAAAGGGGAGAGATCGATTCGTCCCATAACTGGATAAAAAAGTAATATCCCTGAAGCAATGCGTCGTCGGGAAGTGTTTATTCCAGTTTTTACAAATCAAATTAGAAAAGAGTTCTTTACAAGGATTATCTAATTGGTTTGATACTACTATAACCATTTTCCCCATGAAACCAATTGCCAGCTTTTCCGGTAAGCCATAAATAATAATCAGTGGCAAGATTACTTTCTATACCAACAAATTTTTTGTCGCCATTCAGCGGTAGCTCACCTTCCCGCAGGCATTTGTAAATAGAGGTACCTTCATCAATTTCGTCAAACATGGCAACGTACAAAGATTGTGCCCCAGAAACCTTAGCCCCGGCGACCTGTTGCCATAAAAAATCTCCTCCGTTCCTGGGAATAGAATTGTAACTTGCGGTACTATTTTTAAGATTACCCCAGCTAAATCCAGGAAAAACTAGTGGTACATAATCTATCTTATTGGTATTGCACCATTGAATGTCGCCGGGTAATACTGGCCCAGCCACATTAATATAGCTACCCGAATTATACCTTCCAACCGCCCAGGGCATTATAATGTCTGATTTTTTTATAAGACTATGTAACATAGGTGAATTTTCCGTATCCTTATCTAAGGTTCTCCAGTAGTAAGGCACTCCCAACATTACTGAAACCTTTTTAGAGGGACCCTTAATTTTGTCAATTAAGTTGTCAACGTCAGTTATTGTATACTTTCGACCATCATTAAACCCTACACCCCATATTGCTATGAGTGGTTTTTTATTGTGCCTCAAATAATTTGGTTGCTGGGTATTACTAAAAAGAGAGAATAATGATTGCAACTCATTCCAATCCTGTTCTAGATAGGCCACATCAGCACTGGTACTACCGCTTAAGTCGTACATAATGCAGATTGCTTTTTTATATTTATTAGCAGCCTTTAATGCATTTTGTAACACCTTGTTAAAATGAGCTTTTCCTTTTGGATTGGATTGTTTTATTTCAGCGACAAATCTTTGCAAAAAAACGCCGTCAATACCATAATCCTTCATCCATTTGAAATGAAGGTCCACCGATTCTTCATCATTGGGACTATATAAGTTAGCATTTTCGCCGTTGGCAAAACTAAACGGAGAAGGGTACCTTTTTGTATACTCTTTCATATCTGGCCAAAAATCTACCGAAGTGCATCCTGGAAAAAAACCACCGCAGCTATTGTTTTTATAATGATGCCAGCCCCTGCCAGCAGCATCGCCTTCTGCTGAAAACCATCCCTGGTAACCGGCCATTACAAGGTTTTTATAGGATGTATAATTGCATCCTGTTTCGTCATAAGTAACTTCCTGAGTAACTGGCAAAACAGGTACAATAGCCCCGCCATTGTAACTGCTTTCTTTTGAACAATTTACCGATACTACAAAAAAAGATACTCCCAGAAATATTTTAATAATATTCATCCTATTCTATTATCTAATCATTAATAAAAAAATCATTGTTCAAGTTTCGCTACATGTAGAAAGTATTTTAAAACCAATTTAAGACATTTAATATTCTACTACTTACTTTCTTATAAAAATAAGAATCCATTGAGCCTTAACAATTTGTTAAAGTCAGGTACTAAAATTTAATGGATAGGAAATTCATTTAATTTTAGTACCGCTTATTTTTTGTAACTCAATAGGTTTTAACCTAAATGTTTACATCAAATAACCAGCTTTACGGCAGGTGCATAGTTTGGTTTTGCTTCCGGCACATTTATTAATGCACCCACTCTAAAATAATAACCAAGACCTGGTTTTAACGTTGAGCTGTTGGATGGTAAATCCATTTCTATGGTATAAATAGTATTTGGAACGGAAGCCACATTGATGATTTTTTCTGATACTACGAGTCTCATTCCTTCGCCTAATCTTGAATCGCTATGAGCATATAAACTGATTTTTCTAATGGGAGTCAGTACATTTTGTTCGAGTTTAAAGGTGGCAATTACCTTCGTACCGACTTTACTGATGTTTGCTTCTTTTACTCTAATATAGGGTGTTACAACAAAGTCAAGTATGGTTTGCCCTTTAATGACTACCTCCTGAGCTGGAATATCTATGAAATTGCCTCTTACTGGTCTTACTGTATAGGTGTTAGCAAAGAGCTGGCTGTTTTCATAAGAGCCATTATTTTTTACTATAAGGTATTGCGGTGTTACCGGATTATAGCCCTTTTCAAGTAATTCGATGGTAGTGCCATTGATAATATCCTGCTCAATGGGCTGCTTGGTTAGCGCATCAATAAAAGTCCCTGATAATCCAGCTGTTGGCCCATCATAATTATCCTTCTCACAGGAGGGTAATACAAAAGAAATTATGAATAACCCCAATAATAATTTATTCATGATTAAAATTTTTAAAGGCATTTGATGTTATTTATTCAGTTTATAGTAAAATCAATACTCTGGATTTTGCACAAGTCCATTTGAACCTATACCTGGAATAGCACGATAATAGGATCTGGTAATAAAAGTTCTTGGATTAATATTTGGAGCGTTCACTCTTACAAAAATATATTTTGTGTCAGGAAGTGCCCTCAAATCAAGTAAAGGCATGAGTGAATGCATAGAGCTGCTGTTAAAGAGGGTATGAAATTCTCTTCTGCGAATGAGGTCCCAAAATCTCTTATTTTCAAAAGCCAGTTCAACTTTTCTTTCCCTTTGAACATTTTCAACAGTTAAAGGAATGTCTACTTTGTGCGCAGCCCTTCTTCTAATGTCGTTAATTGCTTTGGCTGCTGCAATTGCATCGCCTGTACCACTTTCTACAACTGCTTCTGCAAAATTCAACAATATTTCTGCATACCTGAATTCAATAAAATCTGTAGTACTTTGGTTCCATCCCGGGACAATTGGACTTAACTGGTTCATAAACTTTTTAAAGCCAAATCCAGTTTTTGTATTATTACCTCCAAACCCATCAAAACCAGAATATAGGCTTGTGTTTGGAGCACCATATGTATAGTAAGTAGTTCCGCTAATGTTAATATTGGCTGAAGTACGTATAACTGCTACACCGTCAGGTTTTACATAACCCGCCTGAATAATAATGGTTTTGTCTTTCCAGATTGTACCTGGCAAAATACTCGTTGCCCATAGACGCGCATCTTTATCTTTAAAAATTTCATTAGGGGTATTATACCTGATATAATTTTGACTTGGTTTGTATCCGTTATAATCGTTAGTGTTATTATCCATTGTAGTTACAATGGGTGCACTTTTTCCTGGATTTGTATAACTTTCGTAACTATCTGCCAAATCAAGCGTTGGGTTCATTCTTCCTGGATGTGGCCAACCATTTGCAGTCTGTGCCGGCTGAAACCATATATCATAATTGTGTCCCTGGAAATTACCTACGATGGCATGACCTTTGATAAAAATTGCTTCTACGGATGCTCCATTTGCATTGGGATCCTGGAAAAGTAGTCTATAATTCTCTGCGGCTTCCTGTGGATTTGCCGGCGTTGGCTTGAACAATTGAAATTTGCCGGACTTCATAATGGCTTCAGATGCGCTAATAGCTGCTTTGTAATAATTATTTGCTAAAAAAGCGTCTAAACCAACAAGTTTTTGCGTAACTGCAATTCCTGACTGCGGTGCCAGATTACCAAACTTTGCCAAGGAGGCCGCGTGTAATGCTGCTCTTGATTTCAATGCATAGGCTGCCCATTTAGTTGCCCGTCTTCCCGTTGCATCACCTAAGTTTAAAATGGCAGTATCACAAAGTGATAAAACATAATCCCATGTTTCCTGCTCAGTATTTCTTGGCACTTTTAAACTTTCCGCATCGCCTGAGTACACTTGTGAATTTTTAATAAGTGGAACACCCCCATATCTTTTAGCAAGACCAAAATAAGCGAATGCTTTTATAAACGAACTTTCCCCAATCAGGCTCCTTCTTTCCTGATCACTAATTTTTAGTGTGGGTATTACATCTACCAGAATATTGACATCACGTATTAATTTATATCCGTCAGCCCACCATTGAAAATCACCATCACCCACGCCTGATCCACTTTCGCTATGTGTAGCCTCATCTGTTACCATTGATGCACATTGACCGCCATTATTAGGACCGCTCTGGTTGTAATTAAAGCCTTGTTTCATATAGGTAAAATCTTCTATAGGTAACTGACTGTAAAGGTTTGCCATATATATTTCAACTCCTTTAGGATCTCCAAAAATAGCATTTGCCGAAAGACGGTCGGTTGGTTCCAAATCCAACACTTTATCACAACCAAGCAGAAACACACTTGCTAGTAATATGCAAATTTTTATGTTATTCGTATTCATGATTAAGAAATTTAAAAATTAATATTTAAACCAAAATTGAAATTTTTGGTAAGGGGATAATTGAAACCAGAATTAAAAAGACCTTCAAGTTTTTCAGGATCAAAAGGTTTTACAAATGGATCTGTCCATGTTACCAAGTTAAACCCATTGGCATAGATCCTTATACTTTTAATTCCAGTAGCTTTGTAATTTTTAGAACTAATTGTATATCCTACCTCCAGACTTTTTAATCTTACATAAGAAGCGTCTTTCCTCCATACAGAACTTTCTTTATACATACTGCCTACATCACCAACAAACCGGGACACCGGCCATTTACCGGGAACCCATGCACTTTCTGAATTGTAAGGATCTGTTTTATGCCACCTGTCAAAGAAATAGGCGGGCGTATTTCCTCTAAAGGCCAATACTTGTGCATACACTTCACTAAAACGAACAGTGTAAATCCCGGCGCCCTGAAATAACATATTTATATCAAACCCTTTGTAAGAAGCATTAAATGATAATCCGAAATTTATTCTGGGATTTTTTCTTCCACCAGCATTCTGATCATCATTAGTTCCATTAGCACCAATAAATAACGGCAATTCATCCAAACTATTTATTACTCCATCACCATTAATATCCGCATACTTGAAGTCACCGGGTAATTCACGAATATTTGCCTGATTTCCATTTTGAATAGGGTAATTTGAGATTTCATTTTGGTCTTTAAACTGACCAATATAGGTATATCCCCAGACAACATCGTTGTACCTGTTGCCTCTTCCATTTCTCCACCGATCATAACTATTGGTAAATGCTCCCTGCTCAACATACCTATTCTGTGTGCGGGCATAATTGAAGTTTCCGGAAACACCATAGGTAAAAGCGGCTGCCTTATCATTAAAACTGACTGTAAAGTCTGTGCCATCTGTGCGGTTACTGTTTAAATTTTCCTGAGGCAGACTCGCACCAAATGTATTCGGCAGTGAGAGAGCCCTTGTGGCTGGAAGTCCTTCCTGGTTTCTCCTGTATATATCAAATTCAATGGTTAATTTATTCTTCCAAAGGCCAATGTCAATGCCAATGTCGGAAGTTTTTGCAACAGCCCATGTAAGCGTGGGGTTTACAATTGCAGGTGATTGTGCACCTGCAACAAGACTGCCATTGTTGAACTCATAAGAACCACCTCCAGATAAACTAAATCCAGGTATCCACTGAAACGCAGTAAATCCTTGATTGGATGCCACTTCCCCATAAGACCCCCTAAGTTTTAAATTTGAGATTATAGGTAAATGTTGCTTCATGAAACTTTCTTCTGAAATCCTCCAGCCTGCAGAAGCAATAGGGAAAAAGCCCCACCTGCTTTCAGAAGGATAAGCATGAGTTCCCATATACCTGAAAGCCACTTCAACAAGGTATTTATTCTTGAAACCATAGTTAAGGCGGCCTAATAGTGATTGATTGGCCGTTTGTGACTCACTTCCGTCATTTGTTTGCAAGTTGGTACTCGCTCTGTTTATTTGATCAATGGTATAAAAATCATATATCCTTTTTAAAGATGAGGTTCTTGCCCACTCCTGCCTTTGTTCAAATACCGCTGTGGCTCCAATACTATGTTTTGTTGCAAATACCATATTGTAATTGGCTTGAGCCTGAACAGTTAGCCTGTTAAAGTTTGTGAAACTATTAGAAATGAATGCCGTACCTACCCTCTGTTGTGAGGAAACATAATCATTATTTATATAAGTATATTCTTTAAATGGCTTATATAAGTCCTTAGCCTGGTAACTATTCCTATCAAAGGCCGCTAAACCTTTTATGGAGAGCCCTTTTATAAAAGGTATATCATAGGTCAATGCCATCGTCGTTTGAAGATTATTATTGTCATCGTCGCTATAACCTGTAATATCCCTGTTTGACAGCGTCAAAGGATTTTGGTTGCTAGGGGCTGCCACTGCAGGGTAATCAGGGTTATTGTTTGCAAAAGGCCCTTGGTTTGGCAGAGTAACGCGGGTTCCTTTAAATATATTATGGAAATTTTCCCCTGGAGTGGTTCTGTTGTCATAAAGACCACTTATTAATAATTCTCCTTTTAGGTTTTTTGCTAACTCGGTGGTTATATTAGATCTCAAATTAAAACGTTTATACTCAATGTCATCACTTTTCAACAATCCCTTTTCGTTAAAATAGCCGAGTCCGAAATAATATTGTGTTTTTTCATTTCCTCCAGTAGCTGAAATATTATGCTGTTCCTGCATAGCGGCGTTTTTCATGGTTACGTCATACCAGTCGGTACTTTCATATCCAGGAGTTCCATCGATATATTTTTGCATTTCTTCCTTTGTTAAAAAGGGAGCTCCTGTTCCAAATATGGCTGCGTCGTTCCGCATCTGAATCCACTCGCTGGCCGTAGCCATTCTTGGTATATCTGTAGGTTTCATAAAGCCAACAACACTGCTAAAATTAAATGACGTTTTTTCGTTACTGCCTTTTTTAGTTGTAACAATAATTACACCATTAGCCGCACCAAAACCATAAATAGCTGCTGATGCATCTTTTAAAAAAGATATACTCTCAATGTCATCCGGGTTAAGACGTTGAAATTCTGATGAGCCACCTCGAATTACACCATCAATTACGTATAATGGTGTTCCAAAGCCCCTGATATTGATCATGTTATTGAAAGTACCAGGTTCACCACCTAATTGACGTATTTGTAGGCCAGCAACTTTTCCCTGTAATTTTTGTGCAATACTGACATTCGTAGTTGTTTGAATTTCTCTATTGGATATGCTAGTAACCGAACCGGTTAAGGTTTCTTTACGTTTTGAACCATAACCAATTACTACCACTTCTTCAATGGTCTCACTATCTACAACTAATAATACGTTAATTAACAATTTATTACCAACTACTATTTCTTGAGATATGTATCCTATATAACTAAATATTAAAACAGCATTGGCATCTGGCAATTCGATTGAATACTCTCCATTAATATCTGTTGCAACTCCATTAGTTGTTCCTTTGATTAATACATTTACGCCAGGTAATGTTTCTCCTTTTTCATCGGTAACTTTTCCTTTTATGGTAATACCAATGTTAGGTTCGTCTAATTTTTTCTCTATTATGGGCTCTTTCAACTTATTTTCTACCTTACCCAAATTTTCATTTTTTGTAAGGACAATCTGGTTATTTCGCATTACTTGAAAGGAAATATTGTATGGTGTCAATACCGTTTCCAAAATTTCAATTACTGTTTCATTGTTTAGCTCAATATTGATTTTTTCAGTCGTATTAAGAACCTCTTTTTTGTATGAAAAATCAATATCAATCTGTTTTTCAATTGCTTGAAGTACAGATTTTAAGCTACCATTTTTAATAGAAATGGTAGCTCGCTCATTTAATTTTTCTTGCCCATAAATGCTATTTGCATAACTTATACTTACCATAAGGGTAATTATGATAAGTTGAATTAGAGAAATTTTCATAATTCTGAAAATCATTTGTTTTAATAGAAAATTTGCCATTTTTTTTTTGTTAGTTACTGCTAAATCAATCTTTTGTTGAAAAGCAGAGATTTAAAACTATCGTAGGTTAATGAAGCCGCATCATTTTTTTTTATTGGGTTGTGCTGTGTATTTAATTTTTCATGATTGTGTGGCTTTAAGTTTTGAAAAATTTGTTAATTACAGCCTTTTGATTCCAGGATAATTTGAGCATCTACTTTTTTATAAGTTCCGCCTATGATTCTGCAAATCAAGTCTAATTGGTGGTATATTGATTCATTTCTAAGTTTGGTAGTGATAAAGCAGTTTGATAAAAGCTCGATGTTGAAAATTATTTTAACACCATACCGTTTTTCAAGCACTTCTAAAATTTGACTAATCGCTACTTCATCAAATTCAGTTGGCAACTTTTCATTATATTTATCGATAATTGGCATGGGCACTTCCACTAAATGTTTACTCAAGTCTTCAGTTGGGCGATTATAAATTGCTTGTTGGTTTGGCAACAAGATAACTGCCTCAGTTTCTGGGTCGTTAATATTTATTTCGTTTTGGTTGTATACCGAAACTCTGCCTGTTTTTACTTTTACAATTACTCTTTTACCATTGTCAGATGCTTGAATGCTGAAACTTGTACCCAAAACTTTTGTGACAACTTCATTGGCATAGACATAAAAAGGTTTAATTGGATTTGTGGCAATTTCAAAAAACGCATTTCCACTCAATATTACCATGCGTTTATTGCTTTCGAAATGGTTTGGATAACTGAGTTTACTATCTTTTTCTAAGGTAACGGTGCTGCCATCTTCTAATTTAACTTGCAGCGGGGTTTTACCATTGTTTACCTGCTCAATTAAGGGATGTTTGTCTTCGGTTGCTACAACTAAGGCTTTATAAGAAAGAGTTCCATTCGAATGGGTACTCCAAAAAAGCCAAGTAATGCCTATCAAAAAGATTATACCGGCAGTCAACTGAAATACAGGTTGTTGCCAAAGTTTTAACTCAGTTTTTCTGGCATTTTCATTTTCACCAATACTTGTCATCAGTTTAGCCCAAACGTTTTTTTGGCTTAGTTCTTCGGTTCTTTTTTCCTCAATGGTATTGACTTCTTTTATTAATAGTCTGGCTTCATTTACTAAAGATTGTTTGTTGGGATTTGCGAGTAAAAAATTTTTCCACTCCTTTTCATCTTCATCAAAAAGTACCCATTGGACAAATGAATCGTCATTTAGAAAATCAAGTATTTCACTATAAGTATGTTTCATTTTGCTGAACGATTAATTGCCTCTTTATTATAGAGGGAATGATTTGAATAAAAAGTAACTATTAATTTGTAATTATTTTTCAAAAAAATGTCTAAAACATTTTTTTGAACTTTTAGCCAATAGAAAAGAATGATTCTTAACAATTAAAAAGGCAAAAGATTAAAACAGAAATATGGTTTTTGAGAGAAATCCTTAATATTGCGTAAGCCTTGGATAGTAGGTTTTTAATTACTTGCTTGGGTAACTGCATGATTTGAGAAGTTTCATCAAGACTCAATCCCTGATAGAAACGAAAATGAACAGCCTCACCTTGGCGATTACTTAAATTCTTCATCGCTTTATGAATTAATAAATTTCGGCGATGGACAGTTTCATTATCTATGTATTCTTGTTCGGAAGATAAAGTGGATAGAAAATCTAAAAATGTATTAATATCTTCTGTCTCTTCAAAAATATCCTTTTTATGATTTCTTATATTTTGATTGCGTACGGCAGAAAATAGGTAAAACTTTACATTTTCTATATCTCCCAAAAACTCTTTTCTTCTCCACAGTTCAATAAATACATCGTGGATTACATCTTCAACTAAATTTTTATCACTATTTAGCCGAAGTCCGTAAGCTCCTAAAATTCTAAAATATTTTTTATAAAGCAACTCAAAGGCTTCTATGTCGCCTCTTTTAAAAGCTTGCCAAAGATGAAAATCATCAAAATCTTTCATATTTACTTTTCTCTTCATCCCAAAACTATAAATATTTTCTGCTATTAAATCAAATATAGTATTATGTTTTAAAGAAATTTGATAATATATCAAAAAGTTTAGAAAATCAATATAATTAAATATTTACTGTTTAAAAGAATTAAATAACGCCATAACGTTGATTAACCAATTTTCGTTTCATTTTAGGATAAATAACCTTCAATGATAAGTGATTTTTATCATTTAAAAGATACAGCTTTTTATTTTCTCACTGTCCTAAATTAGCTTTCCTTTCTCTCTTCATTTTTACCCTTTTTGTTTCTAAATATTTTAGGATAATTGAACTTGAATATAATTTTTAGTTAAAATTCGAACTTTTTATTCTTTTATGAGATAAGGTGAAATACCTTCAATTACTTTCACCAACTGGTCTGCAATCGTTTCACCAAAATAAGCACGTAGTGTGTAATTCCCCGATTCAATAAATTTGTCGTAGTGAACAAAATAAGGTGCATCACTTTTTCGTTTCTCTAGGATAAGATCCCAACGAAATTGATTGAATCCTTTTTTACCGTTTATATTAATTTGCCAAATTTCATTGTTCATTTTATTAAATAAGGCAAGTTTAATTGTTTTTGCTTCTTTTAACCAGAATGAAAAATCAGCTTTTTCAAAACTTCTATAATCAGCTTCTCCTCCATTTGAATTGAACCACGGTCTTTGAATGGTTCCTGGTCCAAATAAATGATCTTCTTTATTTTCTAATGTATTAGTTGTTAAGGTATGAATTGGTTTTAAGTTGAGTTTAAATATTCCCCTTCCATGAGTAGCCACTACAAGGTCCATGGTCACTTCATTAATTTTTATATCGGCTACCGCTGTTTGGGGCAGCTCACTACCCAGATAGGACCAATTTTGACCTCTATCGATGGAAATATATACGCCACGAATACTTCCAGCATATAGGATGTTTTCATTCTTAGGATCTTCTTTTATGACATTTACAGGTTCATCAGGTAGTCCGTTTGAAATATTTTTCCAGGTTAAGCCATAATTTTCTGAAACATACAGGAATTTATGAAGGTCATCGTTATTAATGCCTGTCATTGCAATATAAACCCTTGATTCTTTAAACCTGGAGGGACAAATACTTCTGATATAATGATTAGGTAAATTTTTATCATGTTCTTCCCAGGAAGCTCCATCGTTGTTAGTTACCCAAAATGCCCCTTTGTCTGTTCCCACATAAAGAAGTCCCTTTTTAATTTGTGATTCCACCAGTGCACCAGAAGCAAATGATTTCTTCTCCTTAATGGCCGAATTAGTTAGATTTGGACTAATTACTTTCCATGTATCACCTCTATCCATGGATTTAAAAATATAATTTCCCCCTTGATATAATGTTTGATGTTGAAATGTAGATATAAAATAAGGAGTTACATAATTAAAGTGAAGTGTATCTTTTATTGAAGCAGGTAATTTAGGAATAATAGAGGTTGTCTCATCCTTACTTTTATCCAATCTTACTACTTCTCCATGTTGCTGACTATAATAAATAATATTTTTATCCAAAGGATCAATTTGTGAAACACAACCATCACCACCATCCCATGGATCGATCCAAACATATTTCCAGGGATCATTAAATTGGGTATTTAATTCTCTTGCCGGACCAAATACGGTGGCGTTATCTTGTGTTCCACCATAAATGGTGTTAGTGCTTTCATCTATGGTAATATCGTAAAATTCTCCAACAGGAATATTATTGTAATGCAACCAGGAATCACCTTTATCGTAACTGACATAAAATCCACCATCGTTTCCAAGAGCAAGGTGGTTTGGATTATTAGAATTAATCCATAATTCACATTGATCGAGATGTAATCCCTGAGCAATACTTGGGGTCATCCGTTGTACTTGACCGCCAATAAATGTAAAAGTTTTTCCACCATCAATACTGTGAGCAAGTCGAATTCCAAGGCAAAATATTTCTTCATCATTTAAAGGATTGACGTTAATATTAGTAAAATACCAACCGTATGCAGAAAAAATTCTGAATGGATTCCCATGTGTTTTTGCCCAGGTATTTCCCCCATCCTCTGTTTTATAAACATCTGCAGTAAATTCCTTTGGATTATTAAGATTATCAATCAGTGCATAAGCTTTATTTGGATTTGTAAAAGAAACGGTAATACCTATTCTCCCTACATTTGGACCTGTTGGTAATCCTGTTTTACAAGTTGACCATGTTTTACCTCCATCTTTACTTTTATAAATGCCACTGTTTGGACCACTTACGCCAGGATTTACTTCCCACATAGTCGTGTACATGATATTTGGATCAGACGCAGATATTATAATATCATTTCCCCCTGTTTTTTCATCTACAAATAACACTTTATCCCATGTTTTACCTCCATTTTCAGTTCTAAAAAGGCCCCTATGCTCATTTTTTGTCCATAAATGCCCTAATACTGAGACCAAAACAATATCTGGATTACGAGGATGTATAGCTATTTCGGCAATGGACCAAGAATCATCCAAGCCAATTTGTTGCCATGTTTCTCCTGCATCAACTGATTTATACATACCTGTCCCAGGAAGAGTGAAGTTTCTTGGCTTCTTTAAATGTTCGCCAGTTCCTAAATAAATAATGTTAGCATTTGAAGGTGCTACGGCAAAATCACCAATACTAAAAATGGCTTCATTCTCAAAGATAGATTTCCAGCTTAAACCGTTATTAACAGTTTTCCAAAGTCCCCCAGATCCAAATCCAACATACATCGTTCCAGGATTATCCTTGTCCACATGCACCACATCGGCTCGGGCACTATTAAGTGTTGGACCTAAAGGAACCCAACTTAACTTGAAAGTACTATTTTCCCTCATTTCTTTGAAAGCCTGAAACGAATGAACTAATGGAGATACGGGTTGCTGAGCGATGGCGAAAGCAAGGCAACTAAAAATAAAAATGATTATAGATAAATGAGTTTTGAGTTTCATATTAATGACTAATAATTTTACCAAAGTTTAAATAGGTTCCTAAAATACTTTTAATTTTTATAAAAATAAGACAGGAATTTTGTAAAATTACCAATCATAATTTAAAGAACATGAAAAATTTTATTTCTATTTCCATTTTATTTCTATCTCTTTTATGCGTGAATAATGTTTTATTTGCTCAGATTAGCATCAAAGACACTATATCGATACCAAAGGAGTTAAAATCTATCACGCATCATAAAGTTATTATTGGAGGTAAAACCATTCAATATACAGCTACAGCGGGAGCACTCATTTTAAGAAATACGCAAGATGAACCTATAGCATTTTTTGGATATACGGCTTATACCAAAGATGAGGAATCTGAATTAGGTAAAAGACCCATCACGTTTGCTTACAATGGAGGGCCAGGTTCTTCCTCGATGTGGTTGCACATGGGTGCGTTAGGTCCGAAAAGAGTAGTGGTTAATGATCCATATAATAATAAACCAGCGCCCTACAAAGTAGAGGATAATCAATTTTCAATTCTTGAAAAAAGTGATGTTGTTTTCATAGATCCTATTGGAACAGGTATAAGTAAGGCTGTTGGTAAGGCGAATAATAAGGATTTTTGGGGAGTGGATGAGGATATAAAATCAGTGAGTGGTTTTATCAAACAATATATAAATGAAAATAACAGATGGCCGTCGCCAAAATTTGTTTTGGGTGAAAGTTATGGTACCATGCGAAGTGCAGGAGTCGCTAATTATTTACAAGAAGAACTAGGTATAGCCCTCAATGGTATTATTTTGGTTTCCACTGTTTTAGATATTAAAACACTTACTTTTCAACAGGGTGATGACCTTTCCTATATTTTACACTTGCCTGCTTATGCAGTGTCGGCCTGGTACCATGATAAGATAGTTGATAAACCTAAAGATATTGCTCAATTTGCTGAAAAGGCAAGAAGTTTTGCCTCCGGAGAATATGCTTCAGCTTTAATGAAGGGATCAGATTTAACTGATGAGGAATTTGATAAAATTGCTACCCAATATGCCGCATTGACAGGTTTAAGTAAAGAATATGTCAGAAGGGCAAACTTACGTGTGAAAGAACCACAATTTTCACAGGAATTACTTAGAACCGAGCGTATGACCGTTGGTAGATTGGATGCAAGATATAAAGGTATCAATGAGAATTTATTAAGTGAGGGAACCTCCTATGACCCTCAAAGTAGTAGCATAAGCCCTCCTTATATTTCCGCTTTTTTAGATTATTATTATAATGAGCTAAAGGTCAATAAAATGTTAACTTATAAGACATCGGCATACAGTACGTCAGGTTTTAAATGGGATTGGAAACATAAGAAAAATCATGTGAACTGGGATCCCGTTACGCCTAATACAGCCGTTGATTTAGCAGAGGTTATGAGTCGTAATCCATACTTAAAAGTTTTAGCCATTAATGGGTATTATGATTTGGCAACCCCTTTTTATGCCGCCGAATATACTCTTAAACACATGGGGTTAGACAAGCGCATTCAAAGTAATATTATTTTAAAATATTATGAATCTGGTCACATGATGTATATAGATCCAGCATCAGGAAAACAGTTTAAGGACGATATTATTGAATTTATTAACCTTGCCTTAAAGTAATTTTGTTCCATTTTGACCATATTCTTCATAAATTAATCATCGAAAATGGTCGTGATTTGATTTTAAAGGCAGAATATTTTTATGAATGGTTGAAATCAATCTCTTACTTAAAACTAGCTTCATTTTGCCTTAACTCATTTTTAAAGTGACTTAGGTTCCCCATTTCTTTATGAATTAAAGCGAGTTCTATGCCAGCTACTTCTGCAAAATCCTGTAATGTCTCCGTGCTTATATTTTGACTGTACACCGTATGGTGAGCTCCACCTGCCAGTAACCAGGCAGCACAAGCAGTTTCCATATCAGGTTGAGGTTTCCATAAAACCCTGGCAACAGGAAGTTTAGGTAAAGTATGAAGGGGCGTTACGGCTTCTACTTCATTAACTAAAAGACGGAATCTATGACCAAGATCTATCAAAGAGGCATTCAGCGCTTTTCCTCCCTCGACATTGAAAACCAGTCTGACTGGATCAGATTTTCCACCAATACCTAAGGGATGAATTTCACAGGAAGGTTTTTCGTGTGCAATGCTGGGACAAATTTCCAACATGTGTGCCCCTAATACCATTTCATTGTTGGGCTCAAAATGATAAGTATAATCTTCCATGAAGGAATTCCCACCTGCTAATCCAATACTCATGGTTTTCATTGCTCTTAACAAGGCTGCCGTTTTCCAATCTCCTTCAGCACCAAATCCAAATCCTTTTTGCATTAAACGCTGAACGGAAATGCCCGGCAATTGCGTCAATCCATGTAAATCCTCAAAAGTGGTGGTAAATCCCTTATATTGTCCCTTTGTTAAAAAATTTGTTAATCCCAACTCTATTTTTGCAGCCTCTCTTAATGAATTATAGTGAGTGCCGTTTATTGATAATGAGGATGTTAAATGATATTCTTGATTATAAACCTCACATAAATCATCTATCTCCGATGCTTTAACCTGGTCGATTTCTGAAACCAAATCACCAATTCCATGGGTGTTTACTTGAAAACCAAATGTTATCTGAGCCTCCACTTTGTCTCCTTCAGTAACAGCCACTTGCCTCATATTATCACCAAAACGGACAAATTTGGCGTTCTGAAGGTCATGCCAACCTAATATTGCTCTGGTCCAATCATTTATTTGACTGGATACGCGTTCATTCTGCCAATGTCCAACAATTACCTTTCGGGGAATTTTCATTCGTGACAGGATATATCCAAATTCACGGTCACCATGGGCAGATTGATTCAGATTCATAAAATCCATGTCAATGTCATTCCATGGGATATCGCGATTGAATTGCGTATGAAGGTGACATAAAGGCTTTTGTAAAATCTTCAAGCCGTTAATCCACATTTTTGAAGGCGAAAACGTATGCATCCAGGTGATAATGCCAATACAATCAGTGTTATAATTGGCATCGAGGATGAGTTGGTAGATTTCTTCAGATGACTTTAATACAGGTTTGAAAACCAGCTGAATGGGTAGGTTGTTTTTAAGAAGATGCACAATGTGCTGTGCATTATCTGCTACTTTATTAAGTGTTTCCTGCCCATATAAATGTTGGCTTCCCGTTAGGAACCAAATTTCAAGTTTTTTAAAAGAATCCATTATCAATGATTTATTGTTGTCCATAATAGGCATCAGGACCATGCTTCCTTTCAAAATGCTTTTTAATCAAAGCATCTTTAAGCAATGGCGCTTGCGGATTTATCTGTTCTGTTAACCAGGCCATTCGGGCAATCTCTTCCAAAACGGCAGCATTATAAAGGGCTTTTTGGCTATTTTTTCCCCAGGTGAATGGAGCATGATTTCCAAGGAGGATCATTTCAATTTCTTGATAATCTAATTTTTTTTCAAGGAAATGTTGAATAATCTGTTGTCCTGTTTCCATTTCATAATCGCCTTGTATCATTTCATCGTTCATAGGGGGAGCGCAAGGCACTGCCTCTGTTAAATGATCGGCATGGGTTGTTCCATAAATAGGAATTTCTCGTTGGGCTTGTGCCCAGGCCGTTGCGTACGTTGAATGAGTATGGACAATACTGTTTATCTGGCCCCAGTTTTTATAAAGGAAGGCGTGGGTTTTTGTATCTGAAGATGGTCTGAGTTTTCCATCTATAACGCGACCATCAAAATCGACAATAATCATCTTTTGTGGGGTGAGTTCACTATACGGAACACCGCTTGGTTTTATGGCAAAAACGTTGTTTTTATGGTCTGCCACGCTTACATTTCCAAAGGTAAACAGAACCAAACCTAAAGCAGGTAATTGCATGTTGGCGTGATAACATTCCTTTTTTAAAGATTTAAAATGTTTCATTGGCTACATTAGATTTTTTTCAAGGTAGTTACCCAGCGATAGGTATTTTTGGTACCTCCTCTGATACAAATCTACTTTTTCCTGATTGGGATAATATGTTTTTTCAAATCCAGCACCCATAGCTTGCATAGCCTGTTCAACCTGAGAATAGATTCCAGCGGCTGTTGCAGCGAACATGGCAGCGCCAAGGGCACAAGTTTGTTCACTTTTATGTACTTTGACTGGCATATTTAACACGTCAGCTAACATTTGCATAATAAATGGCGATTTTTTTGCCACGCCACCTAATCCTATGATTCCTTTCACTGGAATTCCTTCCTGAATAAATCGTTCCACTATCGCTTTTGATCCAAAACAAGTGGCTTCTACTAAGGCTCTAAATACGTGGGGTGCTTCAGTTCCTAAATTCAAATGGGAAATGGCACCTTCTAGTCGTTGTTCTGCATCTGGTGTTCTTCGACCATTTAGCCAGTCCACAGCTAAGGTTGATGTTATTTCAAGGGGTAATTCGTCGGCTTGTTGAGAAAGTTTATACAATAAATTTGAATCTAAGGAATGTATTAATTCTTTCTTTTGATCTTCAGATAGCATCGCAGATTCTTCAATAATTTGCATGGTCGGCTTAAGTAGCAGGTTTTTAAACCAGGCGTAAACATCACCAAAGGCCGATTGGCCTGCTTCTAAACCATATAAGCCGGGTAAAATAGATCCTTTTACCTGTCCACATATTCCTTTAACGCATTTATTATTCAAGTCTTTAGCTGAAACCACCATCATATCGCAGGTGGATGTGCCCATTACTTTACTTAGATAAAAAGGTTCAATTTGACCGCCAACGGCACCAACATGTGCATCAAAAGCGCCAATGCCAATGGTCACATCAAGAGGTAATCCTAATTTTTCGGACCATTCAGGCGCTATTTTTCCTGCAACACTATCTGTGGAATATATATTTTGATGCAATTTTTCTGTAAAGCCATCCAGCAAAGCATCAATAGCAGCAAAATAATCATTGGAAGGATACCCATCAAAAGATTCTGACCATAATGCTTTATGACCAGCTGCACAAATACCTCGTTTTAAATCTTTAAGGCTTTTTCCACCTGTTAAAACAAAGGGTATCCAGTCACAATGTTCCACAAAGCTGGCGACGTTAGACCTTATTTTTTCATCTGTTTTTAAAATATGAAGCAATTTCGCCCAAAACCATTCGGAGGAATATATCCCTCCAACATATTGCAAATAATCGGTATTACTTTGTCGATTATAATTATTGATTGCCTCCGCTTCCTCAATACTGGTATGATCTTTCCATAAAATAAACATGGCGTTTGGATTATCAGCAAACTCGGGAAGCAAGGAAAGGGGAGTGCCAGATTCATCAACGGCAACAGGCGTTGAACCTGTTGTATCTATTGAAATGCCTTTTATATTTTGAATTATTTCCTCACTAAGTCCTTGAAGACAAGCTTTTATGGTGTAGGTTAAACCTTCCAGATAATCCAGCGGATGTTGTCGAAACTGATTCAAACCAGGATGACAAAAAAGTTGATTTTTCCAACGCGGGTAATAAAAAACGGAGGTGGCTATTTCCTCTCCATTCAGCGCATTTACCAGTAGTGAACGAACTGAATCAGTCCCAAAATCTACACCGAAAACATATTTATTCATAAAAATTTACCTGAAAATGAATACCATTAAACAAAGCTAAAATAACAAAATTAAAGAAGGATTTTCATTTTAACCCATTTAATATTTGCTGCTTATAATCAGCCATAACTAGTATAAAAAATATACTTATGGCTGATTATAATGTATATTTAAGAATAAAATCTACCCTATATGAGATATTTTTTACTTGTTTGCCTAAGTGCAATCTTATTTTCTTCCCTTCATCCATTACAAAAGAGGACGATTGATAAAAAATCGTTACCAAATATTCTCTTGATTTTAACAGATGATCAAGGGTTATATGATGTTTCTTATCAGGGAACAAAAGATATAAAGACGCCCAATATTGACGGTATTGCAGCTAATGGTATCAGATTTAATCAGTTTTATGCCAATTGTACGGTATGTTCACCTACCAGAGCCGCTATTTTATCAGGTACTTATCCCGATTATGTTGGAGTGCCCGGAGTTATAAGAACCAAAGAAGAAGATAATTGGGGGTATTTAGATCCAAAGGTAAAATTACTACCAACCTATCTTAAAAGTACTGGATATAACACCGCAATCATTGGGAAATGGCATCTGGGATTAACTTCGCCAAATTTGCCAAATGAAAAAGGGTTTGACTATTTTCATGGATGGTTGGGCGATATGATGGATGATTATTGGTCGCATAGACGCCATGACATTAATTATATGAGACTAAATGAAAAGGTTATTGATCCGTCGGGGCATGCAACAGATTTATTTTCTGATTGGTCCATCGATTATATTAAAAGAACATCCCAAAATAAGAAACCATTCTTTCTTTACCTTGCTTATAATGCACCACATTTTCCAGTTCAACCTCCTGCTGAATGGTTGGAAAAAGTAAAGATGCGCGAACCTCAATTACCTGAAAAAAGAGCGAACCTCGTCGCATTTATTGAACATTTGGATTATAGGATCGGTACGGTTATTCAATCTTTAAAAGATCAGGGGATATATGATAATACATTGATTATTTTCACCAGTGATAATGGAGGACATTTGCCTGATCTTGCAAATAATGGTCCTTACCGCGATGGCAAACAGAGTATGTATGAAGGTGGTTTGAGAGTTCCAACCTGTATTTCATGGCCTTCAATGATTGAAAATGGACGTATTTCAGAATCTAATTGGTTGTCTATGGACCTTTTTCATACCATTTTGGATATAACTGGCGTTCAGCAAAATGCGCCATCCGTAGGAAAAAGTATGCTTAATGAATTAAAGAATTCATCACCTGATACGATGGAAATTCGGGAAATGTACTTTACCAGAAGAGAAGGAGGGGCAAATTACAATGCTGATTGTAGTTATGCATTGAGATTTGGTGATTGGAAATTGATTAGAAATTACCCAGGATTACCTATGGAATTGTATAATTTGAAAGTTGATCCTTTTGAAAAAATGAATGTGATAAAAGAAAATCCAAAGATTTTTGCAGATTTAAACAAAAGATTAATGAGGCATATTCAACAGGCGGGTAAAACACCTTGGCAAAAACCTTAATAAAAAAAGGCCAGTAAGAAATAATCTACTGGCCTTTTTTTATGGATAAAATCTTATTTATTCAGTTTTAAATTCAATATTGACCATTGCAGCAGCAGGTTCACCCTCTTTAATGGGTTTAGTAACAAAATACAAGGTATGTTTTTTCTTGTCTGTTACTGGAGTGAGCTTGATTTCGCAACCACCAAAATATGGCGGTTTTGGACCTGTAGCTGTTAATTTAAAAACAGAACTTCCAAGAACCTTGCCAGTTGGGCTGTCTAAACGTGCTTCTATAGTATAGCCATCCTTACCAGCTTCTTGTCCGGCAGCAGCAATCTGAAGCTTAATGATTTGAGTTAAATCAATATCGTTCAAAGAAAATGAAGCCTGGGTGGAAGGGAACAACATTAAAGTTTGTCCTCCATATTTCATGATTGAAAATCCATTTAGATTTTTAGCCTGATCCATGCCAATTTTTGGACTCTTTAGGACCACAGAACCATTTCCACTTAAAGGCTTAGATTCTTTACCACCCCGGTCAGTGAAACTTGCATTTAAAACAAACATACCGCTTTCGCTGAAAGTTTTTCCTAAGAGTGGATCTGCTACAATTCCTTTGGCTGGTAAAGATGGTTTTGGTGCCTCTTTTTGCCCCAAAGACATGATATAGGAAATAATTTTAGTAGCATCGTCATTTTTTAATTCAGTATTTGCTGGCATGACGGTTTCTCCCCAAACACCTGAACCACCTTTTTGTATCTTATTTAACAGATAGGTAGTGACATTTGGCTGTCTTCTGTATTTTTTTGCCACATCGGTGAAAGAAGGACCTATAGAAGGTTCGTCTGCTTTATGACAAGTGATACAAGTAGTTGAATTGACGATACTTTTTCCAATAATCGCATCGGCAACAATTAAATGACCTTTTGAAGCCTCGGCTTGATCCAAACCAGAGATATAATCAGCGGAAACATACAAAGAAGCAATATTTTTAATGGCTTTTTTGTCGTCTGCATCATTTATCGATACTGAGTAATCTACAGGCTTTTTCGGAAAATAAAAAGTCTTATTACTGATAATGTCTATGCTCACTTCTGGCGCAATATTACCAGCATACACAGAAACTAATCCACTTTTTGCAGACAAGTTACTTGGGTCACTTACCTTCACGTTTACGTCGAAATCGCCTATTTCTTTAAATGTATAAGAAAGTTCAGGCACCATGGTATTTATAGTCTGACCATTGCCTAGGTCCCAGGTATAAGTTAGCTTATCATTTTCAGGGTCACTCGCTGACACAGAAAATTTAGCTGAAAAAGGTATGGCTCCGGATGTCTTATCCACCTTAATATTTTTAACGACGGGTGATCTGTTCCCAGCATTGTAATCAATTCTTGAAAGGGCAGCATCTATGTTTTTTGAAAACCAACCGTTTCCATATTCTAATGCGTAAAATCTACCATCTGGCCCTATTTCAAGGTCAATCAGAGCATTAAATTTGTTGGATCCCATGAATGGTTCCATTTTATCGAAATCACCATTTGGAAGCATAGTAACTGCTTTTATCCATCCTCTAATCCATTCATAAGCAAAAAATTTGCCATCGTAATAAGAAGGATATCTGGTGGCTTCCGGATAAAGGTCGCTATAGTAAACAGGTCCTGCCATGGCATTTCGGCCTCCTGTACCTACAGATGGAAAATCTGGTGAAGTATCATAAGGGTACCAAATGAAGGCTGGTTGTGCTGGAGGCAATTGAGTAATCCCTGTGTTATTTCTGGAATTATTCACAGGATTCTTTGGGTCAAATGTGATACCAGTTTCACCTGAATCAAAATTATATTCTGAATAGGCATAATTATTTCCAACAAAATAAGGCCATCCAAAATTACCCGCTTTGCGTGCTTGATTTACCTCGTCGTAACCTCTTGGACCTCTCGTTTTTAAACTATCCACATTGGAATCCGGACCAACCTCACCCCAATATAAATAACCATTTTTTTGATCTACGGTAATTCTATAAGGATTTCTATTTCCTTGAACATAAATTTCAGGTCTTGTTTTTGGGGTACCTACAGCATATAAATTACCTTCTGGAATATCATAAGTGCCGTCAGCATTTACCTTAATCCTTAATATTTTACCTCTTAAATCATTACTATTTCCTGAACTTCTTCTTGCATCGTATTGCTCAAGTCCTGGTCTGTCATCTAATGGAGCAAAACCACGTAAAACTAATCCACCTTTAGGTTGATTAAATGGTGTAGCATTATCTCCTGTAGATAGATACAATAAACCATTTTTATCAAAGGCTATAGAACCACCCGTATGACAACAAATATTCCGTTGAGAATTCACCTCTAAAATTATTTTTTCAGAGCTCAAATCCCATTGGTCATTTTTGAAAGTAAATCTGGAAAGTCTGTTTACCGCCTTATCTCCGGAAGGAGCATAATATACATATACAAAACCATTGGTAGCAAAATTAGGATCTTTCTGAATACCCATTAATCCTTCTTCGGCATTTACACCCGGTGTTTCTGTTTTCCAATAAACATCTAATTTTACTATTTCCTTAGCCTCATCGCTTCCATTCTTATACAATAAAACTTCACCCCTTCTTTGAGCAATAAGGATGTCAAAATTAGGAAGAATTGTCATTTCAGTGGGTTCAGTGAATCCACCTTGAACCAAGTTTTTCTTTTCAAATCTATTTTCTTCAGGAACTCTTTTTGTTTTAGCCTTGCTATAATCTAAGGTCTTGTTTTCACCCATAGCATATTGAATGCCTGCAAGTACATGTTTTAAAAATAAATCTTCAGTGTAGGACTCTTTAGTATGTCCGCCAGCTGTATAGAAAGCCCTTCCGCCATCAAATTCATGATACCAGGCGAGGGGATGTTTCCCCATTTTATACCCACCTAAATAGCTTGATTCATCAAGGTTCATCAAAACATTTACCTTAGGGTTCATTTTTTTATAGCTATACCATTCATCTGTTCTTTCCCAGGTTTCAGGAAGGAATTTAGTGGATGCGTGTGCTTTATCAGCTATATTAATTTTACCTTTCTGTACATTTGGATGAGGGTCATTTATACCTGGATGATCTAAAAATTGACCTCCAGCCAGTCGGTTATACCAACCCCACTCATATTCTGTATCGGCAGCTGCGTGTATCCCTACATAACCACCACCTGCCTGAATATATCTTTCAAAATCAGCTTCCTGATAGTGGTTTAAAACATCTCCGGTAGTGCTTAACCAAATCACAGCTGCATATTTTGATAAGTTTTCTTCGGAAATTAAGGTTGCATCATTTGTGACATCAACGGTAAATCCATTTGCCAATCCTAATTTTTTAACAGCCGCTATTCCATCAGGGATAGATTCGTGCACAAACCCAGCGGTCTTATAAAAAACCAATACTTTGGGTGGCTCATTGTTAAAAAAAAAGGATAATTGACCAAAAAGTAGCATACTTAATACTACGAATGGTATTTTGAAAAGGTAAAATAGGTTCATCATCTGAAAATTCAATATTTTATAGGGTTAACGCGTGTAATTTAAGGATATTTCAATAATATCGTTTAAAAAGTCCTAATGAATTTATTTTATATACATTATTTTAAAAGACAAAATGTATATGCAACTTAAATAATTACTAATTTAGCCAACTATAATTTAGTTTAAAAAATGATACATAAGGAAAAGGCCATTTTATTAACATTGGATGCTTATGATAAGCTGGATGCCAAAACGGCCCATGGGCTAATTCGTGGAACCCAACGGTTTGAAATTCTGGCAGTGGTGGATAGTATAAATTATGGTTACGATGCTGGGGAAAAATTAGATGGTACCTATCGACATATTCCCATTATCGCTTCAGTTAAAGAGGCTATCCAATTATTTCCAGAGGCAACGGTAGCTATCATAGGAATAGCCACTCACGGCGGTGTTATTCCTAAAGACTTAGAGGTTATCCTACAGGATTGTTTAGAAAATGGATTATCCTTAGTAAATGGTTTACATGAGTTTTTATCGGATAAACCGCATTTTGTAGAGCTGGCAATGCAAAATAAGGCCTATTTAAAAGATGTTAGAAAACCTAAAACAAAAGATAATCTTCATTTTTGGACTGGACGAATCCATCAGGTAAAATGTCCTGTAATTGCCGTTATTGGAACTGATTGCGCCGTTGGTAAAAGAACCTCAGCACGATTTTTTACGGAACTAATGAATAAAAATAATAAAAAGGCAGAAATGATTTATACCGGTCAAACCGGTTGGCTGCAAGGGGGAGAATATGGATTTATTTTTGATTCTACCTTAAATGATTTTGTTTCCGGTGAATTGGAAAATGCTATTGTTGAATGTTATTTAAAGGAAAATCCTGATTTTATTTTCCTGGAAGGACAATCTGCCTTACGAAATCCAAGCGGGCCATGTGGTTCTGAATTTTTTGTTTCCGGAAAGGCAAAATATGCCGTTTTAGTCCATCCCCCAAAAAGAGTTTATTACGATGATGATGCTCATTGGGGAGAAATTCCCTCGGTTGCATCAGAAATAGCTTTGATCAATGCTTACGGGGCAGAGGTAATTGCTTTAGTATTAAACACGCAAGGTTGTTCGCCTGAGGAAGCAAAAGCTTTTCAGGAAGATTACTATGATAAACTAAAAATTCCTGTACTTTTACCCATTGAGGAAGGAGTTAACGCTATCTTGCCTGTTTTTTTAGCCCTTTAATTTAAAATAAATGTCTTTTTGGTTAATAAAATCTGAACCCTTTGTTTTTAGCTTTTCCAATTTAATGGAAGATGGAATATCAATGTGGGATGGAGTTAGAAACTATGGTGCGAGGAACTTTCTCCGTGCTATGGAAATAGATGATATTCTTCTTTTTTATCATAGTAACGAAGGATTGGAAATTGTAGGTATTGCCAAAGTTTTACACACGGCTTACCCTGATCCGACGGCAGAAAAGGGAGATTGGTCAGCTATTGATATCGTTCCTGTTAAAAAATTAAATAGAGCAGTAAGTTTAAAAGAAATTAAACAACATCCTGAATTACAAGATATTGGGTTAATAAAACAAAGTCGTTTGAGTGTTATGCCAGTGACTGATGCTCAGTTTGACATTATTATGCAATTAGCCGAAACTAAACTACACTAATAATTCATACAACATTTTACTTTCATTCATAGATTGGAACTGCAAGCCGTTTTCATTCATCCTTTGCAATAAAAGATCGTAATCTTCTTTACACTTCACTTGAATGCCAACTAAAGCGGGACCTAGCTCCCTATTATTTTTTTTGGTATATTCAAAATGGGTGATATCATCATTAGGCCCTAAAACATGGTTAAGAAATTCCCTCAAGGCGCCGGCCCGTTGTGGAAATCTAATAATAAAATAGTGTTTTAAGCCATTGTAAAGAAGGGCTCGTTCCCTAATTTCCTCCGTTCTGGTTATATCGTTATTACTACCACTTACAATACAAACAACGGTTTTTCCTTTAATTTCCTCCTTGATTTCATCTAATGCTGCAATGGAAAGCGTACCTGCTGGTTCAACCACAAATCCTTCATCATTATATAATTGAAGTAAGGTATGACAAACTTTACCTTCATCTACTAATATCACCTTAGAAATGGTGCTTTTGACAATGGGAAAATTTATATCACCTACCTTTTTTACAGCAGCTCCATCCACAAAATTGTCAATATGAGATAAGGTAACCACCTTATCTTGTTTAATTGATTCGTACATTGCAGGTGCACCAGCTGGTTCCACCCCGATTATTTTTGTTTTTGGACTCAGGGTTTTAAAGACAATGCCACATCCAGCCAATAAGCCTCCTCCACCAATGGGAGCGATAAGATAATCTATTTCATGTGGATATTGATTTAATATCTCAAGTGCCACAGTTCCTTGACCTTCAATGATTTTTGAATCGTTGAAAGGATGTATAAATGCTTTTCCTGTGGCTTCAGAATAGGCTATAGCTTCTTGAAAAGCGTCATCAAAAGTATCGCCAATTAAAACGATTTCAACCCAATCCTTCCCAAATTTTTTAACCTTGGTTACTTTTTGCTGGGGGGTAACAGCAGGCATATAAATTTTTCCTTTTACCCCCAGCTTTTGGCAAGCAAAAGCAAAACCCTGAGCATGATTACCCGCACTCGCACATACAACACCCTGGTCTAAAATATCTTTTGAAAGACTAGACATTTTATTATATGCTCCTCTTATTTTATAAGATCTCACCACCTGAAGATCTTCACGTTTCAATAAAATATTACATTGATATTGTTCAGATAAATTAGCATTTAGCTGTAATGGGGTCAAATCAGCAATTCCTTCTAACCTCTTAGCAGCCTCATATATTCCTTCAAGGGTATTTTGCGATGTTACAACCATAATAGCTTGGTATAAAAAAAGAGGTATAGTCGAAAACCGAAAATACCTCTTTTTATTATTATTTAGATATAATTATTCTTTTACTGCTTCCGGGCGAAGGCTTCTAACTGTTTTACCAGCTTGCCACATTTCGCTATCTCTCAACTCTTTTAGTTCAACCTCCAATTTAGCTCTATAATCAGGTAGGCTATTTGAATCAATAGATAATTGGGCTTCATTTCCTGAAGAAACACTGGCATAAAGGTCTTCAAATACCGGTTTAACGGCATCACGAAATTTTTTCCACCAATCTAAAGCACCTCTTTGAGCGGTGGTACTACAATTGGCATACATCCAATCCATGCCATTTTCAGCTACTAATGGCATCAATGATTGAGTTAATTCCTCAACGGTTTCATTGAAAGCTTCTGATGGACTATGTCCATTACTTCGCAACACTTCATATTGTGCAGCAAAAATACCTTGAATGCAACCCATTAAAGTACCTCTTTCGCCAGTTAAATCACTATAAACTTCCTTTTGAAAGGTAGTTTCAAATAGATAACCTGAACCGATGCCAATACCAAGTGCTACTACTCTTTCGAAAGCTTTACCTGTTGCATCCTGGAAAATGGCGTAGCTGGAATTTAATCCACGACCCGCTATAAACATTCGTCTTAAAGAAGTTCCACTTCCCTTTGGGGCAACCAGAATTACATCTACATCAGCAGGAGGAATAATTCCAGTCCTCTCTTTGTAGGTAATACCAAATCCATGTGAAAAATATAGCGCTTTTCCAGGAGTTAATTTGGCTTTTAACTGTGGCCATGCTGCAATTTGGGCAGCATCAGATAGAAGATATTGAATAATAGTTCCTCTTTCAGCTGCTTCGTCAATGGAAAATAAGGTTTCTCCTGGTACCCATCCATCAGCAATAGCTTTGTCCCATGTAGGAGATGGATATCTTTGACCAACGATTACATTAAAACCGTTGTCTCTTAAGTTCAATGCTTGTCCAGGACCCTGAACCCCATATCCTATTATCGCAATAACGTCATCTTGAAGGATATCCTGAGCTTTTTCTAAAGAGAATTCTTCCCGTGTAACCACGTTTTCTAAGGATCCCCCAAAATTTAATTGTGCCATCTTATTAATTGTTTTAAGTGCCTGCAAATATAAGCATACTTCAGGTATAAGTTTTTAATTTTTGTGATAGTTTATACATCATTTTCACCTTTTTTACAAATTCTAACCATATAATCACTCATTTTATCTAAAAGGTGGGGCATGGCAATCCTCGTGAACCACCAAATCTGGAAGAACTACCTGATTTAATGCTATAACTTAGGCTAAACTGTACTAAATAATACCAATCGACGGCTGGCCCTCCCCTGGAATAAGGCGTTTGTGAGGGATTGGGATACAAGGTAGGATTGCTGATATACGCATTTAATGCCAAACTTGATCCTTTGGGATTGGCTAATAAATCATTAAATACAACGGGTGCTGAAGAAACATCATCTATGTAGTCACCAAAAACTCTGTTACCTATAATCTCTGCTGTCAATTTCACTTTCTCATTTAAGGAAACAGATAGTCCTGCACCAACGGGTAAACTGAATTGGTATGGCTTGTAATAATTGGGATATCCTGGAATGCCTTGTCCTTCAGTGCCTAATAATCTAAGAGGTACATTGCCATAAGTAAGGTCCCGGAAATAAGGATCCGATAGTTGAACCGTTCCTCCAGCTGCAAAAAATGGGGAAATAATTACCTTATCATTAGCTAAAGATATATTTATGACACTCCATTCTCCCATTATTTGGGCTTGCTTTAAATTATTGAAAAAATTTAGGGCTCGTGGAATGGGAACGCTTCTATGTAGTTCATCAGCTGTGATATGCGAAAATTGTAAGCCAAATCTGATGCCAACATGTCGGTTGAAATTATTTCTAACAAAAATTCCACCTGTATATCCTAAATCTTTAAAAGAAAAATCTGAAATGCTACTTGATAAATCTCCAATATAAAACGTTGTGCCACCTAATATTCCTATTTCTAATGACGACTCCTGCCCTTTAGATACAAAAGGTAAAAAGGATAAAATCAAAAAAATATATTTCATTCTCAAAGGTTTTAATTCATTTATAAACGCTGATAATCAAATAATTGATATATTTCAAGATTCAAATATAGTAGGATAAATTTATTTTTTTTAATCTAAAAGGTAGCTTAAGTTGTTTAGGTTGCTTTAGGTAAGTAAAAATTAATTATGTCGGCTAATAAAAGCGAGGGCAAAACCAATGAAAAGCCCAAATTTTCTAAAGAAAAATTATATAAAAACGGATTTATATTTCGTTATTTAATTCCCTACCGGGTTCAATTTATATTGGGTTTATTGGTTTTAAGTGCTGGAAGTATCCTCTTTTTGGTTATTATGAAACTTCCTGGTGAAGTTTTTAATATACTCGATAAGAATCCTACTTATCCAATGAATTTAAATCAATTGTTTTTAACCATACTTCTGTTATTAGCCTTTCAAAGCATTCTTTCTTACTTTAGAATTAGATTATTTGCTATTGTTAGTGAGAAAAGTATGGCCTCGTTGAGAAAAGATTTATTTAAAAACATGGTTTCCCTTCCTATTCCATGGATTGAAGATCAGCGGGTTGGTGAATTAACCAGCAGAATTACCAATGATGTAACGCAGATTCAAGGGGCATTAGCCACTACTGTTGCCGAGTTTTTAAGACAAATTATTATTCTTGTAGGAGGTATTATCTTTATTGTTTTCGCTATGCCCCGCCTTGCATTAATTATGTTGGGTACGTTTCCTTTAGTGGTTTTTGCCGCTATGTATTTTGGTAAACATATAAGGAAGTTTACTAAGGAAAGGCAGGATGAATTGGCACAAACCAATGTTGTGGTAGAAGAAACCATGCAGAATATTCGTACCGTTAAGGCTTTTACAAATGAATGGTTCGAACTGGGACGATACGCTTCGCATTTAAATAAAGTGGTTACTATGGCTTTAAAGGCGGCTACAATGAGGGGACTTTTTGCTTCTTTTATAGTATTTGTTATGTTTGGAGCCTTGTTTTTTATCATGTGGCAAGCTGCTTTAATGGTGGAGAATGGCTCGATGGTTAAGGGTGATTTAGTCAATTTTATCATTTTTACAGGTATTATTGGAGGTGCTATCGCCAGCCTTGGAACTTTTTATACAGAATTAATTACGGCGTTAGGTGCTGGAGAGAGAATTGTAGATATTCTTCAAATGCCTGGGGAGAGAAATATAGATTCTCCCAAGCCTATCAGTAAAAGGTTTCTTGGAAAAATTGATTTTAATCAAGTATTTTTTGCTTATCCAAGTCGTCCTGAAAAAATAGTGTTAAAAGGAATAGATATCAGCGTCAGTTCCGGAGAAAGAATAGCTTTGGTTGGTATGAGTGGTGCTGGAAAATCAACCTTAACTCAACTTCTCATGCAATTTTATAAGGCAGACAAAGGCGAAATTTTTATTGATGACCTTCCAATAAATAAATATGATCTTTCCGATGTACGTGGCAATATGGCCATCGTACCTCAAGATGTTATGTTATTTGGTGGATCAATTAAAGATAATATCGCCTACGGAAATCCATCAGCTTCAGATTCAGATATTATGGAAGCCGCTAAAAAGGCAAATGCCTGGGAATTCATAGAAGGTTTTCCTTCAAAAATGGAAACGATTGTTGGAGAAAGGGGAGTGAAATTGTCCGGAGGCCAAAAACAAAGGGTAGCCATAGCCAGAGCTATTTTAAAGGATCCCGCTATTCTGATCCTTGATGAAGCCACATCATCGCTCGATGCAGAATCAGAAAGACTCGTTCAGGAAGCTTTACAAGTATTAATGGTTGGTAGAACCTCTATTATTATAGCTCATCGTTTAGCTACTATAAAAGATGTAAACCAAATTTATGTATTGGAGAACGGAACCATTGCTGAGAAAGGAACGCATCAGGAATTACTTCAAAACGAAAAAGGATTATATACCAGTTTGGCAAAACTCCAGTTTGAGTATTAATTCGATTCTTTCTGACGATCTATTTTCTCTGTCTTTTTCTGACTCTTTAGGGGGATGTAACGATATGGCCTTTCTTTTAAATCTAAAAGTAAAGAGTCTAAATGTTTACTCAAATCCTGAATATCAGTTACTAATCCATCATCTTTTACTAATTTACCCAAACTGCCATTTCCTGCATTTACATTAGCTATTATACTATTTAGTCCGGAAAATGTGGTATCCGCAGACTTTAAAGTCATTTGTAGCCCTGTTAAGGTAGAATTTATAGATTCCATTGATTTTTTAGCATCGCCATCTTTTATTTGCTTTGAAATGTCAGAAACATTGGATAAAAGACTTGTAATCTCTTCATTATTAGTTTCTATATTTTTTAATATGGCAGATAGACTAGACATACTTTGATTGATACTTTTTCCTGAAGCCCCCATAATGCCATTCATCTGGCGAGTTAGCAGTTCTAAATTATCAATCGTTTTAGAGAGATTTTCAATGCTTTTCCCCATTTTACTTTCAGAATCACCTGAAGCCATTTGTTTACTTAAAGAATCTACTAAAACTGAAATACCTTCCTGAAATACTTGAATATAGGTCTTTAAATCATCCTTATCGACCATGGAACCTAAGATGCCAAGATTTTTTCCACCAATCACAGATCCACTAGGCAAACAATCACCAGAACATCCTCCCGGAATATTTAAAATAATGGAAGCTCCACCCATAAATGTTTCAGTCAAAATATTGGCCATACTTCCTTTTGGTAAAGCCATGTTTTCGTCTAAATCAAGGGTTAATCTTATCAGTCCTTTATCTAAATCAGGGGTTACTTCAGAAACAAAGCCTACTTGGTATCCTAAATATTTTACCGGTGTAGATATAGTGATTCTATTTACATTACTGTAATCAACATAATACAGGTTAGACTTTTTCAATAGATTTTTACCTATTATGTATTTGTAGCCCCAAATAGAAACTAAGAGTGAGGTTATAACTAAAAGGGCAATTCTAATCTCTTTTGACATTCTTTTTGTTTTTTCGGCAAATAATTCGCGCAAATATACAAATATCCTACTTCATAAACAGTAACATTAGGGGATACCCAATTCTTTTTTAGCCTGATGAAGACTTATTCGTTCTCCATTTTTATCTACAATAATAAATGCATCTTTAAATCCTGCAGCAAACATTTTGTCCCGTGCTTTTAAAACTTCTTTTATTTGGCTAAATGTGTATGTTCTGTATTTATATAGGCCATTTTCCTTTAATTGTTCGATGTTGAAAGGTGAATTTTTCCACAACGAATCTGTTTTAGAAATAGGATTTGGTGTTGCAGCAATTTGAATCCAAAATTGGTAAATTGGTTCTTTAGGATTAGATGTTGGTTTATTGGTTACTTCTGCCACTGTCTCCGGAAGTTGTTCTATTTTCTTTTTGTATTCTGTAAATCCATTGAAAATACTTTCAGCAATTTTTTGCTTCCCATTATCGGTTTTCAGATAATTTTCTTCTTCTCTATTACTTAAAAATCCAATTTCTAATAATACACTAGGCATAGAAGTAGCTTTCAAAACGACAAAGCCAGCTTGTTTTACCCCTCTACTTTTTCTATTTGCATGACTTGCGTACTGATTTTCAACAAATTGCCCAAATTGTATGCTTTGATCCAAATAGGCATTCTGGTACATAGAAAATAAAATATGACCTTCAGGTGAATTGGGATCGTAATCATAATTATTTTTATAATTCTCCTCAAGTAAGATGGCTGCATTTTCTCGTTTAGCAACGTCTAAATTATATTCAGCTGTGTGTAAACCCATTACATACGTTTCTGTACCTAGCGTAACCGATGATTTAGGCATAAAATTAGCATGTATGGAAATAAATAAATCAGCATTTGCGTCATTGGCAATTTTTGCGCGTTGATATAAAGGAATAAAAACGTCTTTATCTCTGGTCATTATGACCTTTATTTGAGGATATTTCTCAGCTAATAAGTCTCTTAACTTTTTTCCTACAGACAGCACCAAATCTTTTTCTAACGTAGAAACACCATGGGTTCCAGGGTCGAAACCACCATGACCTGGGTCAATAATTACCGTTTTTATACGATATGGGGGTTTGCCTTGTAACTTATCTTTAGTACCTTCGCCAAATAATGAAAAATTATGCGCATTGATAGTGTACAAATAACGGTTTTGAATCGTTATTAGTGGGGTTATTAAAAAAAATAACAGTAAACAATATCCCGGTGCGCGCATTTTTTCGTTGGAAAAGTAATTCATTAAAGTGTTTCGGGGAATTTGGTCGTTGACCTGTTAATTATAATGCAAAGTAAACAAAAATATTACTTTTATCTAACTGCCATATTAGGAATTTTGTTTTTCCTGATAGGGTCAGCTCCTTTGTTAAGTCAAAAAATAGCCTTAGATTCTTTCCCTGGCGAAGGTTCTATGCAGGATACCTCCGTAGTCCAAAGGCAATATGTGCGTTTTTCTAAAGATTCATTGAGTGCGCCTATTGATGCGTCCTGCAAAGATTCAATGATCTTAGATAACAAAAATAAAAAGCTCTATCTATATGGTGAGGCAGTAGTAAATTATGAAAAAGTTGAATTGAAGGCAGGTTTTATAGAACTTGACTGGGATAATAACATCATTTTAGCAAAGGGCACAGGGACGAAAGAAAGTAATCCTGCCTTCAAGGAAGGGGAGCAAGAAATATCAGCTTTTGAACTTCGGTATAATTTTAAAACTCAAAAAGGTAAAGTTTTTCAAAGTACTTCCCAACAAAATGATATTGTAATTCATTCGGAACAAGCGAAATTTATCCGTACTGCTGGAACAGATTCAACTCAAAACGATGTCCTTTATAGTACGAATTCCATTTTTACCACTTGTACAGCCGATCATCCGCATTTTGGCATCAGAAGTACTAAACAAAAAATAATTCCTAATAAATTAATTATTGTGGGTCCTTCCCGATTAGAAATAATGGATATTCCAACTCCCATTTGGCTTCCTTTTGGTTTTTTTCCTATCAATCCGCAAAATAAATCTTCTACTGGTTTACTTTTTCCAAGAGATTATGAATATTCACCTGAGTGGGGTTATGGTTTAAGAGACATAGGATGGTTTTTCCCTATCAATGATTATTTAAATCTGGCGCTTAGGGGAAATATTTATTTTAGAGGTACCTGGGGGGTTAGTGCATCTTCTGATTACAGAAAAAGATATAAATATTCGGGTTCGCTGAATCTTGGTTTTGATTCCAGAAAAACTGAAAATCTTCAAACAGGTATATTTTCTCCTCAAAATTCAGTGCAAATCAGATGGTCACACAGACAAGAGAGTGGTGCGCACCCAACGAATCGTTTTGGCGGTAGTGTGAATATTCAAACCAATGGATTTCAAAACAGGGTTTTCAACGATGCTGCATCTGTTTTGCAGACGCAGTTAAATTCTAATATGTCATTTGATAAAAACTATACAGATAAACCTTACAATTGGTCTGTTTCTTTTAATCACTCTCAGAATCTGTTAAACAAGGAAATAACTATTAATTTTCCTGATCTTAGATTTCAAACGCAATCCATAAATCCCTTTAAAAGGAAAATTGCATCAGGTGCTGAAAAATGGTACGAAGCTATCGTTATGAGGTATCGAAATGAGGTTAGAAATAGTTTTGCCGCTACAGATACTACTTTGTTTTCCACAAAAACCCTTAGCGATGCAAAATTTGGTGTAAATCAAGCTGTGGAGGCAAGTACCTCATTTAAAATTTTACGGTTTTTTAATCTTAATCCATCAGCTAACTATCGGGAAGTTTGGCAAATGCAACAATTAAGGAAAGATTTTGATCCAACGCCCACCATACGAAGAGATACGATTTATAATGAGGCCAAAACTTCTTTTCAAGTTATTTCAGATACCACTCAATATGGTCGTGTAAATACAGATACAATACCAGGGTTTGCTTCTTATCGTACATTTGATATGGGGTTTGGTCTTAATACAAGACTTTTTAGCACATTGCAATTTAAAAGTGGTTTTTTAAGAGGTCTGAGACACGAAGTGAGACCAACGATATCCTTTAATTATTCTCCCGACTATATTAAGCCTTTTTACGACACCATAAATACTGATACACGATATGCCGACAGATATCAGGTATATACTCCGTTTGAACAATCTATTTACGGTTCGCCTCCACAATCGGGTAAGCAAATGGCTATAGGATACTCCTTGAATAATATTTTACTAGCTAAAATTGCACCCAAAAAGGATTCTACACTTAAAACGGTGAACCTTATTGATAATCTCGTGATAACGGGGAATTATAATTTTGCTGCTGATTCCCTTCGTTGGAGTCCTGTTTTTGTTAGTACCACAGCACGTTTTTTCAAGGGTGCTACCACGGCATCTTTTTCCATGATTTATGATCCTTACATGAAAAATGCCAGGAATGAGAGAATTAATACCTTTTGGTGGAAGGAAACGGGAAGACCTTTGCGTTTAGATCAGGCTAATTTGCGTATTTCGTCTAATCTTACGGTAGCAAAAATACGTGCTCTTTTTCAAGGGAAACCGGAGGAGGTAGTCACAGATGTCAGAAATTCAAGACCGGATCAAAATAGCCCTTCACTTATTGGGAATCAAACGAATAGAAGTAATAAACAGACTATTGACAATGCTACGGAAGAAGATTTTTTAAGTTTATTTGAAAATTTTTCAATCTCCCATAATATTGATTTTACCTGGAGGGAGGAAAATGGAGCCATTCGATTTTTAGTGGAGACCAATTCTATAAATTGTAGGGGAGATATTAAATTAACCCCCAACTGGGCGATTAGTGTGGGTAATTTTGGTTATGATTTTGTTCGCGAAGGTTTGTCTTACCCATCTTTTGGATTTATACGCGAATTACATTGTTGGGATATGTCTTTTAACTGGCAGCCACAAAGAGGTACCTACAGCTTTATGCTAAGGGTTAAACCAGGTACCCTCGATTTCATAAAAATACCTTACCAGCGAAATAACGGAGATACGCTTAGAGCCTTTTAGTCAATTAATTTATAAGGATATGTTTTTTGTAAAATACTTGATTTAGATCCATTGCCAGAGATGTAGAGAAGCATTTTAGCACGCGTCATTGCAACATATAATAGCGCTTTATCTCTTTTTTCAGCTTCTTTTTTTTCTTCATCTGATGGATATAGACGAGGTTTCAGAAAAGTGTTAGCATTTAATCCAACTAAAAAGATAACTTTAAATTCAAGACCTTTGAGACTATGGAAAGTGGAGGTACTCAAATGTTCGGGTAAACTTAGCTCATTATTCTTCTCTATCTTTCTGACTTTATAACCACCATTATGAAAGTGACTATGAAATTCTTGAATATCTCCATTTCTTTTGGCTGCAATGCAAATATCTTCCGGCAAGTATAATCCTGTATCTATCAATTCCTTTATTTTATTTTCTACAAATTGTATTTCATCTATCAAGTTATTAAAGTGTATGTAACTAGGTTCAGGTCCATAACTTAAAGAGGTATAACCTTGTATTTTCTCAATGGAGTTACTAAAATCAGAAAAAGTTTCTTCACCGAGCGCTTTTACAGCATCCTTCCTGATCTCCTCCGTTGTTCTATAATTTCGCAATAATCTTCTTGATTTTTTTCCTCTGGTTTCAATTCTAAGCGCTAAAAAGTTTATATTTCTGTCATATACTTTTTGCAGTGGGTCACCAACCATAAATAAATCATTTATACCTGGTTTAACAATACTTCTTAAAAAACGAACTTCAATATTTGATAAATCTTGTAATTCATCCAGAATAATATGTGCATAAGGTTTAGTTGATTTGTCTTTGTAATGGGTAATTAACTCATAAAAAAGTTCATCCCCCTCGAGTTTAAAAGTTTTTTTCTTCTCTTCTCTGTATTCCAAATGCTTATGCCAGAATAGCTCTTTCATTTCTTTTGAAATTCTGGTCTCTCTTCCTGTTCTTTGTATGACAAGATAATCGGCCAAGGATTCTATTTGATGGAAAAGGATCACTTTTTGGTATTCATCTTCAGCAAATTCTGGAGTAATCTGGGTGCCTTTCAATATTTTCTCCCAAATTTTCAGTTGTCTTGTTTTTTTATTAGCATAGCTGTTTTCTTCTTCCTTTTTGAAACCCTCTTCGATTTGATTTTTCAGGTGATTTATTTTTGAAGCCAGATGGTGAGCAACATAGTGAATGGTCATAATATCGTAAATACCTTTATTACTTAAATTTAATTGATTTACTTGTGCGCTTAAATTACTAGCCAGAGCATTAGTGTAGGTGCAAAAAAGTAATCTTTTTCCCTCTGGAAGTCCATTCTTTATTAGGTAGGAGAATCGGTGTAAAGCGGCCACTGTTTTTCCTGTTCCAGCCCCTCCGGTAATTTTAACAGGTCCGTTAAAATTAGCTTCCACCAATTTTGTTTGTTCAGGGTGAAGGAAAAACTGCCAGTTATTTTCACCAAGTAGAAATTGAATGAGTAGAGGATCCTCTGTATTTTGGATAAAATTTTGTTTGTTATTAGGAGATTTTAATTGAATTTCTGTATCCTCAGAAATTGATTTACCTTCCTTCACTTGCTCTAGTAACTCTCTTTTGTCAGAACCATTGAAAATGAGACTAATTTTTTCATAAGCCTCATCGGGTAGGTTGTTCTTAACTTCCAAAAGCTTGTCCAGGCTTATTATGCTAATTACTTTTTCTACTTCTGATTCAGGCACACCTAAATTTAATAAGTCATCAATAGTTAAATTGTATGGATGATGAAAAGGAATTATTTTATACGATGAAGGTTCAGTGGTTGGTTCATTTATCTCAATGGGCTCATAGAGTTGCATGCTATGAATGAAGGCATTCCAAATCAATTTTTTATTCTTCGCCCAGGCATGTGCATCGTCATGTTTATCAACCCATAGCATAAAATAATTATTGCCAGTGGGAGGAAACCCAACGATGGCTCTATAATCATCATCAATTCTAACGGTTCTTAAATTTCTATCTTTAAATGAAATTATTTTTTCAAAATCTATGGCATGACTTTTAGGATTTTCCTTGAACTTTGGAAAAAATGCAGTAACCTTTTTCTTGATTTCATTTGGTAGTCTTTCTGTTGCCTTATGAAAATCTTTTCCTACATAAATGATTGGATTCATCTTTTTTGCCTTAAATTAATATGATTTTATTTGATTGGTATAATAAATTAGGGGAAATAATAGGGGAATTAGGGGAACACCTATTTTATCGTTTTATTTCCTACCTTTGCATTGGAAATTGCCCTGTCGCGGCTCTTTATTGAGATGAGGAAAGTCCGGACAACGCAGTGCGCCACACCATCTAACGGATGGGCATGTTTTAACATGACAGATAGGGTCGCAGAAAATTACCGCCGGCTTGCCGGTAAGGGTGAAAACGGGAGGTAAGAGCTCCCGCATCGGTTGGGTAACCAGTCAGTGGGATAAACCTTGTGGGTTGAAATGCCATGTATATCCTGGGTTCCTTCGGGAGGTGGAGTTGCACGCTCTACTGGAAACGGTCAGGAGGGGTAGGCAGATTGAGCTTTGGTGTGAACCTAAGCCTAGATAAATGACAGGGAACCTTTCGGGGTTACAGAATCCGGCTTATAGATTTCCATTTTTTCCGGTATTGTTTTTGACCAAAACAATACCGGATTTTTTTGTCTATATAGACGCTTACTTCCTCTAATTATTAAAGAAAAACAAAGCTTTCTCATGGGAAAGACTTATTTTTATATATTTTAATATTAAGACTTTTTCAATGGATTATATTTGGCTGATTTTATCTCTCATTTGCATCATTACAGGTGTTTTAGGTAGTTTACTTCCTGTTCTTCCCGGATTACCTATCAGTTGGGTTGGTTTAGTCTTGCTTATGCTTACCAAGCCGATTGAAACTGATGTTATGCTTCTTTCAGTGACAGGTGTAATTGCTATCGGCGTAGGTATATTAGATTATTGGATTCCCGCAAAAGGTACTAAGGCCTTTGGTGGTTCTAAATATGGCGTGTGGGGCACAAATATTGGTCTGGTCGTTGGATTGATAGTGCCCGTTCCTTTCGGATTTATTTGGGGTCCCTTTTTAGGTGCTTTTATTGGTGAATGGTGGTTTGCCTCCCGGAAAGGTAATGAAGCGATGTGGGCTGCAACAGGTTCGTTTGTTGGTTTTCTTACTTCAACTTTTTTAAAACTCGTGGTATCTATGGTATTTTTAGGCATCTTTGTTACGCTCGTTTGGAATCATTTTTCCCTATTTTTTTAGTTCATCGACCTTAATAATGCCTTTTATTAGGGTTTGATCCCCTATGAATGTGGTGAAGCTATTTACTACTTCTTTAAAATCTAAAGTATGTGTAATAAGTAAGGCAGGGTCTATTTCTTTCTTATCGATCTTGTTCATAACTTGTTCGAAATCATGTTTTGTGGCATTTCTACTGCTCATTAAGGTGGCTTCCCTTTTGTGAAATTCCGGATGATTTATATGCAGATCTTCCCGTTGCAACCCTATAAGGATCCATTTTCCGCCATGACCTAAAAACGTTAATTGTTGCTGTATTGACTTTTTGTTTCCTGTAGCATCGATGACAATATCTGCAAAATGTCCATTTGTTAACTCTTTTATTTGATCAAACAGGGTTTCATCATTGCCATTAAATGAATGTTCAATGCCCAAAATGGATTTACAATAAGCTATTCTGTTTTGATTAATATCAATGAGGATAATTTTATCGGTTTTTGATTTTGCAAACATTAGCGCACCAATGCCTATCGGACCGGCGCCAAATATAATAACCCAGTCATTTTCCAAAATATCAGCTCTCATGATCCCATGATATGAAATAGAAAGGGGTTCAACCATAGATAAATGTTCAAGATCTGTTTCCACCCGACCTACCATAATATTATCCTCTGGAACAGATACATATTCTCCAAATCCTCCATCCACATGTACCCCCATAACTTTTAAATGGGCACAACAATTTGTTTTTCCTCTAACACAACTGTTACATTTTCCACAGGATAAATAGGGTAGCACACTGACAGGTTTCCCTAATAATGATTTATTATCGATTTTTGCATCCACTATAATACCAGATAGCTCATGCCCTAATACGCGTGGATAGGAAAAATAGGGTTGATTACCATGAAAAGCATGTATATCAGTTCCACAAATGCCAATATTTTTTATTTGAACCAATAATTCTCCTTTTTTTAAAATGGGTATTTCAACGTCTCTTTCTTCAAATTCATAAGGTTTTATTAGGGTGATTTGCTTCATTTTTTAAGTTGTTTTAATGTAAGATGATAAACGGTTGGCTTCCTTGATTTCCATTTTTTGAAGTAATTCTAATAAAATAGTTTCCATTGGTTATATCGTGGATAGGTATGTTTACTTGATTTTCTATTTGTCCAGATTTCTTTTCAATGCCTTGCAAATCAAATATTTGATAATGAAAAGTATGTTCTACACTGGAAATATTAACCCTTAATTCATTTGAGACTGGATTTGGATAAAGATCAAATTTTAGGAGATTAGATATTTGCGAAGTAAAAGATGGGGAACTTGGTTTAAGTCTTATTTCATCAAAAAACAAAATTCCGGATGATAAATCACTGGACTCAGCTACAAATTCAATTCGATCAACTGATTTCCAATCGAATTTTCCTTCAGGATTATGCCATTTATTTTCATCCCAAGCCCCCTGCTCCTTAAATTTAGATAGAGGAATTTCAATTAATTGCCAGGAATCGTCCCATTTAACCATTTTTTCGTCAATTCTAAATGTGATTCTCCATGGTCGGTCTCCGGCACCCGTTTTTGAATCCAAAAAGCGAACATCTATATTTTTCCCTATAATATTTCCTTTTACATAAAAAGAAAGGACAAAATTTTGCTGAACCATTTTACTTAGATCAGCTTCAGGGTGAAATTCCCAACCAATAATGTCGTATTGCTTTGGATTTTTCCAAGATAGGGCATATTTGCCCTCAAATGGTTTATCCTGTGAATAATAATTGATTTTTCCTGCGCCATAACTACTCTCCCGGAGGGAAGTTGAAAGTCTTTCTTTATATAACCATTGCTCATTTTCCAATGGTTTTTTTTCATAATTAGCTTGTTGTGGTACATTAAAACCCAGTGCTTTTACCAACGGAATATTCAAATCAAAGTCAAATAAACCGTTACTTCCATCATTAAATAGTCCAAATCCACCGTGATAATCCCACATTGTCCATGGAATCTTCTGAGATTCGAGTTCATTCCTGATATATTCATACCAAAAGGATCTGTCTATTTCAGGAGATGCGGCTGCAAAAACGCCAAATTCGCCACAATAAATGGGAACATTTCTATCTTTTGCAAATTTAACGGCTATGGAAAGTTGTTCCTTTACGTAATCAATATGCCCAATTCTTCCATAGTCATTAAATGCACTCTCAACCCAAGTGCCTTTAAGTTGAGCGGGAAAAACAGGCATTTTTGCTTTTTGATATGGAAAGGGTACATCTTTTAATGGACTCATGGAAGGTGTTGTCCAACTGGCTCCCTGATGAGTAAACAGAAAGGGCTCGTAAAAATGGAAGGTATATATTAAATTCTTGTCCTCATAAACAGGCATTGATTTTAAATTTTGATAATTATTCCAATTCGCAGGGCCTACAATAATGGTATGTTCTTTATTGACTTGTCTAATGGCAGTTACTACTTTTCCCTGGATTTGATTCCACGCAGCATCCGTTATGCCATTTGGTTCATTCAAAATTTCAAAATAAATATGTTTGTATTTTCCATTGAAATGGCTGGCTATTTGAGGCCAAATTTTTAAAAGCGGTAAGTCAATATTTAACGGTGTAAAACCTGAGGGGTCAAACGTATGATTATCCAGAATGAGATGCATATTCAAATCTTCTGCCCAAGCTACTATTTCATCAAGAAATTCAAACAGTAGAGGATTCACCTCGAAATTTGGCTGACCTGAAGTATGGGAATGTAGATGAATGGGTAATCTGATGACATCACAACCCAATGATTTCACTTGTTCAAAATCTTTTTTAGTGTATTTATTGATTTGAATTTGTCCAACCTCGTTCACTTGAAACCAATTGGTTAAATTAACTCCTTTGTTAAAGGGCATCGTGGGTTGAGCAGATAAATAATTTGGGTTCATTTGCCAGTGCAAAAAGAAGATTAAAAATGAAATTTGTATTTTCATTTGTTGGGTTAATTTCATAATCATGAATAATTTTTCTAAATTAGATTGTTTCTTTTAAACTACGCCATATTCATCATGAGAATCTTGACTTTTTTTGTTTTTATACTGTTTCTTCCTTTTAATGCATCCGCGCAACTTAGGTTGGCCTCCATATTTGGAGATAACATGGTGCTTCAGCGAAATAAACCTATTCTTTTTTGGGGCTTTAACGCTCCTGATACTATGGTTAAAATAAAGTTCGCCGACCAGGAAATGGAGGTTAAAACGAACACATCGGGTCGTTGGGATGCATCTTTTCCAGCCAGAAATATTGGTTCTCCGTTATCTTTATCTATTTCAGATAAAGATGAAGTCATTCAAGTTTCCGATATCTTGATGGGGGAGGTTTGGTTATGCTCAGGTCAGTCAAATATGGAATGGAAGTTAAGGCAATCTTTAGGTGGTGAAGAGGATATTAAGGTTGCCAATAACCCTTTAATCAGACATATTGAAGTACCTAAAACACTATCCTTTACTCCAAATACCGATTTTGAATCGAAAGGTTGGAAAATGGCACATCCTGAAAATGCAGGTAATTTTACAGCGGTGGGTTATTATTTTGCCAGAAAATTACAGCAAGACTTACTGGTTCCCATTGGGTTAATTCATTCCTCATGGGGTGGTACGCATGTGGAAACCTGGATAAGTCACTCAGGTTTACTTGAATCTGCTATTTTTAAGAAATACGCAGAAGAAATGCCTAAAAGTTGGGCAGAGGATTCAGTTTTTTGGGAGAAAAAAACGCTGGCCATTTTTCATGGCAATGAAAATTATGATATCAATCAAATTGACTATAAATCCTTTTATTCTCCTGAATTTAATGCAGAAAACTGGATGTCGAAGGATCCGACAGGACAATGGGATTGGAAAGGAATTTCTTCTTTCCGGGGAAATGCTTTTATTTATAGAAAAATAAATGTGGATAAAGCGCTCATTAGCCAGTTAGCAACTTTTAGATTTGGTAAAAATAGAAGTGTTTTCAAATTATATGTGAATGGTAAATTAGTACATCATGGTTTTTATGGAGATCAAATTCAATTTTCAATTCCCGCAAATACTTTCAAGGAAGGAGAAAATTCACTGCTAATTCATTTCGGTGAAAATAATCGGGTAACTTATGGCTATATGGGGTTTGATGGTCCTAAACAGGATTTTAGTCTGGATTTTCCAGCCGCTAAAATAGCGCTAATGGATAAAGAATGGAAGATTCATCCTGATTGGTCGGCAAAAAGAAGATACGAAAAATGGATGAATAATCAGGGTACTTTGTGTTTTAATGGGATGATTGCACCCATTCAGGGATTTCCAATGGCTGGGGTTATTTGGTATCAGGGTGAATCAAACGCTGGTCGGGCTAAAGAATATGAAATATCTTTCCCATTAATGATTCAGGATTGGCGGTCCAAATGGAAAGATGAATTTCCTTTTATTTTTGCCCAATTATCTAGTTATGGCCCTTTTAATGACAGTAATACCGGATCTCCTTGGGCTGAATTGAGAGAAGCCCAATTGAAAACCCTAACTTTACCAAAAACAGGAATGGCTGTTATAACTGATGTTGGTGATCCAAATGATATTCATCCATTAAATAAAAAGGATGTTGGCATTAGAATGGCACTTTCAGCCGAAAAATTGGCCTATAACAAGGATATTGTTTACAGTGGGCCAATATTTGAAAAAATGGCGCAAATAAAAAATAAGGCGGTTCTTACTTTTAAACATATAGGTTCAGGTTTAATCGCAAAGGACAAATATGGTTATCTGAAAGGATTTGAAGTGGCATCTTCAGATGGTGTTTTTTATTTTGCAAAAGCTGTTATCGTGGCTGATAAGGTGGAAGTATATCACCCAAATGGTTTAAATCCTGTCATGGTTCGATATGGTTGGTCTGATTCACCCATTGAAGCAAATCTTTTTAATAAGGATGGTCTGCCTGCTTCTCCGTTCAGAACGGATAATTTACCTGGCAAAACAGCTCTCTCTCGCTTTTATTAATTCTTAAATTAGTTTTATGAAAAATAATCTTGTCTTTTTACTTAGCGTTTTATGCTTTTCTTTTTCTGCGCTAAATGCTTCTGTTGTCTCCCATTCTGCTCCTCCAAAATGGAAAATATTGATTATTGATGGGCAGAACAACCACAAATGGGCCATTACAACCCCCATTATGAAAGGGTATTTAGAAGAAACAGGTCTATTTATGGTCGATGTGTTAACTGCACCTCCAAAAGATTCCTCATTAGATCAATTTATGCCTTCCTTTAAAGGATATGACGTAATTCTTTCCAATTACAATGGCAAATCGTGGCCAAGACAAACCGAACTGGCCTTAGAGAAATTTGTTGCTAAAGGTGGTGGGCTTGTAATAATACATGCGGCGGATAATTCATTTCCATATTGGAAAGCCTATAACGAAATGATTGGTTTAGGGGGTTGGGAGAAAAGGACGGAAAAGGACGGCCCTTACGTCTATTATAATGAAAAGGATGAGTTAATTAGGGATAATACACCGGGCCCTGGTGGACACCATGGAACACAACATGAATTTGTTATTAAGACAAGAATTGAGGAACACCCTATTATGAAAGGTCTTCCAATGGAATGGTTACATACTAAAGATGAATTATATGATTTGATGCGCGGACCAGCTATTAACATGAATATTCTGGCTACAGCTTATAGTTCAAAAGATCAAAAGGGAACAGGAAGACATGAACCCAGCGTTTTGACACTAAATTATGGGAAGGGAAAAATTTTCCATAATATGATGGGTCATGAGGATTATTCTATGCATTGTGTTGGATTCATTACTTTGTTACAAAGAGGCACAGAATGGGTGGCCTCAGGTAAGGTTACTCAAGCAGTACCTTCAAATTTCCCAACCAAAGAAAAGAGTTCAAGCAGACAATCGCAGAAATAGTCTCTTATTCAACTTCATTCGTCCAATTTCTTGATGTAACAGAATGAATCAGGGAATTGGACGAATGATTTTACAAGGATTTCCAAAAGCAAGCATGTTATCTGGAATATCTTTTGTAACTACACTTCCAGCACCAATCGTGACATTATTACCAATGGTTATGCCGGGTAAAACAACCGTATTGCCACCAATCCAGCAATTATCCCCAATATGAATTGGTTTTGAAAAAGTCTTATAACTTGTTTTTAGATTTTCATTTGAAGTGATTAATCTTTCCCTTGCACTTAGGGGATGACTGGCAGTCAATAATTGGACACCGGGACCGATTAAGCCATTTTTCCCGATTTTTATGATATTATTATCCAGAAAAATAGCATTTACATTAATGAAAGTACCTTCGTCAATAAAAATATGTTCTCCATAATCACAAAAAAATGGGGTTTCAATCCATACATTATCTCCAATGCTACCCAATAATAAAGTAAATAACTCATTTCGTTGTTCAGCATCAATGGGAGTTGAATTATTTAGGTTTGCCAATAATTTTCTTGCATCATAATATCGTTCCAATAATTCAGGATCCCTGGAATTATATGTTAAGCCGGCTAACATTTTTTCCTTCTCAGACATTTGCCTTTGATTTAACGGAAGAAAGAATGTTTATTTGATCCAGAATATGGGATTTTTCAATTAAATAGGGTTTATTATCGAGAATCACAGAGGCAATATGATTAAATAGCAAATTCCAATTACCAACTTTCGATTCAATTTCGCCTTTAAAAACATAGTATCCATTATCTACATTTAATCGGGCATTATATTTATGTTCTTCCATGCCAAAACCCTTCATGCCTGGCATAAGTCCAATTTTCAAATGATCCTCTTGCTGGTCAATACCATATTTTACAAAAGAACCATTTTCACCATGTATAATATATCTCGGTGTCTCCTCCCGCATAAACATATTAGAGGATAGATAAACCTGCGTTCTTCCGTATCCTAAATGAACATCGAAAGCATCATCAATAATGGACGCATTTCTTTGAATGTAGGTTTTACCCCAAAATTCATTTGGCGTACCAAATAATGAAAGCGCCTGGTCTATAATATGAGGGCCTAAACCATAGAGAATACCACTAGATGGGGTAATTTCCTCTTTCCATTTTTTAACACTCAATTGTGTTGAAAGTCGGTTATAATGAGCTTCATACCGTATGATTTTACCTAAAACACCACTATCAATAACGGCTTTGACGGTTTGAAAATCACTATCAAACCGACGATTTTGAAATACGAAAATCTTTTTATTCTTTTGTTCTGCCAGATTGAAAAGTATTTCTGCTTCCTTAACGGTTGAGGTGAATGGTTTTTCAACCAGTATATGTTTACCCGCTTCAAGTGCCATTTTTGCATAATTAAAATGGGTGTCATCAGGTGAAGTAATACTCACCAAATCTATTTCCTTGTCGGCAATTGCTTCTTCAATACTCAACGTATGAATACAATGAGGAAAACGAACACAGGGATCCTGATTCTTTGTTACAATGCGTCGAATATTAAATGCAGTATTATAATCAAAAAATGGGGCTTGAAGCGTTTGCCCGGAGAGTCCGTAACCAATAATAGCGACTTGTATCATAAGGATTAATTTTCAGTTTGCTCAAAGTTATCGAAAAGATTATAAAGATTAATCCGTAATTTAGTCAATGAACCTTAAACTTAATAAAAATGAATACAATGAAATTATTTTTCAATCTGCTATTATTAACTGTTTTTTTTAATCCCAACACTTTGACTGGACAATGGGTCAATGGTGTTTATGAAAAAACGGAGAAGAATGACACCTCAACGCAAACGTCAAGATTAATAATAAAAGATTCCTATTTTATTCTTACAATATTTAATTCCGCTCCTGCTTCTTTTAATTATACGGTAGGAGGTATTTTAACAACAGAAGGTAAGAATTTCACAGTGAACCTTGAATTTAATTCCGCGATAGCGATGGATTCACTTAAAACATTAAAAGGAACTTTTCAACTGAAAGGGAATCGTTGTATGGTTATTTTTGATAACGGGAAAAAACTTGATTTAGAAAAAGTAACAAAGGAAGATCAAAACTTTGAAGGCGCCTTTTTAATGGCTGGCAGGGTAACAGATCAGGGGGAGAGTAGAAGGAGAATTGATGTTCCAAGAATTACGATGAAAATGTTGTTAGATGGACACTTTCAATGGATAGCTTTCAATAAAGAGACTTTTGAATTTAGTGGTACAGGAGGCGGCAAATATATAGCTGATAATACAGGTGCTTACATAGAGCAAATCGAATTTTTTTCAAGAAATTCAGGCAGAGTAGGGGCAAAACTTCCGTTTAAATATAATATTAAGGGAAATGATTGGTTCCATCAGGGAAATTCCAGCAATGGAGAACCTATGCATGAAATATGGACTATAAGACCAGAGTAGTTAGTGATAGAAACAAAAAAGGCTGAGCTAAAATTTCAGCACAGCCTTCTTTTGTTATAAACAAAATAAATTATTCTGTAGGATTTCCGTTGAAATTAAAAAGCATAGAAAATCTTAGCGTATTATCTAAAGGATTTCTTCTACTTGTGGTAGGCACTAAATAAGAGAAATTCAGACCAAATAGATTGTATTTAAGACCTAAACCTACGGTAAAAAATTTACGATTACCTTTCTGTCTGTGTTCAGAAAAATATCCAGCTCTGATAGCAAATTGTTTATCGTACCAGTATTCCGTTCCTACGGAATAAGTAAATTCTTTAATTTCTTCACTTAATCCCTCTGGAGCATCGGCCCAGGAGGAGAAAATGGCGCTAACCGGAGAAACATCTTTATAGTCCGCTCTGCCATCTTTGTCCTGATCACAATCTAAGCCCTGACAAGGCGTAGGTACTAACATTTTATTAATATCAGTGGTAAATGTAAGGGAGTTGTGGGTATCAAAGTTAATGGTCCATGCTCCTCCCAATCCAAAATTCGCTGGCAAAAAGTCCCTGAATAATGAGTTTGTATAAGTTATTTTAGAACCGATATTGGTGATAGCAAGACCTATGGTTAAATCAGATTCACCTTTACTCACCTTAATAGGGGTTTTGTAAGTCATTGAGAAGTCTGCTGCTCCTGCTATACCTGGTTCTATAACTTCGCCATTTACAATATTACCCGCAGCAAGATTGGAGTATATAAATTTACCTGTAACAGCAGCGGAAAGTTTTTCACTTAATTTTCTGGCATAAGCGCCCGATATTTCAAATTCATTGGGTCTTCCCGTATTCAATGGTGTGCCATTGGGGTCGGTAAATTGAATACTTCCTAATGAAAAATATCTTAATCCAAATCCAACGGTTTGTAAATCATTTATTTTCTTGAAACCAGTGAGGTATGCAAGGTAAACATCATTTAAACCTATTGAGCGTAACCACGGGGTGTATGTCGCAGCTAATCCTAAGGACTGATCTGAAAACACTAATTTTGATGCGTTGAAATGCATGGCATTTGGATCAGCAGATACGGCAATACCTGCATCGCCCATTGCCCCGGAACGTGCATCAGAAATAATTCTTAAAAAAGGAACGGCAGACACCACTGTGTTTGTACATGGCGTACCGTCAAGATTATAATATCTGCCATCTTCGCCTTGATAACACTGTGCATTAACGAGTTGAATGCTAGACAGCGTGAGACCGAGGATGACACCTCCTAGTTGGAAAAAATGCTTCATGTTTGAGAATCAGTTTTAGCTTATTAAAGCAAATATAATATATTTTTATTATTTGTTTGGATTAACATCAAAATGTTTGCCAAACTCACAATAATATGACGAAATAAAAAACTTTTTATTTTAGAATAACCAATTTTTCGAATTTACTTTCTCCCAAAATGGGTTGGCTTGTATTGTTACCTGTCGAAACAGTGATACGGTATAAATAAATGCCACGAGCCAATGGGTCTCCAAATTCGTCGTTTCCATCCCATGAAATGCAATCTCCAGGTTGTAAAGTTTCCGCACCTGTCCATAATGCCTCAATGGATTTTACTTTTTGACCTGTAATGGTATAAATATCAACTTTTACATCAAGAGGAATATTCCCCAGGCTATGATTAAATTGAAAACAGGTTCTATCCGTAAATGGATTAGGGTAATTTAATACATTTTTTAAAGCAATACTTGCTGAATTACTTACTATAAATTGTAAGGTTTCTTCGGTGGCATTATTGGCAACATCCCATGCTTTTAAAGAGAGTTTATGAGAACCTTCACTTAATTTTTTAAATGGAAAACGCACTTCCCCTTGATTTGGAGCATCCAAAACGCCTGTATAAAAATCATTTAAAACGTAAATTTCTTTGCTATTATCGTCTAAAATGGCTTCGATATCGTGTCCAATACTATTTCCAACTACATTAATACCATTTTCGTCCATTAAATGTACGATGAGGACTGGATCAGGGTGTGTAAGTCCTCCGTCTACAAAAGAGGTGCTATTTAAAAAAAGATCAATTTCCGGTCCTTTATTATCTGTAATGGTGTTGGTGGAATTACCTCCAATAAAAAACCTGTTAAAGTAACCGGCTGCATCTTCCATTTTATTTTCTGATAGGGAATAATAACTGATTTTTCCATTACCAACTTGATAATTAATGTCTTTTGGCACAATGAAAGAAAAACTGAACTTACCTTTGGTTACGGAAGCATTTCCTGAAAAAATGATATTCTTTTGCGTCAGGTATTCTACTTCATAACTACCATTATCCTGAGCTAAAGTTTTGGTTAACGTTGCTTTATCTAAAACACTTGGTTTAATAAACCCATTGAAATCTTCAATAATATTTTCTCTGTCATCTACAATTACTCCAGTTATCTGTACTCTTGATAAAGCTCCTAAGGTATCAGGTTTATAATCGGCGTTTATGGTCTGACTGTTTATGCTGGTTGTATTGACTTTTCTTAAGGGAATGGCTAATTTTTGTGAAGGATCCCCAATTAGGGTATATTTTCTCGAGTTAATAGTGATAAATGAACCACTTAAATTGTTTTTTGCTTCTTTTAAGGCTGCACCAATGGTTGAAATACCACCGTTTCTTCTTTTAAATAAAGATTGAAGTGTTTGGTCTGTCAATTCTGCATTTTGGTTGGCAAATACGGCTCGGGTGGTTGTTAGTAAACCAATAGCACCTCCATTTGGATTTAAAAACGCTTCCTCTCCGGCTGAGACAAATGCTGGGTCATCATAAGCTGTAAATGAACAAGTTGCCGTTATAAATAGAGGCATTTTAAATCTGTTTTGCCAGTTTAATATATCAGGAATAGATAATACCCTTTCCTGAGCCCAACCCTTAGGGCTTCCATGTCCCAAATAGGTTACCGTTAATGCACCACGGAAAATGGATTGATTGATACTCTCTGTTACTTCTGGAAATCGGTTACCTCCCGAAGTAGAAACTTGAGTGTAAGCATCCAAAAATATTTTTTCCATATTTAAGGAAGGTTGTTGTCGCTGTACTTTATCTGCTATTTCATTCGCATCGGCAAGATGTAAATTGCCGTCTTCATCATCGGCAACAAAAACCATTCTATTTCTCCATTGATCAAAAGCCTCGGGTTGTTTGTCGTATCTGATTAATTTATCTACAATCAATTCAGCTTCTTGTAAAGAACTAATGGGTAGCCTTCCAACACTGACAAGGAGTCGTCCTGTCAAAGGATCTGCATTATCAGTTGTTTCTAAAATACCGAAATAGTCATCAGATGGAAACGCATATAACGGGTTATAAGCATCTCTTTGAAAAGTGGGAATAAAATTATTACCTAATTTATTTATGTTTTTATGATCATAAGACCCATCGCCCATGAGTAATATATACTGTAATTGATTTCCCCTTTGGTAAATCATTCTTGCAAAGTTACGAATAGCTGTTGGATCGGGTTTCCCACTACTGAATTCATTATAAATAGCTTCAACTGTGTGCACGGAAACCTTTAAATTACTATGTTTTATTCGATGTTCAGCAAGTCGGGTGGCTGCTTTTTCAAAGGCTGAAGGACAAATAATTACCATGTCAACTGAAGTTGAGGCATGAATATTTTGATTGGCGATTTTGGAAATAAAAACGGGTATGGGTAAAGTGTTGTCAGGTTTAAATGCAACAAATTTCTTTAACTTCCCACCTGATGTATAGGAAAATTTCAAAGTGCCATTGCTTATATTTCCTTCTACAGCAGATATGTCAAAGGCTTTGGAAATATCCCAGATTTGAAAATCAGAGGTTGTATTTTCTATACTAAATCCGGAAATATTTTCTTTTAGCGAATTCCAGTCACTTAAATAAAGAGGGGTATTATTCCAGCGATTGATGCAACGGGTGTTAATTTCAACAAAATCGAGCCAACCCTGGCTCCCATCGGAAGGTCCATTAGGGAACGGATAGTTAATAGTCAAATTAATCCTTTCATCACTCACATTAATTACGCCATTTAGTTCTGCCAGACGAACATAGTCTTCAATATTAGCAAATTCACCATCCAGCCTGCTCACAGGTTGAGCCATGTTGCTGCGTAATGTTTTATCATTTATGGTAAGGTTAAAACTTGAAGATTCTAAAGAACGCACTACCATTGCGGCATTTACCTTCGTTGGAAAGGTTGGAATGATTCCAGGAAAAGTAAAAACATTATTATACTTGTATTCCCTGACATTTTTAAATAAGTCGCCATACCATTCATTTCCTGAACCTTCAGCAGATTCCCATGCTTCCAAAAGATTGGTTTTCTCTTCTTCTAAAACATTATACTGATCTGATTCTTTTGAAAATTCAGGAGGATCATTTTGTTTTTTCTGATTGATAATTCTTTTTCCATTTTGTGGACTCATAATCAAATACAGAAACTGGGTGTTTGAATAAAAGTTATTTTGAAAAGTAAAGGTTTGTTTTTCAGCATCTTCAATCCATGAATTTGCACCATCAGCATAAAATACAATATAATCGTTTGCATCCCATTTGCCATCCTCCTCACCAAAAACTTTAATTGGGATTTCCTCTAAATCATCAATATTTGGAATATTTACCGCAAAAGGAAGCATTCCTGGCTGTCCCGCATAGAGTTTAATTTGTCTTGGATCAATAGTTGCCGGGTCTAGTTTAAGTTGAGACCGAATAAAATCGGTTTTAATTTGATAAACACCTTTTTGCGGAATAGATAATTGAAAGATATTTCCAGATTTTAGGACACTTTCTTGTTTGAAATTTGTATTCCTTAAATTTACTTCTGTCTTATTAAAGGGTAAAAATACTATCTTGGCACTTATTATCTTATGCCATTGACCTGACTTTTTAAAGAGGGGTATAAGAATAATTTTAGCAAAATAATTATTTCCTTCTTTTTCAACTGAAGCGGATAATTGTATTTCGTTGAATTTTTCCTGTCCCTTTTCTTGCCAATAATTCCATGAAATAGGTTCTGAAATAATTTCTTCTATACTTATTCGTCCATCATTTTTGTCAATGGGGATTACCGTTAAAAAAACAGGCAGCCCAGGATAAGAGTCGTCAAATAAAGCACCTTTAAATTTCAATAATTCTATATTGGCTCCGTCAACAGTAATATTTTTACTTTGTAACCATTCCGGATTAAAAGGGATAGTTACAGACTGAGCCTTTATTTGCAAGACTGAAAGAGTTATTAAAAAAAAAACGATTTGTTTCATCATTGTTTTATCCATCTACATCGCAAAGATATGACCAAAATGTTTTTAGCTGCCTTAAAACTTTTTTAAAAACTTATTATTTTATTTTCAAATAGCGAAGCAAATTATCTGTTTTTAGGTTATTTTTCGTTAATTATGCAAATAAAAGGATTTATGCGATCGCATTTTTTTTATCGTTGGTTCTGGCTTTCCTTCAGTATTGGTTTAGCATCCACTTCGCTAATTGGGCAGGATCCTTTGTTTACACAATATTTTTCTAATCCATTAACGGTAAATCCCGCTTTTTCAGGTGTTAATGAAGGTGTTCGAATCAATACCCAATTTAGAACAAACTGGGTGAATTGGCCATCGCCCTATAAAACGGCTCAAATTTCATTTGAAAATTATTCTCCTGCATTAAATAGTGGATTTGGGCTCAGACTATTGACAGATGACGCTGGAAATGGAGTATTGAGAACGAATCAGATAGCCGCAGTGTATGCATACCAACTTCGAGTGAATAAAGAATGGTTTATTAGATTTGGATTGGAAGCGGGAGTTAATCAGGTACAATTAAATTGGAGTAAATTATATTTTGAGGACCAAATTGATCCTTTTAAAGGTTTAAATCCTTCGCTCCCAGTGACAAGTAGCCCCCCCTCAGCGTTAAGTAGGATGGAATTAGACCTCGGAACGGGTATTCTGATATTTAGAGATAATGGGTATGTGGGGTTAAGCTTGAAGCATTTGAATAGGTTTAATCAAACTTTTTTTAATACCAGTATTCTGGAAACGGGGCGACCTATGACATTCAGTTTGCAGTCGGGCTTCGATTTTCCTGTTTCAGGCAGGGGAATCGGAAAAGGTCCGGTTTATTTATCTCCAATGTTACTTTATTTGTCAAGTAACCAAAGTAAAATTATTCAAATAGGGAGTTCTTATCATCTTGGACAACTCATTACGGGGATTTGGGCTCGTTTTGGTGGTATTCAGCCTATTGAAAGTATCGTTGGATTTGGATTTAAAAAAGGTATTTACAAAATACTATATACTGCTGAAATTCCTATTGATGGTAAAGGTTTACAACGAACCTTGGGGAGTCACGAAATTACTCTTTCATTAAGATTTTCAGAGGCTCAAAACTATATTTCAAAGAAATCAGCGCAAAAAACGCTAAATTGCTTTCGTTTTAATAACTAATTCCAAAAAAGGTTTGTTACTTTTGTTGTGTTTTATTTTTGAATAATTATTTTTTTTTAAAATAAATGGGTGTTTTTTGCCGTTAAGTTGAAAACCATGAATACATTGAATATAATGAATCGTTCATTTCTGTTAATTTTAGCCTGTACTTCAGGCGTCCTCCTGACACCGTCATGTAGTAAATCTTCAAAAACAGTGTCAGAAACTACTGGTTGGTCATATAATGATCCAAAATGGGGTGGTTACGAAAAAGTTGATTACAAAGGTCAAGACACTGGTCCTAACCTGGTATTGGTAGAGGGTGGTACATTTACCATGGGCCTAAGCCAGGAAGATGTAATGTACGAATGGAATGCTGTCCCAAGGAGAGTTACCGTTACTTCTTTTTATATGGATGAAACAGAGGTTTCTAACAGGGAATATCGTTTCTACACGGAATGGTTGGGAAAAACCTTTGGTGGAACATATCCTGAGGTCTTAATAGATGCCTTGCCTGATACGCTGGTTTGGTTAGACGAATTGTCTTACAATGAGCCCATGGCCGAACAGTATTTCCGTTATCCTTCTTATGACGATTATCCAGTTGTTGGTGTATCTCACGTGCAGGCTACGGAATTCTGTAAATGGAGAACTGACCGTGTAAATGAAACGAGATTGATTCGTCAGGGTGTTTTGAATCCCAATTTAGAACAAAAAGATCAGGATAATTTCAACACTGGTTCTTATCTCGTAGGTCAATACGAAGGAAATGTTCGTAAAAATGTTAAAGATTTGGCAACGGGTGAGTCAAGACCAGTAAAAATTGAAGATGGTATTTTATTACCTGGTTACAGACTTCCTACTGAAGCTGAGTGGGAGTATGCTGCATACGCTTTAAAGGGCAACCTTATTCCAGGGGATGAAAATATATCCGCTGGTAGAACTTATTCCTGGAGTGGAAATACCGTGAGATATGGAAAAAGAGATAAGTATCAAGGAGCCATCTTAGCAAACTTCAAGAAAGGTTCTGGTGATTACATGGGTATTGCAGGTAAACTAAATGATAATGCTGCAGGGCCTGGTCCAGTCAGGGCGTATTTGCCAAATGATTTCGGACTATATAATATGTCAGGTAATGTAGGTGAATGGGTTATGGATGTTTATCGCCCCATGACGAGTAGTGCTTTAAGGGATGAGGAAAACCATGATTTAAATCCGTTCAGAGGAAGCAAATTTACTAAGATGGTAAAAGACGAAGACGGTCGTCCCGTAGAAAAGGATAGTATGGGTAGATTGCGTTATGAATTTTATACTAAGGAGGAATTGGCCAATAGGACCAATGTTAGAACAAATGATGCTACCAATTACAGGGATGGGGATGAGTATTCGGAAGTTACTTATGATACTGATGTTCATACTTTAATAAGTAATAAATCAAGAGTATATAAAGGTGGTTCATGGGCGGATAGAGCTTACTGGCTTTCTCCGGGAACAAGACGCTTTATGGACGAAGACCAAACAAGTCGTGCTATTGGTTTTAGATGTGCCATGAACAGATTGGGTGGTGCAACTGGAAATAATACGCCCGATGGTAATACTTTCCAGGTAAAAAGTAAAAGACCAGTAAGAAGATAATTTAGTATTTAAATGAAAAAAGAAGGGATGTAGTTTACTATATCCCTTCTTTATTTGACGATTATGGATTTACAATCACTTTATCAGTTGTTCCTTTCAGGTTGCGGAATTTCTACTGATTCAAGGAATGTCAAAAAAGATGACATCTTTTTTGCGTTAAAGGGAGAAAATTTTGATGGTAATCAATATGCTCTACAATCATTACAAAACGGAGCTGTCCTGGCTGTTACAGATGATCAGCAATTACCTGACCATCCGGCATTATTTAAAGTTTTGGATGTTTTAGATACTTTGCAGCACCTTGCAAATTTACATAGGAAGCAGTTTTCTATTCCCATTATTGCCATAACGGGTAGTAATGGAAAAACGACTACCAAAGAACTTATTGCTGCTGTTTTAAATATTCATTATCCTACTCACTTTACCAAAGGTAATTTAAACAATCATATTGGGGTTCCTCTCACCTTATTGGCTATGCCTTTAAATACAGAAATTGCAGTCATAGAAATGGGGGCAAATCATCAGGGGGAAATAAATGACCTATGTCATATTGCGGAACCTACTCATGGTTTGATTACTAATATTGGCAAGGCTCATCTGGAAGGTTTCGGAGGTGTAGAAGGCGTTAAGATGGGTAAATCGGAACTTTTCAAGTATCTGAAGGATGGTTGTATTTTTCTTAATCAAATGGATGAGACATTAGTTTCTTTGTCATTGGATAATAAAAAGAAGATAATTTATACTCTTTCAGATCAACCTGATCCAAATAATGCGCTATATGAAATTGAAAATTTACCCACTCAAGAATTCCTAAGGGTAGCTTTTCTTTCAGAAAATGGGGATTATATATCGGCACAAACTCATTTGACAGGTAATTATAATTTAGGGAATATAATGTCAGCTATCGCCGTTGGAAAATATTTTAAAGTTCCCGGTGATAAAATAAAAATGGCTTTGGAGAACTATGTGCCATCGCAAAATCGTTCCCAATATATTAGTTATAAGGGAGGTAAAATCATTTTAGATGCCTACAATGCCAATCCTTCAAGTATGGAAGCCGCATTAAATAATTTATTCTCCATCCCTCATTTAAATAAAATAGCTATTTTAGGAGATATGTTTGAATTGGGAGATGAAGCTCCTTATGAACATAAAAAAATAGTTGATTTTGCTGACAATCCATCTTTAAGCCAGATTATTTTAATTGGTAAAAATTTTGAACAGGTTGCATTAGAAAAAAAATGGGTGCATTTTAATACAGCTACAGAGGCAAAAAATTATTTTGATTCTTTACCATTTTCTACTTCATTACTTCTTATAAAAGGTTCCAGGGGAATGAAATTAGAAACATTAGTAGAAATTTAATTATATTGGATAACAATTAAATTTATTTATGCTTGAAAATTGGTTAAAACCTTTACCGCTGGACAACCTTTGGGCTAATTATTCCTCACCCTGGCAATTAGGATCAATGACCTCTTTTTATACTGCTGGATTTGAACTACCTGCATGGCACGGTTTCCCCGTGACTTTAATTACCTGCGATGCCCCAGGAATGACAGAGATGAGAGACGCGCTGTATTCTTTTAAGTGCTTTCAGGACGACTTTGATTTTTTAGATTTGGGTGTTTTGAGAAAATCTAATGAGTCAATTATTTTACCCCTTTTTAAAGAAATTTTTAATTCCGGCGTTTTTCCTATTCTGGTTACTAATGATAGTTCTCTAAATAAATCATTTATTCAGGCATTGCATAATGTTCAACCCAATTTGCATCTAACAGTAATGGATGACCGTTTCAGGTGTTTTCCATTTCAATCAGCCTCAGAGTTCCCCTATTTAGATTCCTTTTTGTCAAGTCTTGATGAAACTTCCGAAAGGGGACATATCATTGGCGTCCAATCACATTTAGTGCCCTCAAGTGGTTTTTTATACAGTGAGGAAAAAGGAATTTCGTTACACAGACTGGGGCAAGCTAAGCAAAATTTACAAGAATTAGAGCCATCTATACGACATGCTGATATTTGTATTCTAGAAATGTCAGCGCTCAAATACCCTGATTTTCCAAGCCAAATACCCAAAAGTCCAAGTGGTTTTTTCCTGGAAGAAATTTGTCAACTTTCAAGGTATGCTGGTTTAAGTGATACTTTAAAAGGATTTAGTATATCAGGTTTTGATTTTAAAAATACAAATAATCAGGTAGATGCGCAGGCCCTGGCACAGATAATATGGTATTTGTTAGATGGGTTCAACAATAAAAAAGGTGATTTTCCTGTAAATTTTGACGGTATGGTAGAATACTTAGTTGAAGTTAAAGAACTTCACGGATTACTAACTTTTTGGAAGAGTAATAGAAGTGGTCGTTGGTGGGTACAAGTAGAAAAAGTTAATGGTTCTGGCGCAAATATTGATCTTCGATTAATTCCTGTTTCCTACCAGGATTATTTAGACGCTTGTGAAGGTGAACTTTCGACCAGGGTATTAAAAGCGTTAGTTAGATACTCATAAATTCAGCGGTTATGGAAGTTTTAGCATTTAAAATGATGTTATGCGAAGGTCATGCGGAGGAATATAAGAAAAGGCACGATCTCATTTGGCCCGAATTAAAAAGGCTTTTAAAGGATCATGGTATCAGTGATTATAGTATTTTTCTTGACGAAGAAAGTCATATTCTTTTTGGAAAAATGACGGTCGAGAATGCCTCTATTTTAACAAGTTTACCAGAATCACCAGTTATGAAGAAATGGTGGGCGTATATGAAAGATATTATGGTTACTAATGAGGACGCCTCGCCAGTTAGTATTCCACTAAAACAAGTATTTTTTATGGAGTAATTGCAAGGTCTATAAAATGCACTTTTGTCTCATATTTTTGTAGTAACAAGTTATTCAGTAGCTCAAAGGCCTGAACATCTTTCTCAAAATCTAAATCACCGATACCCACAACTAAAATAGGATACTCCGGGTCCATTTTAAAAAAATCAAAATAGGCTTTTTGAATATTTTCTAAATACATGGTACTCATTTCTATCTCATAAGATCGCCCTCTCTTTTTTATTTGTGTCAATAGGGTTGAAATAGGTCGATGTAGATAAACAACTAAATCTGGTTTTTTGAAATGAGCATTCAACACATGAAATAATCGGTTGAATAGACGATATTCTTCCTCATTCAAATTATTCTTCGCAAATAATAAGGTTTTAATGAAGATATAGTCAGAAATAATCTGTTGATTGAAAAGATCGCCTTGAATTAGTTCTTCTTGCAACTGCCTATGTCTTTCTGTCATAAAAAAGAGCTCAACAGAAAAGGCGTGCCTTTCAGGATTTTCATAAAAATATGGAAGAAAAGGGTTGTCAGAAAACTGTTCTAAAATTAAACGTGCATAATACTTTTCTTGAAGCTTACGGCAAAATGTTGTTTTTCCTACACCTATATTTCCTTCAATAACAATATACGGATAAGCTAAGGATTCAGTCTTCATAATTTGTTAAGGTTGCCACTTTGTTACTTTGCCATCATCTTTTACATTGTCCAATAATTTTTGGTTCGTTTTTTTTAATAAAGGATGATGCATTTGTGGTAAAATTTCAGACAAAGGAACTAAAATAAATCGCCTTTTTTGAATGTGAGGATGAGGAATTTTTAAATTTTCATTAACTATAATTCTCTCGCCGTAATATAGTATATCAATATCAATAGTCCTCGGGCCATAATGAATCTCCCGAATGCGTCCTAAGTCCTTTTCAATCTGATGAATATTATTAAGCAATTTAAACGGAGATAGATTTGTTTGAACAGAAACAACCTGATTAAGATAACTATCCTGATTATCAACTCCCCATGGTTCAGTCTCATAAATATTTGAAGAAAGTTGTATGGGGCCTATGAGGTTGTAAATAGCTGTTTTAGATAAATCTAAATAATTTAACCTATCACCAATATTAGAACCTAAGCTAAGTACCGTTATGACCTCCATAAAAATTTGAATTATGACGTACCAATTATTTGCTGAATATCTGCTTCAATGGAACGCATTTTTTGGGTACATAATTCTAGTAAATAGGCTGCTCTGGAAACTTTTTCTGCTAATAACTCAATGGACAAAGCGTCTGATTCCAATTGATTTATTATTGCTTCAAGTTCCGAATAAGCCTTCTCATAACTAATGTTATCATTATCCATTTTATTTGTTTATGGTTATTTATCAATAATTATACTTCTGAAACTACCCTTTTCCCATAAGGTTTCAACTTCCATATTTGGCATTATGCCGTCATTTAATGGTTTATTGCCAGGTAATAACTGTGTGATAGAAAATCCCCTTTTAAGCGTATTGGAGATGGTGACAAGTCCAATTAATCGCTCCAAAAAGGATAATTTCACCTCTTCTTTTTTTAGTCTGTTGATAATTAAATTGGGTAAATATTTCTGAATATTCTGGAGTTTAGTATTTGTTCTATCAATAACTCTCATAGGTCTTAAAGAAAGTTCGTGTTGACATCGCAATAACTTTAGTTTTGATTGTTGCACCTTATATCTGGTTTTCTCATTTATTTTCAGTACCATTTTTTGAATGGAGGCTTCAAAGTTTTGGTTATGGTAAAGCAGATATTCAGCAACGGCAGTGGGTGTTTTTAATGAAATACCTGCGACAATATCAGAGAGCGTTTCGTCCACTTCATGACCAATACCTGTTATGATTTTTATGGGGAAAGAGGAAATGGCTCGGCAAATTTTTATACTATCAAATCCAGCCAAATCAAGTTTTGATCCACCACCTCTGAGAATAAGAACTACATCGAAGGCAGTATCAGCTTTTAATATTTCTGCAAGCTGAATGAGAACGGTTTCTTCCACAAGAGTTCCTTGCAGTGAAATAGGGAATAAAGTTAATGAAAAGGCATAATTCAATGTGTTTTCAGTAAGTTGATGAACAAAATCTTGATAACCAGCTGCTTGATCATTACTAAGTATGGCAATTCTTTGTATAACCGGAGCAAGTGGGATTAATTTATTTGGTTCATGTAACTTTTCGGTAAAAATTAGTTTTTCAAGTTCCTGTCGTTGTTGAAATAATTTACCAAGAGTATAGGCAGGATCTATGTCATCGATAACAAGTTTTAAGCCATATCTGACATTAAAATCTATCTGGACTAAAACCAGAACTTCTCTACCAATTTCAAGAAAACCTGTTATTGGTTCTGAAAGTTTTCCATTTAATTTCTGTAAAGTTCCCTGCCAGATAACAGCACTTTGTTGGGCGATTATCTTGTCTGACTGACCTTCTTCTTTTTCAACCAATTCTAAATAAGCGATTCCCCGTACTACTTTGCAACCTGCTATTTCCGCTTTAACCCAAATTTTATCCTGAAAATTTAGTGAAAGAACTCTTTTTATTAGGGTTCCTAGGTCATATAGTGAAAAAACATTTGATTCCATTCTGTTGCATTTACTTAATGATAGAAAACTAATTATTCTTCCTGATGAAAAGAATATTAGCGACCGGCCTTTCTCCTTCGGGATCAAATTTTTTATTATCAGAAGGATGATTTACTATACCATTAAACTTATTTGTGTTCAAAAAAAGCGTGGTTGAACCACCACCATCTAAATTAATAGCATGTTGACAACCGCATGATAATAGGAATTGAGAAAGTTCATTTAGATTTAACCCTGTAGCTTCTTTATGTCTGCCATCGACGGCAATCAGCCATATTTCTTTTTTTCCTAAACAAATGGCACTTCTTGGGTGCTTTAAATCATTGAAAGGTCTTTTTTGAAGGTTATTTATTTGACTATTTTTTAAAAGTAAGGGGCCTGTAACTAATGCATCTTCTACCTTTTTTAGCATTGGAATACGATTTGGACCCTCTGTGGGTGAAATTTCACCTTTTCCATTTTCATAAATAACCAGTGCATTGGCGCCCATTTCATTGTCTATAGACAAAACATTAGGTTTATTTTCATGAATGACCTTTCCGTCAGAAACTAAAAACGAAACAGAACCACCCGCTTTCATATCAAAAAAACCACCGTTTATGGCAGCTAGTGCATTAGATTGTTTAGCAAAAGAACTGGTTTTTATCAAAGTATCTTTTGCAAAAGCAAGGTCTAATCTATACTTAGGGTATTTTGCTTTTAAAATTAAAATATATTGAGCGCCCCATTTTTCATGGGTACCTGACCAACGTTCCAGTGTTAGTCCCGCTTTTATTTTTTCAACTTTAATTTGGTTGAAATCCTGGGTAAATGAATACACAGGGAGCGAAATAAAAAGGCTTAATAAATATAAATTTTTCATGGATTAACTTTTTAGCCTAAAGTAGAAAATATAACAAGGAATAATTATCAAGGAATAATTTGTTATTTCCTTTGATGTGTATTCTTCTTCTTTTACCGTTCAAATATAATGATTTAAATGTAATACATTCGCAAGATTGAAGTAACCCTTATTTATATAGCACTTAATTTAAGGCACAAATGCAATTTTTACCTTGCTGATAATTCATTGAAATTTATGGAGTTAAAAGTTTACTTTTAATTTGGATGACAATGAATTAGATAGGAATTAATGAAATATGTCTAAAAATGGTGTGATTTTATCTATATGTAAACAATGGTAAAAAAGGGAAGTATTTGAAAAAATCTATTGCCGAGTTTCTTTTTTTGAATAAAGTAATTAGTTTTGTACAATAAATAGGGTGATTAGCTCAGTTGGTTTAGAGCGCTGCTTTGACAGAGCAGAGGTCACTGGTTCGAATCCAGTATTACCCACGAGAACGGAGTGTAGCGCAGCCCGGTAGCGTACTAGCATGGGGTGCTAGGGGTCGCTGGTTCGAATCCAGTCACTCCGACCCATTAAGAGGCAATCTTCGGATTGCCTTTTTTTTTAAATCAAAGGAACCTTCAGGCAATCTCTGAAGGTTCCTTTAATTGAAATGAATTTTATTTGAAAAATTAATTGGTCGCCAGATATTGTAATGTGGCTTCCATTTTTTCAATAGCTATAATTGATTGAGGCGTTGGTCTCGCATCAGCAGTTTGTAAAACATGAAGCATAAATAGAAATTTTTCTTGTAAGCCCACCACCGTTTCTCGCTCATTGGACGATTCATATATACTACCATATAATATGTCCCCGCCGCCAGGTGAACCAGTGCCTCTTTTTCTCTTTAATGCTGTTATGGTTTCAACGGATAGACTGGCAGATTTAATTTTTTCATCTAAGGATTCTCTGATATCTTGAAGTTTATGGTAAGCCGTGTAGCAAATCATTGCGTATTTAGATTGCAGGTTCAGATCATCTTCGCTTATACTAACGCGAGGATCCATTTTAACATCGATCGTTTTTTCCATAACAAAACCATCTATATTTAATTTTACCTTATAAGAACCAGGATGAACAAATGGGCCATCAGGTCCTGCCGGGGTGTTTTTATACACTGCAGCGATAGCATAACCTCTTTGAGTCCCCTTGGGTGGTGCATACCTTACATCCCATACAAATCGGTGAGGTCCTTTAGATGTTTGTAGTTTCGGGGTTGGTCTAAACCAATACGTTGGATACCCCAATGTATTGGTATCTAGTTTTTCAGTCAACTCAGCAGAGGAAAATTTCCTTATCAGGTTGCCCTGAGAATCAGAAATCTCAATGGTAACCAGTCTTGCATTTTCCCCAAGATTATAATCTATAATGGCGCCATCTGGTGGATTTTTACCTGTTGGTTCTTCTGGTGGCAGTGGTGTATCGGAAAACATATTCCAACGCACTCTAAAGGCCTGAGAAGGTTTGTATAAAAAATCATTATTGATCGCCTTTTTTATTTCCCTGAGGGATGCAATATCATCTAAAATCCAAATGGATCTGCCATGTGTGCCAATGACCAGGTCATTTTCATGTACTACCAGATCACGAATAGAGGTAGCAGGCATATTTAATCTGAGGGATTGCCAGTTATCGCCGTCATCAGCAGAGAAATAAACTTCGTTTTCAGTACCGGCAAATAATAATCCTGGTTGTTTTGGATCTTCTTTTACCGCATTAACGGGATGCTTTGAAATTCCTTTAGTTATTAAAGTCCAGGTTTTGCCACCATCCTTTGTTTTGTAAATATATGGGTTAAGGTCATCTAATCTGAAGGCATTTACTGAAATATAGGCAGTATTTTTATCAAAATGACTGGCATCAATTTGTGAAATTTTATCCCAGGAACGGAGGGTAGGGGGAGTAACATTTTGCCATGATTTCCCACCATCTTTGGTTATATGAATCAGGCCATCGTCAGTTCCCGCCCAGATGATATCTGCATCGAGAGGAGAAGGTCCAACCGAATAAATGACCCCCCTTTTGGGCATTTCATTTAGTTCTGGTGTTTTAAAAACACCTATGTTATCAGGAACATCTGGTTTATCTCTGGATAAATCAGGACTTATTATTTCCCAATGGTAACCACCATCCAATGTTTTCCACAACTTATTGGTAGCAAAAAGCAACATTTTCGGATTAGCAGGATGAAAAAGCAAGGGCATAGTTCTTAAAACCCTGTGTTGGCCTGTTCTAAGATTCTCTGGACCTACATATTGTGTTTGCCCCGTTTTCTTATTAAATTTCAGTACCCTTCCACCATAGATTATGTCAGGATTTAGAGGATCGGGAGCAACATAGGCATATTCATCGGCACCAACGCCGTACCAATCGCGGAAAGAAATTTGTCCTCCATTTCCCCGACTGGCAACGCCTATAGCACCACTTTCCTGTTGACCACCATATACATGGTAAGGAAACTGATTATCAGTAGTAACATGATAAAGTTGAGCGGTGGGTTGATTATACCAGGAACTCCAAGTTTTTCCGCCATTAACCGTAATTACAGCCCCCTGATCTGCTGCGAAAATCATAATATCAGGCTGAAGTGGATTAATCCAAATGCGATGATAATCATCTCCTCCAGGAGCACCTTTAATAGAAAACCAGTTTTTACCACCATCTATTGATTTATAAGCAGCTACATTGGCAATGAACAAAATTTCAGGATGATTAGGGTGCACTTTAATTTCCGCAAAATCGCTACCTCGCCCCCAAGTTCTTGGATCCCGGCTAACTAAACTCCAATTTTCACCGGCATCTTTGCTTTGGTAAATTCCTCCATTATTTTTTGCATCCACGGTAGCATACATTTGATTCGTATTACTGGGTGCAAAACAAATGCCAATTCTACCAAGTCCATCGGTAGCTCCAGGTAATCCTTGCAAGATAGGTTTCCATGTTTCACCACCATCAACAGACTTAAAAAGACCACTGTGGGTACCTGAAAAATTTCCATTTTCCCAGGGACCTTCTCTATGCTCCCATAAGCTGGCAAAAAGTATGTTTGGATTAGATGGATTATATTCAACTTGAATGGCCCCAGTATTTTCATTAATGAATAACACCTTTTTCCAAGTTTTTCCGCCGTCCTGAGTTCTAAACACGCCCCTTTCAGCATTGGCTCCGTAAGGATGTCCTAATCCAGCAACAAATACTTCCTTTGGGTTAGTGGGGTGAACAATAATTCTTCCCACTTGCTGTATGTCTTTCAGGCCCAGATGGTTCCAGGTGGAGCCTCCGTCTTCTGATTTATAAATTCCATCTCCAACGCTTAAATCAGGCCGGTGAAGACCCTCACCTGTGCCAACATAAATAATTTCAGGATTTGTTGGAGAAACAGCAATATCACCAATAGATCCCGTCGGCATTTTATCAAAAATAGGAAGCCAGGTTCTACCATAATCATCTGTTTTCCAAACACCTCCATTATTTACGCCTATAAAAAAGACGTTTGGCTGCGTGGGTATGCCCACTGCACCAACGGTTCTTCCCGCTCGAAATGGACCTATCATTCTATATTCAAGGTGTTGAAAATGAACGGGTGGAATAGACTGGGCATGCAGTGTACACCCAATCAAAGGAAGGATTAAAAAACAATACAAAAAAGTATAAAAACGCATATAGTTCAAATTTAATGATCAAAATATAAATTTAAGGTAAGACTTTTTACATTTACTTAGATCTAAATTGAGCAAATAACTTTAAATGTTAATGGTAATAAAGTATCTACCTTGAATAATCAAGAATCAAGTTAAAGCCTTTAGGATAAACCTTTGTTTTATCTGGTTTGTTAAGACATTAAAAAAAGGCAATGAACTGGGAAACTGTATTATTAGAGGCTAAAAAAATAAGAGAAAAGAATGACATTAAGGTAGTTAAGTCAGACGCTGAATGGAAAGAAATTTTATCTCCTGAGGTTTACCAGATTACCAGAAAGAAAGGCACAGAAAGGCCATTTTCCAATCAAATGTGTAATTCATTTGAGGCTGGTAAATATGAATGTGTCTGTTGTGGAACCACCTTGTTTGATGCTGAGGAGAAATTTGAAAGTGGCACCGGTTGGCCATCTTTTACTAAACCTGTGAAAGACAACGCTGTAGTTTATATTATGGATAATAGTATTGGTCATCAGCGGATTGAAGTATGTTGCGGAACCTGTGATTCACACCTTGGTCATGTTTTTCCTGATGGTCCAAAACCAACGCGTCTTCGATTTTGCATTAACGCTTTATCTCTAAAAAAGGTTACCAATAAATAAAAGCGTATTTTAATGAAATAAGACGTACCTTTGCGGCTTAATTAAAAATAATACATGAGTTCATTTTCAGACCTGGGTCTTTCACCACAATTACTTGTCTCTATTGAAGGACTTGGTTACAAACAACCAACCTTAATCCAGGAAAAAGTTATTCCTTTTCTGCTTTCCGGAAAAGAAGATTTAGTCGCTTTGGCTCAAACCGGTACGGGAAAAACAGCCGCTTTTGGACTACCATTAATTGATTTAGTTGATGCGGGTCAATTTTGTGTTCAGGGGCTTATATTAGCTCCAACAAGAGAGCTTTGTTTACAAATAACAGGTGATATGAATCGCTTTCTAGGCGAAGAACCACACCTAAATATAGTGGCTGTTTATGGAGGTGCAAGCATCCAGGAACAAGTTAGAGCCTTAAAAAGAAATGCACATATCGTTGTAGCCACGCCAGGTAGATTAGTAGATCTGTTGGATAGAAGAGCTATCAAACTAGACGATATCAAGATTTTAGTCCTCGATGAGGCTGATGAGATGTTAAATATGGGTTTTCAAGAAGATCTTGATTCTATTATTTCTGCTTGTAGTTCGTCGAGAAACACGTGGCTATTTTCAGCAACCATGCCAAATTCTGTTAGAAATCTAGCAAGAAATTACATGGTAAAACCTGTTGAAATTCAAGCAGGAGAGAAAAACTCGGGTAACGTTAACATCGAACATCGCTACTGTATCGTTCAAGAAAAAGATAAGTATGCTGCTTTAAAACGTTTACTGGATTTTAACCCATCCATTTATGCGCTTATTTTTTGTCGTACAAGGATGGACACCCAGGACGTTGCTGATAACTTAATGAAAGACGGTTACACTTCTGGGGCGCTTCACGGTGACATGGATCAAAAGCAGCGTGAAAAAATCATGGATAAATTTAGGAATAGGGCGCTTCGTATTCTCGTAGCAACAGACGTTGCTGCAAGAGGTTTGGATGTCAGTGGGCTTACGCACGTAATTCACATGAATATTCCTGATGAACTTCCATTTTATACACATAGAAGCGGTAGAACGGGCAGAGCAGGGGAGAAAGGTGTTTCTATTGCTCTTGTAACCAATAGAGACGCTTACAAAATCAGAAATATTGAAAGTTTATCTAAAATACATTTCCGTCCTTTCCCCGTTCCCAGTGGACAGGAAGTTTGTCAACAACAACTTCTTGAGCTTTTAAGAAGGGTAAAAGAGGTTGAATTAAATGACGATGAACTAGATACTTTCTTACCTGACGTTTTACATTTCTTAAAAGATATGTCAAGGGAAGATTTGATCAAAAGATTTGCTTCTTTAGAGTTTAACAGGTTCTTAGAGTATTATAGAAATGCACCAGATTTAAATCCTGTATCAAGAGATAGAGATAGAGGTGACAGAGACAGAGGTGACAGAGATAGAAAACAATCTTCATCTTCTTACGGTAATTCTTCAGCTTCGTCATCATCATCCGAAGGTAGAAATAGTAACGTTCCTATGTCAAGTTTCGTTTTGAATCTTGGTTCAAAAGACAATCTGGACAAAGGGGGTCTTCTAAGAATTATCTGTGAGGCAGGGGGTATTCATAAAAGTAAAGTTGGGCGTATTGTTACAGGTAATGTTACCTCCACGCTTGAATTACCTATGGATACTTTTATCCAGATCCAAAAGAAAATTGCAAAGACCAGATTTCGTGGCAGGCCACTTGTTCTTGAGCAAGCCAGAGCAAAACAAGGTGGTGAAGACTTTGCCAAGAAGTTTGCAGATGGTGAAGACAAGCCAGAAAAGAAAAAAAAACTTCGTGACAAATTAACTATAGTCCAGGATCTTCAGTAAAGTAAATGCTAGTAACCTAGTATTTTTCCAACTTCACTTTTGTAGCTTCGACCGATAGGTAATTGTTGACCATGAATGTCGATGTGGCTTGGAGTAAAGGACTCGATTTTTGAAGCAGAAACTAAAAAGGAACGATGAATTCTTATGAAATTGTTCTCCATTAGTTTCTGCTCTAAAAAACTTATTTTTTGTTTAGTAACTACTCTTTTGTCAGGCAAGTGAATGATAACATAGTCCTTTAGGCTTTCTATATATATAATCTCCTTAAGGTTTATTTTAATCATTTTTTTATCTGATTTTACAATAAGAGTATCTGTAGTGATGTAAGGTTCGTATTCTTCACTGCTTATAGTGTTTTGATTTGCACTTTGTATTTGTCCGAAAGCCTTACTCAGCGCTTTTAGGAATCTTCCAAATGGTATTGGTTTTAACAAGTAATCCACTGCATCCAGGTCAAAGGCTTCAATGGCGTAGTCTCTGTACGCTGTGGTGAATATAACTTTTGGTGGGTTTTGTAACGTTTTTAAAAAATCAATGCCATTTAATTTTGGCATTTGAATGTCAAGAAATATTAAGTCAACATTTTGATTTCTTAATACTTCAAATGCTTTCATAGCATTATCGCAACGGGCAGTTAGTTCCAATCCGTCCACTCTTTTAATATAAGATTCTAATACATCTAATGCTAAAGGTTCGTCATCGACGAGAACACATTTAATTTTATTCATTATTTGTTATGAGTGAAATTTTTAAAACAATAGTAAAGGAATCTTCTTCTTTAAACACCTCGAGATTATACCCATCATCACCATAAATTAAATCTAACCTTCGTTTTACATTTTTCAATCCAATGCCTTTGGTATAATCTGCTTCCAGGTCACTTTCTGAATAGGTACTACTATTTTCTACTCTAAAAGTTAAATTTTGCTCTTTTACTTTGAGATCTACATAGATAAATGAGTTTTCAGTATGTTGACTAACCCCATGCTTAAAGGCGTTTTCCAGGAAAGGTAACATTAGTAAAGGAGGAATTTTAAACTCTTTAACAGGCCCACTAATATTAAAATCAACATCTAATCTGTCGCCGTATCTCAATTTTTCCAGCGTAATTAAATTTTGCATTTGTTCAATTTCTTTTTCTAAAGAAATTTGACTCACATTGCAATCGTATAACATATAGTCCAGGAAATGAGATAGCTTTAAAACAACTTCGGACGATTGGTCTGACTTTTGGAGAGTTAAAGCATACAGAGAATTAAGGGTATTGAAAAGAAAATGAGGGTGAATTTGTGATTTTAAAAATTTAAGTTCCGCATCTAGTTTTTCTCTGGAAAGCTCCCTCGCTATTTTTTCATTCTGATAGTTTTTTTTAATTAATTTGATAGCGGCTGCGGCAAATACGATAGTATAAACATTAGTGGTTCTTTGTAATGCCTTAGTAAAGCTGGTTAGAGGAAATGTGGTATAATCATAATTCGGTACATAAATAGGTACGTAAAATAAATGGAGTAATAGTCGGTCTAAATAGCCAAAACCAATAGCCGTAAGAATAAAAATTAAAGTGAATGCCAAATATTTTTCTTTATCGAGAAAACCAGAAATCAACCAATACAGTGTTAAATAGGTTGCAAACATTCTTACTGGTAAGGTTACCAATACTTCAATGAAACTTTGCGTATAATTATCTCTAAAACTTGCAAAGGCTATAGTGAAGTAACCAAGATATATAAGCCAAAAAATAAGATGCGCGAGTATCCTGTTTTTGGGATAGAGAAATTTATCGAACCTGAATAAAGAGAATGTTGACATTGTAATTACCCTTTTGCTTGACTAAAGATAAAATAAAGCCAGTTAAATAAAGGATTGATGTTTAAAAACAATGAATAATCATCGTTTATTACCCATTATGAAGATAAATTGCATTGGTACCCTGTTTTTATCTTATTGGCTTCATTTTAATTGTGTTGGGCGAAATAAATAAATTTTTTACCTTTTGATGTGTAATTTAGATTATTCAAAAAAATAACACCTACAAGTTTTTAATAGCAACCAATCTGAAGAATGCCACCATTTACTTAGGAATTTGGTGGTATTTTTTTAACCTAAAGAAACATCTAAGGTCATCATAATGGCGAATCCTACAATAGTTGCCATGGTAGCGAGATCAGTGTTTCCTGCCAGATGAGATTCAGGAATTAGTTCCTCAACGACCACATAAATCATAGCTCCAGCTGCGAAGGACAATGCGTAGGGGAGTAAAGGTTCAATAAGCAAAACAGCGGTTGCACCGAGAACGCCAGCAAGAGGTTCTACTGCACCGGATAACTGGCCATAAAAAAAAGCTTTTCGCCTACTCATTCCTTCTCTTCTCAACGGAACAGAAACGGCAGTTCCTTCCGGCAGATTTTGTAGGCCTATGCCTATGGTTAAAGCTACGGCTGCTCCAAGACTTGCAGTATCTAATCCATGGGCGGCTGCACCAAATGCAACGCCAATAGCAAGTCCCTCGGGTATATTGTGGATGGTTATCGCCGATACTAATAAAATACTTCTTTTCCAGGAAGAGGGAACGCCTTCTGCCTGATTAATCTCAAAACCTGGATGAAGATGGGGTAGATAACGGTCAACTATCCAAAGAAATATTCCTCCACCCAAAAATCCGATCAATGCGGGTAGCCATGAAGGTACTTTTGCCGCTTTTTCCGTCATTTCAATGGCTGGTGCCAATAGTGACCAATAACTGGCAGCAATCATTACTCCTGCAGCAAAGCCTAACATGGCATCAAGAACTTTTTGATTCATTTTTTTGAAGAAAAAAACAAAAGAAGCTCCAAATGCAGTGATTCCCCAAGTGAATAAAGTAGCCATTAAAGCTAATAGAATCGGATTTATTCCTTTCAAAGATTCAATAAATGCATCCATGATATTTCATTTTATTAAAAATTTGTTGTTTTCAGGCATTCTCTTTTAAAGCGTTCAAAGATTGATTTAATTTAGAGAACGAAATTCCTTCCTCGTTGAATTTTTTATAAATAATCTCATAAAGGTCGCATTTTAATTCAAACCCTTTCGCACTATTTGCAGTCCAGATCCAAGCTCTAATAGAAATACCCACCGGATTAATTTGTACAATTCTGACTTTAACCGTAGGCGAACCTTCGTCCATTTCTTCATCTGTGCGATTATCCAAAGATAAAGGATGTGTAACGGCTGCATTCTCCAAAATAGCTTTTGCTTGATTGATATCTGTTCCATGTTCGAGTTGAATTTCCAGCCAATTACAAATTCTGTCATCCTCAAAATCAGAGTTTATTATGATTTCATTCCCCATCAAGGTATTGGGTACAATGATGCGTCTATTTTCAAAATCTCTAATTACAGTGTGTCTGAGGGTAATATCTTCAACAATGCCGTTCAGGGTATCTCTGATTTTTAACCTGTCATTTACTCTAAACGGCTTAAAAATCACGATGAATATACCACTTATTATGTTACTTAGGGTCTGTTGAGAGGCAAAACCAACAGCAACAGCCAAAATTCCGGCACCTGCAAGCATGGAATTAGCAATGGTTCGCATACTTGGCACAGAATAAATAGCCAAAGAAATACCTACAATGTATATTACCGCCGCTAAAAAATGCCTTAAAAATTGGTAATTAGTTGGATCATTCTGCATTATAACTGTCGATTTTAATATAAACCGACGGAAAACTTTGCTGAAAGTATAGCCAACTACAAAAGTTCCTAAAAGGATACCTAAAAATTCTGCATAATCAGAGAACTTATGTTCATAAAAATGATTTAACCAGTCTAACATAACTATTCTTTTAACTAATGAACAACAATTCTACTATATAATGTTTTATATGTCGGTAAAAAGTCGTGATGAAAAAGCATTTGAAGACAAAGTTTAATAAAACATACAGAGTCAGAAAGGTCATTGGTTATTCCCTTAGTTTCCTTTTTTCTTACTATCAATTAAAATTTATTTCGTTCTTTTTAGGTAGAGCATATTATCAAAGAAATTTGAATAGGTTGCTTTCACAAAAAGGAGAAGAACTAAAGGATTTATTTACTGACCTTGAAGGATTATTCATAAAAGCCGGTCAATTTCTTTCTGTTGCTGGTTTTTTCTTGCCAGAAACCTTCAAAAAGCAATTAGAAGGCTTACAAGATGCAGCAACACCAAAAGATTTTTTACAAATACAATCATCTCTGTTATCTCATTACGCTGTTCCACTTTCAGATATTTTTACGAAAATTGAGGAAACTCCCATGGCAGTTGCCTCAATTGGTCAGGTTCATAAGGCTTGGTTAAAAGATGGAACCCCCGTAGTCTTAAAAATTCAACATGAACATATTGAAAGAATTGCGGAAATTGATTTGACTATCATAAGAAAATTAACTTATTGGATTGGCAGGTTTTTTGCCTTGGAAGGATTAGATTACGCTTACAAACAAATAGAAGCACTCATCTTACAGGAAATTGATTTCGAAAAGGAAGCTAATTCGCTTATTTCTATTTCTTCTTCATTATCTGATGAAAATTCCTGGTCTTTTCCAACCGTTTTTTCATCGTTGTCAGGCAGAAAAGTTTTGGTAATGAGTTGGATGGATGGGAAAAAAATTACAGACAAAGAATATCTCTCTTTAAACAATATTGATCCTAAAATTATTGTCGATAGACTGTGGAATGGATTCTGCCGAATGATTTTCGAGCATGGTTTCTATCATGCAGATCCTCATCCAGGTAATATTCTGGTTGATAAAATGGGTAATATTTGTTTACTTGATTTCGGCGCAGTTAGTACCTTATCTCCATTATTCAAAAAGGAAATTCCAGGATTAATTATTGCTTTTTCTACCTTAGACATAAAAAAGTTAACACAACAACTCATTACCCTGGGATTCATCAATGATTCTCCCGCATCCGAATCTCTGGCTATAGATTTAGCCAAAGCTTTCAATCAGTTTTTAGAAAATGATATCGACCAGTTATTTAACCCGGAGGGAGCAATGAATCCAGCGTTCTGGAACAATCCTGTAAGTCACATCATGCTGAATACCAGCATAAAAGATTTATCTGCATCCTTTAGAATTCCAAAAGACTATATTCTGTTGGGGAGGACATTCTCCTTGTTATTAGGTGTTTCCTTTGTCCTTCGTCCTGGTGAAAATCCACTGAAATATCTTTCGCCAATAGTTAAGAAGTATCTAAATGAAAATAATCAATCTCAATGGTTTAAAGAGGCTGGTCTATTTGGCAGAAATATAATAAGCCTGCCCAAATTGATAAGAGATACAGTGGAACAATTTCAAACGGGTAACAGTAGTCTAAAAACACCTGATATTTGGAGGAGTGCCAAACTACTTTATCTTTTGGGTCAACAGTTTGCGCTGATAATTTTGACTTTTAGCCTATTATATATAGCAAGGAAAGATTACAATGGTATTTGGGGATACAATATTTCTTCGCTATTTTTTATTCTAGGTTTTGTTTCCTTTCTAATCTTTTTGTTTAGGTTCAAAAAAGGAGATATTTTATTTAGGCAATAATTTCTTTTTATTTTAACAAAGAAAGACTGTCTTCCAGTATGGTAGCCTTTATTTTATGGTGAGACGTGGTAAAGGCAACCTGCCCGTTATGGACTAATATCAATTGTGGCGATTGATGATGAACATTGAGCTTTGAAGCAACCTCATTTGAAATAGAACGATATTTTAATAGATCTAAATAGTAGAATATGAGGGGTTTATCTGTATTTTTGAAAGAAAATTCTACATTTTCTTTCGCTTGAGCACTTATTCCACAAGTAGTTGAATGCTTAAAAATATATACTGGAATGGAATTTGATAGAGCTATAATTTCAGCTATTTGGTTTTCCTCCGTTAGGTTTGACCAATCTTTGTTCATCTTTTTTTTTGTTTTTAACACACTAATTTATCATCTTGTTTATGATTACAATACTATTTTATGAAAACAAATGCTGTAAGGTTACTGGATGTTAAAAAAATCCCGTACGAAATGGTAAATTATAAGATAAACAAGGACAATTATGATGCAGAACAAATTGCCTTAGACAATAATATCCCACAAAACCTATTATACAAAACATTAATATGTATGGGTTTGGATAAAGAAATAATAGTAGCAGTTTTACCTGCAAATGAACAATTATCTATAAAGAAGTTAGAAAAAGTTGCTGGAATTAAACAAATAAATCTTCTTCCAACGGAAGAGTTGATGGTTAAAATAGGTTATATCAGAGGTGGGTGCTCACCTATAGCAATGAAAAAGAAATTCCCGGTTTATATTCAATCTTCAACAGATGCCAACACAATCGTTTGGATTAATGCAGGTAAAAAGGGGATTTTACTAAAGATGTTACTCGGTGATATTATTTTAATAACCGACGGTCAATTAGCAGATATTTCTAGATAAAAACAGAGTAAATTAGTCTTCTTTAGGTTGTTTTCTTGGTCTCATTAAACCTTCCTGGGCTACAGAGGCGACAAGTTTTCCGTCCCTGGTAAAAATATTTCCTCTGGTAAATCCCCTTGAATTTGAGGCACTTGGACTATCAATAGCATAAAGTAACCAATCATCCATCCTAAAGGGTCTATGAAACCACATAGCATGGTCTAAGCTGGCAAGCTGTAATTTAGGAATACTTCCTTCTTTACCGTGGGGTAGTAGCGCTGAGGTCAATAGGTTATAATCAGAGGCGTACGCTAATACTAACGGATGAAATTTTGAATTTTCGGGCATTTCGCCGATAGATTTCATCCAAATATGACGAAATGGCTCTCTTTTTTCAGGTACAGCAGGGTTGTACAATTCCACCGGTCTGAATTCAATAGGCCGATCAAGATTAAGGAAGTCGTACATATTTTGAGGTAAAAATTCTCCGAAATGCTTAGCTAAATCTTTCCAGCTTACTAATTGTTCAGGTTCCTGAACCTTTGGCATAGCTATTTGGTGATCAAATCCTATTTCATCTGATTGGAAAGAGGCGGACATTAAAAATATTTCACGACCTTGTTGAATAGCTTTTACTCTTCTAGTCGTAAAACTTCCGCCATCCCGAATTCTATCCACTTGAAATATGATAGGAATATCAAGGTTGCCTGGAAGAATAAAATATGAATGTAAAGAATGAACATGTCTGTCCGCTGGTACAGTATTTATAGCGGCACTTAACGCTTGCGCAAGGACCTGGCCACCAAAAACATTGGAACTTCCTACTGTTTTGGAATATCCTCTAAACAAATTCTCCTCAATTTGCTCTAAATTCAATAAATCAAGTAATTCACTAATTTCTTTCATATTAATAGGATAATACTTGTTTTACTTTTAGGCTAAGTTTCGAAAAATCTTCTGTTGTTTTTAATTCTCCGGCAAACAACTGGGAGCCCATACCAAGGTAGTTTGCACCAGCTTTTAACCAGGATTGAATGCTTTCCTGCGTTGGTTCTACTCCTCCTGTAACCATTACTTTAATGTTGGGCAAAGGACCTTTTATGGCTTTTACAAAGCCAGGTCCTAAAACATTACCTGGAAATAATTTAACTACGGTAGCTCCGGCTAGTTTTGCATGCCATATTTCATTGAGTGTTGCAGCAGCGGGCAACCAGGGAATTTGATGTTCTCTACATACTTCTCCTACCTCTAAGGAGGTAATAGGTTGAACAATAAAGTCTGTTCCCATATTTATATAGTCTTTTGCTTCTTCGGCAGTAAAAATGGTGCCAATACCCAATGCCATTTCCGGACAATTTTCATTGACAAAATCTCTCAAAGCAGAAAAAACGGTAGGTGCTTCAATGCCTCGGTTGGTAAATTCAAATACCCTCATTCCGCCATCGTAACACGCTTTTACTATTTTTTTAGAATATTCGATATCCGGATTAAAAAAGACAGGTGCAATTTTAGTTTGTTCCAATAAAATTAAGACTTGCGCTGCGTTCATTGAGGCCATTGATTTTGTTTTTATACTTTTTGGTGCAAATTAGGCATTTTAATATAAAATGTAAACAATTAATTGCTAATTTGCATTCAATTCGTTCAATTACTTAATGATATGTTTCAAATGTATCCCATGAAAATTAGTGTTACTCTTTTTGTTGTTTTAATAGCTATCCTTTTTAATTCCTGTGCTGTAATGACCTCAATGGGGTTAAATAATAAAGCTTCTTGGGAAAAGCCAGCGTCTAATGGCATTTCACCAGAGGAAACTTTATGGAAAAAGGTTCAATCTACCAATACGGAAGAGGCTTATGTAGATTATTTAAGTAAGTTTCCTTATGGAAAATATAAATATGATGCCAGGCTTCAATTACAATTGGTGGACACAGAAGCTGCTTGGGAAAAAGCTAAAGCCGCTAATTCCGAAGAGGCTTATCAGGTTTTTATGAGAGATTATGCGGGATCGAAGTATAATGCACAGGCATTTGCTAACCTTACTATAATAAGACAAGAAGAAACCTGGAATCGAACTAAAATGATGAATACAGCAGAGGCTTACAATGATTTTATTTCACGTTTTCCACTTTCTGAATATATTTCGGAGGCAAAGAACAAATACGCCAGCATCCAAAGCGAGGCAGAATGGAACAGAATTAAAAATTTTAATAATGTAGCTGTATTTGAAAATTATGTAAATTCTTTTCCAAATAGTGTATTCAAGGATCAGGCAATAGCCAAAGTTCAATCATTTAATAATAATGCGCCTTCATCAAATTTAATGGCTTCTAAAGCACCTGTTTCCTCTGCGAATAATTCAAGGATTCAAACAAACAATATACCTAAAAATGAATCTCAAAAGGCAGAAAAGCCTGAAAAGAAAGACATAGGTGCCGATAAATGGTTTCAAGCCAATGCATTAAATACTATTGAAGCTTATCAGGATTTTTTAAAGGAGTTTCCTAAACATAAGTTTTCTCCTTTAGCAAAAAAGGAATTAGCATTATTCGATGAACAAACCTGGATGAGGGCCAAGTCGGCAAATACTAATGAAGCTTATGAAAATTATCAAAAGCTTTTTCCAACTGGCAGGTATTTTAAGGAAGCTAAAAAGAAAATTTTAGATCAAGAAGTGGAAACCATTCTGGCGGGAGATTATCAGTCTTTACCTGCTATGAATAAAAGTGAGTCTCTACCGGGTTCTAAACTAAACGAAATCACTATAAAAAATATCACAGGATTTACCCTGGTCATTATTTATAGTGGTCCCGTTAGCGAAAAAATAGAAGTTAAAGATGGCAGTATGTATGTCGTTAAATTACCAAACGGTCAATACAATATAACTGCTACTTTATCTTCTGATTTAATTGGTTCATTTGTTGGTAAGGAAAATTTGACCGGTGGAAAATATGAAACCAAATTTTTCCTTGGTTATTAATTTCTTACTCGACAGACCTTTTACTAATCAATCTTTGCTTTGCGTAATACGTGTCATCTTCAACCTGGTCACCGTCCCAATCCATCAGACTAGTCATAAAAATTTGTCCGTTTTCAAGGTCAATTTTATATTCAAGAGTTTGATCTGACTGAGTTAAGGTTAAGGTATCTCCATTTATTTTCCAGATACCAAAATATTCACTAATCAGTGAATTATCTCTACCCCTAAAAGTTTGATGATACTTTTTGTCTTTATCAAAAAACATTCTGAATGGTTTAACCTGAAATTGGTTTTCCCATGTTTCTTCTCTAGCTTCAAATAAAGAATCTTTTCCAACAGATTGATACGAATCAATTTTGACACTCATATAAGTTATTTGCCAAGTGCCTGGAATTTGTTCACTTAAAACCTGGGCGTTTTGCTGATTCTTTTCTTCTGCGCTTGGTCCACAACCTAAAAGGGTTAATAAAGCCAGGGTAAAAAAGGAGTTTAGAATTAATTTCATCTGATTTGTCAATTTTCTTGTAAAAATACTAATTATGTTGAAATAGGTCTTAAAACTATTTTTTGTATTTTAAATTTACTTTTAAAACATTTCTTCCTTTGTTTTGGTTAGTATTTCATCAAAATCATTGCTTTGAATATTTCTAAAAGTTTTCTTAATTGTGATAGCTTGAATTTTTTCGATCTATTAAACCCAGCGGCAGGAACAGCCCAAAATGGTTCTTTATCTTTTAACTTTACTATTTTTGAGGACCTCAATGAGATAGCATTTAAATGGTCATTAATGGATACAAATGAAAGTTTAAATCCTTGGCTATCCTTTGATTTTCAAAAAAACATGTTAACGGCTATGCCGGAAAATGTAAAGGTCTTGTATGGTTGCTGCTCATTTGGAAACGAATTAAAGGGATATTTTCCAATTTATTTTTATGATTTTTCCTTAGATAAAAGTTTTCGTGAAAAAAATCCGGTTAAAAGAATTTTTGGCAAATTAATTAAAGGAAAAATCTTGTTAATGGGTCAAATATTTTCAACGGGAACTAACTACCCATTCAGTGAATATTTAAGAGACCAACATTTTCAAAAAGAATTACATCATTTCCTTCAAAGTGTAGCCTCAAAGTATAAGGCAAAAGCGATCCTTTGGAAGGATTTTTTTTCTGTTTGTGCTGCCTTGGAACAAAATGGTTATTTTTCCTTTAAGTATCAGCCTGCCATGATAATGAGCATCAATAATCATTGGGAAACCATGCATGATTATGAACAATCTTTGTCGTCTAAGTATAGGATTAGATTATCAAGGGCCAGGAATAAAATGAAAGGTATTACCTGGAAAACCTTGAACAAAGAAGAGATAATACATTCACAAGCAGATTTACATCAATTATATGTAGGAATTTTATCTGAAGCCACGTTTAAAATGGCAACGGTCCCGGCGTCCTATTTTTCAAGTATGAAAGAAGCTTTTAAAGAAAAATATAACATAACGGTGGGTTATTTGGATGGAAAGTTAGTTTGTTTTTATTCCACTTTAGTTAATGGAGAAACTCTTGAAGCAAATTTGGCGGGATTTGAAGAAGAAACAAATCTAAAAATGCAATTATATCTGAATATGTTATTTTTAATGGTTGAAAATGCCATTAAATTAAAAGTTGGGAAATTAAATTTTTACCGTACAGCCATGGAAATTAAGAGTTCAGTAGGGGCAGTTGGAATGGATACAATGGTTTACATAAAGCCAACGTCTAAATGGTTTGCCCCTTTATTTCCAATACTTATACCCTGGTTTTCACCCAAGAACCTTGTATGGAAAGCACGTTCTCCTTTCAAAGCTATATTTTCATGAGTCTATTTTTTCCAAGTCTTCCATTTTGGAGTTGGATAGGATTATTTAGTTCTGCGTACTTCATTGGTATGGCTAAAGGTGGAATTAAAGGTACTGCCTTATTGGTAATACCTATCATGGCCATTATTTTTGGTGGCAAAGTATCGTCAGGTATCGTTTTACCGATGTTACTTTTTGCCGACTTATTTGCCGTTAGACATTATAAGGGACATACAGAATGGAAGACGTTGTGGAAATTATTACCTATGGCATTATTAGGGATTATCATGGGACATTATCTTGGTATGTATGTTTCCGATGCCATTTTCAAATTATGGATGGCAGGCATTGTTTTTGGAAGTTTAACCTTAATGATATTGCAAACCAAAGGATTTGTTAATGAAAAAATGGTTGGTCATCCTATTTTTGCTTCAATTATTGGACTTTTAGGCGGTTTTAGTACCATGGTAGGTAATGCTGCCGGCCCTATTATGTCGGTATATTTACTGGGCCTCAAACTGCCCAAGCTCCTGTTTTTAGGTACAGGAGCTTGGTTTTACTTAACGGTTAATATTATGAAGTTACCATTTCATATATTCTCATGGAAAACTATTAATGCAGATAGTCTGATCTTGAATATATTGGGCATTCCCTTTCTGGTTTTTGGCTTTTTTTCTGGCACCTGGATAGTACAACATTTAGAAGAAAAGACATTTAGGAAACTAGTCATCTGGATGACCCTGTTGGCTGCTGCCAGACTATTATTTGATGTCTGGTTTTAATCCAAGAGCCGTTCCACTCCAATCTGGATCTGCTGCGGCATGCCATTTTCCTAAAGAAGTGTCATAATATAGAGCATGAACTCTACCCATTTGACCAGGTAGTTTAACCTCCTCTAAAGGCAGATTTAATTTTTTTAAATTAGGTAAAGTTTGAGGGTGTTGCCATAGATTTCCTTCATGATTTTCCACCAATAACTTTTCAGGTAATTGATAAACCCTTGCTGCTTCAACGGCTTTTTCCAGAGATAAATTTTGGTCAATAAATCGACTAATTACTTGTACGACGGCGGGAACAATTCTGGCGCCACCTGCGGCTCCCAATGCTAAAACAGGCTTTCCATCTTTAAAAACGAGCACGGGAGAAATATGGGAAGAAGCTCTCTCAAATGGTTCCATGTTTCCCAGGTAAGGTCCCATGGTTGTTGCAAAAAGGAAACCGTGTTTTTCTGAGGCTACTTTTGACCCAAGAAGAGGTCCTAAAGATTGAGTAACAGAGACTACATTTCCTTTTTGATCGGAAACAACAAAGTGAGTTGTGTGCCCATTTGAATGTAAATTAGTATCATATTGCATGGTCGGCGGTAATGGCGCCATCCATCTCTCATTGGCAAAAGGGAGACTTGCTACTTTGTCTTCATCTTTTTTTAGTAAGGGTCTGTCCTCATAAGCTTTGTGATGTGCTGCGGCATGAGCAAGAACCCATTTTGTTTCATCAGCCTTAGCAAGGTCAGTCTTTTCTAATAAATTAAGTATTTCAATGACAATGGCGCCATAACAAGGTAAACCCATAGCCACAATGTCATAACCTCTATAACTGCCTTTTATAATTTTTGCATCTAAAGCGTTATATTGTTGTAAATCAGATTTTTGTAAAAAACCTCCACCGGAAATAATTTCATTTGAAATGTCTTTAGCTATTTTACCATTATAAAAGCTTTTTCCACCGTCTTTCGATATTTTTATAATAGTTTTGGCAAGTTGAGGTTGTCTGAAAAGCGTATTTGCCTGTCGCGTTGAATCATCGGTTAAAAAATATTTTATGGATCCGGGAAAAGTGGATAAGGAACGCCTGACCATAGATTGTCTTAATGCCTCATCTGGTAGCAGGACAAACCCGTATTTTGCTATGTTAATGGCATGAGCCAATACTTTGTTGAGCGGTAATATTCCATTTTCTTTATGCATTTTAAGAATACCTTTTACCATTCCTGGTATCCCAATGGTTTTAAAACCATCTTCCGCCTTTAAAACATCAGGGACATATTTCATAGGAACCTGGGTGGTGGCGTCAATGCCTTTTGGGCCTGTATAATTATTGTAATACAATGCTTGGAGTCTTCCCCCCAATCCACTCATGCTTGGTTCGGTAACAGCAAGAACAAAAGAGGCTGCCACAGCAGCATCAAAAGCATTCCCTCCTTCTTCCAGAATTTTAAGGCCAACCTCGGTAGCTAATGGATGCGCCGTCGCTATAACTCCTTTAGAAGATGACGCAGATTTTTGAGCATGCAAATAGTTAAAGCTACAAAGCAAAATAAAAAAGTAACAAAGATTGTTTTTCATTTTAATATTCATTTGAAAGGTGTTTTCCCGAAAGTAAAGGATAAAATTTTATTTCTTCCATTTTCCGTCAATAATTTCTTTGTGTAAATGAGAAACGCCCAAATCAGTTAACATTCCGGGTATCCTGTGATTGTGAGTGTCAGAAATGAAAATCTGCCCCTTGAAATTAGTAATTAAATGATTAATTAGAGATTGGACCCTAAAAGGATCGAGTTTATCAAATATATCATCCAATAATAAAATAGGATTAATACCTAAACAATTCTTTAAAAAAGTAAATTGGGCTAATTTTATCGCTAACAGAAAAGATTTCCTTTGCCCTTGTGAGGCATATTTTTTCAATGGATTTTCTTCCAGGGTAAATAAAAGGTCATCTTTGTGTATCCCAACAGAAGTTCGTTGCAAAAACACATCCCTCTTTTTGTTGAATGACAATAAGTTTAGCAGGGAATCACCATCTAATTTAGATTGGTATTCCACCCCAACCGTTTCCTTATCATTAGAAATCTTTTGATAAATTTCATTGAAAACGGGGTTAAATTGTTTAAGAAATTCAGTTCTGGCATGGTGTATATAAGCGGCCGGTTTTTCTAACTGTCCATCATAAATATCCAGTAAAATAGCGTCAGTTGTTTTTTCACTGGCTATTTGTTTTAAATAGGCATTTCTTTGATGAAGCACTCTGTTATAATGCAATAAATGTGACAAATAAGTGGTGTTGGTTTGAGCCAGCGTATTATCTAAGAATTTTCTCCTCAACTCACTTCCTTCCATAATGATTGAAATATCATCAGGAGCGATAAAAACAACAGGTAAAAAACCGATATGTTCGGATAGTTTGTTTAAAGGATTCAGATTTACCTCAAAAACTTTAGCTTTATTTGGCTGAACTTTTGCAACAATTTTTTCATATTGTTCCAATCTGTTGTAATGGCCTTCTAATCTAAAATAATCTGTATTAAACCTTGATACCAAAGAATCATTGGTACTTATATAACTCTTAGTCATACTTAAATAGTAGATAGCATCTAATAAATTTGTTTTACCCATACCATTAAGGCCTGTAAAACAATTTATTACGGGATTAAAGTTAAACTCCTCCCATTCGTAGTTTTTATAATTTGTTAGAATGAGTTGATTCAACCACATGCTTAAACAGGCATTTTCCACTTTCTTAAAAACAAATAATCAAGGATTTAATAAAATTGGTGGCTTTCAATTTATATCTTCTACAATAATAGTTTATATTTGTCAAGATTTAAAAAAATCAGGATTTTAAAAAAAATAGAGGGTATGAACACCGTCGTAGACAAAAAAAAGACAGGCAAGGGAAATCTTACATCTGATGGGCATCCTAAGGAAAGGTATCTTTTCTGGTTTGAACTGATGTTGAGAATCCGTAGATTCGAGGAAAAGGCCTTAATGATGTATGGTCAGCAGAAAATTCGTGGATTTTGTCATGTATATATTGGACAAGAAGCGGTAGCTGCTGGCATTGAATCGGTTATTCGTAGAGAAGATGGAATTGTCACCGCTTACCGTCAACATGGTATCGCTTTAGGCAGAGGCATTAGTGCGAAATCTGCTATGGCCGAACTTTATGGTAAAGCCACTGGGGTAGTTAAGGGAAAGGGTGGATCGATGCATTTTCTGAGTGCAGAACACAAGTATTTCGGTGGAAATGGTATTGTAGGTGCCCAAATTCCAATAGGTACAGGTATTGCTTTTGCTGAAAAGTATAAAGGTACCGATAATTTATGCGTTACTATGTTTGGTGATGGAGCCGCTCGTCAGGGTGCGCTGCATGAGTCTTTTAATATGGCAATGAGCTGGAAATTACCCGTTCTATATATTGTAGAAAACAATGGATATGCGATGGGTACTTCTGTAAACAGAACGAGTAATGTGGTTGAGTTATATAAAATGGGTCTTTCTTATGATATGCCCAGTGAAGCAGTAGATGGTATGTCTCCGGAAGCTGTTCACGATGCAATAGCTCGTGCCGCCGCTCATATCAGAGCTGGTAATGGTCCTTATTTTTTAGAAATCAGAACCTATAGGTATAAAGGTCACTCCGTTTCTGACCCCGCTAAATACAGAACTAAAGAGGAAGTTCAATCCTACCAGGATAGAGATCCGGTAAAAATGATTGAAGTGAAAATGTTGGATCAAAAAATTGCCACAGAAAAGGAGATTCAGGCAATTAAAGACAAAATTAAAATTGAAATGGAAGAGGCTATTGATTTTGCTGAAAATTCGCCTTTACCACATCCTGATGAACTTTACACGGATAATTACATGCAAAAAGATTATCCTTTCATAATGGATTAATTTTTTTATAAAAATTCATAAAGAAATTTTACTTTTGCATTTCATTTGAAATTAGTTCATCTTATTATTAAGGCAGTTAAATTAATATGGCAAAAACGTCTCAAAATCCTAAACAAGATGAAGTTCTTGTAGATATCGTTGAAGTTCGCAATAAAACGCAGGAATTTTATCATAAATATCAAAACATAATTGACTATGGTGGTGCTGCTTTGCTCATCATCATTTTTGGTTTAGTTGCTTATAACTTTCTATATAAGCAGCCAAGACAAATAGAAGCCATTGAACAAATGGCTCAAGCTCAGCGTCTTTTCGAAAGAGATTCTTTTGCTGTCGCTCTTGAAAATCCAGGAGGTGGATTCGCTGGTTTCCTGGGTATTATAGAAAATTATGGTGGAACACCAGCAGCAAATCTTGCGCACTACTACGCAGGTGTTTGTTACCTGAATTTAGGCCAAATAGAAGCAGCTCTTTCTTATATGGAAGACTTTTCACCTAAAGGTACCGTTCTCGCTGTGATGAAAGAGGGTATCATTGGTGATTGTCATGCAGAACTTGGTGATCTCAAAAAAGCAATGAAGTATTATATTAGTGCTACAGAAATTCTTGATACCGATGAACTCATGACCCCTCATTATCTCAAAAAAGTAGGTATGTTACATCAGCTAAATGGTGATAACGAAGAGGCTATTGAGGCTTTTCAGAAGATTCTATACGATTATCCTAACTCTTTCGAAGCTACTGATATTGAAAAATATATAGGTAGATTAGAAGCAAACTAAAATAATTTGTCATCATCATCAAATGGTCTTTCCCTTTATGATGAAACGAAAATGCCGAATATCCTTGGTTGGAAGTTCGGCATTGTCGTTTCTGAATGGAACAGTGGTATCATGGAGAATCTACTCGTTGGATGTAAAGATACCCTCATTCGTCATGGGGCTAATATTAACGATATAGTTACCTATCAGGTTCCTGGTTCCTTTGAATTGCCCGTAGGCGCAAAAATACTTGCGAATAAAAATCATGTTGACGCTATTATTTGTCTGGGTTGTCTCATTAAAGGGGATACTGCACATGATGAATATATCGCAAGTGCTGTGGCTAATGGTCTCACTCAAATAGGGGTTATGTTTGATATCCCTTGTATATTTGGTGTTTTAACGGTACTTAATGAACAACAGGCTATTGATCGTTCAGGTGGAAAATATGGAAATAAAGGGGTAGAAGCAGCAGTTACTGCCATAAGAATGGCAGCATTGAAAAGATTGCTTTAAGATGAAACTTCACCTTATTGATACGGGTACCTTTAAGCTCGATGGTGGTGCCATGTTTGGTGTCGTTCCTAAAGTTTTGTGGCAAAAATTAATTCCTCCTGATGATATTAACAGGATTGAGTTGGGAATGAGGTGCCTTCTTATTGAAACAGAAGACAGATTAATTTTAGTCGATACTGGTATAGGTAATAAAAATCATGACCAGTTCATTAAATATTTTTCTCCTAAGGACACTCATCTTCTTGTTGATAATTTAAAACAAAAAGGTTTTTCTGCATCCGATATTACAGATGTGATTTTAACCCATCTTCATTTTGATCACGCAGGAGGTGCCGTTAGTTTAAACGAGAATAATCTACTTTCTCCCACCTTCCCAAATGCAACTTATTGGTCAAATGCAATCCATTGGGAAAATGCTATACATCCCAATATAAAGGAAGCACCCTCTTTTATTAAAGATAATTTTATTCCGCTACAAACATCCGGACAATTGAAATTTATTCCATGTACTGATTCTGATTACCCGTTTATCCACGGTTTGAATATTAGATTTGTTCATGGACACACATTGGGTATGATGTTACCCATTATAAGTATAGAAAATCAAACATTTGTTTATTGCGCTGACCTTATTCCTACCATTCATCATTTGTCGCTATCTTATATCATTGCTTATGATATTCAACCTCTTGAAACTATAAAAGAAAGAAGTTCATTGATAGAGGAAGCCTTAAAGAACGATTATGTACTTATCCTTGAACATGATGTAGAGCATACCTGTATTAAATTAATGAGAAAATATAATGGAAAAATTCAAGCAATACCATATTTTTTAAAGTAAAATTATAATTTAGAGGGATAATCATTTTTTATGAGTCTTTCATACAAGTTATTAATCTCATTTATTTGTTTTTTTCAATTTGCATGTCTTTCCGTTTTTTGTCAGCTTCGAATATCAGGAAATATAAATGAATTTATTAATCTATCAAGTGGTCTCTATAAAGGATTGGCGGTGGATAAATTTGGTTTTGTTTGGATGGCAACGGATGAAGGTTTATACAGATTCGATGGTAAAAAGTCAACCTTTTACAACGAAGCATGTCCCGGAGGCTTTTTAAAATCTATTAAAGCACTTTCTGATGGTTCTCTTATCGTAACGCATGATAAAGGAGTAACAAAAATAATCCCTCATATTTATTCACCGAAATTTGAAATTCTTGCCGTTGGTGAATTATTTGCTACGAAAGATAAAATGTTTTATCCCAAAACGATATTTGAAGATTCAAAAAATAGATTGTGGATAGGCGAGGATAATGGAATTTCATTAATTAAAAATGGAAAAAGAACTAAATTTTTTCCTGAAAAAATGAATACCCCTGGGAGTATTTTTAGAAATTTTTCAATAGCTGAAGATTATTCTGGCAATATATGGGCCATTTCCTTTAAGGGTGAATTTTTTAGGTTTTCAGAAATGTTGGAAAAATTTATTTTTACTCCTCTTCCTACTAAAATAGAAAAGATTACTCAGCTTTTTATTATTTCAAAGAACACTTTTTTAATTGGTTCAGGCTCAGGTTTGTTTAAACTTGAATTATTACCTGATTTAACCTTTGATAAAATAATGCCTTTAAAAGTACCTGCGGGTATTACTTCAGGTGTAATTTTTGACAGACAAATTTATCTGGGAACTGAAAATGAAGGCTTATTTATCCTCAATATTGATAATCTCGATAAACCGTATCTTAAAATTGAGGATTTACCGTTTGATGATATAGTAGATTTATCTTATGATAAAAATAATGGCCTTTGGATTGTGAGCAGTGAATCTTTTGCCACTTTTAAAACTGGTTTTTTTGAAAAAATAGATTTAAGTATTCCAAATTCACCTGTAGATGCTATTTTTGAAAATAACAAGGGTGATATTTTTGTATCTTCTGGAGGATTTTTAGATAAAATATCATTTTCTGGTAATACCTGGAAAATAGCTCAAAAAATAGCAAAAGGTGCAAGATCTATAACGGCTATCTTTGCTAAAGATGATGAGGTATTTTTAGGTAATTTAGATGGAAAAGTGCTAAAATATAGTCTTAAATATAAAACATTAAAAGAATTATCATTACTCAATAGGGGTTTTAAAATTAATCAGATCTATAAGGATTTAAATCAAAATTTATGGGTTCTTGGTAATCCCCAGTACGGTGTTCTGAGAATGGATAAAATTAATAGGTTGAAATTTTATTCGCTGGATCAGGAAAAAGGAATTAGAGTTATCACTCAGGAAGTTAATGGAAATTTATTTTTTGGGGGAAGTTCTTCTAGTGCCTATCTTTTTATTTATAATGAAAATGATGATAAATTAATTAATATTAGCGTTCCTTTGCCCTTTTCCATAAAAGGTGATTTTTATATTAATCAGATTTATGCTCCCAAAAAAGGCGAATTACTTCTAGCTTCTAATCAAGGTTTGCTCCAATATCAATATTCTTCAGCATTTCCATCCACTGGCAAGATAAAAAGACTGAGATGGGATAAATTAGAAGAAAATGTAAATGTAGTAGCCATCGCAAAAAGTATTAATAATGATTTATGGATTTCAACAAGTGAAGGATTGGTTCTTATTACACCAGATCAACAACTTGTATATGACAAAAATGCAGGAATTCCCGGAAGGATTCTTGCTCCTAGAGGAATTATTAATGATCAGCGCGGATTTATTTGGGTAGGTGCATCAAAAGGACTTGGATTATTAAGAAGAGATAAAAGTGGGAACAAAATTTCAGCAAAACCATATATTCAATCTCTTTCAATAAATGGAATTAAAAAAGAAAGTAGTAATCTTTCCAAACTGAATATTCATTTTGGCGATAATATTGCTATTCAATTGTTTTCTTCAATGTTTCCATCTAATGAAGTGAAATATCAAATCAAATATGATGAAGATTCAAATTGGTATCCTATAACTTCCGGAAGTGAACATTTAATATCTAATATTGGCTCAGGTAAAGTGACTTTTTGGTTTCGTTCCCAAAGAGCTGGCGGATTTGAATGGAGTGTACCTTTAAAAGTTGAATTAAATGTTTCTAAACCTTGGTATTTTTCTTTTTGGGGTGTATTCTTGTGTTTATTTGTTTTTTTTGTATCTGTTACATTAGTGGTTAGATTTTTAGCCCAGAAGAGACAACTTCAACTTGAAAGGGACAAATATCTAAAATTGAAAGAGGAAAGTTACCAAAAGGAGTTAATTCAAAGAGATAAACAATTCACAACCTTTACCTTACAACTCATTCAAAAAAATGAATCAATGAGAGCACTTCAAGCGGCTGTTTTTGATTTAAAAAGAAGCTTAGGTGAAAGAAGTCAATCCAAATTGAAGCATATTCTTTCACTAATAGATTTTAGTTTCAGAAATGATGATGAATGGGAAAGGTTTAAATTTTATTTTGAAGAAATTCATCAAGGATTCTTTGAAAAACTTTTATTTGTTTTTCCGGATCTTACCGCTCAGGAATTAAGATTATGTGCGCTAATACGATTGAATTTGTCAATTACTGAACTTGCTTCAATTTTAGGAATATCTGTTGAAAGTGTAAAAACAGCCAGGTTTCGATTGAGAAAAAAACTAAATGCAGCTTCTATTCATCATTTAATTGATATTATTATGCAAATTTAAAATTGATATATTGCTATTTAAATAATTGATTATCAAAATAATAAGGCTATATGTCAACTAATTATAACAAAGATATGTGATTTGTTTTACCTTTTATAAATCTTAATAATAAGATATTAGCATCAACCAAAAAAGATATTTTCTTTGGTGAATTCAATATTTACAAAAACAAAAATTAGCGTTTATGGGTAATCAAAGGCCAAAATTCCATAGTGGAATGTTATTATTGGTTTTTCTGCTCGCAATTTCATCTTTGCAAGCGCAACGCATTATTTCAGGAAAAGTAACCGATGCTACATCTGGAGAAGCATTAATTGGTGCTAATGTGTTGCTTACAGGTTCTAATATTGGTACTATTACTGATTTAGACGGCGTGTATAGATTAGAAGTTCCGGAAAACCTTAAAAAAATTAGTTTTTCATATACTGGTTACACAGAGCAAATCATTGAAATCGGAACGGTTAATCAGATTGACATCGCATTACGTGCGGGCCAACTATTAGACGAAATTGTAGTGATTGGGTATGGTTCTGTGAAAAAAGAAGATGCAACAGGTTCCGTGCAATCTGTTAATTCAGCAAATTTCAATAAGGGTGCTATTACAGGAGCTCAGGAGTTACTGGCAGGTAAAATGGCAGGTGTTCAGATTACACCTTCCGCTGAACCAGGGGGTGGAGCTGCTATTCGTATCAGAGGTGGGTCTTCACTCAGTGCTGTAAATGATCCTCTTATAGTAATTGATGGTATTCCAGTTGAAAATAGTGGCATTGCAGGTTCACGAAACGCATTAAATATTGTCAATCCTGCAGATATTGAAACATTTACTGTTTTAAAGGATGCTTCTGCAACGGCTATTTATGGTTCAAGAGCTTCCAACGGAGTTATTTTAATCACAACAAAAAAGGGTAAGCTTGGTAAAAAGTTATCACTGGGTTACAATGGAAGCATTGGTTTTAGCAACAGAAGAAATGAAATTGATGTCTTAAATGCCGATGAATACAAAGCTTTAATTACCTCAAGATTTCCGGAATCTCATCCTTCCAGAAAATTGCTTGGAACAGCAAACACAGATTGGCAAGCCGAAATATTTCAGACAGGGATTACTCATGATCATAATGTTAATCTTTCAGGTGGATTGGGTTTGATTCCTTACAGATTATCCTTGGGGGTTACTGATAGGACTGGTATTCTTAAAACAGATGCTTTCAATCGTTCTACCGCTGCATTAAACTTATCTCCAGGGTTTTTGAATAACACACTTCAGGTAAATGTAAGCCTCAAAGCTATGCAATCTGAAAACACATTTGCTAATACAGGTGCCATTGGGTCGGCAGTTTCTTTTGACCCAACAAAGCCGGTACTGGGTGAATCAGGTAAATTTGGTGGATTTTATACCTGGCTTCAAAATGATGGTACACCAAATCCATTAGCACCAGCTAATCCAATGGCTTTATTACAATTATCTAACAATACCTCAAAAGTAAATCATTATATTGCGAATGCCTCATTTGACTATAGAATGCCATTTCTTCCGGATTTGAGGGCAAATTTAAATCTTGGCTATGATGCATCAAGAGGGGAGGGAACAAATATTGTTGATCAAAATGCTGCTTTTGCTTTTACCAACAAAGGGTATAAAGGTGAGTACTGGCAAGATAAAAAGAATAGCTTGTTAGAATTCTATCTTAATTACGCTAAAACATTCGGTAAATCTTCATTCAATATGATGGGTGGCTACTCCTGGCAACATTTTTTCATCGAAGATTACAATTATGGAACAAATTTTGCCGGTGATAAAGTGCTTAATCCAGAAAATTATGACCCTAAGGAATATTATCTGGTATCCCTTTTTGGAAGAATGAATCTTGATTTGGGAGGTAGATTATTGTTAACTGCTACCCTCAGACAAGATGGTACATCCAGATTTTCCGCCGATAATCGATATGGACTTTTTCCAGCAGCTGCCTTGGCATTGAAAATACTTGATGCTGAAGGTAAGGGTACTTTTTCAAACCTAAAGCTTAGATTGGGATATGGTGTAACCGGACAACAAGATATTGGTGGAGATTATTACCCATACCTGGCCCGATATTTAGCCAGTCAATCTAATGCAACCTATCAATTTGGTTCAGAATTTGTTACAACCTTGCGTCCCAATGGTTATGATGCGAACATTAAATGGGAGGAAACAACCACTTATAACGCAGCAGTAGATTTTGGATTGTTTTCAGATAAACTTACTGGTTCCATAGAATATTATCAGAGAAAAACAACGGATCTGATTAATTTCATTCCAGTTCCTGCTGGTACAAACCTAACCAATTTTATTAACACGAATGTTGGGGATCTTGAAAATAAAGGGGTTGAATTTTCCTTAAATGCGGATATTTTAAATACTAAAAAATCAGCATTGTCTATAGGATTTAATATTACCATGAACAGGAACAAGATTACCAGATTAACAGCCACGGACGATCCGAATTATAAAGGTGTTTTTACAGGTGGTATATCTGGCGGTGTTGGAAATACTATTCAAATTCACTCAGTTGGGTATCCTGCAAATTCTTTTTTTGTATACGAACAGGTTTATGATGCGAAGGGAATTCCTATTGAAGGACTTTATGTTGATAGAAATAAGGATGGTAGGGTAACACCAGATGATCGCTACCATTGGAAGAAACCCGCCCCGGATGTTTTTTATGGTTTTAATTTAAACTATAGATTAGGTAATTTTGACCTTTCTACTGCGGCAAGAGCCAACATAGGAAATTATATCTATAATAACGTATTGTCTAATCAGACAGCTTATAACAATCTGTATAATGCCACAGGTATATTGAATAATCTTCAATCCGGGGCTTCAGAAATAGATTTTTCAATTCCACAATATTTTAGTGATCATTTCATTCAAGATGGATCATTTTTAAGGGTAGATCACATAACTGCAGGTTATAATTTTAACAAAAAAGGTAAAATTAGCAATCTCAGACTTTCAGCTACTATGCAAAACCCATTGTTAATCACTAAATATCAAGGACTTGATCCTGAAATTTTTGGTGGTATTGATGGAAATATATATCCAAGATCAAGAACCCTATTAATTGGCCTGAGTGCAAATTTTTAAATCAGAAAAAAGATGAATATGAAATTATTAACTCCTTTGAGCCGTTGGTTTATTATCGTTGGTATCTTGTTTTTATCCTCTTCTTGTTTTAAGGATTTAGAAACAATTCCATTAGATAAAGATGTTATAACCTCTGCGGTTGTCTATAACGATCCAAAATCTTATCGGCAGGTTCTGGCTAAATTATATGCCGGACTAGCCGTTTCAGGTCAGCAAGGTCCTGCTGGTCAACCAGATATTAGTGGAATTGACGAAGGATTTTCAACCTATTTACGTCAATACTGGAAAGCACAGGAATTACCTACAGAAGAGGCCGTTATTGCCTGGAATGATGGGAACATAAAGGATTATCACGAACAGGACTGGGATGCAAACAATGAGTTTATTGCAGCTATGTATAACCGTATCTTTTACCAGATTTCACTATGTAATGAGTTTTTGAGGGAAACAACTGATGAAAAGTTAAGCAGTAGAAATACAGATGCAGCCACACGTTCTGATGTAGAAAAATTTAGGGTTGAAGCCCGTTTTTTGCGCGCATTAAGTTATTATCATGCACTTGATATGTTTAGGAATGTTCCATTTGTAACTGAAAAGGATAAAGTAGGGGCATTTTTCCCAGAACAGATTTCAGCAAATGACCTTTTTAATTTCATTGAAACGGAATTGAAAGAAATAGAGACAAAAATGGTGGCTCCAAGAACGAATGAGTATGGAAGGGCTGATCAGGCTGCTGCCTGGTCTCTTCTGGCGAAATTGTACCTGAATGCTGAGACATACACTGGCCAGAAGAAATACACTGAATCTTTAACCTTTTGCAAAAAGGTAATTGGTGCTGGTTATACACTCCAAGCTGATTATAAGCATCTTTTTACAGCGGATAATCACAAAAGTAAGGAAACTATTTTTGCTATAAATTTTGATGGAATAAAAACTAGAACCTGGGGGGGAATGACCTTTGTAGTGCATGCTGCCGTAGGTGGAAAAATGAATCCCGCTAATTTTGGTGTGGATGGTGGTTGGGGAGGAACCCGTGTAACGAGTGGTTTAGTTAAAAAATTCCCTTCAACAAGTTCTGGCAGCGTTTTAGTAGCTCCTTCTGCTGGTAATACTTCGAAATATCCAAAATTATTTATTCCTGGATCTTACCAGAAATGGGATCCTTCTAATGCAAATACGGTTATTACTTCTCCCGGGAATAATGGTAAATATGAGGGATATTTTTGGTTTGATGGAAACACAGAATTCAAAATTAATGCTGGGCCTAATTGGGATGTTAATTTTGGGGATAACGGTGCCGATGGTAAATTAGACCAAAATGGGGATAATATTAGAGTGGTAAATGCCGGGTTTTATAAATTGAATGTTGATTATCAAGCAAAAACATACACTTTGAACAAAACGATTTGGGGATTGATTGGATCAGCAACTAAAAATGGTTGGGATTCAGATCAGGATTTGAAATATGATGCAAAAGAAAATGCATGGATCATTACCGCCGATCTTGTAAAAGGTGAAATCAAATTCAGGGCAAATGATGGCTGGGATTTGAATTATGGTGACGATGGTGGTAATGCAGTCCTTGAAGCTGGTGGTGCAAATATTGTAATTCCGAGTGCAGGAACTTACAATATTAAATTATTCCTTAACAAACCAGATTATACCTATGCCATAGAATTGGCTAGTTTTGATAGCCGTTCTCTTTTCTTTACAGATGGTCAGGAATTGGAAATAGCTGATATATCTCAATTTACAGATGGATATGCTGTTACAAAATTTACCAACCTTACCTCAACGGGAGGAAATCCCTCTGATTTAACTTTTATTGATACTGATTTTCCTCTCTTTAGATTAGCCGATATTTATCTAACTGCTGCTGAGGCAATTGTAAGAGGTGGTACTGGAGGCTCAGCAGCTGATGCATTGAATTATGTGAATATTGTAAGAAGAAGAGCTTATGCTGGTCCAGGTGGTGATATTACTTCTGCACAATTAACCCTTGATTTCTTGTTAGATGAAAGAGGCAGAGAACTTTACTGGGAGGCTCAGCGTCGGACAGATTTGGTTCGATTTGGTAAATTCAGTGCAACAGATTATCGTTGGCCTTGGAAAGGTGGCGTAAAAGATGGTAGGTCGGTCAATAAAACCTTTGATGTATTCCCTATTCCTGCTTCCGATATAGGTGCTAATCCTAAATTAAAGCAGAATGCAGGTTATTAATCCTTAAATTAAATTAACATGTTACGAAAATATCTTGTTTTTTGTCTCGTCCTCTCCTTGATAGTATTTTCTTGTAAGGATGAAGAAGTGGGACCTATTTTAAATATCGGTGCTTCTCCTGAATTCACCGCGCCAACAGCCAACGCTGCGTATGTACTAAAAGAAGCGGATGCGTTGAAAAATTTTGCTACTTTTACATGGACTGCTGCAGAATATGGCTTTCAGGCAGGGGTTAATTACACCCTTGAAATGGCATTAACTGCTGAAAAATTTAAAGAACCAGTTGCACTGGGTTCAGTAAATGCCTTGACTTTAATTCCTACCATTGGTAAAATAAATAGTATTATTATAGCTAAGGGAAAACCAGGTGGTGAACCTGTTTCTGTCGAATTTAGAATTGCTGCTACAATAAATCCAGATATACCAACAATTTATTCTAAATCTCTGGTAGTCAATGTGACACCCTATGAATCAGTGATTGAATATCCTAAACTGCAAGTACCTGGTAGTTATCAGGGTTGGAATCCTGCAGATCAGAAAACAGTAATATTTTCTGCTAAAAGTGATGGAAAATTTGAAGGATTCGTTTTTATGAAACCAAATACGGAATATAAATATACAGTTGGCCCTTCCTGGGATTTAAACTATGGGGATGATGGTGCAGACGGCTCCTTAGATAAAAGTGGTGCTAACATAACAGCTCTCGCCGAAGGCCTTTATAAACTTAACGTAAATATTAATTCCCTTAAACACGAAAAATTAAGGACCTCATGGGGATTAATTGGTTCTTCTACTCCCAATGGTTGGGATAGTGACCAGGATTTGATTTACGATGAAACAACTAATACATTAAAGATTACCCTTAATTTAAAGGCTGGTGAAATCAAATTCAGAGCAAATGATGACTGGGGAATCAATCTGGGGGATGATGGTGCAAACCGCTCTCTTGAATATGGTGGTGCAAATATTGCTATTGCGACAGAGGGAAAATATTCCGTTGAGCTTTTCCTTAACAGAGCTATTTACACGTATAAGTTGACTAAAATTTGAAATATTGTTGAACTAATTCTACCTTAAGATTGGTTAAACAAATCTTTTTGTGAAGACGGACTGTTGCTATTTAGGAACAGTCCGTTATTTTATAATACTTTAACATGAAAAAATACATTTTCCTCTTTTTGTTTATTTTGGGAGTCCATTTACAGATAAGTGGTTCAAATCCCGCGCTTACAATAGACCATATTGAACCTTCCTTTTGGTGGGCAGGTATGAAAAACAAGGACTTACAGATTATGGTTCATGCCAAAGATATTGCCTATTTAAGACCAAAAATTAATTCACTGGGTATAAGATTGGTTAATGTGATTCAGACGTCCAACAGAAATTATCTTTTTTTGAATCTGGAAATTCAACCTACTGTAAAACCTCAAACTTTTCCCATTGATTTTTTGAAGGATGAAAAAGTGGTTTTTTCTCACCCTTATACGCTAAAAGAAAGGAAAGAGAATTCTGCAGCGCGGCAGGGCTTTTCAACGGCAGATGTCCTTTATCTGATTACGCCAGATCGCTTTGCCAATGGGGATCCGAGTAATGATAATCACCCGGATATGAGGGAAAAATCAAACAGATCATTTAAAGGAGGACGCCATGGAGGCGATATCGCAGGTATTATTAAAAATTTGGATTATATTAAATCCACCGGGTTTTCAGCCATTTGGCTCAATCCTGTTCTGGAAAATAATCAGACTGAATATTCCTATCATGGATACTCCATTACTGATTTTTATAAAGTAGATCCACGCTTTGGTTCGAATGATTCTTACCTTGATTTAGTGAAAAATTGTCATGATAAAGGGTTGAAGGTTATCATGGATATGATCGTAAATCATTGTGGTTCTTTTCATTGGTGGATGAATGATTTACCAGATACAGATTGGATTAATTTCGATAATAAGTTTGTTAATACCACCCATCAACGGGCTGTTATCCAAGATGTTCACGTAAGCGAATACGATAAAAAAATGTTTACAGACGGTTGGTTTGTAGAGACCATGCCTGACTTAAATCAAAAAAATAAATTGTTGGCAACATATTTAATTCAAAATGCTATTTGGTGGATTGAATATGCTGATATTGATGGTATTAGAATGGATACATATCCTTATCCGGATAAAGATTTTATGAGCGACTGGACATGTGCTGTAATGTCTGAGTATCCTGGTTTTAATATAGTAGGGGAGGAATGGTCTGAAAATCCAGCCATTGTTGCTCATTGGTTGAAAGGAAAGGTGAATCCAAATGGTTATTCTTCCTGTTTGCCTGGAGCCATGGATTTTCCTATTCAAGGTGCATTGAGGAAATCATTAACCAATAATAATTGGTATCCTCTTTATGAGACCTTATCTATGGATTTTTTGTACCCTGATGCAAATAGTTTAGTGGTTTTTCCTGATAATCATGATATGAGCAGGCTTTTCTCCCAGGTGAATGAAAATCTGGA
>CANMVX010000002.1 GCA_947501115.1 Haliscomenobacteraceae bacterium
CTGATGCATTGGGTTGCGCTATTGTATCAACACCACAAGTTGTAAAACAGTCGAATCTTAGTCTTTCTATTCAAAAGGTGGATGCCATTTGTTTAGGTAGAAATACTGGGTCCATCGCGCTGACGGTAACAGGAGGTGAAACAGCTTATTCCTATCTTTGGGATAAAGGTCTTCCATCTCAGGCAAATCAAACAAATCTTGCGCCTGATAATTATAATGTAACCTTAACAGATGCAACAGGTTGTCAACTTTCTCGTTCCATCACCATAGCACAAACCGATGGAATAACTATTTCCGCTGTTCAACCTACTTATATAAATAATGGAAATGACGGGGCTATAGATTTGACCGTGCAGGGAACAAAAGGCCTGGTAACCTATAATTGGACAGGTCCAGTTACATATTCAGCAACTACTAAGAATATATCAAATCTTGATACAGGCAATTATTGCCTGATTGTACGTGACACCTCAGCTTGTAGAGCGGAGATTTGCATCAGAATGGTTCGTAAACTTCAATTTGCTCCTGCTGTAGTCATTAATCCATGCGAGGGATCAAGTACCGGCTCCGTAACATTGTCACTGTCTGGAGGTGTCGCTCCCTTTTCTTACAAATGGAGTAATGGGCAAACGGTTCAAAATATAAACAAATTAGGTCCGGGTAGTTATTCAGTTACGGCTACCGATGCACAAAATGCAACGTTATCATTGTCCGTAACCTTAACAGAACAAAGCAAACCAAGAGTAACGCCAACCATAACTCATGTTACAGGCGCTCCTTCAAATAATAATGGCCAGATATCACTTTCAGTGGTAGGTGGTACCGCTCCATATACCTTTTTATGGGATAATGGGGCATCTTCTTCTACTATTGAAACCTTGGTCACCGGTAAATATTGCGTGAAGGTGAGTGATAATTCTTCCTGTCCTGTAGATTCTTGTTTTAATATTGAATACAAATTGGTGCCTCTTGCTATCGACGTTACTACCACGGGTGTTCTTTGTCCAAGAGATACTACGGGTAAAGCAAAAGTGATGATAAGTGGTGGAACGAGCCCTTATAAATTGACCCTTTCCTTAAATGGCCAGGTTTTTAACACTACAAATGGTATTCTTAATCTTGAAAATCTCAGAGGAGGTGTTATTAATTATGTCGTGGAGGACGCGATAAATACCAAAAAAGAAGGCTCCTTCACTATTTCAACCCCCACTCCTTTTACTGTTGAAGCTACCGTAAAACACGATAGTGAGGAAAGTGGATGTACAGGCAGAATTGTACTATCCATTTCTGGTGGTACCGCTGCTTACACCGTTAATTGGAACACAAATAATACAGGCCTGCAATTGATCAGTCTTTGTGAAGGTAGTTACACTCCTTCAATAAGGGATGCCAACGGTTGTACTTTTGTGGGAGCGCCTATCTTTTTAAATACTTTTTCTGCAAAACCCGCTATCACAAAGAGTGATTGTCCGGAAGATCTCAATGGTTCAGTTATTCTGGATGTTCAAGGTGGAAAAACACCTTATAAATTTAAATGGGTGAACAGTAAAGGGGACACTATTAGTAGCTCAAAAGACTTAATTGACGTCATGTCAGGCGTATATACCGTAATTATTGGTGAAGCTTCTGGTAACGAGGTGATTAGGATATATAATGTAGAGGCTAAGAATATATTGACAGCGAACGTAAAGGCAAACTCTAATTATAATGGATTCGTTGTTAGCTGCCTTTCTAATAAAGATGGCATTCTTGAAGTGACAGCAAAAAATAATAGCGGAAGTACTTCTTTTGTTTATGAATGGTTGCTAAATGGTAATTTGGCAAGTAGCGCTTCCGTATTTCAAAATGCAGCCGCAGGTATGTATCAGGTTAAAATTTCAGATCCACTTGGTTGCACCATAACTAGAGAAATCAACGCTACTGCTCCCACAAAAGTCGATTTGAATGCCTCTGTCATTGATATTGGATGTCCTGCCGCCAGAAATGGTTCTATTGTGGTTTCTGCTTCTGGTGGAGTTCCGGGTTCTACGTATGTGTACGTCTGGAATAATGGAGTTCGTGGTCCTTCCCTGAATTTAATTCCCCAGGGTACCTATTCTATAGAAGTTGAGGATAGAAATAATTGTAAATATACCCAAACCTATACTTTAAAGGATCCAACACCTATTGTGGTGACCCTTAAAGCGACGCCAACCCTCGATGATAGAAATTGTGATGGAAAGATTACCGCTTCCGCAACCGGTGGATTTCCTCCATACTATTACTCCTGGCCACAGGTTGCTGGAAAAAGAGATTCGTTTTTATTGAATCTTTGCCCGGGGATTTATGGACTCCAGTTAACGGATTCCAGGGGTTGCGCACCTAATCCTGCTATCTCTGTAGTTGAAGTAAATGATGAAAGGTTTGATTGTTTAGAATACCGCAAACTGATTACCCCCGATGGAGATGGCTTAAACGAGGAATTTATTATTAATTGTGTAACCTTTGACCCGGCATACAGGCAAAATCAACTTCGTATTTTTAATCGTTGGGGACAACTCGTTCTCGACCAGAAAGACTATAGGAATGATTGGAAAGGTACGACCATTAATGGTGAGCTTTTACCTCAAGGAGTGTATTATTTTACCCTGGACTTTAATGGCGATAAACCATTGGAAGGTTCTATTACCCTGTTAAGGGAAAACTAATTTATCGCCAAAGTGCTAAAATATTAATCTGAGATTCATGAAAAATTTATTTCTCCCCCTTTTGTTCCTTCTTTTTTGTTCAGGGTCTTTGCTCGCTCAAGATGAAGCTAATTTTTCTCACTATACCGTAAATCCAGTGTTGGTGAACCCCGCAGCTTCAGGCTTACGTGGCTTTCATCAGCTGCAAGTAAATGGCCGTTATCAATGGTCCGGTATTTCAGATAGTCCCAAATCGTTAAATGCGCTCTACAATGGGCCTTTGGGAGATAAATTTGGCCTGGGTGTTGGGGTTCTTTCAGAAAATGCAGGCCTTCTCTCCAGAACAAAGGCTATGGTGAATTACTCTTTCTTTTTTGATATTAAAGAAGATTTTTTTCTGTCCGCCGGTTTTTCAACAGAATTTCAACAGTTGCGCTTAAGAAGTTCCGCCATCTTTGCCGATATTACTAATGGAAATAAATATTATGATCTCAATGATCCTATAGCGGAAAATGCTGTTGCAGGTATCGGTCGTTTCGATGTGGCACTGTCCGTTATGGCTGGGTTTGGTAGCCCAGTAACACAGGGAAGTCACGAAAGACCTACTTATTTAGGGGTGACTTTTTCTAATATTGTTGGGAATCGTCTCGATAATATCGCCATTGTAGATATAAATAAATCTTCTCCTTTTGACTACTATATGTTATTGGCTGGACACAAGATCAAATCGTCTTCCAGTAATGTTTCTATAGAACCTTCTATTTTTTTAAGGAGAATTAAAAATGCGCCATTTCAAGCTGACCTGAATCTCAATGTTGGTTTGTTGAATGATCAGTTTATTACCGGTATTTCATATCGTTCTTTAGGCGCAGTAGGCCTTCTTCTGGGGGCAAAAGCTGCTAACATACAGTTTTTCTATTCCTTCGATTTATCCCTCCAGGAAATTAGCAGCTATGCCAGTGGAACTGGTACGCATGAGGTTACTTTTGCTATCGCTTTTGACCCTCAAAAATACAGAAGTAAAAAATAATCAATAAGATACCCATTTTTTATTTTCTTAAAAGGCCTCTATCCTAATCTGTATAGAGGCCTTTTCTGTATAAGTAATTTTTTTAAATTAAATATTATCTATATATGTAATTTGGCATGATTTTCTATTGTAACATATTATTGAAAACAGAAATACTTAATTAAGGTGTTTCGCTGGTTTTTTATGTGGACGGTTTTATCTCGTATCTCAAATCCGGCAATTATGGAAATCATGAATGGAAAAGCAAAAAAAAATGTACCCTCTTTCCTCACTAATTTACTTAGATTGGGGAATCTTTCTTTAACCAATGTATTAAGGTTCGGACCTTTACTGGTTCTCTCCCTTCTTATTTTCCTATCGGAAAATATGGGTGCCCAAACCTTGACCTGCAACCCTGCACCAATAAATGCACCCAAGGAAATTGCGGTGAATCAAAATTGTGAGGGGGTTATTCATCCTGCTATTATTGTCGATACCGCTTCAACGACCTATGCAACTTCTAATATGTCTATTGCGCTATTTACACAAAGCGGGACGCTCATTAAGAGGGATACTGGAAGTCTTACGGTAAATTTAAATCCTTATATCGGTTCTATTGTGCGGATCGAAATTTTGGTTTTTGGTACCGGCGGCTTTTCTTGTAATGGTTTTGCCCGAATTGTGGATAGGATGCCGCCCGTTATTACCTGCCGTGATACAATTGTTAGTTGTAGTGTTGATACCTCCGGGATCAATTTGGGAAGACCTACTGTCGTAAGTAATAATTGCAATGGGACGCTTTCTTACAACTATAAAGATAGTGTCTCGGTATCCGATTGTTCGCTTGATACCCTTCAAAAAATATTCAGACGATGGATTGTTGCTGATATTTATGGTAATGCAGATACTTGTATTCAGAAAATTAGCTTGCTTAAGCCTAGCCTCGATTCATTAACTCCTCTGCGAAGAATTGTTTTTCCACGTGATACCTTACTCAGTTGTAATACGCCCAATGTGAGCCCCAATAAAACAGGATTTCCTACTATTAATGGAAGTGTGGTGAATTCCGTAGGTTTTTGTAAAATTAATTATTCCTACTCCGATGATACTACCTATACCTGTGCGGGGCTTAGTTTTGCTGTAATTCGTCGTTGGACAGCCATCGATCTTTGTACTAGTCAAGATTCCTTGCATACTCAGATTATTCAGGTTAAGGACACAACTAAGCCTGTTATCGTTTGTCCTTTACCTAAAAGGGTTTCAACACAACCGTCTATCTGTTTGGCTTTCGTCCCATTAAGTGCGCCTCAACTGATTACCGATAACTGTGATGCGGCGCCAAATTTAATGGTAACAACACCATTTTCAGGAACTTATCCCAATTTAATCAGCATGCCTTTAGGTTCCCATACTATAACCTATATGGCCATCGATAAATGCGGAAATACAGCTGTCTGTACCTCTACCGTGGAGGTTTTTGATACTACACCACCGGTCGCCATCTGCACCGGTCCGGGAAATATTACGCTGACCAATGAGGGTACAGCCTACGCCTCTGCCAGAGCTTTTGATAGTGGTTCAAGAGACAATTGCGGGCTTCCTATATATTATAAAGTGCGCAGGAAAGACACCAATAGTTGCAACGGTTCTAATGGTGATGATTCTCCCGCCCCCGGTTATCAGGAATGGTTTGATGATTATGTTACCTTTTGTTGCGATGATGTCGATAAAGGTAAAATTACCGTTGAAATGCGAGTGTATATTTCAAATCCAGGGGATGGTCCTGTCGATGCCAGCAGGGAAGCGCCGGGGGGCAATCTTTGGGGTAATTTCTATAATACCTGTGAAGTAAAAATGACGGTTGAAGATAAACTTCCTCCTGTTATTATTTGTCCCGCAAATACTTCCACTGAATGTAATGACGAACTTATTAATCTAGGTCGTTTTGGAAGTCCTATCGTTTTAGAAGCTTGTAGCTATACTTTAGATTCTACTCACATTGTTAAAATGGAGGAATGTAATACAGGTCTTCTAACCCGTACTTTTACTGCTACAGATGCGCGTGGATTAAAAGCTACTTGTACCCAAAATGTAAATATTGTTAATAATTCTATTTTATTGGCTCAACACATCACCTGGCCTGCTGATGTAACTATTAATTCTTGTAATGCTCAGGTGGGTGTGAATGATCTTCCGGTAAATAGTAGAAGGCCTATAGTGAATGAACCCCTTTGTGCTCAAATTGCTTTTGCCTACTCCGATAATGTGTTTAATATGATTTCACCAGGCTGTTTCAAAGTTTACCGTACCTGGGAAGTAGTCGATTTGTGTAAATATGTGCCTGGTTCTCCAGGTCATCGGTTTACTTACGCTCAGTTAATTATCGTTGAGGACAAGACTCCACCGGTTTTGACCGTTCCAGCCAATCAGGTTATTAATTTGTTTACTGACTGTAATGTAGCTCAGGTTACTGTTCCTTTGGCAACGGCTACCGATAATTGTAACCAGAATCTTATCATTACCAATAACTCACCTTTTGCTAACCAAAACGGAGCCAATGCAAGTGGAACCTATCCTTTAGGTACTACTACTTTCACATATTCTGTAGCTGATGGTTGCGGTAATAAAGTGACCGGACAAACGTCGGTGACAGTGATTGACAAAAAACCACCTACCCCGATTTGTAAAAATATAGCAGTAAATCTATCTAGAATGCCAGCTATCATGGCCATGGTAGATGCTAAAGATATAAATCTTGCCAGTCGCGATGTTTGTGGCGGCCCTATTAAAATAAGTATCAAAAGAGGTAACTCAGGGAACAGAATCCCTCCTCATCCACTCGACACCATGTTAACTTTTACCTGCGCCGATTTTGGTATTCAACCCGTGGAACTTTGGGTGACAGATACTAAAGGAAATAGCGATTTTTGTACCGTTACCGTTGATGTTCAGGATAATGATGGCCTTTGCTTAACCAATCCTATAGGAAAAATAGCCGGTGTTATTAAAACGGAAAAAGGGGAAGACGTTGAAAAAGTCCTTATAAAAGAGGTGAATGACCCAGCAATGAACGTGATAACTACAGCTACCGGCAAGTTTGAATTGGTAAATTTAGTTTTTGGTAAAAACTATAAATTACAACCTTATAAGAATGATGATTTGCTTAATGGTCTGTCAACCATGGATTTGGTACTAATCCAAAAGTTTATCCTCGGCATAATTTCCCTGAAATCGCCCTACCAGCAAATCGCTGCTGATATTGATCGCTCTGGTAATGTTTCTACGCTCGATTTAATAAAATTGAGAAAGTTAATCTTAGGAAAGGATACTGATTTAGGTGCACAGAACAATTCATGGCGCTTTATTGATGCCGATTATATCTTCCCCGCTGGTATAAATCCTCTTAAGGCGCCTTTTCCTGAAGCTAAGACTTTAGATGATTTTAAAACAAAATTTGCTCAGGCTAATTTCATAGGTATAAAAGTGGGTGATCTAAATAGCTCTGCAACGCCAAATAGCCTCATTGTACAAAATCCAAGAAGTACTTTTGGGGAACTACAATTGCAGATACCCAATTTGAAATTCAGCTACGGAGAGGAATTTACTATCGACGTAAATGCAGACTCTCAGGAAGATGTAGCTGGCTTTCAGTTTACCTTCGATTTTGATGAGAGAATATTGGAAATAATAGATTATACAGCTGGAGATGTTCCAGGTATTTCAGATGAAAATTTTGCTCTTATTGATAAAGAAAAAGGTATTCTAACGGCTAGTTGGAATGTGATGCGCGAGAAAACCTGGCCTACCACGGCTACTCCCGTGCTTAGACTTACTTTCAGAGCAAAAAAATCGTCAGAGTTAATCTACGCGCTAAAAGTAGCCCCTCATCCTACCGTTCCAGAGGCCTACACCCATGAAGGTGGAATGCTCGACCTCAATCTTATTTTCAAAGACGGATCTAAAGATATAGATAAAGGGGGGTACCAGTTATTTCAAAATTATCCGAATCCTTTTTACCAAAATACCACAATAGGTTTCACTATACCACAATCACAAGAGGTTAAAATATCTATTACCGATATGATCGGAAGATCAGTTTGGGAAACTAAAGGGATTTTTCAGAAGGGGTATAACGAAATTCCTTTCCAAAGAGATGGCTTTTGGAGTGATGGTGCTTACCACTATAGATTGGAAACCAGTTCTTTTACCGATGTTAAAAGAATGATCCTAAGCTCTGGTAATAAATAAATTAAAAGCTTTTCCATAGTTTATATAAGGCGGCATCTTTTTAGATGTCGCTTTTTTTAAAATCCTTCAGTTTGGCATGAATTTGGTATTGCCTCTCTTGTAATTATTAAAAATATTTATCATGCGTGGTTACAAAAAATTAGATTGGATTATCATAGCTATAATTGCTTTCTTTTTAAATTCTCCTATTTTATTACACAGCCAGTGTACGCTGATTTGTAATAATAATGTTTTGATTAGCGCAGATTCTACTTGTAATCTTAGAATTACGCCGGCAATGATCCTCAGCGAGACAAATCCAGGTATTTGTACCCCATCAGCGCCAACAGATTATGAAATTACGGTTATGCTTGGTCCCAATGGCCAGCTTTTACCTACAACGCCTTTCGTTGGCCGTACCTATCTAAATCAGTTGCTCTATGCAAGAATCAGACATATTCCCAGCGGAAATATATGTGTAGGTTCCTTTAGAGTGGTTTCACTGGGTTCCCCTCTGGTTATTTGTCCAAGAGATACCACCGTTCTTTGTGGTACGCCTACGGACACCGCGCGATTAGGTAGAGCTACCTCTTTAGAATGTAATTCATATAGTATTACCTATGAAGATAAATACGACAATAGAATAAATGCTTGTACAGATGTACTCGTTGGTGTCATAAACAGAACCTGGACTATCACGCTTTTAAATGGATTGAAAAATACTTGTGTTCAAAAAATAAATATAAGAAGACCTGTCGTGGGTGACTTGGTTTTTCCGGCAAACCGTGATAATGTAGCTGGCAGAAGGGGAGTCTCTTGTGTAACTCCCAATGTAACCCCGGATAGCACAGGTTGGCCTCAATTAAACGGATTTAATATAACGCCTTCAAATATTTGTGGCCTTTCCCTCACCTATAATGATCAAAGAATCAATGGTTGCGCGCCTACCTTTACCCTAATCAGAAACTGGACAGCTGTCGATGGGTGTACCAATGGAATTCGTACTTTTCAACAAATTATTCAAGTCGTCGATACCATAAAACCTCGTTTAACCTGTATTTCCGATACTTTGGTCGCTTTTACTTCGTCTGCCACGCAATGTGGTGCTACCGTTATCGTTCCACCTATTGTTTTTATAGACTCTTGTGCACCAAACAATCAGATCCGAGTGGTTATTATGTCCAATTTTGGTGTGATAAATGGAAATGGAGGGCAATTAACTGGGGTTCCTCCTGGTTTGCATAGTATTATGTACATGGTGTCAGATCCTTGTGGAAATACCTCACAATGTACGCGCATGGTTCGGGTAGTAGATAATACACCCCCTGTTTTGGTCTGTCCTTCAAGTATTCAGGTATCGTTAACGCTCACCGGGGAAGCTCAGGTAGAACCCAGTTCATTCTATCTGCAGGCTACCGATTTATGTTGTACCAATCTGACCTTTAAACTTCAGAAAATGACGGCTTCTCCGTTGCCTTTCTCTGATTCGTTAAAATATTTTTGTGCAGAAATTTTGACCAATAATATGGCCACGCTTCAAGTGACCGATTGCTATGGAAATTCCAATTTTTGTATGGTAGAAGTGGATGTGGTGGATAAACTTCCAAGAACTATCATTTGTCCCGATACTGTGATTTTGCAAAATCCTGCATTTTTAGCCGATACCAGCGTTGTAGGTGCTCCCTTTGTAAATGGTACATGTAATTTATTTCAACTCGAATATGAGGACGACAGAAATCTGGGATGTGGTGGTGGAACTGGTGTCATAAGAAGAGATTGGACCGTTTATTATGGAGGTATCGATACCACAATCTGTCCAACCCAAATCATTATTTTAAATGATTCTACTACCTTAAGAGCTACATTTCCTCCCGATTATTCTCAGACAAATTGTACTAATTTAGCTTCCCTGAATCCAGTAAATCTACCCATAGGTTTCAGATCACCTACCGTGTTAAATCCTGCTTATAAGGGTATTGTGGTTACGCATAGTGATGCGGTAAATTATAATGTTTCCGGTGCCTGTATTCAGATTTCCAGAACCTGGACGATTACTGACACCTGTGTTTACGAACCTGGAGATCCGATTGGGCCAACATCTGGCAGAATTGTCGGCACCCAGCTTATTAGGGTGTTTGATAACACGCCACCAAGTTTTATCTGTCCTTCAGAGGGATTGGTTATTTATCTGGACCCGGATTCATGTAATACTACCCTCAGACTGCCTATTCCTACTAATATACAGGAATGTTTACCCAATTTAGTTACGATTTCAGTAAGCGGTGATTTTGGAAATTCTTTAGACATTTCCCGAATTCCCGCAGGTATTTATGATATAACTTATCGTGTTGCAGATATATGTGGAAATTTTGGAACCTGTGATGCTACTTTTGCCATCATCGAGAACACGCCGCCAGATATGTTTTGTAATAATATAGTGAGTAGATCCCTCGCCGCCTCTGGCACTACCATTGTGAATGCCGTGGAATTTAATACCGGAGCCACGGTTGATAATTGTACAGAAACCGATTCTATCCGATGGAGAATTGGTGCCCGACCCACCCCAGGTTTTACAGGGCCACCGCCGAATGCTTCTTTAACGTTTGCATGTGACGACATTGGTGATAATCTATTGACAGTGTGGTCGGTTGATATTGCAGGAAATTATGAACGTTGCGATGTTATCGTTAGAATAAATGACCCATTAGCTGTTTGTGGTGGCGGAGTTACCGTAGCGGGAGCAATTAAATTGGAAAATGGTTCCGGTGTCCCAACGGTAAAAGTAGAGGAAATGAAAAATTACTCCGGGGAATCTATGACTGATAATAAAGGAGCGTATTCCTTAGGGAATCTGGTGCCAGGGGGCACGTATGAATTCATGCCTGGTAAAACAGGTAATTATACAGATGGTGTGACTACGCTCGATTTGATATTGGTGAATAGGCATCTAACTGGTTCTAAGGCGCTTGAATCACCTTACAAAATAATAGCGGCAGATGTAGATGGAAACGGAAGGATTTCTGTAAGAGACATCATTCAGTTGCAAAGATTGATTTTGAATGTGACCAATACCTTTCCTGAGAATAAACCATGGCGTTTCATTCCTAAAAGTTTCCAGTTCCCTAATCCAAAGGATCCATTGTCAACGCCTTTCCCTGAATCTAAAGCAGTTTCCAATCTTTTCAAAGATATGACCGATGGTGATTTTGTAGCCATAAAAGTCGGAGATGTTAATAATAGTATAATCCCTGAAAATGGTATCAGCCCCCGTTCCCAGGAATCTTCCAGAGTCTTTTTACTCCCACAATGGAAGCTTAAACCAGGGGAACGGGTCTGGTTACCTATACATTTTGAAAGCAGTGACCTTTGGTGGGGTGGACAATTTGCCCTGCAAGTGAATCCGGAACTGATTAAAATACACGGTTTCTCTGGTTCTGAAGAATTCAATATCAGTAGTAAACCATTGAATGATAACAGCTGGGCTTTGTCCTGGTATGCAGACGATTTGAAAAAAAGCGAGGCTGGTGAGGTGTTAGGATTTATTGAGGTGGAAGCACTTCGACATACTAATCTCGCTGATGCTATAGCATTAAATAATAATTCTTTTGATTCAGAGGCTTACTTATCAACACAGAACATTGATTCAGTGGTGGTCGCCCCCCTGACCATTCAGTATGCTTCACCAAATGCCGCAACCAATAGTGGGTTGCGGCTTTGGCCGAATCCTTTTAAAGAATGGGTGACTTTTCAATTGCCTCCCGCTTCTGGTCTTCAAGGTGTTTTAGATATTTATGACGTGCAGGGAAGAAAAATATGGACAAAATCCTGGCAATTCAATAAAGGAGATTCTCCACTTTTTACCCTTCAAGCCAATGAATTGCCTCATGCAGGGGTCTATATTTATAAATATACCGATGGTTTTGGACAATATACGGGAAATCTGATTTTACAGAAATAATTCAAGATTATGTTTTTTCAGGATAAAGTGGCTATTTACCACTTTATCCTGAAATTTTTTATATGGCTTCGACATTCCAAAAGGGCAAATGGGGAGAAACGCTGGCTCTAAACTGGCTCGTTCAACACGATTTTCAAATTATTGACAGAAACTGGTTTTATGGGCATGCAGAAATTGATATCATCGCCTGGCATGCTCATGTTTTAGTTTTTATAGAGGTAAGGCTGCTACATAGAAATAATGCCCATTTACCTGAAAATACAGTGAGTGGTTTGAAAAGAAAAAAAATAGCTTCCGCCGCTGCTGCTTTCACAGAAAGTAAACATTATCAAGGGGATATTCGATTTGATATCATCGGAATTGTTTACGATGGTCAGCATAACCCTGAAATTCGCCATTTTCCCGATGCTTTTTTTCCAGGCCTATTCTAAATTCAATTTGTTTTTAAGCTACTTTAAAGCTAATTTTATACAAAATTGTAATGGGTATGTTCTGGAAAATATCAATGTTTTTACTAGCTTCTGTTCTTATGCTAAATGCGCTTATTGGGCAAAATGTGGTTGACAATAAAGAAATAAGACTAATTACTTTGAATCCCGGTCATTTTCATGCCGCATTGATTCAAAAATCAATGTACCCACAATTATCGCCTATCGTTCATGTTTATGCTCCTTTAGGTACCGATGTCGATTTGCATCTCGCCAGAATTAATGCCTATAACAAAAGAACCGATAAGCCTACTCAGTGGGATGAAAAGGTTTACATCGGAAAGGATTATTTGGCCAGAATGTTAGCTGAAAAAAAAGGGAATGTGGTCATGCTGGCCGGGAATAATAAACTGAAAACAAAGTATATCTCTGATGCAGTGGCTGCTGGATTTCATGTTTTTGCCGACAAACCGATGGCTATAAATACTGCAGGATTTAATTTACTGGAAAAGGCCTTCAAACTGGCAGATCAGAAAAAGGTCTTTATTTACGATGTCATGACAGAGCGGTATGAAATTACTTCTATGCTTCAAAAGGCATTTTCTGAATTTGAAGAGGTGTTTGGCGTGCTACAAGACGGTTCAGTAGATAATCCTGCCGTAATTAAAGAGAGTATTCATCATTTCTATAAGGAAGTTTCAGGCGCTCCTCTGCAACGTCCGGGGTGGTTCTACGATGTTACACAAGAAGGGGAGGGGATTGTTGATGTTACGACCCATTTGGTAGATCTTATTCAATGGAGTTGTTTTCCTAACCAAATACTGAACTATGAAAAGGATATCAAATTGTGGGATGCAAAACGTTGGGCAACTCTAATAACACCCGCCCAATTTCAAACGAGTACTAAACTCACTCAGGTTCCCGAATATCTTAAAAACACCTTGAATGCTGAGGGTCAACTGGCTGTTTTTTCTAATGGACAGATTGACTATCAAATTAGAGGACACTTCGCGCGCGTAAAAGTAACCTGGGCATGGCAGGCTGAACCTGGTGCAGGTGATACCCATTATTCCATAATGAGAGGAACCAACGCCAGTCTGGTGATTCGTCAAGGTGCTGAACAAGGCTATCAACCCGTTTTCTCTGTTGAAACCAATAGATTTAAGGAAGTGGCCTATCGCAATACTTTTGAAAGAGTATTTCGGGAAGTTGCGAAGGCATTTCCAGGTATCAGCTATATTTTGATAGGAAACACAGCTGTTTTCGATATCCCCAACGTGTATAAAGAAGGTCATGAGGCCCACTTTGCCAGAGTAACTGAAAAATATCTTGACTTTCTCGCCAAAGGTAAAATGCCGGAATGGGAGGTTCCAAATATGTTGGTTAAATATAAATTAACCACAGAAGCATTAAATTTGGCCATTAAAGAGTTAAAATAACCCTCAGATTACTTTGGTTCTTCATATACCCCAAGTTCCACTTGTCTTTTTTGAAGATTGGTATCTATGAGCCTAACTTTTAGTTTGCCTCCCATTTTTATCGTTTGTCCAGTATAAATACCGCGGGCAAATAGTCGGGAAGGATCCATCTCATAAGGCTCTGAAAAACGGTTAAAGGAGAGAAATCCTTCACAATGTGTGGTTAACAGTTCAATGAACAGACCTCTGTCCATCATCCCAGTAACTATCCCTTCAAAAACTTCGCCGACATGGCTTTCTAAAAATTCTACTTGCTTATATTTAATAGATTCCCTTTCAGCCTCCATAGCTTTCCTTTCCATGCTGGATATGTGACGGCATTGTTCTTTTAAATAAACTTTGTTAGTAAGCCATACCGTTTCCAGATTTTTAGCCAGCAAGCGATGGGCAATGACGTCGGAATACCGTCTGATGGGCGATGTAAAATGAGTATAGTGACTGAAAGCCAGACCGTAATGTCCAATATTTTCAGGAGAATAAATGGCTTTTGCCATAGTTCTGATAGCAATAGGTGCTAAAAATTTAAGCGCCGGGTCCCGAAGGGATTGCTCTGCCAGTAAATTATAAGAATTAGCAATTTCTTTAGGGGAATCTACCCTCATTTTCACACCAAATTCTTTGGCAAACCTGGCAAGTTCAAATACTTTATCCTCATTTGGTTCATCATGTACCCTGTAAATAAATGGAATTTCATATCCTGTGGCATCCATTTTATGTTGCAGAAATAGCGCAACCTCCTGATTTGCCAAAAGCATGAAGTCTTCAATTAACTTATGGGCATCTTTTCGCTCTTTAATAAATATTTCTACGGGTGCCCCTGATTCATCGAGTTTAAACTGCACCTCATCAGACTCAAATTGGATGGCTCCTGAGGCAAATCTCCTCTTCCTTAACTGGTGAGCTATTTTATTGAGATGTATCAGTTCTGCAGAATAAAGTCCTTCCGACGTGTCCAGGATCTCCTGGGCTTCTTCATAAGTAAATCGACGGTCGGAATGAATAATGGTTCGCCCAAACCATTTTTCCGTGACTTTTCCCTTTCCATCAATATTAAAAATAGCTGAAAAGGTAAGTTTATCCTCATTCGGTCTTAACGAACATAATTCATTACTTAACTTTTCAGGTAGCATGGGGAGGACCCGATCCACCAGATAAACTGAGGTTGAACGAGTATATGCTTCTTTATCTAAGGAAGATCCTTCTCTTAGGTAATGCGTAACATCGGCAATATGCACCCCAACCTCGACCTCATCGTTAGGCAATAATCGATAAGAAATGGCATCATCAAAATCTTTAGCGTTCCAGGGATCGATAGTAAAGGTTAAAACATCGCGAAGGTCTCTGCGCAAAGCAATTTCTTCTAAAGAAATGGAGGTATCTATATTTTTTGCCTCATTTAAAGCAGCTTCACCAAAGCCTAAGTCGAAACCTGCATTTAGCAAAATGCTCTGCATCTCAATATCATGGCTACCGGCGGCCCCCAAAACGTAGGTGATTTTTCCAATGGGGAGCGGGGTAGATTGACCTGTCCAGCCTATAATTTTAACTACGACCTTGTCACCATCTTTACCCCCTAATATTTCATTTAGATCAACTTTGATGTCATAAGGTAAAATGGTATCCGTAACTACGAGGCCAAATTTATTATTCAAATGTAAAACGCCCAAAAAGGACTCTTTAGCCCGGGTTATTACATCGACAACCTCACCTTCAGGGCGCCGTTTCCCTCTGGGAGTCCATGTTTGTATCCTCACAGTATCACCATTCATCGCCGTGTTCAAATTTCGCATGGAAATATAAACATCTATGGGTTTACCCTCTATTTTAATAAATGCAGCGCCGGATCGAGTCATATCAACAATACCAATATCCCCTTTTTCCTGCTTTTCAAAGGGCACACTTCGGTTGAACTGAAATTTATAGTCCTCCAGGGCAAGCACTTCTTTTTGTGTTACTAAAAGTTCCAACGCATGCAAAATGGAGTCTTTAGTATTTGCAATAGAAAGCGTTTGGGCTATTTGACGGGGATTATACCTTTTTTTTGGTGAATTTTTTAGTAAATCCAAAATAGCCAGCCTTAAATCTTTAGCATTATATTTTGGCTGAGAATCATTGGATGATATAGTTTTTTTCTTTTTTGACATGTCTGTTTTTTAATCCGGAATAAGTTCATCTTCAATTTCAACGATGCGACCCTCCGGCAATAATTCTAATAACAACGTTGTACTACTACCTGGTTCATACGTTTCATCAATATGTGATATTCCAGATAAAATTCTTATGCGCCAGTCCTCGTCCATGACCGCAATAGACTGCAATATGGTTTCCTGGATAACACTGGTACCTGAAAGCGTTCTTTTGTCTATAAGTACGCCCTTTTTAGTAAAGGTAGCAATGATGTAATGATAATTCAATAAAGCTGCTTTCCAGTAAACCAGGGCTTCAAAGGCTTCAGTCTCTCCAATACGAAAACAGGCCATGAATTCTGTAAATTCATCAGGTTCATTTTCTTCCAGAGGGTAAATAAATTGTTGTATGATGGCGTCGGGAAGGGGAATATTGTCCTGACTGAATATCTTGATATTCTCCTCTGCCAAAACAATGGGTAACGGCATCACAGGAAAAAATTGAATGAATTCGGTGAAGGTTGCTTCTTTTAAAGACACTATGGTTGATTTTGTTAACAATGTTATTTGAAATGATTCTAAATTAATTTAAAATAATAAACTTAACACTATGAATAGAGTTGTAAATTGCCTTAAAGATATAGATTTGTGGAACATTTTTCAAAATGCCGTTAATGAAAATATAATACAATGAGTTGGATGACTAATGCACTTAAACCAATCGGATTAGTTTGGTTTGCTAATTTTTTAACATCATCAATAGGTAAAAAGCTGTTGATGAGCCTTTCAGGTTTGTTCCTTATTTTGTTTCTTCCTGTTCACTTAATTGGGAATTTACAATTATTGACAAAGGATGCCGGGGTTTCTTTTAACCTGTACTCTTATTTCATGACGCACAATCCGTTGATTAAAACGGTCTCGTACCTTCTTTATTTATCCATCATTCTGCATACTATTCAAGGATTGCTATTGTGGAGAAAAAATAAGAAGGCCAGAGGAAATATTGGTTATGCGGTCAGTGCACTAAGAGGTGACGGAACCAATGTGAAAGCAGCGTCGAACATGGCATGGTTGGGTATTATTATTTTTGTATTCATAGCCGTGCACATGTATCAATTCTGGCTTCAGATGAAGTTGGGCAAAGTACCGATGGTTATGATTGAAGGGACTGAGTATAAGAATCTTTATGAGCCCGTAGTTTTGGCTTTTTCAAATCCTGGCTTTGTAGTATTTTATGTGGTTTCTATGATTATTATTGGTATCCACTTAAATCATGGATTTCAAAGTTCATTTCAAACACTGGGCCTTAATCATAAAAAATATACCCCCTTTATTAAATACATTGGCAGAATTTATGCTTTTATCATCCCATTTGGGTTTGCTATCATTCCCATAATCGTTTATGGACGAAATAACTTATGGTGGTAATTGTTTTATTTTTGACTTTAAATGTAAATGCACATGGATAACTTAAATTTAAATGGAAATGTACCCTCAGGGGACTTAGCCGATAAATGGACAACATATCGTTCAACCCTGCCTTTGGTTGCACCAAATAATAAACTTAAAATTGAAATTATTGTCGTCGGTACGGGCCTTGCCGGTGCCTCGGCAGCAGCCACTTTAGGCGAGTTAGGCTATCTTGTAAAATGTTATACATTTCATGATAGTCCGAGAAGGGCGCACAGTATCGCCGCTCAGGGGGGGATTAATGCCGCAAAAAATTACAGAAATGACGGGGATAGTGTCTTCCGTTTATTTTATGACACTATCAAGGGGGGTGATTACAGATCAAGAGAAGCTAACGTTTATAGATTAGCCGAAGTGAGTACGTCAATTATCGACCAGGCTGTTGCACAGGGAGTTCCCTTTGCCAGAGAATATGGTGGATTGCTGGATAACAGATCGTTCGGTGGGGTTCAGGTTTCCAGAACTTTTTATGCCAGAGGGCAAACAGGTCAGCAACTTTTATTGGGCGCTTACCAATCACTGTCACGTCAGATTGCCTTGGGTAATGTAAAGATGTTTACCAGACATGAAATGATTGAACTGGTACTAAAAGATGGTAAGGCAAGAGGTATCATAGCAAGAAATTTATTAACCGGCGAATTAGAAAAACATGGCGCTCATGCCGTTGTTCTGGCGACCGGTGGGTATGGTAACGTTTTTTATCTTTCTACCAATGCAATGAATTGTAACGTTACTGCCGCTATGCGTGCAGTGGCAAAAGGTGCCTTCATGGCCAATCCTTGCTTTACACAGATTCACCCAACTTGCATTCCTCAGATGGGGGAATACCAGTCGAAGCTTACCCTTATGTCTGAGTCTTTGAGAAATGACGGGCGCGTCTGGGTTCCAGCAAAAAAAGAAGATGCCAAAGCCATTCGCGATGGAGTAAAGACAGCACTTGATATTCCAGAAGCTGATCGTGATTATTTCCTCGAAAGAAGATATCCTGCCTTTGGAAATTTAGTGCCAAGAGATGTTGCTTCCCGTGCAGCCAAAACGGCATGTGATGAAGGTAATGGAATTGTACCCACTGGTTTGGGCGTGTTCCTCGACTTTTCTGCGGCTATAGAAAGATATGGTAAGTCAAAAGCTAATATTCTTGGTCTGTCAAACCCAGCGCATGCAAAAGTAATTGAACTGGGTGAAAAGGTAATCGAAGAAAAGTATGGTAACTTGTTTGAAATGTATGAGAAAATTTCAGGCGAAAATCCTTACAAGTTTCCTATGAAAATTTATCCCGCAGTGCATTATACGATGGGTGGTCTTTGGGTCGATTATAATCTTATGACTAATGTTCCGGGGTTATTCTCTATCGGTGAATCAAACTTTTCTGACCATGGCGCCAATCGTTTAGGTGCATCCGCCTTAATGCAGGGTCTGGCTGACGGTTATTTCGTGCTTCCTTATACTATCGGTACCTTCTTAAGTGAAGATATTAGTACCCCTAAATTAGATGTTCATGCACCTGAATTTACCGCCGCTGCAGATTTGGCAAAACAAAGAATTGATAAGTTGTTCGCTATAAAAGGAAAACAATCGGCTGAAAGTTTTCATAGAAGATTGGGTAAGATTATATGGGAATATTGTGGTATGTCACGAACAGCTGAAGGACTAACATCAGCAAGGCAGCAGGTGCGCGCACTGAGAGATGAGTTTTATGCTGATCTTTATCTGCCAGGCGTTGCCAATGACTTAAATCCTGAACTTGAAAAAGCACTTAGAGTTGCAGATTTCATAGATTTAGGTGAAATCATGGTGGTCGATGCGCTCGATAGAAATGAATCTTGTGGAGGTCACTTTAGAGAAGAATATCAAACACCTGATGGTGAAGCACTGAGAAGAGACGATGAATACGCTTACGTTTCTGCATGGGAGTTCAAAGGGGCTGATCAAGATCCTATTTTACATAAAGAAATGCTACATTTCGACAATGTTGAATTAAAAACCCGTTCTTACAAATAATCTTATCTTAATTGCTGGCCTTTTGGCTTTAAATTGATTATTATGAAATTGACACTAAAAATATGGCGCCAACCAAGCCAAAATGTAAAAGGAAAGTTCGAAACCTATTCCCTGGATAATGTTAGTGAACACATGTCATTTCTCGAAATGCTGGATGTTTTAAATGAAAAACTGAGTTTTGAGCAAAAAGTTCCTATTGCTTTTGAACACGATTGTAGAGAGGGAATATGTGGTACTTGTAGTTTAGTCATTAATGGTCAACCTCATGGTCCGTTACAAGGCACCACAACCTGTCAGTTACACATGCGTAACTTTAAAGACGGGGAAACCATAGTAATAGAACCTTATCGTGCCTCTGCATTTCCCGTTTTGAAGGATCTTTCAGTAGATAGAGGTGCTTTAGATAGAATTATTCAGGCAGGTGGATTTATATCAGTGAGTACTGGTCAGGCGCAAGATGCCAATGCCATTCCAATAGAAAAAGATGTGGCTTCTCACGCTTTCGATGCCGCAACTTGTATAGGTTGTGGTGCCTGCGTGGCTGCCTGTCCAAATTCTTCTGCCATGCTCTTTACCTCGGCGAAGGTGGCGCATTTAGCGTTGTTACCTCAAGGTAAGGTGGAAGCTCAAAAAAGAGTATTAAATATGGTTCGTCAAATGGATTTGGAAAATTTCGGAAATTGTTCTAATATTACAGCCTGTGAAGCGGAATGTCCAAAAGGTATTTCTGTTTCTAACATCGCTTTGATGAATAGAGAATTTCTTTCTGCGTCGTTTTCTTCAAATGACGCCAACTAATTTCGCAATCATTGCTCCTTTGTTTAATAGATTTGCGAGGCTATCTTTTTAGATAGCCTCTTTTTGGTGTGCTACTTTGGCAATTGGGCTAAAGTGTTTATTGGAGAAATTGTTGCCGCCCGAGGCAATATTAAGATACATGTGACCCTACAGTAGTAATGCAAATATAAAAGACCCCAGAGGGGTCGCATGTTTATAGTCATTATACCGCCAGGGGCCAAATTGACAATAATTTTTTGCCGCCAGGGGCATAATGGGATATTAGGGAAATTCTGCCGCCAGGGGCTAAATTGACAATAGACATGTGACCCCTCCGGGGTCAGAAATGAAAAGTGTAAATTTGTATATCACAGCAGCATAGCCATGCAATCTTCGTGCTAATGTTTCTAATGTATCCAGGTTTTTTAGACAGCCTCTTTTTTTAAGAAAAAAAGCTGTTAAGTTTTAACCTAACAGCCTTCGTATCTTATCTTTTATCCTTTTTTAATGATCGTGGGCAAGATCAGTTGGAATATTTCCTTTTAATTTTGCGTGAGTGGTACCAAAAATATAGTCCCAAAGGGGAGATGAAACACCAAACATTGTATCAGATTTTCCATAATGATGTAAAGCATGGTTAACCCATAATGCTTTAAACATATTATTTGGTGGTAAAAATATGTGAATGGAATAATGAACTAATAGGTAGAATGCATAGCCACTTAAGAAACCAGCAAGGAATGAGAAGGAAAATTTATCCAGTATAAGTTCAAATAGAAAAAAGAGAATCGTTCCTACCGCCACACTCATAGCAGGGGGCATTGCTAATCTTTGTTTGTCTTTCGGGTAATCATGGTGCACACCATGCATGGTATAGGCAAATTTTGCTCTCTTTTCAGTAGTGCCTGGTAAATGATATACATGGCGGTGAACCATGTATTCTGCTAAAGTGAAAAATAAAAATCCAGTTAAATAAAGCGATGTTACCTGAAATGTGGTTAAATCGGTAGCAACTTTTGTATAATATAACAAAGCGATTGCATACAAGAAAAACATTGAGACAGGAATGGCAATATGCGTTCTTGTTAAACTATCCAACCATTTATTTTTAAATAAAGGAACGGATATATTTTCATTAGAGAGGTAAGCTTGTTTTTTTTCGGTTCTCATTTATTGAAAATTTTTGTTATAAACCTAATGATTTTTTAGTCTGGCTAATATATTTTCTGTACATCAAACGATAAATCCGGTAATAAGTTCTGTACCTTCTTTTAACAGATTCGTAGCTATAGTAGTGTTCGTGGTCTTCCCATTCATTGATAGAAGGAACTTTGGTTTCTGACTCATTTCCCAAAAGATAACCTTGCTCAGTCATCCATCCGTCATTATAAATTTTTCCAAGATATCTTGAACCATGGTCAGAAAAAAGAGCTACTACCACGCTATTTTCATCTAATTCATGTTGAATCTGAAACATACCATGCATGGCAGAACCACTGGAATAACCCATCAAAAGTCCTTCCTTTGATGCAAGTTCTCTGGCTCTGATGGCACTATCTTTATCACTTACTTTTATAAAGTCGTCGATTAAAGAAAAATCTATATTGGAAGGAATGATGTTTTTACCTAAACCTTCAACTTTGTATGGTTTTATTTCATTTGGATCATAAATACCTGTCTCCCAAAACTTCTTTAAGACGGATCCGTAAGCATCAATACCAATAATGCGAATGGCTGGATTCTGTTCTTTAAGATATTTTGCTACACCTGAAAGGGTGCCACCCGTTCCGGCACAACAAACATAATGGGTAATTTTACCTTCCGTTTGTTTCCATATTTCAGGTCCCGTAGAATGGTAATGTGCCGCTGCATTATCTGTATTAAAGTTTTGTGCCAAATAAAATGCATTAGGTGTTTCTTTAGCTATTTGTTCCGCTCTGGAATAGTAAGACCTTGGGTCTTCGGGACTTACATCAACAGGACAAATGACAACTTCCGCTCCGAGTGATTTTAATAAAGATATTTTTTCAGTAGAGGCTTTACTGGTAAGCGTGAGAATGCATTTGTAGCCTTTTATCGCTGATAACATAGCTATACTAAACCCTGTATTTCCCGATGTTGCTTCAACAATAGTTCCTCCTGGTTTGATTAAGCCTTTTTTTTCAGCTTGTTCAACCATATAAAAAGCTATTCTGTCTTTGGCACTTTGGCCAGGATTAAATGCCTCTACCTTAGCATAATATGTTCCAGTTAAACCCGCTGTTATCTTATTTAACCTTACCAAAGGTGTATTGCCGATGGTACCACTTAAATTTTCATAAACCATAACCTTTCTATTCCAATTAATTAAACTGTTAATGCTTTTAGTGGTATATTCATTCACGGTACTTTAGAGCCGCAAATATACAGTAAATAAATACATTTTTGTGTTTTAGTAATGTTAAATCATTTTAAATACCCTTGCTGACGTAGAAAAATTTCTGTTTGTTTCAACGTTTCATCATAGTACGGATTTTTACCATCTTTCCAACCAAAGAATCCATGACCCGCCCCCTCGTATAAAAATAAAGTGCATTGTCCTCCAGCTGCTTTTATTCTATCGCGAAAAATCTCTCCTGTAGAAACGGGTATTAAAGCATCTTTTGTGCCTAAAAAAAGGACGGTCGGTGGAAATCTTTTAGTGATACCATGCATGGGGGATATATCGGGAAACCAGGTTTTTATTCTTTCGTAACCATAGCCTTCAGGTCCGTTATCAATCACCGGGTTAAACAAAACCAGGCTGTTAGGTTTAGCACTTACAGCGATAGCATCCTTTGGATCGTTAATATTTATGGAGGTGAAGGCCGCCGCAGCCAAATGCCCGCCGGCAGATCCGCCACCAGCAGCTATTTTATTGGGTAAAATATGTAATTCTTTATCGTTGAGCCTTAAAAAGCGAATAGCAGATTTAGCATCTTCCAAGGCTTCTTTCGGGGTTGTGCCATGCACATTTTTTAATCGATACGAAGCTCTGATCGCCACCATTCCCTGGCTGGCCAGATATTCCGATTGGGGTAAAAATTGTTCTGCAGTTCCATTATTCCATCCACCTCCATGAAAAAAAATAATAGCCGAATGTCTTTTTTTAACTTTATCAGGATAATGTATCCATACCTTTAACTCTGTAGTATCTATCTTTTTATATATAATAACCGTATCTCTTTGTGCGGAAAGAAGGTAAGTTAGGAAAAGGATTCCTATAGTGCAAAAGGTCTTTTTAAGGATTATCATTTTGTCTTTTTAATTATTTCTGTGTGAACAACTTTCCCATTAACGTCATAATGGATAAAAGTAAGATAAGGCTCTTTGGCTTTATATTCCATGGATAGACTGAGAAATCCTCCAGCAACCCTTAAAAATTTATGTTCAGGTCTTACTTCTTCTGGCGGCCATCCTTGAGCATGAAAATCACTGACAGGGCCCGATCCAAATTCCATTACACCAGATGGTATGTCTTGGGAAACATATTGCCAATGACGGTCTCCGTTGATTACGATCATATTTTCTTTCTGTAAAAAGGTTCTTACCCAATCTCCTTCTTTTTGAAAAGCTTTGTTTGCGTGATTATCTGCTTTTGAAGCTCTGTCAGGTCCAATAATTGGCGTTGGTGAAATGATTATTTTGAAGGTGGCTTTTGAATTTTGAACGGATTTTATCAGCCAGTTTTTTTGCTCCTCACCCCAGATCGTTTTAGTTCCATCGTCAGCAGAAGTGTTGTCACTTCTAAATTCTCTGCCTTCCATAAGCCAAAATTGTATGTCTTTTCCCCATGTTATTGTTCTATAAGGTTTATCTAGTAAAGGCACATTTTCTTTCCAGATTTCCAACCCTTCTGAATAGGTTAATTTACCAAATGGTTTCGATGCTGAATGAACATCGTCTGCCAATAAATCATGATCATCTTTTAGCAAATAAATAGGGGTATGTCGAAAAAATAACCGGATGAAAGGCCATGCATTCATAGCATGCCACTTATGTCTTGCCTTTTCAGCCTGATCTGCCATTGGTCCTGGCTTATCATAATAAACAAAATCTCCTGTCTGGACGAATAAATCAGGATGTAACTTTGACATTTCATTGTAAATCTTAAATCCATTTATAGAATCATCAAAAGACCAGAAATACTGACATGAAGAGGTCGTTAATAAAAGAGGGGCTCGTTCATTTGGTTTAGGAGAAGTTTTAAAATAGCCCGTATCAGTATTTATCATTCCTTCTGGATCTTTCTTTCCTTCAATAATCAATTGATAAGTGTGTTGGTTTTTAAGGCCTTCAAAGACATGAAAAACACAATAGTCATGCTTTGATGTTGCTGGTTTCCATGGCGATATCTTTTTATTGCCATGGATATCTTTTAAAATAAATCTTACATACCCATTTATACCCTTAACTCCTCCATCCATTTTATCAATAGGTTGATTTTCATCAAATTGGATTGGATGCCTGAAAACTTCAGACCTTCTCTGGTGTGTAATCGAATTTGGAAACGCCTGTCCACACAATCGTGTCCAAATCACGACTCTGTCTGAAGTTATTTCACTTATTTTAAAACCAGTAGTAAAAAAAACGTCCTGTGAGTGCCCTTTAAGAAATATTAGCATTAAAATGCAAAGGGTAAAAGGTTTTAACTTCATGATAGTTTTGTAGGATTAAGGTAAATAGAGACATATTATTTAAAATAATTGTCGCACGAAAAATATATCCAAAATTATTTTGGGTTTATTCTTTTAACGTCTGTTTTAAAACGCTTTTAGTTTTACCTTTGTGCGTTGTTTAAAAAGTCCCAATGAATTCACTTAAATCATCCTTAAAAGTAAGATTAATTCTTTTTAATCAAGGAAAAATCTTATTGCTTAAACAAACCAAATTGAATGGGGGCAATTATACCCTGGTGGGCGGTAATGTTGAGTTGGGTGAAACGAGCAAGGAGGCTTTAGTGAGAGAGTGTAAGGAGGAAGCGGGAATAACTATTCTGGAAGGTGATTTAAGATTAGTGCATGTTTTGCAAAAAACAAGCATCAAAAGTCAGCGCCTGGTTCTGTATTTCAAAGCTTTTCGATGGGAGGGTGAGCTTCAGCGAAATGAACCTCAAAAGTTTAAAGCCGCAGAATGGCACGATCTGCATAAATTACCAAAAAATTTGACGGGAACCATCAAAAGAGTTTTAAAGGATTACAAAGAGGGAGTGCTTTTTACTAACGAAAAAAATATTACCACCTAGTAAACATGCGACCCCTCTGGGTTGATTCATAATATCCTGACCCCGGAGGGGTCACATGTCTATTGACAATTTTAGCCCCTGGCGGCACAATTTCCCCAATATCCCATTATGCCCTTGGCGGCAAAAATCCTATAAACATGCGACCCCTTCAGGGTCGGTTTTCAAATAACCTGACCCCGGAGGGGTCACATGTCTATAGCCCATTATGCCCCTGGCGGCACAAATTCCCAACATACCATTATGCCCCTGGCGGCACAAATTCCCAACATATTACCATTATGCCCCTGGCGGCACAATTTCCCCAATATTATTTATTTCGTGTCTGCACGGGTAAATATTCTATTCCAGACAATCCCTTTAGATGGGCTTCCCTCCAAAAAGGACATCCAGATAAATAAAGGTTTTCCAACAACGTGCGTCTCAGGAACGAATCCCCAGAAACGGCTATCCTCAGAATTATGTCTGTTATCACCCATCATCCAATAATAGTTTTGTTCTATGGTATAATGAGAACTTAATTTACCGTCAATATAAAATTTATTGCCATCTATACGAAGTTGGTGTCCTTCGTAAACTTGAATGATACGTTGGTAAAGCGCTATACTTTCCTTATTCAGAGCAACCTTAGCACCAGCTTTTGGTATATAAATAGGTCCAAAATCATCTCTGGTCCAATTTCCAAAATGCAGAGCATCATTTGGAAATAATCGTCCACTTTCACCGTATAATTTTCCTACATCCACTTTTTCAATTTTGATGGACGGATCCATGGCTTTAATTTTCGCTTTTTGACCGTTGTTCAACACTAAATAAAAGGCATTGGGTGATTGTTGCATTCTATCTTCTGTGCTAATCGCCCATTTGGTAAAATCTCTTGTGTTTATAGCTGCATTTGGAGATAAAACGGAATACATGAACTGGACATTTTCAGGATTTTTACCCTTTTTTCCATTGATATAAACTTGCTGAGCTCTTATCTCCAAAGAATCACCTGGTAAACCGATGCAACGTTTGATGTAATGATCCATTTTATCAAGAGGTCTGGTAACCAATGGATTCAAGCCAGATTGAATGGCCCCCGAAAACATTGGGGGAATAGATCCACGTCGCAAATCATAAATACTCCAGGTTCTTTCAGGAAAAACATAAACACTGTCACCTTCGGGATAATTAAAAACGACAGGATCGTTACGATCTATGGTTTCTAATGCGGGTAATCTTTGATACTTTAGTTGCGGTTTTTTAATGTATGACTCACCGCCGATCACAGGAATTCTATTATGTAAAAGGGGAAGCATAGCTATGGTTTGAGGCATTCTAATTCCATAGTGGCCTTTACTTACAAACAAAAAATCTCCAACGACCAAGGAGCCTTCCATGGAGGAGGTTGGGATGACAAATGCCTCAATAAGAAACATACGTATAAAGGTGGCGGCAAATACAGCAAAAATAATCGCCTCGGCCCATTCTCTTACCGGAGATTTTTTGAACGGATTTTGTGCAACTAATTTATTGTATTGCTTGGTATCGTTTGCGATTCTTGCTGCTTCAATAGCATCTAATATCGATTTTTCGTAAGTTAAAACAGGCCCTTGATAGCTCAAATCTTTTCTAAAACTCAGGTAAATTAGATAAATGGGGGCAAACACTACGACCAGTACATGGTGCCAAAATTGATAGACTTTGAATGATCTCACCAAATCTATCATTAAAGCAGCAAAAATGAAAATATTTACAATCGGTATTAATATTAGCAAACCATAGCTGGCCTTTCTGCCAACTAATTCTCCGCAAACCATAAATTGATACACGGGAACAAATGCTTTCCATACACTTACACCCGCTTTTTTAAATACGGCTGCCAGGGAAATCATTAGTAAAATAAAATATAACAGTAAAAATTCAGAAAGACCCATTAGCTTAATTTTTTTTAAACGCCAAATATACAAATACTATATTGATTGGACAAATATATTCGATGAGGGATATTCTTAGATTAACATCAAAAAAAAAGAGCAGCTGCCGAAACCGGAACTGCTCCTGGTGGGAGATTATACTCTGTTAAGTGTAGAACAAAACAGCCTTTAAAAACCCAGTTTAGGGACCTAATTTTCTCTTAAGAAACCCCGACAGGTGTTGTGTTGATAGGCTACAAATGTTCGTCTGAAAAATACCTTTATATGTTCATGAGGTTCTTTACATTTAATAAGGGACAAATTTAAAAGGTTTTCTTTATTATTTATATTTTTTTTGATTTCTTAAGTAATAATTCTTACCTACTAAAAGATATATGCTTAATATTGATATATTTGTAAAATAATTATTTGTTTATTTCAGTATTTAATTTTAAAAACTTTTGGAACAAAGTCGATTAATTAAAACTATCGTTGAACTTAATACAAGGGAAAGAGAGCAATTTAGCTTGTTTGTCTCATCTCCTTATTACAATTTGCACAAAAAAACAACTGAATTTCTCGACATTATTCTCAAACACCTGCAAAGCGGTAAGTTAGAGTTATTGGAAAAGGAAAAAATTTTCAAAAAATTGTTCCCCAAAGATCCTTACGACGAACAAAAAATACACAACCTGATGTCAGGTTTAAGAAAGTTACTGCTCCGATTTTTAGCGCTCCAACAATACGAATGTAAAGAAAATGTAGAAGAAATATTCGCCATGGAATGGGCCTATAAGAGAAATCAGTTCGAACTTTTAACCAATAGAGCGAAGCAACTGGAAAAAAAATTTGAAAGTGAGGTAGTACAAAAAACTGAACTTACCTTCGCTAAGTATCGGTTAAATTATCTAATGGGTTACTATGGTGGTCAATTTGTCGATAGATCTAAGTCCGATACTATGCAACGAATGCTACATTATCTGGACGCCTATTATCTTGAAGAAAAATTACGCAACGTATGTCACCTTACCGCACACAAAATATTGGTGAATGCCAATTATGATTTTGGTTTGTTGACAGAACTCTTACTTTTTATTGAAAATCATCCTGATATTTTAATTCAAAATAAGGTTATTGCCTTATATTATACTATTCTTAAAAGCCTACAAGACGACAATAATCCTCAATATTATCTTGCATTAAAAGATATGCTGGGAAATCTGGATCTTAATTTGTCCCCTCAGGATAGGCAAGATTTATACAGTTTTTCCTACAATTATTGCATATCAAAAATAAATAAAGGGGATAAAGCCTATCAGCGGGAGTTATTTGAACTTTATCAAAAGGGCTTGGCCGGGGGCGATTTACTCACTAATGGCATTATTAACGAATGGGATTATAAAAATATAACCACCCTGGGGTGTAGCTTAAAGGAATTTACCTGGACAGAAAATTTTATTCAGGAATTTAAAGATTTTTTGCCCGCACATCGCAGAGATAACGCTTATCTCTATAACCTTGGTAACTTATATTATCATAAAAAAATGTTTGATGAGGCTATTTCAGCGCTTATTCGTGTTCAATTTACTGATATTACCTATCACTTGAATACGTCGTTTTTAATGATTAGAACCTATCATGCCAAACGAGACACCGATGCGCTGCTCTCTTTGCTGGATACTTTCCGGATATATATCATGAGAAATACCCACATTAATACAGACCAAAAAAAGGGATATACCAACTTTCTAAGGTTCACCAAAAAAATGGTGATGGTAAAACATCAATTAGATTATTTAGAGGCAAGTAAGGCAGCTTCTCAATTAAAATCGCTGAGAGAGCAAATCAATAATACGGAAAATATAATCAATAAATTTTGGCTGGAAGAGGAGTGTGGTGTTTTTGAAACGCCTTAATCTACCAGAATACGTTCGGTATTAAACAGGTTATCTCCCGAAATTCTATCATACACTTGCATAGTGGCCAACACATCTTTTTCACAGTATCGTGAAATCCTTTGCAAATCATTTTCTTCCCAATAAACCTGACCTACCTGACTCCCGTCTATATCGTCTTTCGGAGAGGGAATATCGAAAATAGAGGTTAATAATTTTAATGAAGTATAGCTTTTCCAATCACCAAATTTCCACATTTCCATAGTGTCTATGAAATGATTTAGTTCCCATGGTTTTTTTCCGCTAATCTTTAATATTTCTGGTAATTTCAAGTTATTTATAATTAATCTGCGGCAGATAAACGGGATGTCAAATTCTTTGATATTATGTCCTCCCAGCGCGTGGGTCAAGGGATTGGCGTAATGCTTGTTAATAAGTTCGCAAAAGGCTTGTAGCAAATCCTTTTCTGATGCTTGGGCGAATGATTTTAATCGTATTTTATATTGACCTGATTCTTTATCCCAATAGGCAATACCCACGGAAATACAAACGATTTTCCCAAATTCAGCAAAGATAGCTGCTTTATTTTTATAGCTTTCCTGTAGCTGTTCTACCGTTAACTCTTCTTCTTTATTTGGATAAAGCGAAGTAGCTTTTCGCTGCCATAATCCTTGTAATATGGGCGTAATCTCTGAGTAATTTGAGGTTAAACTCACGGTTTCGATATCAAAAAACAATATTTTTTCTATTTCGAACGATTTAGACATAAAAGAGTTGTATTTTACGAGCCTGTAAACTGCTTTCTCAACACTAAGGTACTTTATTTTCACTTAAATTGTTAATCCCATGAACAACCAATCTGCAACTCCGTCGAGTTCAAAAAATTTGCTTATTTTAGCTATCGTTGTCATCGCCATTCTTATTGGTGTCATCGTCTATCTGTTTAATAACAAACAGGAATTAACCGCAGAAAATCAAGAGGTTAAAACAGAGCTTGACGAAACTATCCAACTTAAGGAAGAATTGGAAGTACAATACGAAGAGGCACTAGCTGATTTGGAGAGCCTCAGAGGAGAGAATGAAGCGTTAAATCAATTAATCGATAACCAGAAACTGGAATTGACTGGTCAGAAGAATAGAATCGTTGGCTTACTGAAAAGATCCAGTTCATTGGACAAAGCAAAAGCTGAGATTAGTAAGCTAAATGAACAAATTGCTTTCTTTAAGGAAGAGAGAGAACGTTGGGCTCTGGAAAAAGAATCTCTTTTAGCTGAAAAAAACAGACAGGATTCTATTAACCAAACGCTGAATAGCAGATTGGATGAATCAAAGCAGACAAATGATTATCTAACCTCTGTGACCAGAGATCTGACAGTAGAGAAATCAAAATTGGAAAAAGAAAAAAGTAGTCTGGCGAAAAAAGTGGACAAAGCGTCCATGATTAAGGCAGATAAAATAAGTGTTAAAACGCTGCAGAAAAAAGATAATGGTAAAAATGTGAGCAGAAAAAATGCCGATAATGTGAATTTATTGGAAATTTGCTTTCTTCCTTTGCCAAATCCTTCCGCATCAGGTAATGGTGAAAAGTTTATTGTCAGGGTTATTTCTCCTCGTGGAGAAACCGTTTCCCTGAATACCAATATCAGCGTTTTTAATCACCCGGAATCTGGAGATGAAATTCAATATACCTTTGAAACAAAGGAGATTCAAACCATTAACGGTACCCAAACTGCTTGTTTTAACTGGGAACCTTCCTCCTTACTTTCACCGGGTACCTATAAAGTGGAAATTTATAATAAAGCCTACCTGGCAGGTTCATCCAGCTTTTCACTGAAATAATTAGCTTTGGTAAACTTACTTAGTCCTCTTTTGTTGTTGGTTAAAAAATAAATGGAAAAGGAAGAATTTGTAAATCCTATAGATATTGATAAGGTAGCATTGGAACCTCACCTGCTACCTTATTCTCATTCCGTTGGCGGCGTTGTTATTAAGCCTATTGATAAAGGAAGAATCAAAGGCAGAGCAGTAACCTCTATGTATCAACAAACAGATATTCAGCTGGGTCAACTCAGAAAACAAATAGAGCTTCTCGCTAAACAGGCAGATGATATTAGAAAAAGAGTGCTCATATCTGAAAAAATTTATGAGGCAGAAATGGCTTTCACCCCGCTCGTGGGTTTCGTCTATCATTTATACGCAAAAAAGAACGGGGCTTATGTGCTTTCAATGATCGCTCCTGAGGAATGGGGCGCTAACCCGCCTTACTTCTTTCAAGCCACAGTAAAACTTTTTGCAGATCATACCTGGGAGATTTTATCAACCAATGATGAATTCTCTATTTAAAGCTACTCGGATTAAAAAAAATATATAAAATAGTGCTGATGTATTATGATATTTTTCTTACTTTATAGTGTATTTTTTTTGCGTAATAAATTGAATATCATTATTTTATATTATTAAATATGCCTTTTTAAAATTCAGTAATTAGTAAAATTGTACTTATTCTGTTTGACAATTACCCTCATATTTGAATCATGAAAGGAAATAATGGCAAACGAGTTCATGAAATCCTTCCTCCGGTGGTTCAATCACCCAACAAATTGTATCAGACTCTGTATCGTCAAACGTGACGTTATATGGTATGTAGATAGCCTCTCAAAGCTCTTTTCGAAGCCGGTTGGATCCACCTACCGGCTTTTTTTTTGCAAATATATCAAATTTTTAGACGGCCAGAAGCAACTTAATGCATTTTGGAATAAAAATAATAAGTCCTATGATACTACTTATTATAGATATAATTAACACCCCTCCAGCTGATATATCTTTTATTTGGCCCGCTTTTATGTGATAGTCAGGGGAAATAAAATCGACTACATATTCTATGGCAGTGTTGAAACTTTCTGCCGACAAAACCCATCCAATACAAAAAATCACAATAATCCATTCTAAGGTCGATAGGGTGACAATCCAACCTACTAAACAGACCAAAATGCCTATAACCCCTTGAATTTTAATATTATTTTGACCAGCAAATAATAGTTTTATACCATTTAATGCGTAGCCCATACTGTCAATAAATTTTTTCATGTCAATCTAAAGTGCTTAATAATCTGAAAATAGTTCTTACGCCATTGGCATTCAACAATTCTATCCACCAAATATAGTGACCTTGCGCCAGTGGCACTTCATATTGTTGTTTTCCATCCCAACAAATTTCATCATTACTGCCCAGCACTTGATTTTTAACTAAATATTTCACCTCATTCCCCAATGAATCAAAAATGCGAATATTTACGATGCTTCCACTGTTGACAGAAGAAATGGTACAGCATTGAAGTTGATTATATGGTGTAAATGTTGGTGGATTCAAAACAACGGCCTCATTTACCAGGCTTTGCTCCTTTCCAAAGGAAGTATTTTCCCTTCCCGGACTTGCTCCTGTTTTAAATCCAGCCGCACTTAACCAACCGCTTTGATTACTTCCGTTACTTTGCGCTCCTTTCCTTTCCAAAGAAACTCCGGTTGTCGATGTCAACCAGGGAGAATGCCAGGCTTTATCGTAAGTGATAATATCTGTTTCAACATCATCATAGAAAAGGGACATACTTCCTTGTGATCTGTTTAAAAATGGCGTTTCGCCCGCTATGATTCGTTGATTTTGTGTCGATGCTCCGTATTTTTGCATTAATAAAGCAGGATTTTCAGTAATGGCATAAGGCTCAAAGGGGAAGAGCACTCTTGGAGAGAAGGTAACCTCCTTGCGATCGCCCCAGTGCAGGTAATTCATATCGATAGGGTATTTGGTATTTGCCTGAATTTCTACAAACGGCTTTTGAAAGGGTAGGGCATCAAATAAAATTTCATTGATAAAAATTCTTTCCTCTTTTGAAGGCTTTTGAGGAATGGCTAATCGCAGGACTTGCGGCTGATTGTTTTCCTGACCCAAACAGTTCTTCAGTCCTTTTAACACAGTAAAAGGATATATAATGCCTGAATCTATAGGTTTTTTTAAATGCAAAGTCCACTCATTTGATTGAGAACCCTTAGTGATAGACTTAATTTCCATGCCCTGGTTCGTAAATAGGGATAGATCCGTGGTGTCTGGCCATTTCAAGGGAACATGGGCAATAAATTGAAGGGTATCTGCAGTGTACGGAAAAATATGATCTGCCAAAGGCTCAAAAAAGGGTAGTGCTAAAGAAAATGTGTTATTTTCTATTCCCGCGGTGTGCCCCATGTCATTGGAGCAGGAAATCCAGTTTAATAAACAATCCGATAAATGAGATAAACTTCTTTTTTCCAACGATTTTCCCGTTGCCACCGAGTGTTGCCATGCCGGAAATAACCCGTAAGTCATCTTATCTAAACTTACCCCCAAGTCCATTAATTCTATGGTTCCTCCCGCATTTGGCAAAGAGGGAAAGCTGGATGATCCAAAAGCGTGCTTCACTTCTTTAAAGAATAGGCTATCTTTTAGGTGATGAAAAACCAAATATTCTCCTGGAGATAAAATCAGGTCGGGTAATTCTAATGTGCTTTTATTGACGATAATTTTTGAGCTAACTAACTGAATAAATTGCTTTGAAGGATTATGTAATTCTATAAACTCAGCTTGTTTTCCACTCGATGGTGCTGCCAATATTTCCGTAAATAATACATCGCCGGGAATCGGTTTAACCCCCGTTTTTTTGTCAAAATAAAAAGAAATATTATTTTCATTCTTACTTCTATCTGTTACTTTTCCCTGAAATTCGTAGGTAATATTTGGCTTAAGGTTATCAATATAAAAATGCAATAGATAGGGATTGACGCTATCTAATGTTACAGATTGTATGGTTTTTTTTTCTCCTTCAACTTCGCGACTCTGGAAATCTGTCAGTTTATTTGTGGCTTTATCCAGTGGTTTTGAAAAATAAATTTGTAAATGCTGTAATGTATTTACTGACCATTTATCTACCACCGGTTTTGTCAAATCTAACAATAGCCCTTCCATTTTCCAGTCATCGAAATTAAATTGTTTAGCCCGACTTGCGGTGTAAGTGAGAAATAAGCCCGTATAGAAACCTTTTAATACCTCTTTATCAGCATAATCAAAGGAGGGTAGCCAAATTTGGGAGCTATCCGCTTTGGTAAATATCTGCCATAATCCTTTTTCATCTAATTGGACACGGAAAGAAATGTTAAACGCTTTATCGCTTAAAATGCCAGGTTTACTCTCCGCCAAAAGCGTTCGCTGGTTATTTTTCTGACGAAATAAACTTAATTTATCTTGATCCCCGGTCTCTCCGCCAACTTGCAAAAACCAGGCATTTTCAGCATTTTTCAGATTTGGATGGGAGGAAGCCAGATAAATCTTCAGATTATTTTGCGGCGATGGCGTAAAATCGAGAGAAACATTGAGTTCCCATAACAGCGGTTCCCCATATTTTATTGGGGCATATCTCACAATTTGCGATTCATTTTGTGGAGCGGGAGAAATATGATTCAAATAAAGTCTATTTTTCAAAATAGTAAATCTGGATATATTTCCTTCAAAATAAGATGGAACAGATTGATTATCAAATTTTTCTGACCATGGAATAGATTGAGCGGCTAAAAGCTGAACACTGAATAAAAATAAAAAAAATGGGACTTTCATGTTATAGTTGTTAATGATATAAAAGAATGCGTTTATATTTGTCCCCTAATTAAGATGGCCGCAAGGTCTTTCCTTTTTGGACAGCTTTCAAGCCCATTTTACGTAAAAAGCAATTTGCCCTAACCTACCTTTTTTAAATGATAAAAAATTAACACATGAAGTTAGCAGTCGTTGGCGTAACTGGTTTAGTAGGTAATGTCGTATTAGAAGTTTTACAAGAAAGAAATTTCCCTGTGACGACATTTATCCCTGTAGCGTCCGCCAGATCGGTAGGAACACAGGTTACTTTTCGGGGGGTGGAATATCCCGTTGTATCTATGGAAGATGCTATTGCAGCAAAACCAGATATAGCTATTTTTTCTGCCGGGGGAGATACCTCTCTTCTTTGGGCGCCGAAATTTGCCGAGGTGGGTACTATTGTAGTGGATAATTCTTCCGCCTGGAGAATGAATCCTGACCATAAATTAATCGTTCCTGAAATTAATGCGGATAGCCTTACTCCCAATGACCGGATTATAGCCAATCCAAATTGTTCTACTATTCAGATGGTTGTCGCATTGGCTCCCTTGCATAAAAAACTTAAAATAAATAGAATTGTCGTTTCTACTTATCAGTCCATAACGGGAACAGGTATGAAGGCGGTAAAGCAATATCAGTTAGAGAAAAAGGGATTTGTTCCTAAACCAGAGGAAATGGCTTACCATTATCCTATTTTTGAAAATTGCATACCTCAATGCGATGTGTTTTTGGAAAATGGCTACACGAAGGAGGAGATGAAACTGGTGCTGGAAACGAAAAAAATCATGAGAGATGATACCATCAAAGTAACTGCCACTGCCGTGCGTGTACCTGTTTTAGGGGGTCATTCTGAATCGGTGAATGTTTCCTTTGAAAGAGATTTTGATCTCGCCGAAGTAAGGCAATGGCTTGCCGACGCACCCGGCGTTTTTCTTTCCGACGATCCGGCAGCGTTCCAATATCCCATGCCGTTATGGAGTAAGGGTAAAGACAGCGTTTTTGTTGGTAGATTGAGAAGAGATGATTCAGCGCCTAATACCTTGAATATGTGGATTACCGCCGATAATTTGCGTAAAGGGGCAGCAACTAATGCCATTCAAATCGCAGAGTATCTTGTCGAAAATAGTTTGGTTTAACCTTTTACCTTACAGAATGGTTATTTTTAATGAACTTATTGTATTTTTAAACATTATTCATACTCACTTTAGTTTAGATTCAGAAAACTGGTACACATCATGAAGAATAGAATTGTTTTTTGGGGTAAAAATGAAAATTCAGAGAAATTGCTTCTTGCTCTAGAATTATTAGCGGAAGAGGGTAAAGTTAATGTCATTTCCTTTCCAGAAGCTTTGGTCTCTGAGGAGTTTAACCAAACGCTAACTAAAGATTGGCGGGATGGCAAAACGGTTGACTTTCCTGAGGGGTTCACTTCTACACTCGTAGAATTAACCGTCACAGGCAGTATTTTGCCGGCAGGTATTACCGCTGAAAAAATGGATCTCGTTACCAGAGCGCAGGCAGAATGGAATTTTTCTATTCTTTCCTCCAGACTCTTCCGTTCTTATCAGTCAGAATTAAATGAGTTTAAAGATAAAGTAGAGCGTGCCCTGAATTTTGATAAAAATATGTGGGATGAGCTGAAAAGTTTTTGGGATCGTGTGCAGGAACAGGCACGCGATAAAAGTCTTTTTAGAGAACATAGTGAACATCTGAGACAAGAAACGAATGAGTTATTCGGTAAATTGAAGGATTTAAGAGGTAAATTGGACGAGGAATTTGATCGTACTTCAAAAACCCTTTACGAAGACATCGTAGCTAAATTAGGTGATATTGAAAATAAAGTTCGCGAAGGTATTCGTTTACAACCTCTTTTTGATGAACTAAAAGATATTCAGAAAAAAATCAGAGAGGTCAAATTAAACAGAGACCATAGGAATAAGATTTGGGATAAATTAGACGCTACCTTCAAAGTTTTAAAGGAAAAAAGATTCGGTCCAGAAACTGCTGACGATAATAATCCCTTGGTTAGAATCCAAAAAAGATATGAGGGCTTGATGGCCGCTATCGATAAAATGGAGAGTTCTGTAGGTCGCGATATCGAAGAATTAAATTTCCAGAACGGAAAAGTTAATACTTCTTTCGGTCAGCTCGAAGCGCAAATCAGACAGGCAAAAGTGGCGATGATTGAAGAGCGAGTTCGCTCTAAAAAGGAGAAATTAACCGAAATGTATGCTACCAAAACGGAATTAGATCGTAAAATGGAGCAACTTCAGGAAAAAGAGAAGAGAAAGGCGGACGAAATGCTTAAAGAGGATGCGAAAAAAGCTGCTCAGGAGAAAATTGCCAATGAAATTGCTGCAGCCAATGCAGCCCGCGAAAAGGTAAAAGGGGAGAAGGAATCCCTGTTCGATGCCGCAACGTCTATCTTAGGTGATTCTATTACCGATATGGTAGATACCGTAAAAGCAGTCGCTGAAGTGGTCGAAGATCGTATCGAGGACAAAATAGATGAGATAAAAGAGATTTGGAAAGATAAGAAAGAGGAAGAATCCGCGAAAGAGGAAGAAACTGATAAAAAGGAGGACGAGGAAAAAAAGGATTAATATAAATTTCTTACTGAATGTTTTAACGAGAAGAGGCTGTCATAAAAGATAGCCTCTTTTTGTTATGCTTTTATGGGTTAAAATTACCCTTAACACCTGGTTTTGAATCACGGATTTTAAGGATTGCATGATTTCACGGATTGTAAAGAGCGAATTTGGTTAGATCATGATGGTTATATGAGTTTTACCGCCTGACACCTGGTTTTGAATCAGGATTTACATGATTTTTAGGATTAAAGATGACGTCTTTGTTTTGAGCATGATGGTTGTATGAGTTTTACCACCTGACACTCGGTTTTGAATTAGGATTTACATGATTTTGAGGATTAAAGATGACGTCTTTGGTTTGAGAATGATGGTTGTATGAAATTTATCTTTAATACCTGGTTTTGAATCAGGATTTACAGGATTTTGAGGATTAAGGAGAACGTCTTTGGTTTGTATATGATGGTTATTTGTAGATGGATACTTTTGTATAAATTCCAATGGGGATACGCCTACTTCTTACAGTTACCTATCCAGTCTCCTTATCCTTATATTGCGGAAATCAATGGGTTGTCCCTCACTTTGTAGCGCGATGAACCCGCTGTCCAGCAATTTACCATCTATTTTTATTTCTGGATCGTAATTATTGGCTACGCCGCCGCCAATTTGTGGTTTAGTATATCTCAAAACGGTATCTCCGTTAATGATATGAGTGACCATTTCACTGCCCCGAACGATTAATTCCGCTTTTATCCATTCGTCCTTTTGATAGGTTTTGGAAGTGGAATTGATGCAATGACGGGGATCTATTTTTCCATTAAATACTACATCGGTGCCAGGAGAACACATGTTACCGGTAGGTCGCGGTTTCCCATCGGCCAGTTGGGCTAAAAACTGCATTTCTACACTAATAGGCCAATCTTGCTCCTTTCTCATAGTCCGTGGATCCTGGGAATGGAACATAATGCCACTATTTAATTCTGTATATCCCGGGGCATCTTTTCGCCAGGGCTCCGCAAACCGGTACTCCATTTTCAAATGAAAATGTGAATACGGGGTATTATGATAAAGGTGACCATACCGGTTGTTAAAGGTATCATATTGGTCGTATATTACCCGAATCATCTTGTCTTCCACCCGAAAGGTTTTCCCATAATTATCACCTACTTCGTGATGATGAATTTTTACCGTCCAGTCATTTATATCTTTGCCGTTAAATAAAGAATGCCACGATGATGATTTTCCGCGGTTTTGTATACTAGCGCAACCGCTGAAGAACAGGGTAGTGGATATCCAAATAAATAATAAGGCTATGTTAAAAGTAAAGGTTGTTTTCATAGGATTTGGCGTTCTTTAAATTTCTCTGATTAATGGTCGTGTTAGACAAGTTGGTCCACCTCCTCCGGGCAAACAAATAGCTTTTCCGGGGAAGGCAATAACCTCACAACCCGCTTTTTCCAGCCTTTCTTTTGTAATTGGATTTCCCTGCACCAGCAAACATTTGCCAGGTGCGATAGCTAAAACGTTACAACCCATGCTATCCCATTCCTTATCAGGGACCTCCACCAGGTTAAATCCACGTTCCAAAAGGGTATTTCTCAGTGAAATGGGCATGAGGGGAGAATAAACGACTGCGACGAATTTATTTACCGGGCTAAATATGGACATCAGGTGAAAAACATCGTCCTGACCCTTATAATGAGGAAGAGAAAAAACCAATACCTCAATGCCTTTAGGATTCAAAAATTCTTTTAATTGCCTGATGCCCTCTTCATTGGTCCTGTAGGAATGTCCCACGGCCAGCGTTTTCTCGTCTATCCAGGCGACATCGCCACCTTCCAGGGTACCCGGGTGTTTGATTTCACCCAAAATATCCAATCCAAGGGATTTAGCGGCCAAAGCAACCTCGATATTCTCATTTTTCCTTGCCGCTTTGCCCATATTTCCAATGATTAAACCATAATCGGTAGCCAACGAGGTATCCCGACAATAAATGGCATCGATATTGGTTTTTTCTGAGGTGGGCAAGGTAAAAATAGTGGCACCTGTTTGTTCCAGTAAGCCTTGGAAATAATCATATTCTTTCAACGCCAGGGGATAGTCCGGCGCAAACAGATAATTAAGCATTTGCCATTGCTCCTGAATATTAGCGTCACTGACAAAACTATTTTTTGCCGAATGCAATAGGATGGATTTTAATTTACCATATTCACTATGACAGGTCTCTCTCATTTCAAAGGTTGCGAAGGATTACTTTTAATAAGCCAGATATAGATGGGAATGCCTAAAAGAAGGAGGATAAATCCCCAGTAAACATACTCATAACCTGCTCCAATAACTGCATACATAGAGTAAATGAAGGCAACTAAAGCAATAGATAATTGAATAAGCCAGCGAGGGTTCTTTTTAAAAGAAATAGTTAGTGCGTAGGTTGCGGATGAAAAAATATAAGGAATTAATACACAGATTGTTGTCAATAATATCATAAATTCAAAGGCTTTCACCAAGCCCTTGGTATAATTCATTAACATTAAAATAGAAATCAATACACTGGACAATACGATACCAACTGCTGGTGTAGCTTTACTATTTTGTTTTCCAAAAATGGCTGGAAAAACCTTATCATTTGCGGCAGCTAAAGGAATTTGACCTTGTATCAGAATCCAGCCATTTAATGCACCAAAAGTAGATATGAGAACGCCTGCTGCGACGAAATTTCCTGCCCAGGGTCCCCATATTTTAGTGGCGGCATCGGCAAATGGTGCTTTTGACTGCATTAATTCATCGGGAGGAATGATTCCCATAACAGCAAAACTTCCAAGCATATAAACGAAAGCAGTTAATAAAGTACCCCAGATAGTAGCTCGGGGTATTGTTTTTTCTGGATTCTTTACATTTGCAGCAGGTATGGTAGCGCATTCAAGTCCAAGGAATGCGAAAAGCGTTAACGTAGTCGTTGCGGCCAAAGCCCCGCCAATAGTGTTTTCTCCTCGAACCAAAGGGGTAAAATAATCCATATTAACATAGAAAACGCCTACTATGGAAACCATGAGTAGGGGCGTCAACTTTAGAATAGTGGTGACTAACTGTACCGTTCCTGCCGTTTTAATGCCCCGGGTATTTACCCAGGTTAAAAACCAAATGACACTAAGTCCTGCTGAAATAGCCGCAACGGGCTGTTCTCCGATGGTGGGAAAGAAATGACTTAAATAACCAATTAAAGCAACGACAATGGCAGCATTGGTGCACCAAACAGAAATCCAATAACCCCAAGCGACCCAAAAGGCAGCAAAATGACCAAAACCTTCTCTGGTATAAACGTAAGGACCACCAGTTGTCCCGGGATATTTTTTACTAAGAGCGGCAAAAACAAGGGCTAATCCAATGGCTCCAAGGGCAGATAGCGCCCAGCCAAACATGCTAATACTGCCGTAAGCAGCGAGGGAGGCGGGTAGAAAAAACACCCCTGAACCTATCATATTTCCCATGACCAGAGCTATGGTAGGCCCAAAACCAATCTGATGTTCTTCACTTTTTTGTCCCATGTTAAAATTTTTGTTACGTTTGATTCTACTAATATTTAAAAAAAATGAAATTAACTATAATTTTTAAAAGTCATAGATTATTTAACAGGTTTGATAGAATATTTTATGGGTTAACCGTTATTAATTGTATAATAGCGTACTTTTTTAACAAATAAATTTTCTATATTATGAAAATGTATAAAATGATTTTCCTTTCATTAGGATTATTTTCGTTTGTAATGCTCGGTGCACAAGGTAAGGGAGGAAGAATATTATATGAAGTAACGGTTAATATTCATCGTAATTTACCACCTGAAAGAGCTGAGGAAATGAAAAAATTTGTACCGGAATTCCAGGTGTCAAATTTGGAATTGCTTTTTAATGAAACCATGTCTCTTTGTAAGAATGCAGAGAAGCAACCTGAAGCTCCTCCTGCAGCTACAGAGCAAGAGGGAATGATGAGGAGATTTATGATGCGTCGTTCTGCTAATGTCGTGTTTAGAAATTTAAAGGAAAAACGCTCTATTGAACAGACTGATTTCATGGATAAGACCTTTCTAATATCTGATGAAACGGAAAAAATGGCCTGGAAAATTACCGGAGAACAGAAAATGATTAATGGTTATCTGGCCATTGGCGCTTCCTATCAAGATTCTTTGATGGGCAGAGAACGTCGTATAAAAGCTTATTTCACGCCAACGATTCCAATTAGTGCAGGCCCACAAACTTTTGCTGGCCTTCCTGGACTGGTTATTATGGTCGATATTAATGAAGGTGCTCAAACCTTGATTGCAAAGGAAATTACCCTGGATCCTGCATTATCGGCTGGAATTGTAGAGCCTGATAAGGGTAAATTGGTTACCCGTAAAGAATACAATGCGATTGTGGCGGAAAGAATGAAAGAAATGGGTGCTAATGGTCAAGGTGGCTTCCAAATAAGAATGGGCGCTCCTCGTAATTAAATTTTGATTGATTTAGTTATTCCTATTTCCCATAAAAAAAGCGTGCGAAACAACCATTTCGCACGCTTTTTTTGTTTGATGATTTATATTTACCTCATAAATATACGCATTCCTCCCGGAGGCATGCCCATTTGATTTCCTCCCATGCCTTTTAATGTGTATGTGAAGCTCAACATGAAATACCTTCCTAAAGATCTGATTTGTTCATCTGACGTATAATTAAAGTCAGCGGTACGACTGATGCCCGTATTTTTATTCAACATGTCAATAGCCGCAAGTTTTAATTCACCGCGTTTATCTTTCAAAACGAATACAGAAAGTCCTGAATTCCAGATTGGAATGGCCTGATTGAATCCTGCGCTCAATCCTGAGTAAATCTCATAATCTAAATTGGTAGAAAGATTAATGGCTTTTTTGAATAAAGGAACATTTATATTGGCTGTGTAGGTCTTCACGCTAAACGATCTCGCGTTTTGAGTAGCTATAGAATAGGAGGTGTTTGAATTACTCCAATCCATTCCAATTTGCCAGTCAAATAAATCCTTCTTCTGATTTTCTATGGATATTCCTCCAGACATACTGGTAGAAAGGGTACTGCTCAGCTCTCCATTAATGTAGGTCAATCCTTTGTTTCTATTGATTCCTGCATTACTGTTGATTCTTAATTTCAAGGGCTTAATACGCGTGCCAAAATTGGCGCGGGTCGATATATTTAAGTCGTTGGCTACGTTTTCCGGGCGGGTAGTGGTTATATAGCGATCATCGATAATCTGCGTATTCCTGATTTTATTTTGCGTGTAACCTATGTTCGAAAATATAAAAAGATTGGTCATTGAAAACTGGTTGAAACTAAAGAATCTTACGCCCATGTTGTGGCTATATTCAGGTCTCAAATCTGGATTACCTACATATATATTCAAAGGATTGCTATTGTCAACTAATGGTTGAAGTTGAGTCAAAGAGGGTTCTCTAACGTTGGTAGAGTAGTCGGCGGATAAATTTTTACCCTTTCCTACTTCCCAACGCATTCTTACCGCCGGTAAAATATTGGTATATTTCTTTTCAATGTTTTGTTCAGTAAGGATAAGTTCGCCGGTTAACAAAGAATATTGTACACTGGCTCCGGCGGTGAGATTAAATTTCTCGCCAGAAAATCGGTAGTTTCCACCACCTCTGTGATAATTGTAATCGGTCGTGTATTTATTGCTGAGTTGGGAATTAAATTTTTCGAAAGGATTAAGACCAAAGGCCAGATCATACACTTCTCGAAATTGATTATTATCATTATGACGATAATCATAATTCATTTCCAGGTATTGCTTTTTAAATAAAGGTTCTGTGTAGGAAAGCCTAACCCCGTAAGAAATCCGTTCATTATCCTGGGTAAATCTTTGCTTTATAGTATCAATTCTACTTTTTCCTGCCTTAAAAAAGGTATTTTCCGATAAATTCTCACCAAAATTGCCATCATTATTCAGATTGAATGAAAAATTGGCAGAATAGCTTCTTCCAGGTTTTGATAATTTTCTTCTATACAATAAATCGTTAGTTACCTGACTGGCACTACCTTCGCTGGTATTTGTGCGAATATTACTGTTAGATGGCGAATAATCGGCATTAAGCGTTTCTGTTTCACCTTCGTAAAGCGTATTACTACCTCTGAAAGTGACACGGGAAGTTAATTTAATAGATTGGAAAGAATCGAGTTTATGATCTAAAACCACATTGAGTCTGTGACTTTGATTTTGGCTATTCTGTTTACTATCTTCTGTATTGAAAAAGGTTCTGTCGGCAAGGAAATTTTCTCTGAAAAGCGTTCTATCAGTTTGCTTATCCAATAAGGAATAGAAATAACTACCGTTCAATTCTGTTTTTTCACTTAAGGTATTCGTATAATTTAAGCCTCCTGAATAGGTATTGGTAAACCCAGTATTATTTCCATTATTTATGGGACTATCTCCATCGATTTGAACGCCACCACCTCGGGACATACCGCCGGTAAATCCGACATATTCTTCAAAAGAGAAGCCCTGATTATTGATATTATTAGCCATACCGATAAAAGAAATCTTTTCCTTGGAACCAAATTTATTGAGACTTGCTTTACCTTGAAATCTGCCTTCGGATCCAACACCTCCGTTTACATTACCAAAACTACCTTTGCGGCTATCTTCTTTTAGCGTAAGATTAATGGTTTTTTCCCTTTGTCCGTCATCGACACCAGTGAACTCAGACTGGTCCGATTTTTTATCAAAAACCTGAATTTTATCAATGGCACTGGCGGGTAAGTTTTTAGTAGCCATTTTAGGATCACGCCCGAAAAATTCTTTGCCATCCACTAAAATCCTATTTACGGTTTCACCCTGAGCTTGCACATTTCCCGATCTATCAACCTGCACGCCGGGTAATTTCTTCAATAATTCCTCCACATTAGCATTGGGTTGGACCTGAAAAGCGGCAGAATTATATTCCACCGTATCCTTTTTAATAGTCATAGGGTTCCTTTCCCCTTCCACCGTAATTTCATTTAGCAGAGTGCTTTGCGACTCTAAGGACACTTTACCTAAATCTACCGAAGGGTTCGTTGCGGAAAATGAGACCGAAGTGTAATACGATGTATAACCCAAATAAGTGATATTTAGCAAGAAATCGCCCAAGCTAATTTTTTCAAATTTAAAGCGACCATCATTTTCAGAGAGGGCGAATTCAACGAGCGTCGAATCTGTTTTTTTAAGTAACATCACGGTAGCGGAGCTTAGCGCCCCCCCCGTTGAGTCAGAAACCACTCCGGTTAATTTACCTATATTTTGAGCTGAAAGATTTCCACAAAATAGAAGTCCCAGAGTGAGACAAAACAGGCCTAATTTTAAGTTTGTTGACATAGTATTGGTTTAACTTATTTTATGACACAAAGCAAGTATATTTATTCTAATAACCAAATTTTTTTAAATCAAAGTGCCAAATAACTCTACCAAAGGACTAAAAATGCCGCTATTTTATTTTTACCGTCATTAATATGTCGGGAATCCACGGGAAATAGATAAAATAAAATATATTTGCAAAATAATTAAGGTCTCGTAGTAGAATGGATACTACGTGGGTCTCCGGAACCCGAGATACAGGTTCGATTCCTGTCGAGACCACTCGTTATATTTGTTGGCTGTTATCTTGTTGATTATCTATGATTAACAACTTCTTTTTAACCTTAATTAATCATATATTCGATGCGATTAATAATGAATTATATGGGTGTTTTTTTAGAAAAAAAGGTAGATAGTATTATATTAACCAAATTATTTATAAATTTGAATTAATTTTCATGTGTAAATCAAGTGTCTAACATGAAAGTAAATCTCCCAGATTCTACATTTAGAACCACATTTTTAATTTTCGGAGCATGTTAAAGAAAATATTTTATTCGTTACTTGTCCTTTTAGTAACTAGTTTTGTTGCAAATAGCCAGACTACTGAAGACGAAACAATGCCTTGGGAGCAACCGACAAAAGGTAAAGACAAACCAAAGAAGGAAAAGAAAGCTGCCAAACCTCCAAAAGTGAAAAATGAGGAGGTTGCACCGGAAATGGAAGCAGAAACGCCTGAAACAGAAGAACCCGAAGCAGATAAACCTGCAGGATATTCTCCCGGTTCTGGCTTCGAAGTTGGCTTAAGAGGTGGTCTCTTTCAGATTTTAGGTGAAATTAAAAGGGGTTCTCCTGATTCAGTTGGTGGATTTTCAAATTATGGTTTTGCAGGTAGCCTTAGGTTTGCCTTAGATAATATTTTTTCCCTGCGTGCAGAATTCCTTTATGGAAAAGCGGCGGGTAATTCCGATGGATTAAATCCTTCGCTTCGTGGATTTACCTCTACCTGGATGTCAGGCTCTGTGTGGGGTTTAATCAATCTAAATTCTTTGGCTTCTGCAGATAAGGAAAAAAAACTAGCTATAAATTTAATGATCGGTGGAGGTGCGAATTCATCTACCGTTGCCAGGTACGGAACAATCATATCCAGACCAACAGAAGCTGAAACCACTACGAAAAAATTTGATTTTTCTAATAACCCTTTTCATGCGGGTGTAGGTCTTAATCTTGCTTACAGAGTGTCTCCAAATCTTAGCATCGGCTTGGAACATCAAACAATGATGGCTATGGGCGACCGAAGAGATCTTATGGATGGATGGGATAATGGTTTAGAAAATCCTACCGCCTCTCAGACAGATTATAATGACTATATTGGATTTACCAATCTTAGCTTAAATTATATTATTGGGAATAAGACAGGTGATTCTCCTGCTTTTTGGAATAGCCCGTTAAAAAATGTAATCAGAGAAATTGAAGGTATTAAGACAAATATAGGAACAGGGGGAAAAATTCCAATTCAAGATACAGATAAGGATGGCGTTTTAGATGAATTTGATATGGAATTGAACACACCACCTAATGCTCTGGTTGATACACGTGGTCGTACCCTGGACAGTGACAAGGATGGTGTAGCTGATTATTTGGACAAGCAACCTTTTTATGCTCCGTTAGAAGGGGAACAAGTAGATGCAGATGGTGTAATTGTTAATGGGGATAACACTACAGGTGGTCCAGGTTCAACAGGCGGAGGGATGAATCCTCGTCCAGGTGGCAGTGGAGTAACTGAAGCCAGAGTTAAAGAAATTGTGGAACAAGCATTTCAACAGCGCGAGGCAACTGGGGGAGGATCCTACGGTGGCGGTGCCGTTGTAGAATGGTTTCTACCTATGATTCATTTCGAAATGTCGAGTAGCAATATCCGTAATTCAGATGTTGGAAATCTATCTTCTATAGCCAGAATGATGAAATCAAATAGAGGTATGAAGTTGTTAGTTATAGGCTATACAGATAAGACGGGCGGGGAAGATATTAACCAAAAGCTTTCTTTCCAGCGGGCAAACGCCGCTATTGATTATTTTGTGAATAAACAAGGCATCTCTCGTGATCGATTTGTACTAAATTATAAAGGTAAAGATGATAATATCGTGGAGGCCAATAGCAGCTTCATGAATCGTCGCGTTGAATTTCAAGTAGCAAAACCTGGTGATACAGATATGCCTGCTCCTGCTGGTAATTAATTAGGATAAAACACCTTTTAAAAAAGGAGGCTGTCTAACAAGAGAGCCTCCTTTTTTTTTGTTATTTTTATATTGGGGAAATGGTTCCGCCAGGGGTATCATTCGAGCGTTGGGTGTTTTGACGCGGTGTACGCAGAGTTCAGGCGCAGTGTTTCGCAGTGTTTCGAGCGTTGGGTGTTTTGACGCGGGAGACGCAGAGATCAGGCGCAGTATTCTTTCGACCCCAGAGGGGTCGCATGTCTATAGGACGGTGCCGCCAGGGGCATAATGGTATATTGAAAAATTTTTGCCGCCAGGGGCATAATGGTATATTGAAAAATTTTTGCCGCAAGGGACATAATGGGGATTTTATATAACCTATTTTTCAATTATTAAAAATAAAAATATGATTTATTTTTTAAAACACATTAAATAAAAATAGTACGTATAAAAAATATAAAGTCAATATTTAACGAGAACATATTATAAATTATTTTACTATAATGTATTGAATTTCAGCGGTTACCAATGCTTTTCATTTTAAATTTGGCTTATGATTTGCTTTACCCAAAACGTGAACGGAATAAACCGTTTCATGCATTCAGGTAAAATGAAACTCATGAAAATTAAAATCTACCTCCTAACTTTATTAATGCTTCCGGCGCTTACCATTTTAGCGCAAAAGGAATCGACCGTCACCCTTGGGCAACTACTGGTTAAATTCAAACCACAAGTAGTTCCGGAAAATTTCATGGTAGGATTTCAAACTTACTCCAGAGATGGGGGAGGTATTTGGTTAGAAAAAAAATTGAGTAAAGCGGCTAATATCAACTTGATTGGTTATGATACGCTAACGGTGAATGCTATTAATCTGTTAGAGGAAATTAAAAAAGATCCTCAAGTTGAATATGCCTGTTTTGATATCTCCGTTGAGTCAAGAGGAGATATGCCGGATGATCCAAATTTAGCGTCACAATGGGGTCTGTTTAGTATTGGAACAGAGAAAGTGTGGGAAATAACCAAAGGGGGCGTTTCCGCTTTAGGTGATACCATTGTGGTGGCTATTCTCGATACTGGTTTCGATATTAATCATGAAGATTTGAAGGGGAATATCTGGATAAACAAAGGGGAAAAACCTGGTGATAAAATTGATAATGACCAAAATGGCTATATCGATGATGTCTCAGGTTGGAATTTCATACATCAAAGTGCAATGCATGTTGCTGATAATCACGGGAGCTCTGTAGCGGGTATTATTGGTGCAAAGGGAAACAATGGTAAGGGAATTTCTGGGATGAACTGGCACGTTAAATTGATGGTTTTTGAAACTCGGTTGGTAAGCGATATTATTGCCGCTTATGACTACATTATAGAGCAAAGGGAACGGTATAACAGAACCAAAGGGAAGCAAGGTGCTTTTGTGGTTACAACGAATGCCTCATTTGGCGTTAATAAAATAAAATGCGTGGATCAGCCTTTATGGGGTGAAATGTATGACCGTCTTGGTACGGCAGGTATTTTATCGGCGGCCGGAGCGGCAAATAATCCCTGGAATGTAGATGAAGTGGGGGACATGCCTACTACCTGTAAAAGCGACTATTTAATGACCGTTCTGAATACTAATCCAAAAGATGAGCGATATGCCGGATCTGCTTTTGGTGCCGTTTCCATAGATATGGGCGCACCGGGACAGAATTCTTTTTCTACCAGGAATAACAATGAATACGGTGTTTTTCATGGGAATTCTGCCGCAGCGCCTCACCTCGCAGGGGCTATAGCGCTTCTTTATAGTATTCCCCGTCAGAAACTCGCTGAAGAAGCTATGGCCTTTCCGGCACAAACTGCTATGAAAATTAGAAATTTATTGCTAAATAATGTAGATAAGGTGCCTTCTCTTGTATCTTTAACCTCCACGGGAGGCAGGCTTAATGTATTTAGCAGTATGTTGAAGTTATTGGAAATCTATCCGGAGAAGAAGCCAGAAATGCCAACAGGCAAGTTACTGGTTTACCCTAATCCGAGCATAGACGAAATATATGTAGAAATAGCGAAGCCTGAAAATGAAACTAGTCTTTTATCCATCTACAATGCCATGGGACAACAGGTAAAGCAGATTTTCATGCCAGAGGGAGTAAATAGGGCCAGAGTGATGACAAATGGTTGGAAACCAGGTAACTACTGGGTTTTCTCTCCAGGTGTTTTTAATATTCAGCAGGCTACTTTTATTGTTCAGGGACAGTAAAAACTTTTCTACGAATATTTTATTACCTAAATTTGTATTTTTCTTTTAGAAAATAAAAAAACGGTTTATATTTGCAACCGCTAAAGCAAATGGCAAGGCTCCGTAGCTTAATTGGATAGAGCATCTGACTACGGATCAGAAGGTTTCAAGTTCGAGTCTTGACGGAGTCACCCCTTTTTGCAGAGCTTTAAATAAATGCAATTATGTCAAAAGTTTGTCAGCTGACAGGTAAGAGACCAATCGTCGGCAACAATGTATCGCACTCAAATAGGAAGACTAAGCGTCGTTTCCTTCCTAACCTAAAGAAAAAACGTTTCTTTATACCAGAAACGGGTGAATGGGTTACATTACGTATTTGCACTTCTGCATTACGTAATATTGATAAATACGGTATTCATCTATATCTTCAGATGTGTGCTAAAAAAGGATTTGACACAGGGGTAACTCTCTAGGTCTTTATAATTAACCATCATGGCAAAGAAAAGTAAAGGTAATCGTATCCAAATTATTTTGGAGTGTACCGAACACAAAAAATCAGGTCTTCCGGGTACATCAAGATATGTGACCCAAAAGAACAGAAAGAATACGCCTGATAGATTAGAGTTAAAGAAATATAATTCTATTCTAAAAAGAGTAACTGTTCACAGAGAAATTAAATAATTTTTGGATTTTTAAAATCATCCTGTCATGGCAAAAGTTTCTAAAAACGCCAGGGTTGCTCAACGTGCCGCAAACGTAGGTTCCGGTCGTGATTATGTTAAAATCGTCGTTAGTGTGAAAGACCCTAAGACTGGCAATTACAGCTATAAAGAATCAATGGTTCACAAAGATAAAAAGGACGAGTTTCTGGCTAAACAGAAATAATCTTTTTAGGAATCATTTTTTAAAGGGGACTTTTCTTTATTGAAGAAAAGTCCCCTTTTGTTTCATTTGATATAATTTTGTTCAGATGTCTATTCTAAATAGGTTTTTTGGGAAAAAGGAAAAGGAAGACCTTAACAAAGGTCTGGAAAAAACAAGAGAATCTCTGCTCGGTCGTCTTTCCCGGCTTGTTGTCGGCAAGTCTTCTGTAGATGACGATTTCCTCGATGAGTTAGAAGCTATTCTTATGTCCTCGGATGTAGGTCTCGAAACAACAAATAAAATTATTCAAAGAGTTCAACAAAAGGTCTCCACCTCAAAATATATCAATGCCAGTGAGCTAAATGAGATGTTGAGAGGTGAAATGGTGGCTCTGCTCGCTGAAAATAATACAACAGATGTCGATTTCTTCGCTCTTCCAAAAGAAGTTAAGCCTTACGTTATTCTCGTAGTTGGCGTAAATGGCGTGGGTAAAACTACGTCTATTGGTAAGTTGGCCTTCCAGTTTAAAGAGGCAGGTTTCAATGTGGTCTTAGGTGCCGCTGATACTTTTAGAGCTGCTGCTGTCGATCAGCTAAAAATATGGTCGGAAAGGGTCTCCTGTCATTTTTATGGAAAGGGTATGAATGCTGATCCCGCCGCCGTAGCTTACGAAACTGTCCAGTATGCCATAGAAAATAATTGTGATATTGCTATTATTGACACCGCAGGCAGATTACACACGAAGGTCAATCTGATGAACGAACTTTCTAAAATTAAACGGTCTGTAACTAAAAAGTTAGCTACAGCTCCCAATGAGGTTATTCTCGTTCTTGATGCTACTACGGGGCAAAATGCTTTCGAACAAGCTAAACATTTTACAGAGGCAACCGATGTTTCCGGTCTCATTCTAACTAAACTCGACGGTACGGCAAAAGGGGGGGTAGCTATTGGTATTTCTGACCAATTTAAAATCCCCATCCGGTTTATTGGCGTAGGCGAAGGAATGCATCAATTACAAGTTTTTAGAAAACGGGATTATGTCGATGCTATTTTTGATAAATAGGCTTTCTTGTTTTTACTGGCTTTGCTACTTCCTTTGGAAATAAATGCCTGTCAGTTATTGGATTGTCTTTTGTTTCCGGGTTGAATAACAAGGAAACGATCCAATATCTTTCTTCTCTGTATATAAGTTGAATACTATTAATACCGCGCTGTAAAACTCTTTCGTTGGTTGCATCTTTTGTTTCATACGAGCTAAAAACATGTACCATGTCTCCGTATTGTTCGACAATCCTTCCAATTTCTTGCTCGTTAAGACGCTGTTTCTGAAAACTTGCCTCCGCGCCTCTTATATAATCTTCTACCGTAAGAGAAATAAATCTTTCCTCACCTCGTTGGTCTTTCCCCAGGGCATTAATCCTGGCCTCAGAACGAAAAAGTTTTCTGAATACATCCCAGTTTCTGCTTTCAGCCGACTCACTGGAAATGACTTGGTACATCCTTGAAATTAAATTATCTATGGTGCTGAAGGGTCCTTCCTCCGCTTGTTTTTGCCCGTTATTTCCTTGATACAATAAAATAGCCATATAATAATTCAGAATCTCTGCCGTAATTTAGTATAAAATAATTAATTAAACTCTATTTTTGAATGAAGATTAGATATTTGTAAAATATTTCCCTGATAAATCATTTTACCTTTGAGTAAACCAAACAAAACCTTCTTTCTTGCAAAATTCAGTTATTATGTAACCAGCTTCCGCCTATTTTGTTGGCGTTTATTCGCTGGTTATAAAAATAAAATGATTTATGGAACTACCTTTAGAGGGTACGCGTCTCAAGATAAGCTTTTTATTCAAGGAAGAATTTCAAGATACAGACACATTAAAAATAATCCGGAGGCTTCTCCTTTGGAGCATCTATTAGATACAATAAAGAGAATTTTTAATACAAGAATTCCCGATATTCCTTGTGAAATATCTTTGTTGAACCACACTTTTTTAACTACCTCAAATTCTTCGGGTTATTTTACCCTGGAAATAAATTGGCCCTCGACATTTTATCCTTCCTGTTCCTGTTGGTTGAATGTGGCGGTTGAGATCAAACCAACGAGTGATTTTTATATTGAACAATCGACGCTGACCGGGGAAATTTTGTTCATTTCTAATAAACAAAAATTTATTGTCATCAGTGATATAGATGATACTTTGTTGCTAACCGGTGTTAAATCGCTGTTTTATTGGAAAGTCCTCTACAATACCTTTTTAAAAAATTTGGAACAGCGAAGAGGGATACCCGGAGCACCCGCTTTTTTTCAACGTCTTACTCAATTAAAAGATCAGGCTGATTGGCAAACTTTTGTGTTTTATATTTCCAGCACACCTCGTACTTTATACGATTTCGTGCTGACCTGGTTAGATAGATGCCATTTTCCTAAAGGTCCTATTATGCTAAAAGATTTTGGCCTCTCAACCCTCGATAAGGGCGCTTCTCAAAGATTTAAATCTAAACTGGCCTGGATAAAACATGTAATGTCTTTTTTTCCTACCATTCCTTTTGTTCTCGTTGGTGATAGTGGGGAAAAGGACTTTTTTCTGTACCAAAAACTGGCTAAAGAATATCCTAACAGGGTAAAAGCAATTCTTATCAGAGATATTCCATTTCTTAGGAGCAAGGATAAACTGGTAAAGGCTATGGATGATTTTAAAAATGATGTGCCTCTTTGTTTATTTAAAGATTATAAAGAAGCCCGTATTTGGGTTCAAAGAAATATCCCCGAGTTAATGGATATAAATGAGGCATAAAGAATAGGGATTGAATAAATGAATGACCTCATTATCAGGTCATTCATTTATCATAATATTTGATTTAATTTAAGGTGTAACGAATACCTAAACCACCAAATCTGGTACCTAAACCTGACGTGTAGCCATTAATAAAAAAGGTAGGTGTCCAGTCGAGGGTAATATTAATAGGAGTCTTTTTGAACGTGTAATCTAATCCTACATAGCCTTGAAGCCCTAAAGAGGAGGAGGAAAAGGTAGATATCGTTTCAAAACGCCAAAAATAGACGGAGAGCCCGGCGCCGTAATACCAGTTTAGGCCATCTATAACATCTAATGGTTTATGCTTTAAGCCAGCAGCACTCAAGGCAATCCAGGAATATTCGGAAAAGGCTCTTAATCCTAAGTTACCTTCCAGTGCAATAGATTCATTGATAAAATATTTCCCCGATAAAGTAAGTGGATATCCAATTCTCGCACCAACGGCTGTTTTGTAATTTTGTGCTACCGTGTTAGTTATGGATAGTATGCTGAATCCAACAACTAAAATAAAAAGGCTGCCTGTTTTCATAGATAATTTGTTTATATGGTAAAATTATAGGGTAAGGATAATCTTCCCTTGTTATATCAAAACTTTAAGATGTGACCCATTCTTTCTTTTTTAACCCTCAAATAATCCTTGTTTTCTTCTTGAGGAACAATAACCAATGGAACTCTTTCCACCAATTCGATGGCACTTTCGTTGAATATTTCTATTTTATCTGGATTATTTGTTAACAATTTAACCTTTTTTACCCCAATATCACTCAATAATGCCAAAGCAATGGTAAAATCTCTGGCATCAATAGATAATCCCAAATGAAGATTAGCCTCCACGGTGTCTAAACCTAAATCTTGTAATTGATAGGCTTTTAATTTGTTGATAATACCAATACCCCTCCCTTCCTGTCTCAAGTAGATAAGGATTCCATTTTCGTCGGATATTTTATCCATTGCCGATAAAAGCTGTTCTCCACAGTCACAACGTTTTGAACTAAATAAATCTCCCGTGATGCACTCGGAATGGATACGGATTAAAACGGGTTGGTTGAAATCAATGTTTTCATGAACCAAAGCGAGATGTGGCATCCATTCGTCAGGGTGACTGGCATAAGCCAACAAATTATAATTACCCCAAGGCGTGGGTATTAGAGCTTCCGCCTGACGTATGATAGGTTTACTTTCTTGCATGTTATAAGCTAATCATCCCACAAAGGTAATAAAACAAAGATTTGTCTGACAGGTTTCATTTTACCTATATTTTTTCCATGGCCTGCGCTAAATCTGCTTTTATATCATCAATATGTTCTAATCCAACAGATATTCTAATGAGCCCTTCGGTAATGCCAACCGCTTTTTTTTCATCAGGGCTGAGTCTGGAATGAGTGGTTGAGGCAGGGTGGGTGAGTATGGTTCTGGTATCTCCTAAATTGGAGGAAAGAGAGCAAAACTTTAGTTCACCTAAAAGGGACATGGCCGCTTTTAGCCCCCCTTTAACTTCAAAACTCACTATACCGCCTCCCCATTTCATTTGTTTTTTAGCTAATTCGTATTGTGGGTGGGAAGGTAAAAAAGGATAGATTACCTGATTTATTTCACTCCTTTCTAATAAAAATTGCGCGATTTGATGGGCATTTTGGCAGTGTCTATCCATTCTAACAGCCAGTGTTTCTAAACTTTTACTTAGTATCCAGGCATTAAAAGGAGGCATAGCCGGACCAGTATGTCTGCAAAAAAAGCGTACTTTCTCTATCAATTCAGGATTACCAACCACAATTCCACCCAATACGCGACCTTGCCCGTCCATCCATTTAGTGGCAGAATGAACGATCAGATCTGCTCCAAATTTCGCTGGATTCTGCAAATAAGGGGTGGCGAAACAATTATCTATATTGAAAAGGATATTATTTTTTTTACAAAAAGCACCGGCTGCCGTTAAATCTACCAGCGCTAATCCTGGATTAGAGGGAGATTCCAATAAAAACATACGGGTATTAGGTTTCACTTTTTCTTCCCAGTCCTTTGGATTCGTCGGGTCTGTTAAGGTAAAAGTAACACCCCATTTTGACAATATCTGACCCAATATTTGCAAAGTAGAACCAAATAGTGCCCTGGAAGCCAGAATGTGGTCACCTTGAGATACAAAAGGGGCAATACTGGCAAATACGGCCGACATGCCAGAGGCGGTGGCAAAACCGTCTTCAACGCCTTCGAGCAGGCAAACTTTGTTAATGAATTCGTCGGTATTTGGATTGTTATACCGCGAATAAATAAGTCCGTCCCCTCCTCCTTGAAAGGTATCTGCCATCAATTCCGGAGAAGGAAAAGTGAAACTGGAGGTCAAAAACAGGGGCGTGCTGTGTTCTCTGTAAGCAGTTCGCTCCATTTGTTCCCGAATGGCTATAGATTCAAAATGTTCAGGTTTCATGCCGCTAGAATTTCAAAATCCCAGGTAATAGTGCACGTTTTCTCCAGAATCTTTGCCACGGAACAATATTTATCGATAGACATATCAATGGCTTTTTGGGCCTTTTCATGGTCTAACGCACCATAAAGAACAAAATGAAGATGTATTTTTTCAAATAACGAAGGGGTTTGATTTTGGCGCCGCTCTGCTTGGATATCAACGCGAATATCAGTGAGAGGTTGCCGCATTTTTTGAAGTAATAAAACAACATCAATACTGCTGCAGGAAGAAAGTCCTGCCAACAATAATTCCATAGGTCTTAAAGCGGCATCGCCTCCACCAATATCAGTGGATGCATCGGTTTCCACCGTATTTCCCGACGCATTTTTTATGGCAAAATGATATGGCGCAGATAAGCGCGAAAGGGTTAAATTCATTCGGATATGGTTGTAATAAGAATTCAAAACACGGTCAAAAATGAAAAATATTTCATACTTTTTTCGATTTAACTTGTCTTTTTTCAAAGTTAATTTTAATTTTGTGTTTCAATCACTACTTAACCGATGTGATTTTATACAGAAGAGGGGAGAGATCGGGCTCACAGAACCTCTGGCAACCATGAATGACTATCATGCAACGGTGCCAAATCCCGCCAATTTATTTTGGAACTATAAAATCTGTGTGTCTATGAACGCCAACTTATTGCATCTTTTATCATCCTCGGGAGTAGTTCTTCTTATCTCTATTTTTATTACAAACAACTGTGCTCAAAACAGTTGTTGTTGCTGTTGTTGTTTCAACTAACAGCCATTCCTATTTCCTTTTTTTATTGTACGGAAATTTCTGGAAGCTGTTGTAGAGCTTAATCCCTACGGCATTATGCACTAATTATACTCATTTCTCATTTTTAAATTTATATCATGGCACAAGATTTTCATTTTGAAACGTTGCAGTTACATGCTGGTCAAGAAGTTGACCCTGTAACAAGGTCCAGAGCAGTTCCGCTTTATCAGACCACTTCTTATACATTTAAAGATTCAGAGCATGGCGCAAATTTGTTTGCTCTGCGCGAATTTGGTAATATCTATACCAGATTGATGAATCCAACTACTGATGTTTTTGAAAAAAGAGTGGCCGCCCTGGAAGGTGGAGTGGCAGCTTTAGCCGTTGCCTCTGGTCAAGCCGCCCAGTTTATTGCACTGAATAATATTTTAAATGCCGGAGATAACTTTGTAAGTAGCCCAAATTTATATGGAGGTACCTACAACCAGTTTAAGGTGGCGTTTAAAAAGTTAGGTATCGAAGCTAGGTTCGCTGCGAGTGAGTCAGTTGCTGATTACGAACAAAGAATAGATGAAAATACAAAGGCTATTTATTGTGAAACCATAAGTAATCCGTCTTACCAGATTCCAGATTTTGAAGGTTTATCGGCATTGGCAAAAAAACATGATTTACCTCTCATTGTAGATAATACCTTTGGGGCTGGTGGTTATTTATTCAGACCGCTTGAACATGGCGCAAATGTTGTCGTTGAATCAGCAACTAAATGGATTGGCGGTCACGGAACAAGTATTGGTGGCGTGATTGTTGATGGGGGAAATTATAACTGGGGAAATGGTAAATTTCCTGCTTTCTCTGAACCTTCGGAAGGTTATCACGGGCTTGTTTTTTCTGACGTTTTTGGTGTGGGTGGTCCTTTTGGAAATATTCAATTTATTATAAGAGCCAGAGTGGAGGGCTTAAGAGATTTTGGTCCTGCTATCTCTCCTTTTAATTCATTCTTGCTCCTTCAGGGTATAGAAACGCTCTCCTTAAGAGTGGAAAGAACAGTGTCTAATGCCCTGGCTTTGGCTACTTGGTTGCAGAATCATCCTAAGGTAGAATCAGTCAATTATCCTGGTTTACCTGGCCATCCTTCTCATGATAAAGCAAAAAAATATCTGAAAAAGGGTTTCGGAGGTGTTCTTTCTTTTACGATTAAAGGGGAAAAAGAGCAGGCAGTAAATTTTGTAAACAATTTGCAATTAGTAAGCCATTTAGCCAATGTGGGAGATGCCAAAACATTGATTATTCAACCGTCGGCAACCACTCATCAACAGCTTTCCGATGCAGAGCAACTGGCGGCAGGCGTAACGCCAACCATGTTGAGAGTCTCTGTCGGTATTGAGCATATTGATGACATTACCGCCGATTTTACTCAATCTTTTGAAAAAATCTAAACTTTTTAGATAAAGAAAGAATTATTAAATGTCTGGGTGAGTAGTATTTTTTACTACTCACCTTAACTGAATATCCCAGCTTATGAAGGGTTTGCTTTGGCGATCTGATGGTCCTTTTTTACTTGAATCAGGAGAATTCCTGCCAAAACTTACTGTTTATTACCAAACTTTTGGTGAACTGAATAGTGAAAAAAATAATGTCATCTGGGTTACTCATGCCCTCACTGGAAACGCAGATGCTTCCGATTGGTGGGCAGGATTGGTTGGCCCGGGAAAATGCTTCGATCCGGAAAAATATTTTATCGTTTGTGCAAATAATCTGGGTTCTTGTTATGGTTCTTCCGGTCCATTAGATATTAATCCGCTTACAGGTTCTCCTTATTATTCCGATTTTCCCTTAATTACTATTAAAGATCAGGTTCAGGCGCATAAATGCTTAGCAAAAACATTGGATGTTCATCAGATTTTTATAGGTATTGGAGGTTCCATGGGAGGACAACAAATGGTACAATGGGCGGTTGACGAGCCTACTCGCTTTTTACATCTCATTCTTTTGGCAACCAATGCCAGGCATTCTCCATGGGGCATTGCATTCAATGAAACCCAAAGAATGGCCTTAAAAGCCGATCCAGGTTTCTTTAATCCATCCTTACCCGATGCTGGAAAAGCAGGATTGGAAGCGGCAAGAGCCATTGGAATGATTTCTTACAGACATTATAATACCTACGCCGTTACTCAGGCTGAATCAGCTGAAACAGATAAGATAGAAAACTTTAAAGCCGCTTCCTATCAGCAATATCAAGGCTTGAAACTGTGGAAAAGATTTAATCCATGGTCTTATTTTACCCTGTCAAAAGCCATGGATAGCCATGATGTGGGCAGAAAGGCAGGGGGTGTGGAAAATGCACTGGGAAAAATTAAAAGTAAAACTTTTGTTATTGGCATTAAAACGGACATTCTCTTTCCCATTGAGGAACAAAGATTTTTAGCTAAGAATATTGAGGGTGCTTCTTTTTTTGAAATTGATAGTATCTATGGGCATGACGGTTTCTTAGTAGAGTATAAACAAATTACCTTATTGATTAATGCGTTCCTAAATGGTATGGAATATTCCCATGAGCTTCCTCTTTATGAACCGGCTTTTTTAAAATCAGCACTGCCTGGAACAGAAAGATTTTAATTCGTTTGAATTTTGTGTATTTTGCATAGCTCATTGATTAAATTCTACCCGCTGTGTCCGATATCGCCGTTATTATCAATAAAAAGCATGAAAATCATGCCAATGCCGCTGTTTGGCTTCCTTTTAAAAGAACTTTTCCTGAGGCAAGTTTCTTTTTCACGGAATATTCAGGTCATGCTACTGAATTAGCAAAAATGGCTGCTTTACAGGGAAATACTATCATCGTCGCCGCAGGGGGTGACGGTACTGTAAATGAAGTGGTTAACGGTATGATGATGGTTTCTCAGGAAGTGAGACTTACTCTTTCCCTGGCGATTTTGCCAGTAGGTACCGGAAACGATTTTGTAAAAAGTACTGGCCTGAATCATTCTATGCAAAGCTTGATTCAAGCTATTCAACAAAATAAATCTACCTTAATTGATCTCGGGAGCGTAACTTCTCTAAAAAATGGAAAGGACGAAATAAGGTATTTTGCCAATATTGCCGATGCCGGTATAGGTGGATTGGTTGCCCAAAAGTTTCTCGGTCTGGTTCGTTGGCTTCCCGCTTATCTGGCCTATCAATTCAGTATTTTAAGAGCTTTTTTAAGCTTTAAACACGCTTTAGTAGCCATTAAAGGGGATAACTTCGAGTATAAAGGTAAATTATTATCCCTTTGTGCCGCAAATGGTCAGTGGTTCGGCGGTGGATTGGGTATCGCTCCTCATGCCGATATTCAAGACGGAAATCTTGCTTTTGTTATTCTTGGGGACGTTACTCTTTTTGATTATTTGAAATATCTTCCAAAAGTTAAAAGAAAAGAATTTATTGATCATCCAAGTTTGTTTTATTATAAAGGTAAGTCTTGCGAAATTGAGGTGCTGGAAGGGGAGAATTTGATTGAATTGGATGGCGAATTTCTCGGCCCCGCTCCGGCAAAATTGAATATTCATCCTAAAGCCATCTCACTTATCGGGATGCTCGCTCTCTTTCTTTTCTTTTTCCCTTCTTTGTTGATTAGCCAAAAAGGAGATATAGTCCTTCAAAAACAATTGGAAAAGGTTGTTGCTGGCTTTAAAGGAGATGTGGGAATATATGTTTATGACCTGAAAAAGGATAAAGTAGTCGATATTCGTGCCGATACGGTGTTTCCAACGGCAAGTATTGTAAAAGTACCTATTCTTTTAGGGGTTATGGACAAAATTAAAAAAGGTGATCTCGCCTATCATCAAAAATTAACATATAAAGATTCTCTGCTATACGAAGGGGAGGATATACTCGGTTCCTTTAAAAACGGTGAAACCATTGAGTTAAGCAAAGTGATAATGCTGATGCTAACCACTAGTGATAATACAGCTTCTTTATGGTTACAATCTCTGGCGGGTACTGGCCTGTCTATTAATGCATTGATGGCTCAACTTGGATTTATTCATACCCGGGTGAATAGTAGGACGCCTGGTAGAGAAAATAATAGAGATAAATATGGCTGGGGGCAATCAACGCCTAAAGAATTAGTGCAATTATTTCAGCAAATGCTAAAGGGTAATTTATTGGGAAAATCATCGGATGATTTAATGATCAAACGTTTAGGTAGGAATTATTGGGATGAAGAGGCCCTGGCTGAAATTCCTGCGGGTATTTTTACCGCTTCAAAAAATGGGGCGGTAAATGCAAGTAGGAGTGAGGTCGTTTATGTTAACCACCCAAAAAATCCCTATATATTTTGTATCATGACCGCAAATAACTCCGATAAAAGCTGGGGAGCCGAAAATGAGGCTTGGGTGCTGACCAGAAAATTAAGTAAATATCTTTGGCAATATTTCAACGACTAATCATTTTTTATGAAAATTAATTTTTTTCTGTTCATTCTATTTTTTCCAGTTCTATTAATGTCTCAATCTCTTCGGGATAGTAAGCAAAAGTTTATTATCCTTTCGGAGGAATCTATTATCAATAATGAAGCTAACCTTTTTACGTTTTCATTAGACTTTAAACACGAAACTCCCTTTTATTGTGCTTCCGTTGCCTGGAATGAAAATCATGAAGGTGAAAAACCAAATAGCCATTTTTTATTCTCCTTTTCTAGGGACAGCGTGATGTGGACGCCTTATGAATCTTTAATATCTGATGAACATGCTATAGATATTCGGGATCAGTTTGCAACAAATATGCTGTTTTTTGAGAAAGAATATCAATTTGTAAAAGTTCAGGTGGTTGACGGATTTGGTAAAGTGAGCAAGAATGTATCTGAAATAAAAATTAATTTTTTTAGTCCGGGCATGGAACCAGTGTCAAGTTCATTGCAGGAAACGGTAAGTGAAAAATCTTCGTGTGCCTGTCCGCAGCCAAAATTTAAAAGCAGGGTAGATTGGCGTTGTCCGCAAGGGCCAACGTCGCCATCCATTACCACGGTGTCCCATCTTGTGGTTCATCACTCAGCGGGGACTAATGTTTCCAATGACTGGGGCGCCATTGTTCTGGCTATCTGGAATTTACATGTTTATACAAATGGTTGGGCCGATGTAGGTTATAATTGGTTGATTTCTCCTGATGGAACACTTTTTGAAGGCAGAGGGGGAGGGGATAATGTTTTGGGCGCCCATTTTTGTGGTAAAAACACTGGTACGATGGGTGTTTGTCTCATTGGAACCTATACTAACGCAACACCACCTGATACTATGATGGCAAAATTGAGTGAAATTTTTGCCTGGAAGGCTTGCCAAAGAACCATTGATCCCAATACCCAGACTTTACATGCAAGTACCGGCTTCAATTTATTTGGCATTTCCGGTCACAGAGATGGCTGTGCTACAGAATGTCCAGGACAAAAGGTTTATGACCAAATAGCTTTGATAAGAAAAACAAGCCAGAATAAAGTTCTCGCATGTTCTGCCACTGCTACAAAACAATGGCCCGACGGATTGGAATGGATAAATATCCGACCCAATCCTATATCGGATACTGAAAGTTACCTCGATGTGTATTTGTCCAAAACAGGTCCATTTTTATTTCAGATAATAAACATGGACGGACAGATTTTAATGGAGGAAAAACCTTTAATCCAAACAGGCATAAACTCTTTATCACTTAAAAATATGAGCAATTTACCCAAAGGAAATTATGCTATTAAACTTCAATTTGGGCAAAAAGTCGTAACAAAAACCGTTGTTGTTCAATAAACGACAAGTTAAAAAGGAACTTGACGGATGTCAGGATATTTACCTTGCAGGGTTCGTTTTTTATCAAACATAAAAAAGGAGGGCGTTGCATTGATATGATAATCCACCACAGGCTGACTCTGCCACTTCTTCAGGTCGCAGTAGTGTCTGAACATAGGATATTCTTTCATCACCTTTTCGAAGGCTTCTTTATCATCATCTACGCTAACGGCTACCACCGCCCAGTTTTTCTTTCCCGCCAATTTTTCCTTCAAAACAGGTAACATTTGTTGGCAATGAGGGCACCAGGTAGCCCAAAACACCAAAATAATGGTATCGGCGGGGCTTTCCAGGAAGCTTGCTGCATTTCCCGAATAATCAGGTATTTTGATAGCCGGAGGATTAAAGCCAATTTTCAGTGAATTGTAGGCAGCGAGGCGTTCTTTTAATTCTTTCTCCTCCAATTCGTCTGTGCATTGTTGGGTAGCGCTATAGGTTTCGTCTAAATATTGCAACAAAGCGGGTTTATCCAACTGTTTGAAACCTTCTGTTAAAAATTGTCTTGCGAAATCAGCAGTTTCCTTATTTTTTCCAAACTTAATCATTACGGTATCAACAGCCATTCTTAGGTTTGCATCAGCTTCAGCGCCAGGCTGTTCTTGCAGAAAAAATCCAAAATACGCTAAAATATGCTCTACATATAAAGGGGTGAAAAGTAAAGAGGGATCAGAAGCATCAATGCCTTTCCAGTATTTGTCCTGAAAATCTTTTTCTTGACCTTTCAGCGGTAATTTTATGTTAGGAAAGTAGAAGGGGCGGTTAGCCACCATTTTTCCTGCCAGATTACTTTTATTTTCCTTTACAAACTTAATGAAATTGAGGTCAAAATCTTTCATTTCACGCTCAATTTCCTTGATAGCTGTGGCGTAAAACGCATTGGTTTTGTCGGGATAAATATCAGTAAATTGTATCAGCGCCCTATTTCTTTCCTGCGCTTTATAAGCCGATTCTTTGTAAGCATACCATTTGGTATTTAGGGGCGAACCGGTGAACGTTGCAGCTCCTTCAGGTTTGTCAGCATCAATTGAAACATCAAAACCAAGAGTGTCAGTAATAATAATATCAACAAATTTTCTTTGTTGTGGATTAATAATAATTCGATATACACCCGCCTGGAAATTTTCAACGGGAACGGTGAATAAAAATTTACCGTCTGTGACCTTAGTATCTGTAACAGGTATCTCCTGTCCGTTAAACTTGGAAAGAACGAGATTATTTATTGGAGTGCCGCTTTTCAAATTTCCATTGATCTGGATAAAATTCTGGGCGTAAATAGATATTGAAAAAAATAAAATAATAGAAAAAATGGCAATGATTCTTTGAATTTTCATAATATTTTGGCTAATCTTAAGAATGAATAACAAAAGTAATGATTTATTTATTCTTAAAACAACCAAATATAATGTCCTATTGTCTTTCCGTTCAAAAACTACCCGAAAATCACGTTTCCCGATATTATCACGACCATGTTTATGGTGTCCCGATGGAAGATGATAGTCTTTTATTTGAAAGACTGGTTATGGAAATTAATCAGGCAGGATTAAGTTGGGTAACTATTCTAAAGAAACAGGAAAACTTTAAAAAGGCTTTTGATGACTATGACCTGGAAAAAATGGCTCACTATGGGGAAGATAAAATCGATGAGTTATTGCAGAATGAAGGAATTATAAGGAATCAATTGAAAATAAGGTCGGTCATTTATAATGCTAATATAGTGCTACAATTAATTGAAAACCATGGAAGTTTTAAGGCCTGGCTCGAGGTGCATCACCCAGCTGAATTACAGGACTGGGTTAAACTTTTTAAAAAAACCTTTAAATTTACAGGCCCGGAAATTGTCAGGGAATTCCTTGTTAGTTTGGCTTATTTACCTGGTGCCCATGACGAATTTTGCCATTTAAAAAAATAAGTGAGCGAGCACAGCTTTAATTAGGTGAAACCCATATAAAATTATTCTTTATTACGTTTAACTAATAAATTATCTTCGATGTTTATTTTGAATAATTGAAAAAATGAATCCATTGATTTCCTGGAAAAAAATTGTACTGGCAACCGTCCTTTGGAGCGTAACCAACACGCTCTTTGGTATTGATATTTATTGGATTGGAGGATCAGGAAAATGGTCCGATTTGAGTCATTGGGCTACTTCCTCGGGGGGAAGTATAAGACCTTCAGCCATTCCGGGCTCGAAGGATAATGTGATTTTTGACGACAAATCTTTTACCGCTCCAAACCAAACGGTTCAGATTGATCAGCAGATAACATTTTGCCAATCTTTAAATATGGCAACCGTTACCCAGTCAGTGGATATGCAAGGTGCCGCATCAGGTGTATTGAATATATTCGGCGATTTAAAATTCAATGATAAAATAAATTTTTCTTTTTTAGGCGAGGTGAATTTTTCGGCAGCTTTGCCGAATGCTCAAATTCAAATGGCGGGAAATTCCTTTCAAAGTATCGTCCGCTTTAAAGAAAATGCAGGTTCTTTTCAACTAAATGGAGATTTATTGGTAGATAGTCTTCTAGTAATTGAGGGGGGTGTTTTTGCTTCAAAGGGCTTTAATATATCGACTAAATATTTGGAATTGTATTTAAATAGCAGTAAGACAAATATTAATTTTGACGGAAGTACCCTCACTATGGGTGGTAATGCATTTTATTTGCCTTATAATAACTATATTGAAATACCTTCTGCCATAATTAATTATACTGCGGGTAAATTCTCAGGTCAAAATACATCTGTGCTGCTAAGCTCTGTGAATGCACTTTTTCAGGTAAAAGGTATTGGTGGTTTACAGTGGGGAAAGCTTGCACATACATCAGGGACAGGCAAAGCCAGGATCCAGATAGATAGTATTTCTCTTAGGCAATTTTCCCTGAGCAGTGAAACTTTCACTACCGGAACCATCAGTATGGACACGCTATCTTTGGCGAAAGGAAGAACCTACAGGTTTCAGGAGGGAAGGAATTATAAACTCAAATTTTTAATTGCGAAAGGAGATTGTGCCAATCCAATACAAATATTAAGTGGTTCGGGTGGGGTGAAAACCAATTTTATAGCAAATGCAGGTGTATTAACAGGAGAGTATTTGAGTATCAGAGATGTTTCAGCCACAGGTGGGGCTACTTTCAATGCCAATAATAGCTCCGATTTGGGTAATAATACCGGATGGACTATAACCCCTAAGGTAAATAATAAATTATATTGGGTAGGTGGCTCCGGCGATTGGTTTGACCCGATGCATTGGGCATCCACCTCGGGCGGTGTCGCTGGTAGTTGTGTGCCCACAGCAGGAGACGATGTTTTTTTTGATGCCAATAGTTTTCCTGCCACAGGTGGAACAGTTAATCTAAATATTGATAACGCCTATTGCCGCTCCATGGATTGGACAGGTGCAAAGGGTAATCCCTCCTTTGTAGGTAAATCAGACCAATTTATCCATATTTTCGGTTATCTGAAATTAATCAATGCCATGTCATGGGCGCTTCAGGGGGATGTGTTTTTTGAAAGTAACACGGCTGGAAATGGCATTACCATGGCATCACAAAAATTTAAAAAAGACCTTTATTTTAATGGGGTAGGTAGTTGGATTTTAGAAGACGATATGGAGGTGGCTCTAGATCTTCACCTTATCAAAGGGGGCTTAAATACAAATAGTAAGATTTTAACTATTCAAAATTTCAGAAGCCAAAGGTGGGATGAAGCAGGAAATGTAAGAACACTGACCTTAGGTAGTTCTTTGGTCGTTATCAGACCTCAACTCACGCCATGGTCAGAATGGAGCATACAAACCAATAACTTTACACTAAATGCGGGTAGTTCAAGCATAATATTTTTTAGTTGGGGAAGTATGAATTTATGGGGAGATAATCCGCTTAAATTTAATAATATACAGCAATATGGACATTTTAATGTATTCGGAAATCTTTCTAATAATAAAAAACATGAATTTAATCTTTTTGTAAGTGCCTTTAATCTTACCGTATCCAATAGCCTGAGATTTATCAAATGGGAGGTTACCGGCGGATACCAATATAGGATAAATTCAGGTTCAACGCTGTTTGTTGGTGAGCTAATTCCTGCGAATGCTTGTGATGGGCTCATATATTTTGGTTCTACAACAAATAGTTTAAAGGCTTCTATTCATTTTGAGAATAATACGACCGTTAATAATTTTATTGTTAAAGATTTGCACTCCATTGGAACTGGTCTGGTCACCGCCAATAATTCTGTTAATTTAGGGAATGCGCTTAATTGGGTGTTTACAGAAAAAGTGGGTAGAAAACTCTATTGGGTTGGAGGTACTGGTTCATGGTCAGATATTGCCCACTGGTCCTCGTCGAGCAATGGTCCAGGTGGTGAATGTATTCCCACGCCATTAGACGATGTTTTTTTTGATGAATTTTCATTTCCAGTGGCCGGGGCTTCCGTACTGCTTGAAAACAGTACAGCTTATGCTAAAAATTTTACCATTGGTAACGTCAAAAATAGACCCTGGGTAAGATCTCAATATGTTGAAAATCTTGAGCTTTATGGTAATTTGATTCTCGCACCCAGAAATGTTTGCGAATTAAGTCTTCATAGGTTGAGCCTCAAGGGAAATTTAATAACAAATACAGCTTTTTTTGCTGGTCAGTATATTAATTATATCGATGTGGATGGCGGTGGAAAGTGGACCCTTCTCGATTCTCTCACTTGTTATGATTTGAGCCTAAGAAACGGGACCTTGTTTACCAACGGACAGTCAGCTAATATTCATTATTTTTTGGGGAGTGGAGAAAACACCCCTAAAAGATTGGAATTGGGTGACAGCCACTGGTATATCAGTGGAAATTTTGAAAATTATTCAGAATTCAGCTTACAAGGTGATTCTATCACTGTCGTTCCAGGAACTTCTACCATTGAATTTATTAATGGAGGTGATTTTTATGAAAGGAAGCCACATACCTTTCATCGACTTTATTTTTCATCAGAAACGGGAAATAGCACTGTTCAAACTGAATCGGGGGTCTCAGATTTTAAGATTTTAGAATTTCTAAGCAACGGAACTATTTTAGGAAAACACAAAATAGATAGTTTATTATTCGCACCGGGGAAAACGTATCGACTTGACGCGAACAATCCGCAGGAAATCACTGGATTTTTTCAGGTTTTTGGAAATAATTGTAATCCCATTGAATTATTAAGTACCCAGACTGGCAAGCAATCCCAGGTGGTCATGAATTCAGGGGAGATAAAAGGGGACTTTATTCAAATGCGGGATCAGATAGGCGTCGGATCTGTGAAGTTTTATGCGGGCGTAAGAAGTGCAAATATTGCCAATAGTAATACAAACTGGATCTTTGATTCTCCGAATTATTATGAAAATGAAGGTTTTTTAGGTCCCGATTTGGTTCAATGTACCTTGGAGCCAATTGTTTTAGATGCAAGGACCTATAGTCCCGGAGAGCGATATATTTGGTTTAATAACTCGGTTCAACCAACGGTTTCAGTGGATGCCCCTGGCATATATTGGGCAAAAGTTACCTTTGGTACTACCTGTGTCATTATAGATACTGTTAGGGTGCTTGCGGCCGATAAATTTGAAGTGAATTTACCTGGTGATACAACCCTTTGTGTGGGCGATACCTTAAGATTAGACGCAAAATTAGAGGCCATTGGTGTGCGATATGTATGGCAGGATAGCTCTTTGAATAGTTTTTATGTGGTGACAAAACCAGGGAAGTATAAGGTTTCTGTTACCCTGTCTGGTTGTACCGTTTCCGATTCTATAGAGGTGAAATTTCAAACACCTCTTAAACTCAACTTTGGAAAAGATACGCTTTTATGCCCGGCTGCTACCTTGACATTAGATGCCTCCCTTCCTGGTGCTACTGCCTATATATGGCAAAATAATACGACCCTCGCGAAATTTATTGCTGATAAATCCGGCCTTTTTTTCGTGGCCGTTAAGGTAGGTGTTTGCGTGATAAAAGACACTATTTCTATTGATTATAAGCCAGTCATTGATCTGCAATTTGGAAGAGATACTACGGTTTGTGCCGACGTCACGCTTACATTGGGTAGCACAAATACTTATGAAAGCTACTTGTGGCAAGACGGTAGTAGGAACCAGACTTATCAGGTGCGTAGTCCCGGGATTTATTCGTTAACGGTTGCAAAAGACGGATGTACGAAAACGGGCAGCGTAAATATTAGCCATAAACAAGTTCCAACGTTTAGTTTACCCCCATCATTAAGTTCTTGTGTGGGAAAATCTATTACCATTGGGCAGAGTCCCATATTTCCAACGGCCAAATATCTTTGGACAAATGGCTCAACTACCCCTGAAATAACTGTTTCTACCGATGCAGTTTACGGTTTAGAGATAGATTTGGATGGATGTATTTACAAAGATGAAGTTCAGGTAACATTTAACCCTCTACCTGTTTTGAATATGCCGCAGGAAACGCTGGCCTGTCAGGGTGATACCGTAACTTTGAATGTAGCACAGGCGAATACTACTTTTTTTTGGAGCACAGGAGCTCTAACACCCTCCATAAAAGTTTCTAAAAGTGGGTTAACCTGGGTACAGGCGACGAATCAATTTGGTTGTTTAAATATTGATACCACTTTTGTAGTATTTAATCAAAGGCCAAGCGTGGCAGCAGGTCCAGATTTGCTACTTTGTGCCGGTGAAATAGGCATTATAGAGGTTGGTTTTACACCTGGAAGTACGCTGAAATGGAATAATGGTAACAATGGAGCTAAAATAAGTGTACTTTCAAGCGGTTCCTACGTGGTAGAGGCTAACTTAAATGGTTGTCTTAGAACAGATTCGGTAACCGTCACTTTTATAGACGTACCCAATCAATTTCTAGGTACAGATAAAGAGATTTGTGAAGGAGATCAGGTGCGTCTAGAACCTATGATTCCGTCAGCCTCTTTTACCTGGCAAGACGGATCAACAAATCCCTATTTTTTAGCAGATAAAACGGGTATTTATTTTGCCAGAGTAGGGGTTGGTACCTGTCAAAGAATTGACTCTGTTCGTATAGTGGTGAATACATTACCTCGTTTTGAACTCGGTTTAGATTCCACCCTTTGCTCCGGTGGTAGCTATCCTGTAGGAATAAATGCACCTGCAGGTTCCACCTACAGGTGGAATACAGGGTCAACTGCCTCCAATTTGAATATTACTCAAACGGGGACTTATATTGCAACTGCAACCTTTAAGAGTTGTATCTGGAAGGATACCATTAGTGTTTCTGTGATTCCAAGAATTCCCGTTTATTTGGGGCTAGATACCACCATTTGCGAAGGCCAGAGAATATTGCTTCGCGCCAATGTGGCGGCCGAAAAATATCAATGGCAAGACGGTTCCGATGGGCAGCAATTTTTAGTGGATGATGAAGGGCTTTACTTCCTTCGGGTTACCTCTGGCAAATGTGTTTTTACAGATTCAGTAAATATTAGCGTTAGAAAATGCATTTATTATGAGGTGTATGCCCCCAACGCATTTTCCCCCAATGATGATGGAGTGAATGATGTCTTTAAATTGTTTGTTGATCCTGAGGTAACTATTTTGTCGTTTAAGTTAATTATTCACGATCGTTGGGGAAATTTGATTTTCCAATCTACAGATCCCGAACTTGGGTGGGATGGTTCTCAGATGGGAAATCGTGCTAATCCGGATACTTATATTTATGCCTATACCATTGAATACGAAGATGAAAACGGCGTGGGAAGGCAAGTTAACGGTGGAACGGTCAATTTATTAAGATAGGTTTTACCTGAAAAATTAAACTATTTATACCTTTTAGCCTTTCTATACTAAACAAATATAGAATGTATTTAAAGGTAGTTATTTTTATTTTAGTGGGTTTTTCCGCTTCCCTATTCGGGCAAAGTAAGTTTTCAGTGAGTGGTTATGTGAAGGATGCCAATACAGGAGAGACTTTAACAGGTGCCTCCGTTTATGTGAAAACAGAGAGTAATTTGGGCGCATCCACTAACACGTATGGCTTTTATACCCTTAGACTGGCTCCAGGTGATTATACCATTGTTTTTGCCTATTTAGGTTTTGCAGACCAGGAGAAAAAAATTAGTTTAAACAAGGACCTTTCGCTAAATATAGACTTAAGTGAAGGGGTAGAAATGAGTGAGGTCGTTATAGAAGCTGAAGCAGCTGATAAAAATGTGTCAGGAACGCAAATGGGTGAAATTATTTTGCCCATTGAGAAAATACAGAAAATTCCCGCGTTAATGGGGGAGGTTGATTTGCTTAAAGCTTTGCAGCTTTTACCCGGTGTACAATCTGCGGGAGAAGGAAGTTCTGGTTTTTATGTAAGAGGGGGAGGACCTGACCAGAATCTGGTGCTCTTAGATGAAGCGCTCGTTTACAACTCAGGCCATTTATTTGGGTTTTTCTCGGTTTTCAATTCAGATGCGATAAAATCGGCAAATCTTATTAAAGGAGGTATGCCAGCTCAGTACGGAGGTAGATTATCTTCTGTCGTTGATATTCAAATGAAAGAGGGAAATAACAAACATTATCAAGTGGATGGTGGTATTGGCCTGATTGCCTCCCGATTAACATTCCAAGGCCCCATAGTACCTGAAAAAAGTTCATTTATTGTTTCTACCAGAAGAACTTATGCGTTAGATCTTGCGCAACCTGCCATAAAAAGAACAGATTTTGCAGGTACCAATTATTATTTTTACGATTTGAATGCCAAGGCTAATTATACTTTTAGTGAAAAGGACAGAGTCTTTTTTAGCACCTATTTCGGTCGCGATGTATTGAAATTTAGAACGCCTGGACGAGATTTTACCTTCGACCTACCTTATGGAAATGCGACGGGAACTCTCCGCTGGAATCACCTTTTTAATAATAGATTATTTGTAAATACTTCTATCATTTACAACGATTACGATTTCACCTTTAAGGCTGGATTTGACGATTTTAGTCTTAAATTGTTCTCAGGTGTCAGAGATTGGAACGGAAAAGTTGACTTCGATTATTTTCCTTCCAACAATCATGCTATAAAATTTGGTGTGCAAACTACTTATCACCGTCTTACCCCTAGTATAGCTACAGCACTTCAAGGCGATGAGGAATTTACAAACAATAAGGAATCTATACCAGCTTGGGAAACAGGATTTTATGTTTCCGATGATTTTAAAGTTAGCGAAAGAATTAAGATCCAGGCTGGCCTTAGATGGTCAATATTCACTCAAATGGGACCTTATGCGGCGAGTACCGGCGTTAATTATCAAAAAGGGGAGGAGGTAGTGACCTATAATGGCCTGGAGCCTCGTTTAAGCTGGAGGTACGCCATCAACTCTAATAATGCCATTAAAGGGGGTGTAACCGTATCTAACCAATATCTGCATTTAGTGTCGAATTCGTCCAGTACCTTGCCTGCTGATGTTTGGGTGCCGAGTACAGAAAGAATCAAACCTCAAAGAGGGGAACAATATGCCTTAGGTTATTTTAAAAATTTAAAGAAAAATATGTTCGAGGTCTCTGCGGAAATTTATTTTAGAACCCTAAGAAATCAATTGGATTATGGAGAGAGTTATGTCCAAAGTCCAGCCGACGATTTAGAGCAACAGTTTATTTCTGGAAGTGGGCGGGCTTATGGTGCTGAATTGTTAATAAGAAAAAATGAGGGAAAATTAACCGGGTGGATTGGATATACGAGAGCCAGGACAGAAAGAAAATTTGCTGAAATTAATGGCGGCGCTTACTATCCGGCGGTATATGACAGGACACATGATTTATCGGTCGTTGTAAATTATGACAAAGGTAAAAAATGGGATTTTTCCGGTGTATTTGTCTTTGGAACAGGTAGAGCTTTTACCCCAATTGAGAGTATATATGTAATTGATCAAAGGGTAGTTACTAATTATGCACCAAGAAATAGTAGTCGTTTACCAGATTATCACAGGATAGATTTATCAGCTAATTACAGACCTAAAAAAGAGGAGGGCAAGGGTTTTTATAGCTATTGGACTTTTTCAGTTTACAACGTCTATAACAGACGTAACCCATTCTTTATCAACTACGAATTTGATACGGACGAGAAAACGGGGGTACTGAGTGCTTCTGCCTCTAAAGTATCTTTATTTCCGGTTATCCCCTCTGTTACCTGGAATTTTAAATGGCAGCAGAAAAAAAATTAAGGCAATTTTTTAAAAAGTACTTGGAATACTAGAAATAATATTATCTTCGCACCGGAGAAATGGCAGAGCGGTTGATTGCAGCAGTCTTGAAAACTGCCGACTGTAATAGGTCCGGGGGTTCGAATCCCTCTTTCTCCGCCACCGGCGGAAGTCAAAAAAATTAAAGCGTGTAGAACTAAAGTTTTACGCGCTTTTTTTATGTTCTTAATGTTTATGTAACCTTTGCGATTGGCCTGATTGGGTTTCCTTTTTCGTGGATTGGGAAATATCTCCTGTACAAACTTGTTTTGAATCACGGATTCAGAGGATTTCGCTGATTTCACTGATTAGGGATAAGGTCTTCGATTTTTGTGGGAAGATTGTTTTTTAGAGGATTATTTCATTTCAAGGTTTTTCCGTCGATGCCGTGAGGCATCGGCGAAAAAGAGTGTAGAAAGTATTTCTTTATAAATATCCTTTACGCTTACAACAACGACGTCCTGTTTAATCCTCGAAATCCTGTAAATCCTGATTCAAACCCAGTAGCTGCTGCGCATAAAATCTCCATCAAACATTGGAGAAGAAGTCCAAACCTGTCCTATTAACGCTTCCGGTTTTCCAGCCTTATTTTATCTGCGAAAATACCCACCACATCTCCCTGGCGATGTCCAAACTTTACAACAAATTGTAGCATAATACAAACCCGATTGCGAATAATCGTATTTACATCAAAATCATACGTTGATTGGAATTAAGAATAGTGGAAAACTTTTCATTTCGAATGAATAACTTTAACTCATCTGAAAAAGGAATATAGTCTTTGGGAATATTTGATTTATTTTCTGCCGCGGGAAATACCACGCTATCTATTTCAATGCCCAATTGCTTTCTTTTCATAGATTAGTGTTTACACTCTTTCATGAAAGTTTATGTCTTCAATTTCCTTGGTTTATCCAGTCATTGGGTACGGATATTTTATCTTTTTTCATAAATACTAAAATAACCGCTTTAAAATTTGGAATGTGTTATCTTTAGAGATAACTTTATGGAATGAATAGATCGATAATCTTTTTCGAAAATCACTTTATTGAATTTTACCAAATGCAAGACCAAAAGGTTAAAGATAAAATTCAATATGTTTTTGAATTGATTAGGCAAGTTGACCAGGTTCCCGAAAAATTTTTAAAACATTTGACAGGGACCAACGGACTTTATGAAATCCGAATTGATTATCAGTCAAATATTTTCCGGATTTTCTGTTGTTTTGACCAAGGAAAACTTGTAGTTCTATTCAACGGATTTCAAAAAAAGACACAAAAAACATTGCGTAAAGAAGTGGATAAAGCTGAAAAATTAATGCAAGATTATTTTAACAACAAAATATAACTTTTATGGAAAAGTATAAAAACATAAAAACATTTGATGAACTGATAGAACTTGAGCACGGTAAAATCGGGACAGAAAGCAGAATCAAATATGAAGAAGGTGCGCAAATGTTCATAATTAGTGAAATGTTAAAGACTGCTCGTAAGGAGGCAAAATTAACGCAGGAAGAGTTAGCAAACAAAGCGGGAACAAAAAAAAGCTACATTTCCAAACTTGAGAACGGAAAAGGAAACATCCAACTTTCAACGTTAATACGAATTTTCGAGCAGGGCTTAAATCGCAAAATTGGACTGACTTTCCTTTAAACCTATCTAACTAATAAAGGCTTGTTCTAATGGTGTCTTTATGAATTTTATGTTTGTTCAATTATTTTCCAAAGCCCACTTGTTTTACCTTCTCTTTTTATGACCCCTTTCTTTTTAAGTGATTCAATATGTTTTTGTACAGCAGATTCATTAATTCCTAGTTTTTCAGACAATTGTTTTCTTGATATTTTAGGATTATCAATAATATAATCGAATACCAATTTTTGTTTATCTGTCAAATCTAATGTTGTTTCTACTACTTGACCACCTACTTGACCACCTACTTGACCACCTACTTGACCACTTCGGAGAGCTACTAAATTATTGTGTAAGGTAACTAAAATACCACCATCTAAACTAGCTATTGTAGCTTCTGGCAATCCTGCATTTTCACAAGCTTCAAATATTTTTAATGTTCCTTGTCCCCAAGAGTCTATGAAGCCTGCCTTAAAACAAACATCTGCAATTAATGGATTTCTGGGTCTTGACACATGATACCCTTTTAAACTGGCTATTGTCATGCCTTCAGGTATCGGCGAAAAGAAGCAGAAAAAGTAATAGACTACGGATGATTCTTACGTTTCCATCAAAGATTGGAGAAGAAGTCCAATGCTGTCCTAATTAACACTTCCGGTTGTCCAGCCTTATTTTATCTGTGAAAATACCCACCACATTTCCCTGGCGATGTCCAAACTTCTTTCTGCGTATTTTTCTGTCTGTAAAGGGGTGCCGTCATACGCTTTCGGATCATCATATTTGATAGGGAATCGCGCCTCCGCTCCTATTACAATGGGACATCCTTCGTCCGCATTATTACATGTCATTACCGCTCCGAATTGGGTGGAGGGATTAAATGGATGATCGTATGTTTTGGAAAAACAAAGGATAGGATTTTCATTATCAGCGAATTTTACCGCAACTACAGGATTCTCATTTTCTGATAATTTTAATACCTGAAAGCCCTGCGATGTTAATGTTTCCAATACTTTAATGAAAATAGCCGTTGCTTCTGTACCTCCGGAGTAACAAGACACATTTTTCAAGCCAACATGATAGGCCATCGTCTGCGCCCAAATCTGAGATAAGTGGCTTCTTCTGGAATTATGGGTACAAATAAAATTTAAACGAATGGCCTCATCCGCATTTATCTTCTCTTGAATATAGTTAACAAATGGAAGTAATACTGCTTTTCGTTCATCGGAAATAGCTACTGCCTTCCATTTTGCTATTAGGCTAGTAATTTTTGAATACATATCTTTCTGTTTTACTTTTTAAAAACGATTGTTGAGGACTTATTATTTAAGTCATTAAAGAGAAATATTTAAGTTGTATTAAATTTGAGTTAAAAATAACAATTCATGGGAAATATGAAAGATCATAATGAGAAAATAGCCAGCATGACTTTTGCCTCTGTTTATCCTCATTATGTTAATAAAGTGGAGAAAAAAGGAAGAAGCAAAGAAGAGTTGCACCAGGTGATTTATTGGTTAACTGGCTTTAATGAAGATAAAATTAATCAGCTCATTAATGATAATGTTACTTTTGCCGATTTTTTTCAGCAGGCAACCCTTCACGACAATGCGCATCTTATAACAGGAATGATTTGCGGGTACCGGATAGAAGAAATTGAAAATCCGCTGACCCAAAAAGTAAGATTTCTGGATAAATTAGTGGATGAGTTAGCCAAAGGTCGGAAGATGGAGAAAATTCTTCGAAAATAGTTTAACAAAAATATTGAAGCTATTCCAAATGTTTTTTAAACCTATAATTGCGTAATTTTGAAATAAATATTTATTTTTATGAAATATAACCATTACGCTGAATTTTAATGTTCAAGTTACTTGATTTCAATATAACTGCCATTACTTTCTTGACAGTTCTCCTACATACAAATTTGAAGTGTCAGGATACTATTGTTACGAAAATAATAGATTTACCTTTTCATATAAGATCAATGGCCAATGATGAAAAGGGTCAGATTTTCATTGAATCTCCAAAAGGACTTTATCAGTTTAATGGAAACAAATATTGGTTAATTAACCCTAACTATAACAAAGGAACCTTATTCTTTTATAAAGGAAAACTAACCAATCAGCAGGAATTTAAAAAAAAGAATAATTATTTTTTTGGTGATTGGATAAAAAATGAAGTTTGGCTTCCATTTCTTCCTAAGGGCTCATCTAAATTGATTTGTTATGCCAGAGATAATAGTGGAAACCAGTATCTGGGTTCAAAAAATCAAATATTCAAAATAGAGGTAAAAAATAAGTTTAAAACAATCTTAAATGGATTATCTACCAGAGATATATCCTTCATAAATAGTGATTTATATATTAATACCTATGAGGGTATTTTTAGAAATGAAGAACGAATTTTGCCGAAAATTTCATTTGCGGATGGAATGTTATATCAAAATGAAGATAGTTCAATTCTTTTTACCGCAAACAAAGAAATTATAAAATATAGTCTATTAGACAATACTACAAAAATAGATAATCTACACTATCTGGGAGACTTAAATTTCATATCAAAAATAATATCATACAAAGGAAATGTTTTTATTGGAACCCGATTTGGGTTTGTCGATTATAAAAGGAAAGTTTTTTTGATTAAGAATCTGGGAATTAATGATTTGGCAATCATTGACGACAAGGTCTTTATATCTACCTATAAAGGGGTTTACATATATGACGGCAAAACCATTCAAAAATCTCCTGTATTTATTGATGGATTAATTAATTCTATTCAAAAAATTGGTTCAAATTATTGGCTGTCAACTAATAAAGGTTTGTTTTTGTATTTGGCAAATAGTAAAAATTATGAAAAAATAATACTTAATAAAGATTTTCCATCATTGGAATGTAATTCGGTTCTTAAAGATAAGAATGGCTTTTATTGGGCTAGTACAGCTGCAGGTCTTTACCGTTTTCAAAAAATTAATGATAAAATTGAATGCTATTTGCCTGGTGTAGAATTCAATAAACGTTCTTTCCTTAATCATAAGGACATTTTCTATTTTGGAAGTGTGCAAGGAATTGTAAGTTTTAATCCAACAGATTTTCCAGAATATCTCAAAAATGAAAGAAGCCTTTCCATTTGGATTTTTTTTGGATTGGCAATTATAGTTCTTTCTATCTCAGGGGTTATTTTTTTTAGGAGAAGGAAAAAATCAAAGATTATTGAACAACCAATGAGTGATGATTATTTGGAAAATGAGCAGGAAAAATTTCTAGTTGATTTGGGAAATTATGTATTAGAAAATTTAGCTTCGGTTTCAGTAGAAGACTTAATTGTTTATGAACAAATGAATAAAAAATCCTTTTATAGATACATGAATCAAAATTACAATGTGTTACCAAGTATGCTAATTCAAACCATCAAAGAATTGAAAGCTAGAAGTCTGATAAGAGAAAATCCAGGCATTCAAATGGAAATAGTAGCCAAAAATGTAGGATATTCTTTATCCCATTTGTTTTTGGTTTTAAAAGAAAATGAGGTAGTTCTAAATGATAAAATAAAAGTATTAAAACATCTAAAATATTGAAATTTAATAGTTTGTAAATTATATTTTGTGCATTATAACATGTAAAAATTCAATATTGAGGCAGGGTACAAAATAAGAGGGTAGGAATCCTATTTTCGTATAGTTTTTTTTCGCCTTTAGGAGGCTCACTTCCTATTCTTGTTTCATTAAAACAAAATGATATGAAACAGGAAAATCGATGTACCTATCAAATCCGGATTCTATCCGGTTTCTCCCAGATTCCAAAAATATGTTGGATTTTGGTGTGTGAGATTTTATCTCCAAAAATGTTTAAACAAATCCTGTTATTGTTGGGCGTTTGGCTATCTATAAGTTTAAATGCCCAAGTAATTAACAGTCAATCGTTGGAAAGCGTTGAACGGAACAAGCGAAACACTTCTTTTAACATCGAAGAGATCAAAGTTCGATGGAAAAAGGCGGCATTAGAGAATTGCCCGGGGGTTCCTTGTATTATCAATCCGCCACCTGGACCAGCTAGTACTGCTTGTGGATCTACTACATCAGTATCGGATGTGGATGGAAATAATTACAATACAGTTGCTATTGGTACTCAATGTTGGACAAAGGAAAACTTAAGAGTAAGAAAATATAATGACGGCACTGCGATTCCGTTTGATGCTTCAGGAGGTATTCTTGGTGGTAGTTCAGGTGTTACCTGGGGTGGGTTGACTTATGGCGCACATACGCTATATGAGCACGATAGTACGGCAACTCCCTCTAATCTCACATCTTACGGATATCTATATAATTGGTATGCAGCAAAGGGTATTGCATCCATTGGAAGCACGACATATAAAAATATTTGCCCGCTCGGATGGCACGTACCTACAGACGCAGAATGGACAATTTTGATTCAAACCTTAGATCCTTCTCAACTTGTAAATAGTGGAAATATTTTAACTCTTACTGGATCCCAGAGCACAATTGCTGGCGGTAAATTAAAAGCAAAAGGGACTACTTTTTGGAGTTCTCCTAATCAGGATGCAACTGATGAAACTGGCTTTTCCGCTCTTCCGGGTGGTTATCGCCAAAATACAGGTGGTTTCAATGATATATTGTTCGATGCTAACTTTTGGAGTGCCACCGAGTTCGACGCCACCTTTGCTTGGAAACGCAATTTATACTACTTCTTTGGCGATATTTATAGGGAATATAACGTCTGCGAAAAGGAAACTGGTATGTCTGTTCGTTGCCTTAAAAATTCTATAAATTAGGAAAAAAATTAAATTACCTAAAAAGTTTTGAATTAAGAATAGTTGATTTAAAAGGTAATTAATTACTCCCAGTTACTTTCAAATTCTGCCTAAAAGGCATCATTTATTTTATCTGCCAGTCATTCAACCTGTCTAATTGGCGCTTTCTACGGTGGTATGTAAGATGGGTTGGTTCTATTATGGAAAACAATGGTGATAGTAGAGTAATTATTTTATTTACACCTATTTATTGAGGGAGGATGCCATTTTGGTATTCCTCCCTTTTCTTTTTATAAATTAGCTTTATTCCTAAAGAAAATAGTTTATTTTAGCTAGGTAAATGTATGTTATGACCCAAAAAATTTTCCTCCTCTTTTTATTCCTGGCCTGTAAAGGCGTTTCCCAAGACGTTCATATTCGTGTTAATCTAATTGGCTATGAAGCTTCTCATCCTAAAAAGGCATTGATTTTGTCAAAAACGCCAATTAATGATGCATGGTTTATTTTTCAGGAAAATGGGAAAAAGGTGAAAGAAATTAACCCAATTCTTTTGAAAGGGGAAAATTGGGCTCCGTTTGATTATTATTATGAATGTAATTTTACTGATATAACCTCTTCCGGCACCTACTTTTTGTCCAATAACGCCCAAACTTTACGTTCAGAAAAGTTTTTGATAGGAAATTATCCGCCCATTCACGAATCTGTCGTAGGTTTCATGCAAACGCAACGATGTGGATTCAATCCTTTTACCAAAGAGGTATGTCATCCTCTCGATGGAAAAAGTTTTTACGGAAACAGACCTGATTCCTCTTATGTTGACGCAACAGGTGGCTGGCATGATGCTGGTGATCAGTTGAAATATCTGATAACAGGTAGTAATGCAACAGCCAGAATGTTAATGGTTTATCAATGGAATCCTAACGTTTTTGAAGATAAAGTGAATGATCTCGGCCTCCCTCAGCCTAATGGAATAGCTGATGTTTTGGATGAGGCTAAGTGGGGATTGGATTGGATTCATAAGCTTCACCCAAGCAGGGAGGAATTAATCCATCAGGTAGCTGACGATCGCGATCACCTTGGATTTAAAATGCCTCATGAAGATGCCGCAAATTACGGATGGGGTAAAAATAAATACCGACCTGCCTATTTTGCCAATGGTAAACCTCAGGGATTAGGTAAATATAAAAGTGAATCCACAGGGGTTTCTAACGTTGCAGGTAGGTCGGCCGCAGCTTTAGCGTTGGGTTACCAGGTCTTTAAAGATATTCCCGGACATCTTCCTTTTGCAGCCCAGTGTCTTCAGGATGCGATAGAATTATTTGAAATGGGAAAAAAAAGGGAGGGTTTTCAACAAGGAAATAGTTATGGTGCTCCGTATAGATATAATGAGCGTACTTGGGCAGATGACATGGAATGGGGAGCTGCAGCTCTTTTTAAAGCCACTGGAGATAAAAAATATCTCAACGGTGCATTACATTATGCCGATGTGATTGGCGTCACTTCCTGGATGGAAATGGATTCCGCCGCGCATTATGAAATGTATCCTTATGTGAATATGGGGCATTATGCTCTTTGGCAAGTGGTTGACGATAAAATTATCAGAAACAAACTAGCTGATTATTATGAACATAATCTGCTTAAAATTCAAGAAAGGGCAGATAGGAACGCTTATGGGGTAGGGCATCTTTTTATCTGGTGTTCTAATAATCTGGCCGCAGCAGTGGCAACGCAGGCATTATTATATGAACAAATGACAGGCGATGTTCAATTTCGACCTTTACTTCAGAATCACCTGAACTGGTTATTTGGCCTTAATCCCTGGGGTACCAGCATGATTACGGGCATTCCGGCCAATGGGGAATTCCCGTTAGATGTACACATGCCATTTTGGATATTGAATAAACAAGTGGTTCCCGGAAGTCTGGTCGATGGTCCCCTTTGGTCTAGTATTCATGATAAAATGTTGGCTATCAGACTAAATGAACCAGACGAGTTCGCTCATTTGCAGCCTGACCATATTAAATATTGGGATGATTTTGCAGATTATTCTACCAATGAACCTACTATGGATGGTTCGGCAGATTTAATGCTACTTCTGGCTCATTTTGCAAAACCTAAAATCAAATGATTTAATCTTTACGTTCGATAAATGGAATGATACTTATTATTCGAACGAACAGTCAAAAAAGCACACTTTTTTTAATAAATATTTACCGTTTGATAACCATTTTGCAACGTGACAAGATCTTTTTTCAAAAAAGTTGCCAAGTGTGTAGATTGAAGGTGTTCCTGAAAACTGGCTTCATTTTTAAAACACTCCCAAATGACAATGACGGTAGGATCCTCTTTTGATTGCTTAAGATCAAAAGAAACATTCCCTGCCTCCAAAAGAGTATGTTGCCTCAATATTTTTAACTCATCCAGAGCAAATGAGACCTTTTCAACTTCTTTAATCTTTAAAATGGCCGTGGAATAAAAATATTCAGATTTACCCGATGGCTCAATTAAATCCCATAGATTTCCATACAAATCTTCAAATACGGCTACTTTGCCATATTCCTCTAATCTGGGACCATTGATTATTTTTATATGATTGTCTAAGAGATTATTGAAATCTCTATCAAAATGGTCGGTATGCAGGAATAGAAAAACTCTTCCGCCCGTTTGATTTCCAACACTTTTTGCCTGCGTTTCATTGGCACTTTTTGCAAGCAAAAGAGCACATTCTTTTGCCCCTTTGGGTTTAACGACAACCCAGCGTTTGGTGTTAGTCAGGGGCGTATCTTCAATAAGATCAAAATTTAATTTTTTCGTATAAAAGTCAATAGCTTCATCGTAATCAGCTACAACCAAGGTCATTTGGGCAATATGTTGGTTCATTTTTAAGGCAAATATATACGATTTTTCGTATTACTTCTTTTGCTTTTCTCCATAATCTGCGGGGCAAATGTTATCTTTCCTAAAAATTCACATGAGGATTAATATACTTATTGGCCTTATTTTATTCGTGTTTTTATCATTGTCGCTGAAAGAAAATGAAAAGAGGCAAAGGCCAAATATAATTCTTGTTATGTCTGATGATCAGGGTTGGGGGCAAATGGGATATTATAATCACCCATTTTTGCAGACACCTCATCTGAATGAAATGGCAAAAAATGGGCTAAGAATGGATCGTTTTTACGCAGGTGCACCTGTCTGTTCTCCGACCAGGTCTTCCGTTTTAACGGGACGGGCAAATGATCGTTCCGCTGTTTATGCCCATGGTTTCCCCATGAGAAGACAAGAAAAAACCGTGGCGCAGGCACTTCAAAAGGCTGGATATAATACAGCACATTTTGGAAAATGGCATCTGGACGGGCTCAAAGGCCCGGGTGTGCCCATCCTTGCAGAAGATAATAGAAATCCGGGATTTTTTGGATTCACCGAGTGGTTATCTGTATCCAATTTTTTTGATCTCAATCCCTTAATGAGTCATAAGGGTAACATTGCGGAGTATATTGGAAATTCATCTGATATCATTGTAAACCAGGCACTTGATTTTATTTTGGGTCATAAAAACGAACCATTTTTTGTGGTTATATGGTTTGGAAGTCCTCATGATCCCTGGAGTGCTTTACCTGAGGATAAATCAAATTTCCCAAAAGGCATGGAGGAAGTGCAGCAAAATTATCTTGGCGAAATAGTGGAAATGGATAAATCTATTGGTTTGCTGAATTCGAAATTGAAGGAAATGGGTTTGGATGAAAATACCTTGATTTGGTTTAATAGTGATAATGGTGGCGTATCTGTCGGAGGTAAGGAAGGGGTAGGGGGACTGAGAGATTTTAAGGGAAGTCTTTATGAAGGAGGAATAAGGGTTCCTTGCATTATTAAGTGGCCTGCAACCATTAAGGGAGGAACCGTCAGTCATTTTCCGGCAAGTACCATGGATATTTTTCCTACCATCGCTTCCATTTGTAAATTACCAGATGATGTTTTTGTACGACCCTTCGATGGAAAGAGCCTTTTTCCTCTTTTTAAGGGAAAAGCAGAGGCATTTAGGAAAGATCCAATCCCATTTAAATATAGAAATCAAGGGGCTTTAATTGACAATGATTATAAATTATTGGTGGAAAATATTGAGAAAAAGGAATACGTCTTATATGACTTGAAAAATGATAGGGCAGAAACGAAAAATATCATTTCCTTACATTCTTCGCGTGCGCAAAGAATGATTTCCAATTATGAGCAATGGATGGTAAGTGTTAACCAAAGTGTAAAGGGAGAAAACTATGAAGGTGGCTTGATGGAGAAAGATCCCGCCCCTGAATTCTGGTGGAATAAACCTGAATACGCCCCTTATTTGCCCTTATGGAAAAATCGACCTGAGTATAAGAAACAGTTAAATGATTGAAAAATCAGGAGGTCCGGGTTTAATTTCCCATTGGACTTGTATCGCATTTTACATCACCTACTACAAATTGAAGGCCATCGAGGAAAAATTGAAGTAATTGCGGATTACTGAAACTTTGCGCATTGTGAGCAGGAGATGAATAAAATATATTCCCTTTTCCGTATTTTTTAATCCAGGCAATATATCTTTTTTCGTCTCCACCGGGATATTTATTTCCCTCAATATTAGCGCTTTCCATGTAAAGTAGCGGTCTGAAATTTTTGCTCATGTAAGCATTATTGAAGAAATAAGGCTCATCAATATGTGAAAATCCTTTTCCATTAAAACCCTGTACTAAGGGATGATTGGGGTCAACTAATTTTACGTCAATCTTTTGTTGTTTGGGATGATAATCAAAACTACCGCCTAACATATCACTAAAAGCATTCGATTTATTCTGCATCGTTACGGCGCCATGCATGGACATAATACCACCGCCTCGTTTTACAAATTGTAACAGATATTTTTCAAATTTGGCTGCCTTTTCCATGGCTTGAACAGTATCCAGCGTAGGGTCATTTTTAAATACATCCCAAAATAAATTACGTTTGTCCCCAATACTGCAATTGTTATTTAGGATAATAGCATCGAATTGCTGTAACCAATTTTTGTCAAAATATTTTACGTCTCTGGTGTAAGTCATTTCAAAACCGCCCACTTTTTCTGTTATAGTTTTTAACATCGCTTCGGTATGGGGAATGACCCAATGATCAAAGCCGGTAAACAGGGAGAAAACCAGGACTTTATGTGTTTTAGCACTTGGAAAATGCTTCTTTACAGGAGCCAGGGCTTTTATTTCATTAATCCATGCATCGTTAAGTTCAATTTTAGGAAGATTTTGAGCTATAGCGCAGGGTAAGCTCAAATTCAAAAGGAAGAAAGTAAAAAACAGGGTAATGAATCTCATTATGTTAATGTTTAGGGTAGCATTCAATTTCAAATATAATAAAATTAAGTAGAAAAATGTAGTTACTACCATTTGCCTGCTAATGGATTTGAATCACAGATTACAAGGATTAGAGGATTTCACTGATTATAGATAACGAAAGGTTTCAATATAAAATTCACCCACTAGCACTTGGTTTTGAATCAGGATTTCCAGGATTTCGAGGATTAACTATAACGTCTCCGGTTCGGGTGGATTGGTTATTATTAGATCGTTCTTTCATTTCGAAGCTTTTCGCCGATGCGTCCACGCATCGGCGAAAAGCAGGGATTAATAGTATTCCTCTTAAATGACCATAGAACCTAATCCAAAGACGTCCCCTGTATTCCTCGAAATCCTGTAAATCCTGATTCAAAAACCATAAGCAGCTGCGCACTCATTTCCCAACTAACGCTTCAACTTGATCTTACATCCCATACCAAAAGGACGTATCTTTACAAAATGAAAAGATTCTTTAATACTACGGGCTTGTGTAATGCTGAAGATCACTACATGGTAGATCCGTTTCGGAACATGTATGAGAACATATTGCACTTGATACATTCGAAGCAATACTTCCTCATTCATGCGCCTCGGCAAACAGGTAAAACTACTTTTTTGCACGCTCTGGCTCATCGCCTGAATAAGGAAGGGAATTATGTTTCCGTGGTATGTTCTCTCGAATCAGCGGGTTATAACAGTATCTCCGTGGAAACGGCAAATGAGGTGTTTATACAATCTTTGTATTTGACTGCTAAAGTTTTTTTAACGCCCGATGCTTTACCGCCTAATCCGGATGGTTATTCACCGGGAAACCTATTACTAAGGAATTATCTCACTGATTGGTGCGATACACTAGATAAACCCTTGGTTTTATTACTTGATGAGGTGGACGCTCTCTATGACGATGTGCTTATTTCTACTTTACGCCAATTACGGGACGGCTTTCAAACCCGCCCCAAACATTTCCCTCAATCTATTGCGTTGGTAGGCCTTAGAGATATCCGTGATTTTCGCATGCGGGCCCGGGCCGATAATCCTTCGATAGGTTCAGGTTCTCCATTTAACATTAAAGCAAAATCTTTTTTCTTACCTGCATTTTCAAAAGAAGAAGTGCGTGGATTATTGGACCAACATACCCAAGATACTGGTCAGATTTTTTCTGAAGAGGTTTTAGATAAATTATATGCCTATTCGGGTGGACAACCCTGGTTGACCAACGCGCTGGCTAATGAGGTGGTAAGCGAGATGCTCAATAACGATTATTCGCGCGAAATCACCCTGGACATGATTGAATTAGCCAAGGAGCGCCTTATAGAACAGCGCCAAACACACCTGGACAGTTTGGCAGACAAGATAGATGACCCCCGGGTGCGACCCATTATTATGAGTATCATCACGGGTGATTCCCCCGCTTTTGATGGAGCAGATGATGCCATCCGATATTGCCGTGATTTAGGGCTTATTAGTACGGGTAATCCCATCCAGTTTGCCAATCCTATATACAGAGAAATCATAACCCGTATCTTAACCGTAGGCTTTTCCGTTGGCATAAATCAAGATATTGCCCAGACGATTTGGTACCTGAACACTGACGGCACGTTGAATATGGACAAATTGCTGGACGCATTCACAGATTTTTACCGATGGAATTCAGAATCATGGATTGATAGATATAAATATAAAGAAGCTGGACATCAATTATTTTTAATGGCTTTTTTGCAACGGATTATCAATGGGGGAGGACGCATCGAAAGGGAGATGGCCACGGGAAATGGACGGACGGATTTAGTCATATTCTGGAAAGCACAGGTCATTACCATAGAGATAAAAATGCATCACGACGCTCGTTCTGAACCACATGGCATTCAACAATTAGCCCGTTACCTGGATAGACTAGGACAAAAAACCGGCTACATGGTATTTCTCGAGAAGAAAAGCGCTGCAGAATTATCCTGGGAAGAACGTATTCGTCGGGAAGTACATATCGTTAACAATAAGGAAATCATAATATATGCCATGTAGGCGCGAATGGCCCCTGTCCAAAAACAGTTTACCCTTTTCATACCTGACCCCTTTGGGTCGCATTTCTATTGCTCATTAGGCCCCTGGCGGCACAATGTCATAATGTAGAGACGCGATGCCTCGCGTCTTTCCCCCGACAGGTTTCAATATAAAATTTACCCCTAGCACTAGGTTTTGAATCAGGATTTTCAGGATTACAGAGGACGTCTTTGGGTTAAGCGTAATTGTTATTCGTAGAGGATTACTTTATGCCCTTTTTTTCGCCGATGCGTAACGCATCGCCGAAAAGGCCGGAAATGAAAGCACCGTTTAATAATAACCTTCCCACCCAAACCGGAGACGTTATAATTAATCCTGGAAATCCTGTAAATCCTGATTCAAAACCAGGTGATAAGGGTGAATTTTTTATTGTCACCTGTGAATGAAATGCCGCTGCGTTACGCATCGGCGGAAGGGAGGGTTAAAATTATTTTTCTATAAATAACCATTTCGCATAATCCAAAGACGTCCTCTGTAATCCTCGAAATCCTGGTTCAAACAAGTCATACGGCAAAGGGTCCAATACCCGGAAATTTCACATAGCTAAAAGATAATGAGTGTTTTAATAAAACCTACTTTGAGAAAAGATGAAGTTTGTATTTTTTAAAGGATGATTTTCCAAGTAAGGCTAATCACATCAAGACTTAGAGTATTATTTTATAATAAAATACTATATAAAATATAAATAAAATTAATTAAATTATAAATACTACATTTAATGGATTAAGATGTAAAAAATTTAAAATAAATAGAAATGAAATTAAGAATCATTATTCTTATTCTCTTTCCGATGTTTGCATTAGCCCAGCAGACACCGCAGAAGATTAATTTCCAGTCTGTCTTGAGGAATAACTCGGGAGAGGTGGTTGGAAATAGGTTGGTCAATATACGAATCAGTATATTGTCGGGGAGTTCGAGTGGAACCAACGTTTTTAGCGAAACGCATATTAAAACAACGGATGCCTTAGGATTAATCAGTTTGCAAATTGGAACGGGTTCCCCGGTAGCTGGTATTTTTAGCAACATTAATTGGGGTATCCAGGCATATTTTATTAAATTAGAAGCGGATTTCAATGGGGGTACTACTTATGAATTTTTGGGTACACAAGAACTGATGAGTGTGCCTTTTGCACTTTACGCTGGTAAAACAGACACTTCAGTACTGGATCTGGCAAACAGATTTTCAACGAAGTTGAATGTTACGGACACGTTTAATATGCTGTTGAATTACCGTAATGCATTGAATGACAAAGCACCCATAAGTAGTCCTACATTTACAGGAACAGTTGGTGGCATTACCAAAACTATGGTGGGATTGGGCAATGTGGACAATACAACGGATGCTGGTAAACCTGTATCGACAGCGACCCAAACGGCATTGGATTAAAAAGCACCCATAAGTAGTCCTACATTTACAGGAACAGTTGGTGGCATTACCAAAACGATGGTGGGATTGGGCAATGTGGACAACACAACGGATGCCGGTAAACCTGTATCGACAGCGACTCAAACGACATTGGAATTAAAAGCACCCATTATTAGTCCTACATTCACTGGCACGGTTGGAGGAATTACCAAAACGATGGTAGGATTGCCAAATGTTGATAATACAACGGATGCTGGTAAACCTATTTCTACCGCTACTCAGACAACTTTGGATAATAAGGTGAACAAAACTGACACGGCTACTATGCTATCTACCTATTTAAGGAAAGCGGATACTGCCTCTTTGTCGAATCGTATTGATCTCAAGTTAACTAAAACGGACACTGCCTCTTTGTCAAATCGTATTGATCTCAAATTAACTAAAACGGACACTGCCTCCTTGTCAAATCGTATTGATTTCAAATTAACTAAAACGGACACAGCCTCCTTGTCGAATCGCATTGATCTCAAATTAACTAAAACGGATACTGCCTCTTTGTCGAATCGTATTGATCTCAAATTAACTAAAACGGACACTGCCTCTTTGTCGAATCGTATTGATGGAAAATTAACTAAAACGGACACTGCCTCTTTGTCGAATCGTATTGATGGAAAATTAACTAAAACAGACACGGCCTCCTTGTCAGAACGCATTAACACCAAGCTAAATAGTTCTGTTATTGATCTTGGTATTCGAACAGGAGATATCATTTATTGGGATGAAGGCTTACGCAAATTTAGAATTCTAGCTCCTGGTACTGAGGGTCAAGTTTTAAAGATAGTATCAGGTATACCAGTATGGGGAACTGTTGCAACTACTTCGGTTCCAGCTTTCTCTCCCTGCGGAACAACCATTTCTGACATTGATGGCAACTCCTATAATACGGTTTTGATTGGTGCTCAGTGTTGGACAAAGGAGAATTTAAGAGTGAGAAGATATAATAATGGCACTTCGATACTTTTTGATGCCAGTGGTGATTCTGGTGGTAGTTCTACTACATGGCAAAATTTAACCATAGGAGCACATACCATTTATGCTCATGATAGTACGGTAACAACACCTTCGAACCGCACCAAATATGGCTACCTATACAATTGGTATGCTGCAAAAGGGATATCTACAACTGGAAATATTGCAAGTACTGATACTTTAAAGATCTGCCCTTCTGGTTGGCACGTTCCTACTGACGCAGAGTGGACCACTTTGACTACTAATCTAGGTGGAGAAAACGCAGCAGGGGGTAAGATGAAATCCGTTGGTACTGCCTATTGGAATGGTCCCAATACAGGCGCAACGAATGAAAGTGGTTTTTCCGCTCTCCCAGGTGGTTTTCGCTATGGCGGTGGTAGTTTCGACTTTATTAGGAGCATCGCTTTCTTCTGGAGTGCGACTGAGTACGCCAGCTACTACGCCTGGATCCGCAACCTGAACCTCGGCCATGGCGGTGTGTACAGGGGCAGCGACGGTAAGTCGTTCGGTGCTTCCGTCCGTTGCCTCAGGGATTGACTATTTGTCTATTTGACTATTTAGTAGGTAGGCAAATGCGGGCAGCAGAAAGTGGGTTTGGGGGGAATTCCCCCCAATGGGTCTTTGACGACCCGTCCTAAAATGCATAGTGAGTAGTCCATTTTAAAGCAAGGTATGCAGGGTAGGTGGCATAGAAATTATTAAGTGACCACTCTATAAAATGTTAAAAAATGATGTTAACCCATAAATACCACACAATAAACCGTTTATTTATAATTAAATTTATTTTTATGTCAAATGTTGAATTAATGTGGTTCGTATTCATTATTTTTATCCAATTAATATTGGTGTTGAAAATAAATTAAAATTCAATGAAAATTTTATTATGAATATAAATAATACGTTTACTATTCTTTTTATGTTTTCCTTTCTATTTGTCAAAGGGCAACAGGCGACGAACACCGCGGGTAATCATTATTCCTCCGGTAATAATGTACTAACTTTCTCAAGCGGAGAATTTGTTAATGAACAATTTAACGGTTTAAATTTTTCATTGAAGGTAGGCGTCATTCAATCTTTCTCGGCAGCTTGTCCTATTCCCAATTCTTTTGCCTTTCAACAACTAAATAATCTATGCATTCCGGAAGGTGGTGCGGTTTCCCTGGCATTAAGTGGATCTGAACCTAACGTTCGTTATCAGTTAAGGCTAAATGGAAACGCTTTTGGGGACAGTATTGTGGGCACGGGAAATGCGTTGAGTTTGGTAAATGCCTCTCAGGCTGGTATCTACACAGTTAGAGCCAGTTACTCAGGTAAGTCTTGTTTTGTTGATATGCCCCAGCAAATTACCCTCCAGGCTTCGCCGCAGGTGACTATCATCTCTCCTTCCGTGGCTATCTGTGCCGGTCAAAGCACCTCTATTCAGTTGACTTCAGCGGAAAATGTGTTTGTTAGTTATAGTTTGCCAGGTGGTACCACGGAACGTGTCAATGTAACTGCTGCTGCCCTTTCTGTTCTGATACCTAATGCCCAGGTGGGTACTTCCATTTCTATTTCCTCCGTAGAATCGGTTACAACGGGTTGTATAAATAATACCGTTTCTTCTTTGCCTATTCCGGTGTCTCCTATTCCTGCTATCACTTTAAGCCAAACAAAAATACCTTGTGCCGGCGAAGTGGTGGAGCTAAATTATAGCAGTAGTGAGGCGTTTAGGTTTTCTTATAATCTGAACGGAACGCCAAATCAAAGCACGGTGACAGCTCTATCAGGTGTTATTTCTTTGCAAAGCATTACCAGTGACGCTACCATTACTTTAAATAATATCACCTCTCTTCAATCGGGATGTCAAAATATTTCTCCTTTGTCCTTTCCATTTAAGGTGGATCAAAAGCCTGTTATTTCAGCTAGTAATGTATCTGCTTGTAGCGATGAATCCTTCAGCCTTGCTCTTTCTTCCTCAGCCAATATTGGTGTGAGTTGGAAAGCCACTTATAATGGGGCGACGGGTGGAATAGGAAGTGGAACATCTGCGGGTACTTTAATTGAAAAATTAATAAATGCAGGATCCAGTCCTATTCAGGTGTCCTATGAATTAATGCCTGCTATTTTAAATAATCCAACCTGCAAAGGTAATCCGGTGATTTCTACTGTGTCTATTAATCCTGCCCCTCAGATTATATCCCCTGCTAACATACCGAGCATTTGTGGTGGAACTGCCATTAATGTCCCTGTTTCTTCCTCGGGTGGGGACATTGTAAAATGGAAAAGATTGAATAGTCTTATTTCAGGAACCGGAGATATTCTAGATATTGTAGAGAACACAACTAATCAGCCGATTACACTTAATTATGCCTTAGAATTATCGGGTTGTAATAATGTGATTACCAAAACGGTGTCAGTAACCGTTTTACCCGAACCCGTTTTGAACATCAGCCAGATTCCCGCCTTGTGTGATGCCTTTATTGATTTGACGCAAAGTTCGATTACATTGGGCTCTACCGCGGGTATTCAGCTTAAATATTTTCAAGATGCTAACCTATCCATTCCCTTACCAGATCCAACGAAAGTAAGTCAGGGGACTTATTTTATTAAGGGAGAATTGGCAGGTTGTTCTACAAAAACAAGCATATCTATACGGTCTCAGTTAAAATTAAAGGTAATTGAACCCCAGACCATTTGTCCTGATAAAACGATTGATTTAGCCCAGTATGTGGACATAGCAGGGAGCACCTCCGGCTTGTCCTTAACTTACTGGACCAATGCGGAAGCAACCACGGCAGTAGTGAATCCTCAGTCAATCGGAGCCGGTACTTACTTTGTGAAAGGGCAGGCAGCAGCTACTTCTTGCGCCATTATAAAACCGATAACGGTAAAAGCATATTCGTCGGAATCTATTGCGCTTCCTACCAACCTGACGGTTTGCAGTGGTAGTGTTTTTGATTTTACGCCTTCCTTAAAAGAATCTACTTTCAAATGGTTTAGAAATGTAAACAGCGCGCTGGGTCTTTCCGGAAATGCCGGCACTGACGGTATCAGTGAATTATTAACGATTATAAATGCCGATCCCGAGGTTGAATTGTCTTATGGTTATTCCGTTGGTGCTCCCGGTTGTGAGGCAACAGTAGGAACTTTCAAAGTGAAAGTGACAAAAGGTCCTTCTTTTGAATTAATAGATTCCGCAAAGATTTGCGATGCCTATATCAATCTCAATTCTCTGATCAAATCACCAGTGTCTAATGTAAATTTCTCCTATTTCTTAAATGATAGCCGTACAGTGGATCTTACCAAAGGTATTCAGGGAAACTATCGGGTAGAGGGCGTGGATGCCAATGGTTGTAAATCCTCCAAAACAATCACCGTTAGCCATGAGTTAGAGGTTCCTAAAGTTGCTCCTTTTATCTCTTGTCCACCCTTAACGGTGGATTTGAAAACAAAATTGACCGATGTATTTGGTTCTTCTTTTACTGTTTCTTATGAAAATATAACAAGCCCTGAAAAGGTAAATGCGGGGATTTATGCTGTTGGACTTAAACCTTTAAATAGTGCATGTAAGGTTATTTTACCCGTGGTAGTCCAATCGGGTCAACCTCAAATTACAAACCCGATCGCAGCGGTTTCCCTTTGCAGCGGTGAAAAATTCTCTTTTGAACCAGCATTCCCCACGAAAGACATTACCTACGCATGGTCTTATCAGAATGGGAGCGGAAATGGAAAGGTTGAAGCAGTTTGGAATAATACATCGACAGCTATCCTCACCGATTCCATTAAGATAGTTTCTTCCAGTTCCTTGTGTAATCAAAGTGCCAGCTAGTTTATAAAGGTTGATGTTCAGCCAGCACCACCAAAGCTTGTCATCAATGCGTCTGATATTTGTGCCGATAAACCACTGGCGATAAGCGTTTTGGCTTCGCCTGAAAATCCTTCTGCGAAATTCAGCTGGAAGGCAACATATAGCTTGGTTCAAGGAGGGTTCAATGGAAATGCTGTCAACTCTTTCGGGAGCCAAGCCATTGTTGAAAATTTATATCATGAGGAAGACACATCAGTAACAGTAAAATATGTGTTTCAATCGTTCGTACCAGGTTCAAAAGCTTGTTATAGTACGTTTGATTCTATCAGTATTGAGGTGTTGCCCCTCGGATTTGGTCGTTGTGCAGCTACCCTGGCAGGAATAATAAAAACGATTAATAAACAGTTCATCGAAGGGGTGAAAGTGCAGGTTTCAGGGCTATCAGGCGATGAAATAATTAATACCCGCAACGACGGTCTGTTCAAGTTTTCGGGATTGGAAAATGGGGGAGATTATACCGTCTTTCCAGCGTTGAATAAAAATCCTCTCATTGGCGTCTCTACCTTCGATTTGCTATTGATTCAAAAACATGTGCTGAATACGAAGAAAATAGAGAATCCTTACGAACTTATTGCCGCCGATGTCAATAAATCGGGTAGTATTTCTATCTTAGATATGCTGCAACTGCGCAAAATCATATTGGGTATCGATAAGGAATTCAAGGGAAATAAAAGCTGGCGCTTCGTTGATGCTAATTTTACCTTTAAGAAGGAGGCCAGTCCTTATCAGTTTCCTGAAATTGTGAATATCAACGACCTGAATGGTACCGCTGAAGCTCATTTTTATGGTATAAAAATTGGCGACATAAATGGTAACGCAGTGGCCAATGGTTCAGGTTTAGGAGACACCCGTGATCAACAAGAGTATTTGCTGCAAGCAGAAAACAAGGTGTTGGTGGCAGGAGAAACATACCCTCTAACCATTTATGCCGATCCGTCTTTACAAGCTGAGGGGATGCAGTTCACGCTGCAATATGACCCTAAAAAATTACAATTTGAATCTTCCCTGACCGACAGCATTCTGCTTTCCATGATGGGCGTATTTGAAGAGGAGGGTTTGTTAACGCTGAGCTGGGCATCGAAAATGACACCAGAATCCATGGTTTTATCTCTCCCATTTAAAGCATTGCAAAGGGGAGAAATAGCTGACATGCTACAGATAGGAGATAGAATTACCCGTTCGGAAGCATACATTGGCGAAAGAACCTTGCCGGTGAACCTCGCCTTTACCGATAAATCAGATAATTCACCCATTGTGCTGAATCCTTATCCTAATCCATTTATGGATAAGGTGAACATCCCATATTATCTACCTGCCAATGCCTCGGTGACCTTAAAAGTTTTTGATTTTTCAGGAAGATTAGTACGTTCGATGGTACAAGAGGGAATTGCGGGCTTGAATACCTTTGAAATAGACAACTTGCCTACTGGTTCAGAATGGAAATATGAATTGAGTACCTCACATTGGAAAAAATCAGGCGTTTTAATTTCTGTAGGAAGATAATTTTACTTAAATGAATTAAAAAGGTTTAAAAATACATTAATATGTAGTTTTAAACCTTTTTAATATTGATTTTAAGGGTTAGTATTGCAGTAGTAAAATTCAAAAAATGGAAATATTTTATTCTGCCATATTATTCTTTATCATTTACTTTACGTTAGGGATGTTCCTACTTTTTAGAAGTGAACAGGTCACCATCTCCAGTAGATATTTGGGTTTATTTTTCTTATCCATTGCCTCTGGGTCCTTATCTTTCATCTTATTTAAATTGGATTTGAATAACTATTTAGTTATTCCATTTTTATTTTTTCAGTTTCATGTTTTATGGTTTTATTTTTATTTGAATGCAGTTATTGGAAATAAGATATCTAAAATTAATCAAAATATTGCCATATTTTTTTTCGCCATAAGTTTCTTTTTAACAGTTTATGTATCCTTTCACTTTTTTTCTCAGAATGCATTTATTTTGGCACAAAAGAAATTCCCATTTCAAAACAATCAGGGACTCCTATTTGTGTTAGTTTCTAAAATAAATTATGGTTTAAAAATATTTCTGTCGGTTTTACTTTTTATTTATTCGTGGAAAATACTTAGGGAATTTAAAAATAAAGGCTTTGCCGATAAATCAAGTAAGGATTTGTATAAATGGTTGATTAATATTGTTATCATATTTATATTATATACTATTTCTAAAATAGGAATTCTTTATTCAATTAGACTTTCCATTAATGAAATCAATGTTGTAAATTCGTATTTTTTTATTTTTACTCAAATTTTATTTCTCTTGATTTCATTTCAAATATTTAAATATCCTTTAATCTCAATTGGTATTCCCATAAGTAGGAGGTTTTATAAACCGGATATTTATGCAATTGATCAAACAACAAGAAGTTATTTATTTGATTTAACCATTATGAATCAAAAAATATTGGATTGGGAAGACACTTCAACATCCTATTTGAATAAGAATTTTAATCTTTCCAAATTTGCCAAAGAAATTGAGGTAGATGAATTGGAAATCAACTATTATTTAAATGAATATAAGGAAATTAGTTTTCAGGAATATTTGAATTTTTTAAGAATTTCGTTTGTAATAATTAATATCGAGCAGAACTATTTAAAGGAGCATTCCATTACTAAATTGGCAGAAGATGCTGGTTTTTCCGACAGAACAAGTCTGGAAAAAACGTTTAAAAAAATTATAAACGTTACCCTTCAGGAATTTATAGACCATGAATAAAGTTTCTTTAATAGATGAAGACAGTATTTTGATGGCTAGAATTACTGACTTTCTGATGGAGAAAGAAAAGTATATTGTAATTTCAAAAAATTTGGATGTAGCATCTTTTTTTAAAAGACCACCTTTCGTCGTTAATATAATTGTCACCAATCTTCTACCAAACTTTTTGGAAAAAATTAATCCTTATAAATCCTTAAAAAAAGAATTTCCTTTAGCTAAAATATTGGTTTTGACGCATCAGGAATTCGCTTGTAAAGCTTATGAGACCTTAAAAATGGGTGCAGATGGATTTTGCCTGAAAAGTGATTCGTTAAAAGACTTTGAAAAAGGCTTGGATAATATGATGGAATTTGGGAATTATGTTTCGAATTCTGTAATGCCTTTTATGGTAAAGAGCTTTCGGGCAAAATCAAATTTTGATGGAGATGATATCTTGAGCACAAGAGAGAAACAAATCGTTAAACTGGTATGTCAGGGCCAATCATATAAAATGATTGCCAGTGACACCAATTTATCGATAGACGGTGTTAGATATCACCTTCAACGTATCTACCGTAAATTAGAAATAAACAGCAAGGCTGAATTAATCACCATCGCCCTGTTCTAATATTTTCTTTTAAACCTGATTCATTTGTTTTTAATTATTTAAGAGTTGTGTTTAAGCTAACAGCCATAACGGAAATGTAGGAATAAATAAATTTTTGATAGATAATTTACCATTTCGATCTGAGTGGAAATAGGTAGTAGAAAACCTCCCATTGGAAAACCTCAGGTACCATAATTTCTGTAAACAGATGATTTAATGGTTATTAAATAAAATTTGTCCTTATATTTATGTCAATAAATTAGTTTGTAGTTTAAAATCTACTAATAATTTATTTTAGTATTTTTCTTCTATAATATATTAGTATGGAGTTAAATTATCTCTTATTACTTGGTTTTCTTTTTTATTTGTCAATAGGAATATTTCTTATTGGTAAAAATAATAATGTATCATCTTCAAGTAGATATTTGGGTTTATTTTTTATAGCGCTTGGCTTTTCACCTTTATCTCTTTATCTCTTTAATTTAAGTTTGGATGATTCATTTGTTTTGCCATATTTGATCTTTCAAACGCACATGTTTTGGTTTTATTATTATGTAAATGCTGTCATTGGAAATAAAATATCAAAATTTAACCTTTATTTTTCTTTAATTTTTTTCACTCTTATTTTTATCATTCACATTTATAGTGTAATTGAAATTTCTCAAAGTAGCTCATTTTCATCCCAGATAAAAGTATTACCTTTTCAAGTTATTAAAGATGGATATTTAAGTTCTATTTCTAATTTTTACTTTTTAACCAGAATTTTTCTTACGTTGTTGGTATGTATTTATTCTTTATTTATACTTAAAAAATTTAAAGAATCTGGCTTAGATAAAAAATCAAAAAAGGATTTATATAGATGGTTAACTAATATGGTGATTTATCTATTAATATTTTCAGCGTCAAGAATATGCCTATTAATTACATCGAGGTATTCAAGTATTGATTTATCTTCCGCTAATTCCTTTTTCTTTATTTTTAATCAACTTTTACTTCTTTTTTTCGTTTACCAAATATTTAAGTATCCTTTGATATCCCTTGGTATTCCGATAAGTAAAAGAACCTATAAACCAGAGAGTAATGCGATTGATCAAACGTCAAGAACTTATTTATTTGATTCGGCTTTTATGAATCAAAAAATAATAGATTGGGAAAATTCCTCCACATCCTATTTGAATAAAAATTTTAATTTCTCGAAATTTGCTCAAGAAATTGAGATAGACGAATTGGAAATCATTTATTATTTTAATGAATATAGGGAAATAAATTTCCAGGATTATCTTAATTTTTTAAGAATTTCATTTGTGTTAAGTAAAATAGAGCAGCATTTCTTAAAAGAACATAGCATTTCAGAATTAGCTGAAGTTGCTGGGTTTTCAGGTGTTAAAAACTTTGAAAGTACTTTCAGAAAAATTCTAAACTGTACCCTTCAGGAATTTATAGACCATGAATAAAGTTTCTTTAATAGATGAAGACAGTATCTTAATGGCAAGAATTTCTGACTTTTTAATGGAGAAGGAAAAGTATATTGTGATTTCAAAAAATTCGGATGCAGATTCATTTATTAAAAGACCACCTTTAGATATAAACATTATTATCACCAATCTTCTTCCAAACTATTTGGAAAAAATTAATCCATATAAATCTTTAAAAAAAGAATTTCCTTTAACTAAAATATTGGTTTTGACGCATCAGGAATTTGCTTGTAAAGCTTATGAGACCCTAAAAATGGGTGCAGACGGATTTTGCCTGAAAAGTGATTCGCTGGATGACTTAGAAAAAGGCTTGGATAATATGATGGAATTTGGGAATCATGTTTCAAATTCTGTATTGCCTTTTATGGTAAAAAGCTTTAGGGCAAAATCAAATTTTGATGGAGAGGATATCTTGAGCGCAAGAGAGAAACAAATCGTTAAACTGGTATGTCAGGGGCAATCATATAAAATGATTGCCAGTGACACCAATTTATCGATAGACGGTGTTAGATATCACCTTCAGCGTATCTACCGTAAATTAGAAATAAACAGCAAAGCTGAATTAATTGCCATCGCCCTGTTCTAATATTTTCTTTTAAGGCCTGTATAATTTCTTCATTTATTATCTGCCGATGAGTGATTTGATTTAAAATATTCCTGTAGAAACAGCTTTTTAATTAATCTTCATTGCTTTTAATTTATTATGTGTGAAATAGGAATTCTTCATTTAATAATATCATAATTGCTTACATGAAAGAGTTTTTACAGTTATTTTTCTTGTTTATTTGTTTGTTTTCAATATTCTAACAATGCATTGAGTTTATGAATATCCATTTTATGAGCAACTATTAACGGTATCTCCGTAAATGTATAATCCAGTTGTTGCACCATTATATCGCTCGTTATTCAGTATTTAATTCAAATTTTAATATAAATAATCGCTGCTAATTTGCCGTTTCAGATAAGATTCACATAATAAAAATATATAATTAAAAAGGTTGAATAAAACCGCCAGGACATAAATAAGATATTGGTATGATTATTAAGAAAAAAGAGGGTATAAAAGCGGTTACTACATTAATATGTATATACATATTAATGTACCGTACATATTAATGTACTGTACATTAATATGTAGTTTAAACAATGTTGTAATTTATTCTTGAGAATTAATTTTGCATATATTAAAATAAATTATTTGTTTCAACGAACGATATATTTTAATTGAGTTAGGCCTCTTTCAGTTATAAAATTATTTTTATGAAACAGTCGTTATTGGTATTCTTTATAAGTGTCTTTTTCCTTTCAAGCTTTAGTGTTTTTTCCCAGGGTCCATCCAAGATTAATTTTCAGGCGATTTTACGGAATACGTCGGGAGACATTGTGTCTAACCAAGCAGTGGGTGTAAGAATGTCCATTAAAAGTGGCACGATAAATAGTACTTCGTTATATGTAGAAACACATACTAAGACGACGGATGTATCGGGATTAATTTCTATACAGCTGGGTACTGGCACGGTTATCAGTGGGATATTTGGAGATATTGAATGGGGTAGTGGATCTCATTTTATCCAGTTGGAGGTTGATTTCAATGGTGGGAGCAATTATGTGGTGATTGGGACGCAAGAGTTGATTAGCGTACCTTATGCTTTATATGCAAATAAGACGGATACATCGGTTTTGAATCTGAGGAATAGATTTTCGGAAAAGGTAAGTGTAGGGGATACCTCGAATATGCTGAGGAATTACCTGACGGGACTGAACGGTAAAGTGAATATATCGGATACATCGACTATGTTAACGAATTACCTGACAGCATTGACCCAAAAGGTAAACCTATCAGACACGACTAATATGCTAGTACCGTATCTGCGCGATGCGGACACGACCAATATGCTTGTGCCGTATTTACGAGATGCGGACACGACGAATATGTTGAATTCCTATTTTAAGAAATTAGATACCACCTCTTTAAACTTAACAAACAGATTTAACGGAAAGCTTAATGTAACTGATTTCCCCAAAGGTACTACCACAGGAAATATAATGTTTTATAATGGCACGAGTTGGGTAAACCTTGCTCCAGGCTCACCAGGTCAATCTTTAATTATCTCCTCCAATGGACTTCCTACATGGGGATGCATCATAACCAACACGGCAGGTAACCCATCCTCGTCTCCTTCCCTTGTAGTGAACACTGCCTTGACACCTATTACGATATCAACGACGGGAGCGACAGGCATAGGTGCTGCGACAGGATTACCAACGGGCGTAACGGCCTCATGGTCAAACAATGTGATAACGATTAGTGGTACACCAAGTTTGGCTGCTAGCTTTACATACACGATTCCCTTGACAGGTGGTTGTGGCAGTGTGAATGCGACGGGAACTATTACAGTGACGGTTTTACCTTGCAACCCAAGTACCGTTACCGATGTTGATGGCAACTCCTATAATACGGTATTGATTGGCAACCAATGCTGGACTAAAGAAAATTTAAGAGTGAGAAGATATAATGATAACACTTGGATTCAATTTGATGCCTCAGGTAGTTCTAGTGGTAGTACTTCTAATACATGGAATGGTTTAACTGTAGGTGCACATACCATTTATGCACATGATAGTACGACAAATAATCCTTCGAATCTCACAAAATATGGATATCTATACAATTGGTATGCTGCAGCAGGCATTATTACAACTAATGGATCACCAACTAAGAACATTTGCCCGTCAGGTTGGCACGTTCCAACAATCGATGAGTGGAACACTTTGATAGATTATATAGGCGGAACAAACGGGGCTGGTAGCAAGATGAAATCAACTTCTTCGCTTTGGACTTCTCAAAGTCCCGTACCAGACAACTCAACTGGCTTTACTGTTCTCCCAGGTGGACATCGTTTTACTAATAGTGCATTTTCCGGTATTGGAACCAACGCTTACTTTTGGAGTTCTACGGCCCACCCTGACGTAAGATACGCACTTACCAAAAGCTTTATTTACAACAGTGGCAATGTGGTAAATACTGACTACGGCTACGGCGGTAACAAATTTGTTGGCTCTTCTATTCGTTGCATAAGAAATTCTAACTTGACGACAACGTCGATTGGTGCCATTACCGCAACAGGTGCGAGCAGTGGCGGTAACTTCACTTTTGATGACGGAGCAACAATTACAGCACGAGGGGTTGTCTGGTCCACAAGTTCGGGACCTACCGTATCCTTGAGTACTAAAACGACGGATGGCACAGGCACGGGTACTTTTACCTCGACGATCAGTGGCTTGTCAGCAAGCACTACTTATTATGTGAGAGCTTATGCGACCAATACTGCGGGAACAGCCTATGGCAACGAGGTAACATTTACAACTTGCACCCTCAACACGGCAGGCAGTCCATCCTCGTCTCCTTCCCTTGTAGAGAATACTGCCTTGACACCTATTATGATATCAACCACGGGAGCGACAGGCATAGGTGCTCCGACAGGATTACCAACGGGCGTGACGGCCTCATGGGCTAACAATGTGATAACGATTAGTGGTACCCCTACGGCAACGGGCAGTTTTACATATACTATACCCTTGACAGGTGGTTGCGGCAGTGTGAATGCGACGGGAACCATTACGGTGACAGCACCTTTCATGTGTGGAACAGGTACTGTTTCTGATATTGATGGTAATTCTTATAATACGGTAGTGATAGGCACGAGCACGGTCCAGTGTTGGATAACCGAGAACTTGAAAACCTCCCGATATAGAAATGGAGACCTCATTCCAATCGTAACTGATGACGGAGCATGGGGTAATCTAACAACCGGTAAGCGATGTTGGTTTGAAAATGATAGTATTAAATATGAGAATCCTTATGGTAATCTATACAATTGGTATGCGGTGGCAGATAGCAGAGGACTCTGTCCAACAGGATGGCATGTGCCAAGTGATGCCGAATGGACAACTTTGACTAATTTTCTTGGAGGTTTAGTTGGGGCAGGGAGTAAGTTGAAATCAATTGGTACCACCTATTGGAAATCACCCAATTCAGATGCAAACAACTCAAGCGGCTTTTCCGCACTCCCAGGTGGTTATCGTTTTTCTGGTGGTAGTTTCAACTTTGTTGGCAGCCATGCTTTCATCTGGAGTGCTACCCAGGACGGTCAAAGCTTCGCCTGGCTTCGCCACATGTATTTTAACGATGGCAATGTGATCAGGGACACCAACGGCAGCGACGATTCTAAGGCAGTTGGCGCCTCCGTCCGTTGCCTAAAAGATTAACTATTTTGTTGACTGTGCTTTAGATTGTCATTATATGATTTTGGACTGAAAATGAGATCTTTTTTTTAAAATGACCTAACATATTTTTAAAATAAGGAAATTTCCTTATGAGTTAAACTACCACTTTTAGAATGAAAAAGAATGTATTTTTAATTATTGGCTTTTTTTTGCTTTCCTTTTTTGCAAAAGGTCAACAAGCGACGAACAGCGCGGGTAATTTTTATTCCAGTGGAAGTTATGTGCTTACTTTTTCCAGCGGAGAGGTTATAAATGAGCTATTTAGTGGCTCCAATTTTTCACTAAAGGCGGGTGTCATTCAATCTTTCTCGGCAGCTTGCCCCCTTCCCCGTACTTTTGCCTTTCAACAACTCAATAATGTATGTATTCCTGAAGATGGAGCAATCAGTCTGGCTTTAAGTGGCTCGGAACCTAATGTACGCTACCAATTAAGTTTAAATGGGATCGCTATAGGTGATAGTATTACGGGAACGGGTAATCCGCTGACTTTGTTAAGTGCCAATCAATCAGGAGTTTATTCTGTAAAGGCTAGTTATTCAGGAAAAAAATGTTCCGTGGATATGCCACAACAAATAACCTTAAAGCAATCTCCTCAGATCTCTATCGTTTCTCCTTCAATTAATATTTGTTCAGGCCAAAATACCTCCATACAGCTTACTTCGACAGAGGCAGTGTTGGTTAATTATAGTTTATCGAGTGGCTCGACAAGACAGCTAAATATAACAGATGGCAGCATTTCTGTTCCTATTGTAAATGCTCAGGTGGGTTCTTCCATTTCTATTTCTTCTGTTGAATCTATTGCTACTGGCTGTGTAAATAATTTCATTACTTCTCTTCCGATTCCTGTCTCTCCCATACCCACCATGACCTTAAGCCAAACAAAAATTCCTTGTGCCGGGGAGGTGGTGGAGCTAAATTATAGTAATAATGAGGGATTAAGTTATAATTACACATTGGCAGGAACACCCTTTCAAAATACCTTAACCGCGTTAACTGGTGTCATATCTCTCCAAAATTTAAACAGTGCCTCTAATCTTACCATAACAAATATAAAATCTCTTCAGACAGGGTGTCAGAATAATTCTCCCCTGGCTCTTGATATCAAGGTTGACGAAAAACCAACTATTTCTCCGGAGTATAATATACAAACCTGCAGTGATGAATCTTTTGAAATGCCGCTGGGCTCTTCAACGAACGTTTCCGTCAAATGGAAGGCAACTTATAATGGGGTAACTGGTGGAACAGGATCAGGAACAACCGCTGGTATCTTAAGTGAAAAATTAATGAATGCGGGAACCACTCCTATCCAGGTGTCTTATGAATTGACGCCGGCTATATTAAATAATCCAGCCTGCACAGGAAATCCAGTGATTTCTACGGTGACTATTAATCCTGCCCCTCAGATTTTAACGCCCGCTAATATTCCGGATATTTGTGGAGGTGCTGTTATCAATGTGCCTGTTTTATCTTCTGAAGGAGGTGTGGTAAAATGGAAACGAAGTAATAGTCAGATTTCGGGAACTGGAAACATAGTAGATGTTGCGGAGAATAAATCTGGACAATCCATAGTAGTTAATTATGCATTGGAATTGGGTGGATGTAAAAATATTATAACTAAAACATTGGCGTTGAAGGTTTTGCCTGAACCCATTTTGAACATTAACCAGGTTCCCGTTTTATGTAATGCATTTACCGATTTAACTGAGCCCGCGTTTACATCGGGCTCGACGGCAGGTATGCGATTGCAATATTATGAGGACGCGGATTTAACTGTTCCAATGCCAGATGCAACAAAAGTAGGCAGAGGTACCTACTTTATTAAGGGTGAAATAGCGGGATGCACTACTAAGACGAGTATTACCATACGCTCTCAGTTAAAGTTAAAGTTGACGGTTAAAACGGCACGCATTTGTTCTGATAAAAATATTGATTTATCCCAGTTAATAGATGATGAGGGAAGTACCGCTAATTTATCTCTAACCTATTGGACCAATGCTGATGCAACCATTCCCCTTGTAAATCCGCAGTTAGTTGGTGCAGGTACTTATTATGTTAAAGGTCAGGATGCGTCAAGTACTTGTTCCATTGTAAAACCGATAAGAGTTAAAGCATATCAAGAGGAAACGATTAATCTACCAGAGGATTTAACGGTATGTAGTGGTAATGTCTTTACATTCACCCCTACCTTAAAGGAATCGACCTTTAAATGGTTTAGGAATGTAAATGGTGCACTTGGTCTTGTAAGCAATGCTGGAACGGGAGGAATTAGTGAATTATTGACCATAACTAATGATGAACCTGAAGTTGAATTGTCTTATGGTTATAGTGTTGGGGCTCCAGGTTGTGATGCAACCGTGGGATCTTTCAAGGTGAAAGTAACAAAGGCGCCAACCTTTGAATTAATAGAATCTGCAAGTATTTGTAACGCCTATATTAACCTAAAAACTTTAGTTAAAACGCCTGGTGCTAATTTAAATTTCTCTTATTTTTTAAATGATACCCTTGTTTCTGATATCACCAAAGGTATTCAGGGAACTTATCGCGTGGTGGGCACGGATGGACTAGGTTGTAAAACAACTAAATCATTGACTGTCAATCATCAGTTGAAAGTTCCAACTATTCCCCCTTTTATTTCTTGTCCTCCGCTTACAGTGGACTTGACATCGAAATTAACTGATTTATTTGGTTCTTCTTATACTGTTTCTTATGAAAATATAACAAGCCCTGAAACGGTAAATGCAGGGACTTATGCTATTGGACTTAAACCATTAGATGGCGCTTGTCAGTTTATTTTACCAGTTGTAGTTCAATCTGTTCAACCTCAAATTTTAAACCCAATAGCGTCGGTTTCGCTTTGTAGTGGTGAAAAATTCTCTTTTGAACCCACTTTTTCCTCTAAGGATATAACTTACCTTTGGTCCTACCAAAATGGGAATGGAAATGGGAAAATTGAAGCGGTATGGAATAATAAAACCAATGGTTTCCTATCTGATTCTATAAAAATAGTTTCAACAAGTTCAACTTGTAATCAAAGTGCCAGCCTGTTCATTAAGATTGAAATCCAACCTGAACCACCAAAACTTATTATTAATGCAAGTGATGTTTGTGCTGATAAACTATTAATTTTTAGTGTACTGGGTTCTCGAGATAATTCGTCGGCAAAATTTAGCTGGAAAGCCAACTACGGAGTAGTTGAAGGTGGATTTAATGGAAATGCCGTGAATTCTTTTGGAAATAACGCCTTTAAAGAGCAATTATATCATGAGGAAGACACAGTAGTAACAGTTAGCTATATGCTACAAGCTTTCTTGCCTGGTTTAAAGACTTGTTATGGACCTATTGATACCTTTAGTATTGATGTGCTCCCTTTAGATTTTGGTCCTTGTGCAGCTACCCTGGCAGGAATAGTAAAAACGATTAATAAGCAATTCATCGAAGGGGTGAAAGTGCAGGCATCAGGATTTTCAGGTGATAAAATAGTCAATACCCGCAATGACGGTCTGTTCAAGTTTTCGGGATTGGAAAATGGAGCAGACTATTCCATTCATCCAGCGTTGAATAAAAATCCACTCAATGGCGTTTCTACTTTCGATTTGCTATTGATTCAAAAGCATGTGTTGAATACGAAGAAAATTGAGAATCCCTACGAACTTATTGCCGCCGATGTCAATAAATCGGGTAGTATTTCTATCTTAGATATGTTGCAACTGCGCAAAATCATCCTGGGTGTCGATAAGGAATTCAAAGAAAACAAAAGCTGGCGATTCGTTGATGCTAATTTTACCTTTAAGCAGGAGGCCAGTCCCTATCAGTTTCCGGAAATTGTAAATATCAATGACCTGAACGGTTCGGCTGAAGCTCATTTTTATGGTATAAAAATTGGCTATGTAAATGGTAGTGCAGTAGCCAATAGTTCAGGTTTAGGAGATACCAGGGAACAACATGATTATGTGCTGCAAGCGGAAAACAAGGAATTGTTGGCAGGAGAAACTTATCCTCTAACCATTTATGCCGACCCGTCTTTACAGGCCGAAGGGATGCAGTTCACGCTACAATATGACCCTAAAAAATTACAATTTGAATCTTTACTTACCGATAGCATTCTGCTTTCTATGATGGGTGTATTTGAAGAGGAGGGGTTGCTGACGCTAAGTTGGGCATCGAAAATGATACCTGAATCCATGGTTTTATCGCTTCCATTCACAGCATTGCAAAGGGGTGAAATAGCGGACATGCTCCAGATAGGAGACAGGATTACCCGCTCGGAAGCATACATAGGAGAAAGAACCTTGCCGGTGAACCTCAGTTTTACCGAAAAGCCATCGGAACCCATTGCGCTGAATCCTTATCCTAATCCATTTATGGATAAGGTGAATATCCCCTATTATCTGCCTGTAGATGCATTGGTGTCCTTAAAAATCTTTGATTTTTCAGGAAAATTAGTGCGTTCCATCGTGCAAGAAGGGAATACAGGCTTAAATACCTTTGAAATTGAAAACTTGCCTCCAGGTTCAGAGTGGAAATATGAAATAAAAACCAACCATTGGAAAACCTCAGGTACTTTAATTTCTGTAAACAGATGATAAGGGATTATGAAATAAAAAAATATGTCAAAATTGCAGTCAATACATTAAAATGTAGCTATTGTAATAAAACACATTCATTTTTTTGAATTATTTTTGCGCAAAGAAGTATTATGGAATTAAATTATCTCTTATTATTGAGTTTTCTTTTTTATTTATTTTTGGGAATATATCTTATTGTTAAAAATAATAAGATATCATCATCAAGTACCTATTTGGGTTTATTTTTTATAGCTCTTGGTTGTTCTCCTTTATCCCTTGTTTTCTATAATATAAATTATCATGATGCATTCTTTTTGCCATATTTGGTCGTACAAACGCACATGTTTTGGTTTTATTATTATATAAATGCTGTCATTGGAAATAAAATTTCAAAGTTTAATTTTTATTTTTCTGTAACTTTTTTTTCGCTTATTTTTATTCTTAATATTTATTCCATTAATGAAATTTATCAAAGCGGCATATTTTTAAAACAAACAAAAATATTTCCTTTTCAAGTTATAAAAGGTGAGCAGTTAAGTTTTATTACTAAATTTCACTATTTAGCTAGAATTTTGCTTTCTGTGATATTATATATTTATGCTTTATTTATACTTAAAAAATTTAAAAATGCTGGATTGTATAAAAAATCAAAAAAGGATTTATATAGATGGTTAATTAATATGGTCATTTTTCTTTTAATATTTTCATCGTCAAGAATAGCTTTATTCGGTATGTCTATGTATTTAACTTTTGATTTTTCCTCCATTAATTTTTATTACTTTATTTTCACTCAACTCTTACTTCTTTTTTTCGTTTCCCAAATATTTAAATATCCTCTAATATCCCTTGGTATTCCCATAAGTAAAAGAACCTATAAACCAGAAAGTAATGAGATTGATCAAACCTCAAGAATGTATTTATTTGATTCTAATCTTATGAATCAAAAATTAATCGATTGGGAAAATTCCTCCACTTCCTATTTGAATAAAAATTTTAATCTCTCGAAATTTGCCAAAGAAATTGAGATAGATGAGTTGGAAATCATTTATTATTTAAATGAATATAAGGAAATAAATTTCCAGGATTATCTTAATTTTTTAAGAATTTCATTTGTATTAAGTAAAATAGAGCAGCATTTCTTAAAAGAACATTCCATTTCAGAGTTAGCTGAAGTTGCAGGGTTTTCAGATAGAAAAAATCTGGAAAGCATTTTCAAAAAAATTTTAAACCGTAACCTTCAGGAATTTATAGAACATGAATAAAGTTTCTTTAATAGATGAGGACATTATTTTGATGTCTAGAATTTCTAACTTTTTAATGTATAAAGAAAAGTATATCGTGATTTCAAAAAATTTGGATGAAGATTCTTTTTTTAAAAATCCACCTGTAGATTTAAACATTATTATCACCAATCTTCTGCCAAACTATTTGGAAAAAATTAATCCTTATAAATCCTTAAAAAAAGAATTTCCTTTAGCTAAAATATTGGTTTTGACGCATCAAGAATCTGCTTCAAAAGTTTATGAGGCTATTAAAATGGGTGCAGATGGATTTTGCCTGAAAAATGATTTGTTGGATGACTTAGAAAAAGGCTTGGATAATATGATGGAATTTGGGAATTATATTTCAAATTCTGCATTGCCGTTTATGGTAAAAAGCTTACGGGCAAAATCAAATTTTGTTGGAGAGGATATATTGAGCGTAAAAGAAAAACAAATCGTTAAACTAGTATGTCAGGGGCAATCATATAAAATGATTGCCAGCGAAACCGATTTATCTATTGACGGAGTTAGATATTACCTCATGCGTATCTACCGCAAATTAGAAATAAATAGCAAGGCGGAATTAATTGCCATCGCTCTTTTCTAATATTTCTTTATTCCTCTCCAATTTTAGGATAATCACTCATTTTGAATACCTGAATGATTCCTTTTTTTACCTCCTTAAGAGTAATGATTGATTTATCTCCTGTTTTTAAGTCTTCAGATTGCATTTCAACCAACATGCCATAAGGCATTTCCGATGGAAATTTTGATTTCATGCCCATATTTCCTGCATTAAAGATGTTTTCCATGCCGAACAATTCATCCCGGGTAATCCATACCTCTGATTTTCCAATCTCATTGGTAATAGTGTAGCCATCGCAGGAATAGCCCATGATGGTTCTTTTTCCCAGTTTTTTATATCCTCTCCATTCGGTCACATTATTCCAATCAACTGGTTCCTGTTGTTTTTCTACTTGATTGGATTGATTATAAAGTGCTGGATCCATAGACATTACCGTACGATATTTCTTTTCATTATCACCCATTAAAACGACCAATGCCTTGTTTTGATAATCAGCAATCATAAACATCATTTCGCCCTGATTCCTGGAAGCATCGGCTTTATAGGTAGAACCTGTATATTTAGTTCCTTGCTTGAAATACATTTCCAGCATCGTTGGGGGATCTAATCTGCCCGATGTTGGAATAAATTTCATTTCCATCGTCGTTTTGATGTCAAAGCTATACTGTGATTCAGTAGGAACGTTTGCTTGATTAAAGACAGAACTTAACTGCCTCAGTTTTGAAGTATCAATACTAGAACCATTGTAGGTAGCAGAATCGGCTCCAAAAACGGCACCCCAGGCATTATCTACCGCTTTTCCGGCCGCTTTATCCACCTCTCTGTCCACTTTTTCTTCTACTTTTTGTTCAATCTTTCTTTCGATGGCTTGTTGTACCTTGTTTTTTAATTTATTCAGGATTTGACCATGACCATAGACTGGCGCTATAATCATTGCGATAAAGAAGGAATAAATAACATTTTTCATTGGTGAAAAAAATTAAAAGGTGATTTTTAATTGACCTTCACTGCTTTCCTTTAAAAATTTAATGAGGCCATACATATAACGTTCCTGATCATCGTACATACACATGTGACTACCCTTTGGACATAGAAGAAAACTACCATTTTCCATGTTATCTGCCATCTTTTCCATGTAGGCGGGATCCATTGTGTCATGCGTTGCACCGATAACCAATGTCGGTACTTTTATATGTTTTAAGTCCTCCATTCTGTTCCATTGCTCTAATTTTCCTGATAATCCAAACTCACTCGGTCCTTGCATGGTAACATAAAGGGATTGATTTGTTTGATTTAAAGATCTGGACATTGGCTCCGGCCAATCTTGAGCAGGAATGCGGCAAACATGTTTTTCATAAAAATTGGGTATCAAAATTTCCATATATCGTGGATTTCCAAAATCATTAGCTGCCTCTAAAGCTCTGATTTCAGCTAAAACACTGGGTTCCATCTGAGGAGCTAAAACCTCTTCTGCATATTTATCATAAGCCGGACAAGAGGCCATCATATTGGAAATTATGAGCCCCTTTAGGTTTGCTTTATACTTAACAGCATATTCCATAGCTAAAATACCTCCCCAGGAATGTCCTAATAAGTAAAAATTATCCTTAGTCAGGTTCAAGGCTTTACGAACAGTTTCAACTTCCTCTACATATCTGGCAAGATCCCAGTAAGAGGTATCCATTGGATTAGTTGAACGCCCTGTTCCCAATTGATCATAATATATAAATTCAATACCTTCTTTTGGTAAAAAATTTTCAAAGCATTCAAAGTATTCATGGGTTGCACCAGGTCCACCGTTTAATAGTAAAACCTTTATTTTCGGATTATTACCTATTCTTTTTGTCCATAAACTAAAAGTATCTTTTCCTTCAATCAATTGAATGAGTTGAACGCCTCCCGTTTGGATTCCCTTCATTGTAGGTTCAAAATAGGATGATAAGGTGGGACTATTTGTGTTTTCTACTTGTTTGGAGCAGGAAAATAAGATGAAATAAACCAATGAGAGGAGGTATGGGGTTGTTTTCATAAGAAATGACTTAAGTTTAAATTTTAATAAAATTACAATGAAAATTGGAATTCATACAAATAATTTGGGCAATGATTTAAAAACCATTATTTTACTAACCTATTTTCCACTTTCTAAATTAATAAATAATGCGCATTTTAAAATGGTCAACGCTTTTTTTTCTGTTTTTTTTGTATGTTGATGTTCAAGGTCAATCTTTTATAGGCTTCAATAGTAAAGCTGGTGATATCCAAAAGGAAATGGAATCCCTCATTATCAATTTGCCTAAATCGGAGATTTTTAAAAAACATTTGGAAGCTTTAACCAAAGAACCTCATTTAGCTGGTTCTCCTGCGAACAAAAGGGTGGCTGATTATATTTCAAAAACCATGTTAGAAGCCGGTTTACAAGTTGAAAGGCCTCCTTATGATATATATCTTCCCTTAAATGCGGGCAAAGTTTCTCTTGAAATTGTCCTACCTTATCGCAAACCACTCAATATCAAAGAAAATATTGAACTTGAAGATGCTTTTTCGGCGAACCCTGCTATCAACCATGGCTGGAATTCGTTTTCAGGTAATGGCGATGTGATGGCAGAAGTGGTCTATGTAAATTATGGTACCAAAGAAGATTTTGAAAAACTCGCCTCTCTCGGTGTTTCTGTAAAGGGAAAAATAGTGCTTGCCCGTTATGGGGGTAATTTTAGAGGCTATAAAGCTAAATATGCCGAGGCTAACGGTGCTTTGGGTTGTATCATTTTTACTGACCCTGAAGATTCAGGCTATATGCGTGGATTGGTTTATCCGGAAGGAACTTTTTATAGTCCCAGCACCATTCAAAGAGGCTCTTTATTAACACTGGACTATACAGGTGACCCTTTAACTCCTTTTGAAGCCGCTCTGCCTTTAACCGGCAATACTTCTGTGAAGCGTTTGAAACCGGAGGAGGTGAAAGATTTTCATACTATTCCAACTACCCCTATCGGGTATGAATCCGCTCAGGAAATCCTAAAATTAATGAAGGGTAAACCTGTACCCGAAGCCTGGCAAGGGGGACTTCCTTTTACCTATCGTTTGGAGGGTGGGGCAGACCTAAAGGTGCGACTTACGGTGGATCAACCAAAGGGTATAGTGAGAATAGAGGATGTTATAGGTACTATTGAAGGTTCTGATTTTCCCGATGACTGGATTCTTTTAGGTTGTCATTATGATGCCTGGGAATTTGGTGCATCCGATCCAAATAGTGGAACGGCCATGTTGTTGACTTTATCAGAAGTTTTGGGCGAGATGGTAAAGAAGGGCTTTAAACCTAAAAGAACCATTAAAATAGCTCATTGGGATGCCGAGGAACATGGTATTTTAGGTTCTACAGAATGGGTGGAACAGTATAGGTCCGAATTATCGAAAAATGCGGTGGCTTATTTTAATGCTGATGGCGCTTGCTCTGGCCTTTCTTTTGGCGGTTCCTCTTCTCCGTCTCTAAAATCATTAATGTTAAATGCCACCAAATCAGTTCCTTATGGTGATTTAAAGGAAACAATTTATGAAAAATGGATGGCTGCCAGCGGTAATCCTGCTACACCACCTATTGGAAATCTTGGTGGGGGTTCTGATCATTTACCGTTTTATGCCCATGTGGGCATTCCTTCTCTAAGTGCAGGAATGGGAGGTCCAACGCTTTATCATTCAGGTTATGACGATTTTCACTGGTATATGAAATTTGGTGATCCTGGGCTCGTTTCAGGTGTTACTATTACCAGACTAATGGGAATTATGGCTTATCGACTTGCCAATGCAACCATCCTTCCATTAGATCCTGCCCAATATGGGAAAGATTTAAATACCCATCTAGATAATGTGCAGAAGGAAATTAAAAAGTTCTCTCCAACTTATTCTGTTTCAAAACTAAAAGGGATCACCGATGAAATTACTAAAAATGGTGAACTGTTCCTTAAACTTAGAGATCAGGCTTTACTCAAATCGTTAAATTCTGCTTCTTTATTGGCTATAAATTCAAGGATTAAGTGGTTGGAAAGAGCATTTATTGACGAAAAAGGAATGGATTATGGCGCATGGTATAAATCTTTGTATGCCTCCTCCGACCCATATAGTGGCTATGCTTCCTGGATGCTTCCCGGATTCTTGTATCTCGCATCAAATAAGGAAACAGAAAAAATAGCCTCTTGGGAAGACAGATATGCCAAATCTTTCCAGCAGTTAAATGAGGAAATTAAAACAATTAATGAGTTGTTGAAAAAAGGGAAATAATCGGATAAATCCAATAAAAAGAGGGGAAAATGATGCGTTTTTCCCTCTTTTTATTTATAATTCAGGGTATCTTAAGGGATTTCTTTCTCTAATAAGTTGGTAAATCTTTTCAAAAACGTCTTCCGCATTAGGTTTAGAAAAATAATCGCCATCGGAACCATAAGGTGGCCTGTGCTCTTGAGCCGTTATGGTTAATGGTGCAGCATCAAGAAAATGATAGCCGTTCTGAATTTCCAAAATTTGCTGAAGGATAAATGAAGAAGCACCTCCAGGTACATCCTCGTCCAATATAACTAAGGTATTTGTTTTTTGTAAGGAAACTTTGATCATTTGATGAATGTCAAAAGGTAACAAGGTCTGTACATCGATAAGTTCAACCGAAATGCCATGTTTTGCTAATTCACTGGCAGCAACCTCAGCAATTCTCACGCAGGATCCATACGTTACTAAGCTTACATCGCTTCCTTCTCTAAGTATTTCTGGAATTCCAATGGGAACAGTAAATGTGCCAATATTTTGTGGTAAAGATTCCTTTAACCGATAACCGTTTAAGCATTCAATCAGAATAGCCGGATCATCTGATTGCAACATCGTTGCGTACATACCCGCAGCTTGGGTCATGTTCCTTGGGGTTAACACATACATTCCTCTTAAAGAACCGATTATCATTCCCATAGGAGACCCAGAGTGCCATATTCCCTCTAGTCTGTGCCCACGGGTTCTTATGATGGTTGGTGCTTGCTGAAGGCCGCCTGAACGATACCGAAGAGTAGCTAAATCATCAGAAAGCGGTTGTAAACCATAAATAAGGTAGTCAAGATATTGAATCTCAGCTATGGTTCTTAACCCTCGCATGGACATGCCTATCGCCTGACCCATGATGGTCCATTCTCTGATGCCGGTATCAAAAACCTTGTCTTCGCCATACTTTTTTTGTAAGCCAGCAAACCCTTGATTTACATCGCCTATTTTTCCTACATCCTCACCAAAAGCAAATAAATCTTTATTTTTCTCCAGTGCTTTATCGAAAAATATATTTAAAATCTCATGTCCTGCATGAAATACTGGCTTGTCACAGTAAACGGGGGGTATAACGGGAATATTTAGCGCAGCGTGAACCGATGAGCTAAATAAATCTGTATGAAAAGTTTCGTTTGACCAACTTTCAATGTGAGAGATCCAACCACGCAAAGGACTTAGAATAGATGGCGCGAGAGACAGAGAATTATTCCTAAGAGACTTTGCCAAATGCAGCATTTCTCCTATGGAAGGGTAGATAAGTGATTTTAGGTTTTTTAACACCGTCTCTGCTTGAAGAGTGTGTTTTGCCAATGCTATAACTATATTTTCCAGCGCAGCTAATTCCTTATTAAAAGGTTCCCGTAACTTTTTCCAGGCGCTTTCTTTCGCTTTTTTAATTTGTACTTTTGCTTCTTCCTTGATTTGAAGAATTTCCTGAGAAGTAGCAAACCCTTTGTCTATCATCCACTTTTCCATGGACGCAATACAATCCATCTCCTTTTCCCAAGCTAGTCTTTCGGCCGATTTATACCTTTCGTGAGAACCCGAAGTAGAATGTCCCTGAGGTTGCGTACATTCCTGAATATGAAAAAGAGCAGGTTGATGTTCATTTCTAACTTTATGAATACCTGATTGATATATTTCCACCAAATTGGCGTAGTCCCAGGCTTTGGCCGTATAAATTTGAATACCAGGTTGATTTTCATCGGCTTGTAACCCGGCAAGCGCTTCTGAAATACTTGCTTTGGCGGTTTGCAGGGTTACAGGAACAGAAATTCCGTAACCATCATCCCAAACAGAAACTGCCATAGGGATTTGAAGAACGGCAGAGGCATTCATCGTCTCCCAAAACACACCTTCAGACGTCGATGCTTCGCCAATGGTAACAAAACAAACCTCATTACCTTTATTAGAAAATTTATTTTTATCGGAGGACTGGTTGGTTCTATATTTTTTTGAGGCAAAAGCTAAGCCCAAGGCTCTGGCCATTTGCCCTCCAGTACATGATACATCCGCCGCAGAATTATACTGATCCATCTGATTTATCCATTCACCATTAGAAGTATCAATCATAGGAGTAGCGAAATGACTATTCATTTGTCTGCCCTTTGAAAAAGGGTCGTTATAAGTATCGGCATAAAGTTGCGCTAAAATAGACTCAGGTGTAGCTAATTCCAAAGCCAGCATTAAGGTTTGATCTCTATAATAACCTGACCGCCAATCTCCTTTTTTAAAGACACGCGCCAAAGCTACCTGGGGAACTTCCTTACCATCGGCTGAAATACCAAATTTAGCTTTACCGGTAAGAACTTCCTTCCGTATTAATACACTTAATTCTCTGCTAATGCAGCAAATCCTAAAATCTGATAAGACCGTATCCTTAGTGTGTCCGGTATTTATCATATTTTCTTGCATAGAAAACTTATCAACCATAGCAAAGTGCTTATTTATTAGAGATTATAATGCTTTACTTATTAAGTGGTTATCTAAAATGATAATCTGCATGAGTTATCCCGATTGATTATTTGTGTCAAATATAGGTCTTTATTAGAACAAACTACTTCTTTCAACATAACTATTCATTCAGTTATTAACTATCCATTAACCTTAGATAAAGCTAAAAGTTTGATTTTTCACCTGTTTTGATTTATTTTTGTATTTCATTTTTAATTAATTTCAAAAAGTATTACGATGAAGCAGTTTGCATTTATGTTAACACTTAGTCTTATAAGTGTGTTTTCTCTTCAGGCACAGTCCTCTCCAGCTAAATCTGATGATGGAGCTAAAATCACTTTCGATAAAGAGGTTGTAGATTATGGTACCATCAAACAAGGTGCTGATCCGTTGCGTACTTTCAAGTTCAAAAATACGGGTGCAGGTCCTTTAGTGATTACTTCAGCAACAGGAAGTTGCGGTTGTACCGTGCCTACTTATCCTCAAGAGCCAATTTTACCAGGTTCTTCTGCTGAAATTAAAGTTAAATATGATACGCAGCGTATAGGTGCTTTCACCAAAACGGTTACTATCGTTACAAACGAAAAGACTAATAATACGCATACGTTAACTATAAAAGGTACGGTTGAAATGACTACTGAAAAGGAAGGTCTGCCAACGAAAGATTCTGGCGTTTTCAATAACGGAAAGAATTAATACTTTTTAATTCCTTGGTAAAAGGGGTATGGGTTTTCTCATACCCCTTTTTCTTTGGGTACCCTCTCCTCTAACTTATTCCAGAATAATGGGATTATTCTCGATATAAATCCTCCAGGTGCATTTTGTAAAATGGTTATCCCTATTTTTCTTTCAGGGTCTAAAGCAATTTCAGATCGGTATTGATTTACATTTCCACCATGATAATATAAGGTGTTCTGTTTGAACTCTAAAATTCTCCAGCCAAAGCCGTAACTGGCTTTTTCTAATTTCCCATCCCATGCGAAAAAGTTTGACTCGCAGGTACACATGTTTATTTGCGGTTTGAAAATCTCGTTCATTGTACTGTCTGTAACAATTAAGGTGCTCTTTGTTTGTAGCATTTGCATCCATTTTCCCATATCAGTTATACTTGCATTGACGCCGGCGGCCGGACCTACTGAGTAGTAACGGGGAGACAGGTTCGATCGTACGTATCCTCTTCTGTTTCTGGTATGAGGAAAAGCAATACTGGAGCTGTTTATTATACCAGCATAAGAACCAGAGCTCGTATTCATTCCCGCAGGGTCAAATATCCACTCTTGAAGTAGCTGGCTGTAACTTCTTTTAGTAACCGATTCGACCACATTGGCCAATAATCCATAAGTGACATTTTGGTAATCATAGTAGCTTCCGGGGGAATGCCTTAAAGGTACCTCTTTTAACTTCTGTACTATGAGGTTTATGTCTTGTTCCTGATCCAGCAAATTCGAGAAAGTATGTCGTGGTAAACCCGTTGTATGGCTTAGTAAATGTCTGACGGTAAGATTTTCTGTAGCTGAATTACTGTGTAATTGAAAATTTGGGAGGTATTTTTTCACCGGATCGTCCCAATGGATAAATCCACGATCTACTAATTTTCCCACAATAAAGGGGGCAAATCCTTTAGATACGGAGGCAAGTCGAAATACAGAAAGGGTGTCTAATTTCTTTCTCGTGTTCAAATCGCTATAGCCCCAAACCCTGTTTTCTACTACTTCTCCATCTTTAACAATAGAAATAGCCATGCCTGGTACCTGGTTTAAAGCAAATAAGGAATCTATAGACACTAAAAATTCATCAACCATTATATTAAATGCAGAATCCACTTGCGCTTTTGTAGGGTTTACAGACGAATAAGAGTTATTTGAAAAAAATGGAATAAACCCGGTAACCTTATTAAATGGAATTAATAAGACAACCCCGATAACCAAAAAGCCTATTCCGGCAATAAATTTTGTCATGATTCAAATAATTATATATTTGCAAGTATAGTAAACTTCCGTAATATGGTCAATATTGCGGATAAGTTTTAGTAGAAATGAAATTAATTGAATGCATCTTGTTATTTTTACAAAATGAATTTCTCTTCTAAACTTCTGGAAAATGCCGTTAAGGCTTTGTCAACCTTACCTGGAATAGGTAAAAAGACAGCGCTCCGATTGGCTCTTCACCTTATTAATCAACCTGAAGATCAGGTAGAAAGCTTTTCTCGTGCCATTGTTTCTATGAAAAAGAACATAAAACATTGCCAGGTTTGTTTTAATCTGTCTGATGATGTTATCTGCAGTATTTGCAGGGATCCAGCGAGAGTGAAAAAACTTATCTGTGTCGTGGAATCTGTTCGGGATGTAATGGCCATTGAAGATACTAACCAATTTAGGGGGACTTATCATGTGCTTGGTGGTATTATTTCTCCCTTAGAAGGCATTGGGCCGTCAGCCCTCAATATTGATGGTTTGGTCAGTAGGGTGGCAAACAATGAAGTGGAGGAGATTATTATGGCTATCAGCCCCACCATTGAAGGTGAAACTACCTTGTTTTATTTATCCAAACAATTACAATCTTATCAGGTAAAGATCTCTACTATAGCCAGAGGCGTTGCCTTTGGGGGCGAACTCGAATATGCCGATGAACTTACTTTAGGCCGTTCTATCATTTCCAGAGTTCCTTATTCATCTATTTCAGAAGATTAAAATGGACAATACCCCCTTTGCTCATTCTATTTCTATTGTTATTGTAAATTATAATGTTCGGTTTTTTTTAGAACAAGCCTTGCGATCTGTTTTTAAAGCTACCGCTAATCTGTCCGTTCAAGTCTGGGTGGTAGATAATGCTTCTTCTGATGATTCCATGGAGATGGTAAAACAGAAATTTCCAACGGTTCAAATCATTGAAAATAAAAATAATGTGGGTTTCGCCCGGGCAAATAATATGGCCATAAGGCAATCAAATGGCGATTATGTCCTTCTCTTGAACCCAGATACCTTACTGGAGGAATCGTCCCTCAGTAAATGCTTTCATTTTTTGGAAAATAACCCGAAAGCGGGCGCTTTAGGGGTTAGGATGATTGATGGCACTGGAAATTTTCTCCCCGAATCAAAAAGGGGTATTCCTACACCCTGGGTGGCATTTTGTAAAACTTTTGGGCTCTCCACGCTTTTCCCTTCGTCTAAACAATTCAATACCTATCATCTGGGATTTCTTTCGGAGTTTGAAACGGCTGAAGCTCCCGTTCTTTCAGGTGCTTTTATGTTTATCAGAATGGAGGCCTTACAAAAAGCTGGTTTGTTAGATGAAGATTTTTTTATGTATGGTGAGGATATTGATCTCTCCGTTAGGATCTTACAGGCTGGATTTAAGAATTATTATTTTCCGGAAACGACCATTATTCATTACAAAGGTGAAAGTACGAGGAAAGGAACCGTTAACTATGTCAGAATTTTTTACCAGGCTATGATTCTTTTTGCTGAAAAACACTTTGCTGGTAAAAATAGAAGATTATACGTTTTTTTGCTTCATACGGCCATTTATTTAAGAGCTTTTGGTACACTCATCGGTAGTTTCTTTAAAAAAACAGGCCTTCCTTTGCTGGATGGTCTGTTAACTTATCTGGGTTTAGTAATCCTCCAATTTTATTGGGGTTGGTACCGTTTCTCTGACGAAAATTACTACGATGAACGTTTTTTCGTCGTAAATGCTCCTCTTTATGTTGTCATTTGGATTACCATGCTGTTTTTTAGTGGCGCGTATGACAAAAAAATAAGTCCAAAATCAATTCTTTCCAGTCTTTTAATAGGAAGCTTGATTATTGCAGCTATTTATGGATTCTTTGAACCAGCTTATAGAAATTCCCGTGCTTTGATCCTTTTGGGTACTTTATGGAGCGCTGTATCTATTGTAGGCAGCAGATATTTGTTGTTTTCCCATTTTCGACGGGACTTTTTCAAACAGGGTAAAAAGCGCTTTTTAATGGTAGGCTCTTTAAATGAAGGTCTGCGCACCCAAAAATTATTAGATGCTATTGGTTTTAATGCTTACGCTTTAGGTATCGTTTCTCCCTTTGAACTAAAAGCTGCCTCGTCTCAGTTTCTTGGTAATATAAATGACTTAGACGATATCTGCCGTATTAATCAAATCGATGATATTATTTTCTGCTCTAAAGATGTAACCTCTACTCAAATCATGTATTGGATGAGTAAAATGGGCGGAAAGTACCAATTTCGTATCATGCAGGAGTCTAACGCCAGTATTATTAGTTCTTATTCTAAAAATGATCCGGGAGAATTATTTACTTACCGCATTCATTTAAATCTTGCCGATCCCCGTTTTCTAAAGCAAAAAAGATTATTCGACATCATTGTTTGTCTTGTTTATTTAATGTTGATTCCTTTTTTTATACTAATTCAACGAAAAAGTATCCCAAGAAGAATGGGACAATGGTTAGCCGTCTTAAAAGGAAAATTAACCTGGATTGGATATGGAAAAGGAACATCGCAAGACGAAACGCAGAATCTACCAGCAATTCCTGATGGCGTTCTAACACTATCTGACATATCGTATGCTATAAATAAGGAAAACCCTTCGAATGAAAAGGTACTGGGGGGAAATATTATTTACGCCCGACATTATACCTTGAATGCGGACGTAAATAAGTTATTTCAATATGTTTTTAGCCGTTTTAAATAAATACGGCGAATAGAAATGGAATTATTGAGAAAGAAGTTGTTCTCCTCCAGCAGCTGCTCCACCGCCCGCAAGTACCGCGGCAACAATGCAAAGAACAAAAACCAAAGCAGCTAAAACAATGGTCGCCTTTTCAATAAAATCAGCAGATTTAGCAGCGCCAAATAGTTGATTTGCCTGTGCACCACCGAAAGTAGCATCAACGCCGCCACCCTTTGGATTCTGGATTAATATAACAACCATTAACAAAAGGCTGACAAATGCAATAAGAACAGTTATAAAGGTCATGCTAAATATTTTTTAAGTTTTCTATTTCAACTGCAAATAACGCACTTTTTTTAGGAAATATCAAAATTAATCGCTCATAAACTTCAATGGCTTTGTCAATTTGATTTTGTTGTACTAAAATTTTGGCATACGTCTCGCTTACTGGCATTGAATTTTCCTGAATACTGCGCTCCGCTTGTACCGAAGCTTCTTGTTCGGAATGTCTAAAATGATTTATGGATACGGGAAGATGTTCAGGGAGACTTTTTTTATTTACAGGTATGTTTTTATTAGCAAAGGGTGTCCCGACGGATTCATTCCATGACGAAAATAAATCTTTCGATGCAGGAAGTAACACTTCTTCCTCTTGTTGTTGTAACTGAGAATAGGGTGGTAGCGGCGGTGTTTTTACAGGAATAGCAGGATCCGTTTTTTTGTTTTCCGAAAAGGACTGCAACAAGTCAAATTTTTTGGATAAATGTTTTCGGTCTATACTATACAGGGCAGCTGTTTGTAAATTTTTTTCATTTTCAAAATGATTTTCAAGCTGGCTTTTTTCCCATAGCATTTGCCTTATATTGGCGGCGTAGGGAAAATCATGCGTAAGCGTCTTTAGTTCCTGATAGGAAACCATTCTTAATCGAAGGGGATTTTCAATACACGCGATGAATAAATCGATATTCATTATCAGTTCGTTTTCAGTAATATGCAAAATTATGCATTAATTTTCAAATGAATCGGATAAATATTTTACCAGGGAAGAAAGGGCTTGTTTTCTATGGCTGATTTTATTTTTTTGACTTTCTTCCATTTCACCTAATGTCCATTGGGAACCAATGGGCTTAAATATAGCGTCATATCCGAATCCGCTGTTTCCAAGAGGTTCAAGACTGATTTCGCCCTCCAGAGTCCCCTCAAAATAGGTTACTTTTCCGTTTTCATATAATGCAATAACCGTTCGAAAGCGTGCACGCCTGTCTGTTATTCCCTCAAGTAATTGCAGTAACTTTTTTTTATTCGCTTCATCGTCTCTCTCCGGTCCGGCAAATCGGGCTGAAAAAACCCCGGGTTTCAGGTCAAGGGCATAAACCTCAAGCCCCGTGTCTTCTGCAAAACAATTCAAATTGAATTTTTCTGCAACAAACGAGGCTTTTTGGCAGGCGTTTTCGTGAAGTGTAAAAAAATCTTCGGGAAGTTCCTCCTCATTGTCTAACGCGGGCGGCGATGAAACATCATAAGTATCACGTAAGATCTCAATGGCTTCTTTTAGTTTATTTTTATTCTGGGTAGCAAATAATAATTTTTTCAATGGCTATGTTTTTAAACAATGACTAATCTTGTTTTAAAATATTTAAAGCTGTCCACAATGCTGCCGCTTTGGGTCTGGTCGTTTGGTTTCTTTCTGCAAAAATATCCCCTAAGGGGTCAGCCCAAAGCCATTTATAACCCAAAAATGGAAAAACGGTGTAGGGTGGTATTTGAATATTCAAACTCAACAAATGAGGCTGGATACCAAATAGTAAAATCTTTCTCGTTGACGTATGTTGTAAAAAATGACTTAAATTGATTTCAGTACCCGGAGGTAAATTCAGGTAATGCGTATCCTCGTCTATTTGCACACCCAAGGCCGTTAAAATCTTTTGCAAATAAGGTGTTAGCTCCTTTTCATCCTCTTCAGGACAAGAGAAAATAATGAAAAATTGTTTTTTGTTTAAACCTCTAACTATTTTGTCAATTAATTCATTGTCAGGAAATTGATACACATCAAAATCAAAAAACTGGGTAGGAATGGCGTTTTTAGGGAACATCTTATTTCTGTTATAAACAAAATTGCGTAATTTAGCAAAAAAAAACAACAACATGTCAACTGCCATAAAGGTACAACGAATTGATACTACCAAAATACATAACATTGATTTTTCTAACTTAACTTTCGGTGCTAGTTTTTCAGATCATGTTTTTATAGCTGATTATAAAAATGGAGAATGGAAGAACTTTAGAATTGAGCCATTTGGGCCTCTTTCCCTTTCTCCTTCCGCAATGGCTCTTCATTACGGACAAGCTATTTTCGAGGGTATGAAAGCAACGAAAGCGCTTGACGGAAAACCCTACTTGTTCAGACCTGAACAACATGCGAAAAGATTAAACAGGTCGGCGGAGAGATTATGTATGCCTTCCTTACCTGAACAGGTTTTTATCGATGGTCTGCATGCCTTAATTTCTTTAGACCAGGACTGGATTCCTACTATTCAAGGGAGTTCTCTTTATATCAGACCATTCATGTTTGCCACTGATCCCTTTTTAGGGGTAAGACCTGCAAATGAATATACATTCATGATTATTACCTGTCCCGTTGGACCTTATTATGCTCATCCGGTTAAATTGCTGGCCGAAACAACTTATGTTCGCGCAGTAAAGGGGGGTACAGGAGAGGCGAAGGCAGCGGGAAACTATGCAGGCAGCCTTTTACCAACTAAATTAGCCCAGGAAAAGGGTTATGATCAGGTTATGTGGTTAGATGGTGTTCATTTCGAAGAAATTCAGGAGGTCGGTACCATGAATTTAATGTTCGTTATTGATGGCAAAGTGATTACGCCTAAAACAGATGGTGCTATTTTAAAGGGAATAACCAGAGATACTATTTTACACATTTTGACTTATATGAATATCCCTTTCGAAGAGCGGGTGATTACTATATCTGAAGTGTTAGCGGCCAATAAAAATGGATCGCTAAAAGAAATATTTGGTGTCGGTACTGCCGCTTTAGTGGTACCTGTTAAAGAATTGACCTACAAAGATGAAACCATTCTCGTCGAAGCGCCGACGGCTTCCTCTATTGGGTCTATATTGAAAAAAGAAATCGAAGATCTTAGAGCTGGTACCGTAGCTGATACAAACGGTTGGCTGGTACCTGTCGTTGGTATATAAGTTGTTTAATTTATGACCCTACGGCGGAGTGTTACGAAGATGGCGGGGCTATGCCCCTGACTAAACTTGTCGAAGTGCTAAAGGATGCCGCCAGGGGCTAAAGGGGATATGTGGATATTTGTGCCGCCAGGGGCTAAAGAGGATATGTGGATATTTGTGCCGCCGGGGGCATGATGGTTATAGACGTGTGACCCCAGAGGGGTCATGGACAGTGACCTGTACTATAAAAAGTTTACAGATTTAACAATTTTTTAAAAATAGTCCTGATACAAATTTACACTTTACACTTTTCATGCCTGACCCCTTTGGGGTCACATGTCTCTTGTGATAATTAGGCCCCTGGCGGCACAATTTTACCCATACAATCAATCATAAAAAAAAGAGGCTATCTTTTAAGACAGCCTCTTTGATTTAGTATTTTGTCTCCTTTGGTTTGTTTTGAAGTATTTTCTCTATGGAATGATTGACTTCTGCCGTCATTTTGGGTAATAAATCAATAGAAGATAGCGTTTCTTTTAGTTGAACTACTTTTGAAGCGCCTAAAATAGCAGTGCTCACATTTTTATTCTGGATACACCAGGCTACGGCTAATTTAGCTAAAGAGGTATTTAACTCAAGGGCTATATTATTCAATCCGCGTATTTTATCTAGTTTTTCTTGCGTCAAACTCCTGGTTTTTAGCCATTCTTCCCCTGGTAAATCCATGCGCGTACCTGTTGGGATTTCCTTTAAGTACTTGTCAGTCAGTGTACCAGAGGCAAGAGGCGACCAAATAGTAGTACCTAGTCCAACGGTGGAATAAATAAGTTTATACTCTTCTTCCACTCTGTCGCGGTGAAACATATTGTAGTGAGGTTGTTCCATGGTGGGCCCAATCAAACGGTATTCTTTTGCTACCATGTGAGCAGCCATTAACTCTTGAGCTGACCACTGAGAAGTTCCCCAATAAAGTATTTTTCCCTGCTGAATGAGCTGATTCATGCTCCACACAATCTCCTCCATGGGTGTATTTTTGTCCGGTCTGTGACAAAAGTAAAGATCAAGATAATCAAGTTGTAATCTTTTCAATGCAGCATGACAAGCTTCAAAAATATGCTTTCGGCTCAATCCTGTTTGATTGGGACCTTTTGGACCGCAACCAAAAAACACCTTACTTGAGACAATATAGGATGTTCGGTCCCAAGCCATTTTTTTGAGAATATTTCCCATCACTATTTCCGATTTCCCTTCAGCATACCCCTCCGCATTATCAAAAAAATTGACCCCTTGATCGTAGGCTTCAATCATAAGTTCTTCGGCAAGTTCATCTGAAATTTGATTGCCGAAAGTGAGCCAAGAACCGAAGGATAACAAGCTAACTTGTAAGCCTGAACGGCCTAATCTTCTATATTCCATGTTATTTATTTTGAAAAGTATATACAAATTGAAGTCCGGGCATTTTTACCTTTATACTCAAATCATCACTTATGTCAAAATTCTGTAAGTGAGCGTCCACAAATGCCTCTATGGCAACGATACCATAAACAATAACTACCCCAATATAGCTTGTTTGGGTATTTTTATCATATTTATTTCTCAAATTTCTAAGAGCTTCAGCGCTGTTTATTTTACCAGTAAACTCATGCGGTTTTTTGGCTAATTCTAATTCTAAGGCCGTTTTGAATCTTTTATAACGGGATTGGTTGAATTGCAGATAGGCGAAAGAGCCACCAATAGCGGCATAAACAAAAGGCGTTTTCCACCAATTTCCATTATAAATTTGACCAGATCCTGGAAGAATAAGAGAATAAAGAGCTGATTTTTTAGGGTTTGGTGGTAATTTTATTTTTATGCTATCAAGTGACGAGCTATCAATAACGATGGGTTTATTTACAGTAAGGGGTGTAACAAGCAAGGTATCTTGAGCATATAAAAAGCCAAAAGGGGTGAAAAAAATGAAAAACAGGATAAAAAACTGTTTAATCTTCAATTTTTTCCAAAAGATTATTGAGATCATTGACATTTTGAAAAGGTATAATTATTTGCCCTTTGCCATCCTCTCTAAGTTTGAGTTGAAGTTTACCATTTCCAAAAAACGCCCGAAATTGCTTTTGAATAAAATCGTAATCGTTAGGTAATGGCAGCTCAATTTTTTTAGGTTCAGCGTGTTGAAACTGCTGAATTAGTTTTTCAAGAGCCCTCACGGATAGGTCGTCTGAAATAGTTTGTCGAAATAAGGTGGACTGCCAGGCAAAATCTTCAACACCAGCTAGGGCTTTTGCATGCCCCATGGTCAGTTTTTTATCCTTGATGGCCTGTTGAATTTCAGGAGAAAGACGCAGTAATCTCAAATAATTTGTGATGGTACTCCTACTTTTTGTTTTACCCGTTCTTTCCGCTAATTGTTCATCCGTTAAGCTACATTCTTCCTTTAAGCGTTGGAAGGAAATAGCCACTTCAATCGCATTTAAATCCTCGCGTTGTATGTTTTCAATCAGCGCCATTTCAAGTAAAGCCTGATCGTTCGCTATTCTGATATAAGCGGGGACCTCTGTAATTCCTGCCAATTTAGAAGCTCTAAGTCTTCTTTCTCCTGAAATTAACTGGTAGGCATTGGTAGTTAACATTCTTACGGTAACGGGTTGAATCAATCCATGGATTCTTATGGAATCAGCTAATTCTTCTAAGGCCGCCGGATCAAAATCATGTCTTGGTTGAAATGGGTTAACCTCAATCTGATCCAACGGAATCATTGCTATAGAGTGTGCTAACTCTTTGACGACAGAAACGGAATCTTTCTGTACTTCATTATCGATATTAGTTAGTAAAGCACGAATACCTAAGCCTAATTCCTGCTTATGAAATAATTTTTTTGCCATGCTTTTTTCTGTTGCCTGTTTATTTATCCCTTAAAACCTAAATCAAACCGGGACAGTCTGTGCGATTTGTGAATCTTTATTTCTAGTGAGAAATTCTTGTGCCAGATTCAGATAATTTATGGCTCCCTTACAAGTTGCATCCATCAAAATTACAGGGGTATGCATGTTTGGTGCTTCACCAATTTTAGCGTTCCTATGAATAATAGTTTGATAAACCTGTTGTGGGAAAATATCCCTTACCTCCGAAATGACAACATTTGCCAATCGTAAACGGGCATCATACATGGTGAGTACTATACCCTCAATAGATAGTTTGGGATTTAAATTTTTCTTAACTAATTGTATGGTTTCCTGTAATTTAGCTAATCCCTCAAGGGCGAAAAATTCACATTGCACCGGAATCAACACGGTATCTGCAGCACATAAAGCATTTACCGTTACAATACCTAAGGATGGTAAACAATCTATAATGATATAATCATAATCGGGCCGAAGTTTTTCAACTACGGCCTGCATATAATATTCCCTGTTTGGTTGATTCACCAATTCTATTTCAGCGCCTACTAAACTAATGGAAGAGGGGAGAATATGCAGATTAGGGGTATCCGTTTCAAAGATAGTTTCATAAGGATCTACACCATTAAGCAAGCAATCATAGATACTTAATGTTACATCTGATGACAGTACGCCAACACCACTCGAAGAATTGGCCTGAGGGTCTGCGTCTATCAGCAGTACTTTTTTGTCTAAAATTGCTAAACTAGCAGCCAGATTTATGGCAGTTGTTGTTTTACCAACACCACCTTTTTGGTTAGCAATCGCCACTATTTTTCCCATTTTTACTCGAGTATTCCTTGGGTATTTAATAATAAAACCTAAATGTTATGCAAAGATAACAATAATTAAATAGAGAAAATACAGTTTGGCAACAATATTAATGAACAGGAACTCTACTTAACATTCTTGCCTGAATACCTTTTGCCGATCTAAGTTCGTGCAGATCCATAATATATGGTCTCCATGATGGAAATTCTGCCGACATTCGTTTTATGGCTGTTTCGGTGTCATTGGGGTTCATAAAGTCCTCAATCAACTGCTCTACACTATTTTTTACCTGTGGGTATTCCGTAATGCGATAATCAGTTGATTTTGACATTTTTGCCGCTACTTTTATGGCATCTTGAAGATTTCCAATTTTATCCACCAAGCCAATAGGTATGGCATCTGATCCACTCCAGACTCTGCCTTGTGCTATGGCATCTACCGCATTTCGCGATAACTGTCGTCCGTCACTTACTCTTTTAAGGAAGGTTTCATACATGAAATCAACTTGTTTTTGCATGATTCGACCTTCATCTTCTCCAATATCGAAAAATACATTTAATCCCTGTGAATATTTTCCAGTTTTAACCGTATCAAAAGTAACTCCTACCTTATCTTCCAATAAGCCACCGACACTTGGGATAATTCTGAACACTCCAATAGAACCCGTTACGGTATTTTCCTCAGCCAAAATACTGTCTGCCAAACAGGCAATATAATAACCTCCGGATGCGGCATAATTCCCCATGGATACGACAAGAGGTTTCCCTGTCTTTTTTAATTTTTTCAAGGCATACCAAATATTTTCAGAGGCCAGAGCACTTCCTCCCGGCGAATTAACTCTTAATACAACAGCTTTTACTCTTTCATCGCCAGAAATTTTTTCAATATCCTTGATATAGGATAAATCTCCGATATTTCCCGGCGTGTTCTTTCCGTCTGCAATGGTACCTTCCGCATAGATTACGGCTATTTTGTCATCGGCACTATAATTTTTTGAAGGAGCATTGGCTTTATGATAGCCGGCGAGACTAACAAAAGGAATCTTTTCATTTTCTTTAAAGCCCAATTTCTTTCTAAAAATATCCATGACATCCTGACGATAAATCACCTCATCTACTAATCCGTGAATTTTTGCATTCTCAGGACTGTCCGCTTTATAATTGCCAACAATATCAGCTACTTGTGAAGGGCTCATTTTTCTTGAAATGGCCACATCGTTCAGGAAGCTGGTATAAAAATCATTCAGTAATTCGCGATATTGAAATTTATTTTCTGTACTTAGCTGAGTTAATCTATAAGGTTCTGTGGCTCCTTTGAATTTACCTGCATAATAAATTTGCATTTTGACGCCAAGTTTATCCAACAGGTTTTTATAAAATGGAACTTCGGCAACCATGCCTCTTACTTCAAAAATACCTACTGGATTAGCATATACTTTATCGGCTACACTGGCCAGATAGTAATCGGATTGCATGTAAAACTTAGAATGAGCAACGATAAACTTACCGCTCTTTTTAAAAGATACCAAAGCATCGCGCAATGATTTTACCGTAGCATACCCTGAAAATGAAGGCATTTCCATGTCCAGGAATATACCTTTTATTCTGGAATCATTTTTAGCATTCTCAATGGTTGCAATGATCTCATGCAAACCCAATAAATCATCTCCTTTAATGGACTGAAATGGATCTAATTCTGCATTATTGGTTAACTCTGGAATCGATTCATTAAATGTGAGTCTTAATATGGTATTAGGCGTCAGTTCAGGAGGCGTATTTCCTTCGCTCGCAAAGGAAGCGGCAATAGCTATGCCAATAAGAAGGATGGCAACTAAGGCAAGAATAGTTCCTAAACAGGACGCAAACAATGTTCTGAAAAAATGTAGCATATTTGGCTTTTTTACAAATTTACAAACCTTATGGGCTAATTTCTTTACTTTTTTCGATGAAGGGCCTAAAAAATCCTATTTTTGTCAAAAAATATTTATTTATGTCTCTAACTTCTACCCCTTTTCTTCTTTATGCCGACGAAAATGGTAACGTTTTTGAAGATACTTCTTTATATGCTCTGGGGCGTAGTGGTTGGTATGCCGATGAAGTTCCATTGGACGATTGGATTGAATTGCCCGATGGAGGTTCGCTTTACACCCTCCCCGATAGAATTCCATACGGCAAAGACGTAGCGTCAGGTGAAATAAGGTTTTGTGACAAGGGAAATGCGGTAGCTGCTTTTATTCCTCCGGCTTATACTGGTTTATACCTCGCTACTTTCGATAGAAAGGAAAATGCACCTGTTCTCTCTTTATTTTGCTATACCGCGGTGGGTTTTTTTAATGAAAAATTTTATGTCCCCGCCGTGCGCATTGAGGAGGATATAAGACAGGAATGTGCAGGTTTTGACGACGTTAGTGTAAAGGCAGGGATTGAACTTTTCAGGAAATCCTACCCCAATAATCGCTTGGTTGAGCATCTGGCTTCTAATTGTGCCCTTACTTACACCTGTCCTGCAGCAAGAAATTATTTTATGGGACGTTGGGAATGTCCGGTGCCTGTTTCTCCCGCTTGTAATTCCAATTGTTTAGGTTGTATTTCCCTTCAACCCGACGAGGAACCTATAGTTTCCAATCAGGAGCGTTTAAATTTCAAGCCTTCCGTTCATGAAATTGTGGAGTTTACCGTGCCTCACCTGGAGTCAGCTCCTTTTCCTATCATTAGTTTTGGACAGGGTTGCGAAGGGGAATCACTCCTTATGTGGGAAACATTGGTGCCGGCAATAAAGGAAATTCGAAAGTTTACCGATAAAGGAAGTATAAATATAAATACCAATGGAAGTAAACCCGATGCCGTTGAAGCGCTTTGTAAAGCTGGCCTCAATAGCATGAGGGTGAGCATGAATTCTGCCCAACCCGCCATCTATACTGCCTATTACAGACCTAATAATTACACTTTCGATGATGTATTGAAAAGTATTAAAATAATGAATGATTATGGCGGTTGGACCAGTCTCAACTATTTCGTTTTTCCAGGTATGACCGATTCTCCCGAAGAACTCGATGCGCTCGTCTCCCTGATTCAGAAAACCGGACTCAAAATGATCCAATGGCGAAATTTTAATATCGATCCAGATTGGTATCTCGGAAGAATTAATGTAGCCGATACCCCAGAATATATCGGTATTAAAAATATGATGGCGCATCTTTCTGAATTATTCCCTCACCTCAAATTTGGGTATTATAATCCCGCGATAGAAAGAATAGAGGGTGATTTTAATGTACATTTCGCTCATTAGTGCTCAAAAGTATGATTGAAAAAGAGTTTAATTATATCCTGGATGCCTACCATCCTGAAAATTTTAGGAAAGAAGGTCATGCCTTGGTTGATTTGTTAGCGGATTACCTTAAAAACCTGGAGAAAAGACAGGAAGATATAAAGGTTTTACCTCACTTTGCTCCTGACGAGGCTTTTTCCCAATGGGAGAGTGAACTCGAAAATCCCGGGACTAAAAGTTTGACAGATTTATTTTCTAAGGTGTTAAATGAGGGCATTCATCTTCATCATCCTGGTTATATGGGGCATCAAATCAATCCTCCTGCTCCCTCTGCAGCTTTAGGTGGTTTGCTCAATGCTTTCATGAACAATGGGATGGCTGTTTTTGAAATGGGTGTCCCCGGAACCTCTATGGAACGTGCCGTTATAAATGTGGTAGCCAGAACCTTTGGTTTTTCTGATCATGCAAATGGTCTGCTTTGTAATGGAGGTACTTTGGCAAATCTAACGGCTCTGCTTACCGCCAGAGCATGTATTTCAGCTTTTCCTGTTTGGAATTCAGGGAATATGTCTAAAATGGCGCTCATGGTTTCTGAGGAAGCCCATTATTGTGTGGAACGGGCAGCAAGAATTATGGGTTGGGGTAGTGAAGGCATTATCAAAATTCCCGTGGACGACCAATATAAAATGAAGACCAATTTGTTGCCTCAATATTTGGAGGACGCTAAGTCAAAGGGTATTGAGGTCATCGCCGTGGTAGGTTCTGCCTGCTCCACAGCTACCGGTTCATTTGATAACTTAACAGAAATAGGTGCTTTTTGTAAGGCAAATAATATTTGGTTTCATGTCGATGGTGCTCACGGTGCTGCCAATGCTTTTTCTGAAGATTGGAAATTTTTAGTAGAGGGTATTGAAACCGCTGATAGCGTAGCCATGGATTTTCATAAAATGCTCCTCGCTCCTTCATTGGTTACCGCGCTCGTCCTAAATGATGGTAGAAACCAATTTAAAACTTTCGCCCAACATGCTCACTATCTTTGGGAAAATGATGCCTCTTTTGAATGGCATAATGTGGCTAAAAGATCTTTCGAGTGCACAAAATCAATGCTCAGCCTTCCCGTTTATACGCTGCTTTACCAGTACGGAACTTCTCTTTTTTCTGCCTATATAAATAGGGTGAATAATCTATGTCAATACATTTTCGGTCAATTAAAGGCGAATAATAATTGGGAAGTACCCGTGCCTCCTTCTTGTAATATTATCTGTTTTCGATTTTTACCGTCAAAATCTACCCGTTTAATTGATATTAATCACCTTAATAAGTATATTAGGGAACAAATAATCCTCGGGGGAAATTTTTATATCGTTCAGACGGTTCTTTCGGAAAATGTTTTTCTTAGATTAAGCATCACTAATGCCTTAACCACAGAAGCAGATTTGGATGCCTTGCTCGATGCCGCAATGGGTTATGCAAATAAATATATAGCCATATAATTCTTTAAAATGAGGTATCGTTCTGTGTTCTTTTGTATTTTCTTGTTCCTTCTTTTTTCCACGTCAGGAAAAAGTCAGAAAAAGTGCGGGACTGAAAATAAACGATTTGAGGCCCTGGCCAGAAATCCTGGTCTGATAAAAGAAAGACAAATCATAGAGGAATTTACAAAAAATTGGATCGACAATGTGGATGCAGCCAAATCGGGACAAACAGTGGTCAAAATTCCCGTCGTTGTTCATGTGGTCTGGAGAACTGCAGATCAAAATATTTCAGACGAACAGATCAAATCTCAAATTGATATCTTAAATAAAGATTTTAGAAAACTGAATAGCGATGCCAATAAAACACCTGCTTTTTTTAAGAATCTTGTGGCTGACGTAGGTATTGAATTTTGTTTAGCTGCTCGCGATCCGGCGGGTATGGTTACCAATGGCATTACCAGAACAAAAACAACCGTGGTCGATATTGGAGATAAAGACCGTTGGCACACTACTTTAAGAGGGGGTAAAGATCCATGGAATAATAAAAAATATATTAATATATGGGTTTGTGAAGCTGGTGAAGATTTATACGGCTTTGCTTTTTTACCAGGTACCGCAGATCCTCCCGAAGCAGACGGATTGGTTATTTCTTCTCAATATTTTGGTAGTACGGGAACGGCTATTGCCTCTTTTCCTAATCACAAGGGAAGAACTACGACACATGAAATGGGACATTATTTTAATCTGGAACATCTCTGGGGACCTGATGAAAGTGAATGTGAAGAAGGGGACGAAGTGGAAGATACGCCTTTACAATTTGAAGCTACCTACGATTGTGCCAGTTATCCTTTAAAAGATGAATGTTCGCCAACAGATAATGGCATTCTATTTTTTAACTATATGGATTATGTCGATGATGAATGCATGTACATGTTTACCGAAGGTCAAAAGAAACGAATGAATGCCTCATTAAACGGATTCAGATCCACTCTTTTGGGTCAAACAAATTGCTCTTTATCAACTTCAACGGAAGATAATCTGCCTGAAAATCAAATACAGATTTATCCTAATCCTGCCTCAGGGTATCTTCAGGTTATTTCGAAAAACAGGTCGTCTGAAAAGCCTTCTACCTTGTATCTATTCGATTTTATGGGAAGAATGCTTCAAAGCAAAACTTCCTTTGGTGCTTGTACCTTTGATATTGCCGGTTATTCTCCCGGCGTTTACTGGTTAAAGGTAGATGATAATCCCCAACCCTACAAAATAATCGTTTCTCCCTAATGTACCGCTAATTTTTATGAATGAATCGTATTAAAAATTCATTTTCAGGGTTTTTGCGTAAAGTCAGATTACTTTATTTAGCTGATTATCTAAGGTATTTTTTCGTTAAATACCAGAATAAAAAAGATAATGAGGCATTTAAAGAGAAATTTCCTGACATCGTTTTACCTCCTGATTATTTAATGTATGAATCATTCAAATTGGATTATGCCAGTTATTATTTTGGTGGAAAAAAAACAGCTGAATGGGTTCAAAATATAACGAAAGAGTGGTTGCCAGAGGGAAATTGGGTGGTTTTAGATTGGGGATGTGGTCCAGGTAGGGTAATCAGACATTGGCCGGAAAATAATTTTACTTGTTTTGGTTCCGATGTAAATGATAAATCTTTAGATTGGTGTAAGCTTAATTTTCCTTCAATTCGATTTTTACATCAACAGGTTCACCCTCCTTTAGACATTGCAGAGGAAACATTTGATTTAATATATGGCATTTCTATACTGACCCATCTGTCTTTATCGGCTCATCTTTTATGGATAGAAGAGCTCGACAGAATGTTAAAACCCGGTGGATTATTGTTCCTTACCACACAGGGTAACGCATTTAAGGATAAACTTACACAAAGTGAAAAACGGGATTTTGATCAAGGTAATTTGATTGTCAGAGGAGCTGTTAAAGAGGGTCATAGAACGTTTTCCAGTTTTCACCCAGTTTCATTTATGGAAAAATTGTTCCATTCTTTTGTAATTTTGAAACATATATCCATTGAAAATGAGGGCAATGTTCAGGATGTTTGGATTGTTAGGAAGTTATCTAACTAAAATATGATATTATGAAAATCTTAACTGTTATGTTAAAAGGATTATTTATCCAAATGCTATTTTTGTTGCCTTTGACTTTGCCGGCGCAAACGCGTGGTATAGTTTGGGAATACCAGATTGTCACCGCGGTAGAAAGTGTTATTCCAGGTGGTCTGGGTAGATCCCGACTTTTATTAAGTGATGATGGCGGAGTGTTGGAAGAGTATAAAATGGAAAACTTTTTCAGCTTATTGGGCATCAATTTTAAAAATATTAAGTCCAATGACCTTCTTGTCGTTCAAAAATTTAATGAATTGGGTGAAGAGGGCTGGGAATTATCCAACACCGTTTCCGGGGTTTACAGTAAAAGTGATGTAAGTGTGACAGATTCAAAGACTGGCGTTGGAACTTCCTCCAGTGGTGAGGGTATTTTTATAACAAGATATATTTTTAGAAGACAAAAAAGTAGATAACCATGAATCCAAAATGGTATTTTTGTGGTTTAATTTGATATAAAATAAATCGACAATGAGAAAATCAACCTTATTATTTTTCATGGCATTTGGATTAACAAGTACTTTGTTTGCTCAGTTTACCTTGCCTCAGTTGCCTTATGCCTATAATGCATTAGAGCAGGCCATCGATGCTCAAACTATGGAAATACATCATAGTAAGCACCATGCATCCTATATTAATAATCTTAATAATGCTGTAAAAGGTACGCCGACGGCTGAAATGGCGATAGAGGACATCGTGAAAAATATTTCTAAGCATTCTATGGCCATTAGAAATAATGGTGGCGGGCACTTCAATCATTCCCTTTTTTGGAGTATCCTAACAGGTGAAAAAAACACAATGCCTAATGCTGGTCTCCAAAAAGCCATCGAAAAGCAATTTACCTCTGTAGATAGTCTTAAAAAATTAATGAATGTTGCAGCGGCAACCCGTTTTGGATCGGGTTGGGCCTGGCTTATTGTTACCCCTGATAATAAACTGGCTGTTTGTTCTACGCCAAATCAAGATAATCCTTTGATGGATATTGCTGAAGTAAAAGGTACTCCTATTTTAGGTATTGATGTTTGGGAACATGCATATTACCTGAAATACCAAAATAAACGCCCTGATTATCTGGCCGCTATATGGTCGGTTATTAATTGGACCGAGGTGAGCAAAAGATACGATGCTGCTATGCCTCCTAAAAAAAGTATTTGGGAGCAATGGCCTACCTTGAACACTTTCCATGGTGTAATGGCCAGTACTTTTCACCCAAGTGAAGAGGGTAATTTAAAGCCTATTAAAGCAAGAAGTGCTGAAATGGTTACTAAAGCCGAAGCACTGAATGCTCAGGCTTATCCTGATGATTATGCCACGCCAGCTATTAAAGATGCCGTAACAAGACTCATCGCAGGGAGTAAAGAACTAGACGCCCTGGTTAAGAAGAAGTCTAAAGATGCTGTTTTAACTCAAAAATTAACAGCTCTTCATGATGTTTTTCATGAAATTGTGGGTCTCTGTAAGGACAGCCACTAACAAATAATCAAATCTTCTTATAAAAAAAGAGGCTGTCTATAAAGATAGCCTCTTTTTTTATATACATGTGACCCCACAGGGGTCAGGTCAAAATAATGACCACAGAGGGGTCACACGTTTATAGCATTTTTGCCGCCAGGAGCATAATGGTTAGATACATGTGACCCCACAGGGGTCAGGCAAATTAAAGTGTAAATTTGTATCAGGACTATTTTTAAAGAATTGTTAAATCTGTAAACTTTTTTAGGACGGGTCAAATATAAATGACCCCAGAGGGGTCAAACGTTTATTGATTTATTGATTAATTGATTAATAAGTAATTCCATTGGTATCGGAAAGTTGTATCAGAATATTATCCTTAAATTTCAACCTATAGGTGTTTACCAAGTGTAAAATCAGATCAACATCCGTGCTTTGGTTTCTAAGGATGGGTAAGGTGGATACATCGGCTGGGGTATCTCTGAATTTTATTATCTCATTTTGAACGGTAAAGTATCCATACTCACCGTCGTCTAAAAGATTATTTTTTGTTAGCTTTTTTAAATCTTCGATGAACACTCTGGCAGTTGCTGCGTATTCAGGTTTATAGGAAATAGTGCCCCAAAGGGTACCTGAAGGTATTTGTTTTAATTCTTTTTGAATCAAGGATATGCCATGAGTACTTTCAAGAATCAATTGATAACTACCTTTTGAAATGGAAAGTTTTCCAGGATTGCGGATAATATTTTGAATTTTTATATCAATAGGCCAGGAACCTTCGGAAAGACTTTGCGCAGTCTCGGAACCTTTAGCTATTGCAGCATTACCAATACAATCACTATTTTTTGCAATGCCATCAATATTGAGAGAAAGGAGAGAAGAGCTTTGTTGCCAGGACGTTTTTACGGTGTAATTTCCACAGGGTTGATTTTTTATAGTACTCACCTCAAATTGTAGGAGACGACCTGTTTTAGAAAATTTTTCCACATAACCAATTACAAATTCCCTTTCAATATTTGCAACAATAATAGTAGGTTCTAAAACTTCCTTCTTACAGGTCGTCAATCCTGACACAATAAAAAATAACAATATTATTCTAAGATGCATATTCATTTTTGTTTTATTGAAACGACATGAATGTAAAAATGCTGCCTTATAAAAATACATATTTATTAAAATTTATCTGTAGTTGACCTAAAGTCCCTAAGCTTGCTTATTTTTACATTTGATTTTGAATAGCAGAATTTATTTAAACAACAATATGAAATTTATAAGAAATTTTTGTGTCATTGCTCACATCGATCACGGAAAGAGTACGTTGTCTGATAGATTAATGGATTTTACACATACCATTGATAAACGTCAGATGAAAGACCAGGCATTGGACAGTATGGATCTTGAAAGAGAGAGAGGCATTACCATAAAAAGTCATGCCGTTCAGATGTATTATCCTCATGACGACGGTAATAGGTACACTTTTAATCTTATTGATACTCCGGGACACGTTGATTTTTCTTATGAGGTTTCCCGTTCCATTGCTGCTTGTGAGGGCGCTTTACTTCTTATTGACGCTACACAGGGCATTCAGGCGCAGACTATATCAAATCTTTATTTAGCTATTGAGCACGATCTGGAAATTATTCCTGTCCTCAACAAGGTGGATATGGAAAATGCAAATATTGAAGAAGTATCTGACCAGATAATTGACCTGATTGGTTGTAAGAAAGAGGATATTATCCTGGCCAGCGGAAAAACAGGCATTGGTGTTCCTGATATTATGAAAGCAGTGGTGGATCGAATTCCTTGCCCAAAAGGTGATTCTGACGAGCCGCTTCAAGCACTGATTTTCGATTCAGTTTTCAACTCCTTTCGTGGGGTGATTGCCTATTTTAGAATCATGAATGGTACCTTGAAAAAAGGTGACAAAATTCGATTCTTTTATGGTTCAAGGGAGTATTTAGCGGATGAAATTGGCATCTTACAAATCAATCAGATGCCCAGGGATGTACTGAAAACAGGTGATGTAGGCTATGTTATTACCGGTATAAAAGAGTCTAAAGAAATTAAAGTTGGAGATACTATCACTCATGTTGACAGGCCATGTAATGAAGCTATTCACGGATTTGAGGAGGTTAAACCTATGGTCTTTGCGGGTATTTTCCCTATAGATAATGATGATTTTGAAGATTTAAGGGATAGTCTCGAAAAATTACAACTAAATGACGCTTCTTTGGTCTTTGAAGCAGAAACTTCCCAGGCGCTGGGTTTCGGATTCCGTTGTGGGTTCCTCGGAATGCTTCACCTGGAAATTATCCAGGAACGCTTATCAAGAGAGTTCAATATGGAGGTGATTACTACTGTTCCTAACGTTTCTTATACCGTTACTACCACCAATAATGAAAAAGCGGTCGTTCGTACTCCTTCTGATTTGCCGGATCCCTCAAGGATAAGTAGTGTGGAAGAACCTTACATTAGAGCCCAGATTATCACTAAACCTGACTATATTGGCTCAATAATGAGCCTTTGTCTCGATAAAAGAGGTATTCTCTCCAGACAGGTTTATTTGACACCCTATAGAGTTGAACTAAGCTTTGAGCTCCCTTTAGCTGAAATTGTATTTGATTTTTATGACAGACTCAAATCTATATCAAGAGGTTACGCTTCTTTTGATTATGCGTTAATTGATTATCGGGCTTCTGATCTGATTAAATTAGATATAAAACTAAATGGCGAAAATGTCGATGCGCTAACTGCATTGGTCCACAGGGACAAAGCAGATTATATAGGTAGAAAAATTTGTAAGCGCCTCAAGGATTTACTTCCAAAACAACAGTTTGTTATCGCTATTCAAGCAGCTATTGGCGCTAAGGTTATTGCAAGGGAAACTATTTCAGCCCTTCGAAAAGACGTTACAGCCAAATGTTATGGTGGAGATATTTCAAGGAAAAGAAAACTCCTTGAGAAGCAGAAAGAGGGTAAAAAGAAAATGAGACAAATTGGCTCAGTAGATGTTCCTCAAAAGGCCTTTCTTGAAGTATTAAAGTTAGGTAATGATTGATTTTTTTAAAATCATGTCCAGTATATTGTAAATTATGAAGCAAACAACAATGGGGGGCAGGTAAAATTAGGTATTCGTTTTTTTGTCCACATTGTTGTTTGTATTTGTCCTGTTTTCCTTCATAAGCTAAGGTTCATCACACCTCTTACTAATGTATAAATATTATATTTTCTTCTTGTTGTGTTTATTTTTTTCTTGTACAAATGATATACCCAATGAAAAGGCTGTTTTAAATGAAAAGGCTGTTTCCTTTGAAAAACTCTCCTGGAAGAATCTCGATAGCTTGAAAATAGAATACTATTATGACGCTGATTATGGAGACTATTTGGGAAAACCTACTTTTTCTAAGGAATCTATGGTGTGGAATGGTAAAAATGTTATAATAGAAGGATACTGGATTCCAGTGTCTGAAATAGGCGATAGTACCGTTTCTGTTTTGTCAGCCCTTCCGTATGCTCAATGCTTTTTTTGTAGTGGTGCTGGCATAGAAACTGTTATGCAAATAAAAGCGGAAGGAAATATTAAAAGAATGGAAACAGATGAAAAGGTCAAGTTGAAAGGTAAGTTGCTTCTTAATAGCGATAACCCGATGGAGCTTTACTATCAATTGGTCCATGCAAGCTTACATTAAAAAACCGCCATTAAACTAATTTAATGACGGTTTTTCGTTTTTTCAAGCCGGAAGTAAATTAGAAACGACGTGATGAACGCTGAAAAGAATTCATCGTCGCTATAATAGTACCTCCCAAAGCAAAAGAAGCAAAAGCTGTGTAAATAATTAACATGACCTTTAGTTTTAATCGTTAATGATTGCGGATATCCGCGTTCTAAGGAGTCATGTTCATTGGGATCAAAAAATAGCACATATTGAAAGCGACTTTTCGCCTTCTCTAGTACTTTATTAATGCAATAATAATTAAAATATTTAGAAGTGAAAAACTTTTAACGAAAAAAATCCGCTGAAATGTAATTTTTTTAGCTAAAAAGAAGGAAAAAAAAATTAGTTCAGTTGATTCTTTTTTGTGAAGGTAGAATTTTGGATTTTTACCCAATGCCTGAATTTATTTTCAAGCAATTCTACCTGATTTTTCCAGTCGGGGTTAAGTTCAAGAAGGGCGGCTATTTTTGCGCATTCAATGGGGGTAGCTATACCGAGGAGGTATTTCTTTAATAAACCTGATGTAAAAAATTGGTCCTTTTGCATTTCATTGAACTTTGAAAAAATAATCAGGCGATTTCTATTAAAGTTACTTCAGGTAATATACCTACGCGCCCTGGATAGCCTAAATGGCCTAAACCACGATTAACATAAAGCATTTGATTTCCCTTTTTGTACAGACCTGCCCATTGTTTGTAAACATATTGTATAGGGCTCCATTGAATAATGCCAGGTATTTCAACGCCAAATTGAAATCCGTGCGTGTGACCTGAGAAAGTGATGGCAATTTCCTTAAATTCAGTAACCACTTCATGAGACCAATGGGAGGGGTCATGTGATAGGAGCAGCTTCAAGTCGGTATTTTCAACACCCGCATAAGATTCTTTTAATTTTCCATATTTAGGGAATCTCATGTGGGTGGAATAATTTTCAACACCAATAATTCCCACTTCCTTCCCATTAATTTTAACGATGCTATGCTCATTTGTAAGCAATGACCAACCCATCTCTTTATGGTACTGCTTTAACTGATTTAAATTATCTTGTTTCTTTTCTGTACTTTCCCATGGCACATAATCGCCATAGTCGTGATTTCCCAACACAGAAAATACACCATATTTAGCCTTTATCTTATTTAAAACAGGAAGTAGGGGAATCACTTCATCAGCTGTATTGTTTACCAAATCTCCTGTAAACAATACGAGGTCAGCATCTTGTTCATTTATAATATCTACTGCCTTATTCACCTCTTCGGGGTATAAAAAGCTACCAGAATGAATGTCAGATATTTGAATGATTTTTAAGCCCCGAAGTTGATCGGGAATTCCATCTATTTTAATAGATGTCTTTCGAAGTTGAAATCGATATGCATTTCTAAATATCCCATAAGTCAGGCTTATCAGAGGTATAGCACCTATAAATATACCAAACTGGCTTAAAAACCTCGATCGGGAAGGGTTAAATGACTCGCTGGGTTTAAAATAATCAAGAACCCACTGAAAAGCTCTGAAAATGTCATCTATAAAAAGGAAGGGTAAAACGAGGAATTTTGAAAAGTATGTAATAAAAACTAAAGATCTTAGAATAGTTAATGTTACCTTATCCCACTCTGATATTAACCCCGAGGTATAAGCTAATGTAAAGGAAATCATTAGGATATTCAAGCTAAAAAAAATGACCTTTGACCATGTTCTTGCCGACAAGGAATAGTTAGCAAAAACTACTTTTAATGCCTGGTAAGCATACAAATCTATGGCTATCAGTAAAATGACTAAAAAAAGGGTACGCATTATTTATTTATTAGCCTAAGCATAACACAACAAGCGGGGTAATGGTTTATTTAATTTAAAATGAATTAACTTTGCATCTCAATACTCAATACTCAAGCATTGAAAATGCCTCCGAACGTGCTAAATTATATTATTTTATGGTTATTTCTGATGCCTTTTCAGCTGAGAGCGCAATGGTCCAAAACGATTCATCAGTCGATTGAATTGCCTGATACGATGACTCGGTTTTCTATTCAATCCCATACCTCTTTTGATACCGTTTTTTGGATAGGCTCAGATATCATTCTGGAGACAAACGTATCAATGTCAGGGACAAAAGAATCTGTTTTCGATTTTTTTATTGTTTCAGACCGTTACCAATGGAAAATGGTAAATGAGGGCAACTGGTTGTTAAAAACTGTTAATGCATCAATGAATAAGCTGAAAGATGTCACAGAACAAGTGAAAATAAAGATGTATATTCCTGAATATTTTCAGCATTCACTGGATTCTTTTTTTGTTAGAACCCCTTTAAAAGATTAATCAGCGAGTTTTTAGACGGAGAATATGATAAAGGACATAGAAATTGGAATTTTGCCTGCCTTTGCCTCTAATCAAGAAGCAATTAAAACAACTATAAGCCAAACTTTAGGTATAGATGAGTCAGATTTTACTTTCAACCTGGTGAGACGCTCCGTTGACGCCAGAGGTAAAACGCCACTTATTCGGCTTAAGTGTCAGATTTTTATCTCCATGCCTGCTCCAGAGGAATTGGTGTTTGACCCTCAATGGCAAAGGGTGGAAGGTAAGAAAAAAGTCATTATTGTAGGTGCAGGTCCAGCGGGCTATTTCGCCGCTTTACAATGCCTGACTTTAGGATTAATGCCCATAGTTATTGACAGAGGTAAAGATGTAAGGGCGAGACGTCGCGATTTAAAAGCCATACAGCAAAATGGTCTGGTAGATCCTGATTCAAATTATTGTTTTGGTGAAGGGGGGGCGGGCACCTATTCCGATGGCAAACTTTATACCCGATCTCATAAAAGGGGGTCTATTGAAAATGTTTTGCAAATTTTAGTTAAACATGGCGCAAATCCGGATATACTCGTTGACGCTCATCCACATATTGGTTCCAATAAGTTACCCCAGATTGTTACTAATCTTAGAAATACCATTCTGGCCTTCGGGGGAGAGGTGCATTTTGAGGAAAAAGTCGTCGATTTTGTAAAAAAGGGAAATAGGTTAACTGGTGTCATCACACAAAATGAAAAGAAGTGGGAAGGCGATGCTGTTATTTTAGCTACGGGACACTCGGCCCGCGATATATATTATTTGTTAGCCAAGCACGGTATTTTAATTGAACAAAAACCTTTTGCTCTGGGCGTGAGGATAGAACACCCGCAACCATTAATTGATAAAATTCAATATGGGCAGGAAAATCGACCAGACGCACTGCCCGCTTCTAGTTATAAACTGGTTACTCAGGTTGAAAATCGCGGTGTTTTTTCCTTCTGTATGTGCCCCGGTGGTCTCATTGTTCCTGCTTCAACTTCCCCCGGGGAAATTGTTGTCAATGGCATGTCTATGTCCAGAAGAGATTCACCTTTTGCCAATGCAGGTACCGTAGTTTCTATTGAAATGGATGACCTGAAAGCTTATCAGGATAAGGGCGTTTTTGCCGGACTCGCTTTTCAACAAAAGGTGGAACAAAATATGTTTAGTGTGACAAATGGTACCCAAAAGGCACCTGCTCAGAGACTTACCGATTTTGTTAATGGTAAGTTAAGCCAGTCACTTCCAAAAAGTAGTTACATACCTGGCCTTACGCCTGCCTATTTACATTCTTTATTACCCGATTTTGTCTATAAAAGATTAAAGAAAGGGGTGCAGGATTTTGCTAAAAAAATGAACGGATATTATACGTCGGAAGCGGTCGTTGTCGGTATTGAGAGTCGAACAAGTTCTCCCGTTAGAATTCCAAGGGATAATCTGACACTAATGCATCCTGAATGTATAGGTTTGTTTCCAAGTGGAGAAGGTGCTGGCTACGCTGGAGGTATTTTATCGGCGGCTATGGACGGACAAAATGTTGCCCGTGCCGTATTTAATTTTTTAGAAAAAAACTAATTATAATGAAAGATATTTTTGATTTATTAGGACGAATTTTTATTTCCTTTATCTTCTTTTTTGAGGCTTACGATGCTTTATTTTTTTTCAAGGATACTAAAAATCAGATGACCGAATATGGCCTTTTGTGGCAACAGGACTTCTTGCTTTATTTGTCTATCTTTGTTCTCATTTTAGGCAGCCTTTTAATCCTGCTGGGGTATAGACCGTCTTTCGGAGCCATTCTTATACTTCTGTATTGGTTGCCAATGACTTTTATTGTCTTTCCGTTTTGGGAGGCGGAAAATGACGTGAGAAGAGAAGTATCTGTACATTTTATGAAGAATATGGCCATTTCCGGAGGCTTATTTCTCGTTCTGGTAAATGGAGCGGGAAGGTGGAGTATGCGCAGACTCTTTGCAACAAGTTATGTTCGCTAAATAAAGTTTGCTATTTTTTAAACACAAAATATGAAAAGGTGATTCAAGCTGTTATTGTTGAAGATGAGTTGAGTAGTCGCAATAATCTAAAGAATTTATTGGCTCAGTACGCAAAGGATATTGAGATTGTAGGTGAAGCTGAAAGTATTGACGATGCCGTAACTACTTTTAAAGGGCTTGCAAAACAACCCGATGTAGCTTTTTTAGATATTAATCTTTCCGATGGATTGGTTTTTAGTTTACTAAATAAACTGAGACCATTCCAATTTGAAATCATTTTTGTCACCGCATTTGAAGAATATGCAGTGAAAGCTTGTGAATATAGCTCTATTGGTTATATTCTAAAGCCAATAGATCCCGATGCATTGAAAGAAGCAATAGATCGGATTCCTAAAAATGGCAAAAATCAGATTGAAAAAAGACTGGAGATTTTTAATAGTCATTATAATAATCCTAATGTTTTTTCTAAAATGAGTATCGCTGCCGTAGATGGTATTTATTTTGTTAACATTACAGATATTATCCGATTTGAAGCAGAAGATAATTATACCCATATTTTCTTGCAAACAGGGGAGAAAATAACAGCCTCAAAAACCATCAAAGCCTACGAGGAATTATTAGCCTCTTATAATTTTTATAGAGTGCATAAAAGACACGTAATAAATCTTAATTGCATGAAAAAATACCTGAAGGGCGACGGAAACATTGTTATCATGGAGGATGATACACATATTGAGGTTTCCAGAAGGAGACGGGCCTCATTTCTCGAAAAATTAAGGGACTTGCAAGAGGGGAACTAAAAGGTACAGCACATTTTTTTTTTGAACAGTTGTTTTTTTTTATTATTTTTGCGTTACTACATTTTAATTTTTATAAACTATGAGAAAAAAAGAACTAAAATTAGAGGAGCTTCAAAAAAAATTAAAGGTCGTGAAAAATCAGGATCTTAAAAAAGTGACGGGCGGCAAACAAACGAGCGGCTCGTGGAATAACGGTTGTGGAGGTATCATTCCCCTATAATTTTATTCACACTTTATTTAAAGGGCTGTAATTTAACATAATTACAGCCCTTTTTATTTATCTTTTAACTGCAGAAAATGGATCATTCGCTCTTACATCTGCCTTCAAGTGATAAGATTATTTCGTCCATCACGCAATGCAGAAACCCTGAAGAAAAATACGGTTTACTAGATAAACTTTTGTCTAAATTGGTATATACTGATGTTAATCAGGCAGTTAAATATGTTGAAAAATTAAAAAAAATTAATAGTTTTGAATTAGAGTCAAAAATCAGTCTTTCCTATTATTGGTATAAAGCATTGATAGAAAATCAGAAATATCAATATAAAAAGGCTTACGATAATTTTTTAAAGGCTGTTAAACTGTCCGAAGAAAGTACTAATCTACAAGTAAAAGCAGCGTTATTCATAGATCTTGCGGGTACTTCCATTAATTTACATAAAATGGATGAGGCTGAATTACTGATTGAAAAGGCAAAAAAATGCCTAAAGAAAAATCCATCAGCCTTCCTAAATGCGAGAATAATTAGTAGAGAGGCTTTTGTTCAGTTGCATTATGCCAACTACCCGCGCGCCATTGAAGGTTTTTTAAAGGCCGACAAAATCATTAGAAATCTGTCAAATAATGAAATAACCCATAAAGATTTATTCTTCCTGCAAATTATTCAAGCTGGTTTAGGCAATCTATATGAAATAATTGGAGATGCTGATAAAAGTATTTCTGCCTATCAAAATGCCATTGAACTGGCAGAATTATCAGAAATTAAAACACGATTGTCCTGGTTATGCCTGTTTGTAGGCAAAGGTTATTTGGTACTTTCAAATCTGGAAAGTGCCACCTTGTTTTTTCAAAAAGTGCTACATATTGAAAATGATGATAACGCTTTTTCCCGGGCCAGCGCTTATGCTAATCTTGGCTACGTTCATCTTTTACAAAATGATTTTCAGGAGGCTCAACTTCTTTTAAATAAAGCGGAGGAGCTTTTTGTTAATTTGGGGGAGAAGGATTCTGAAAATTTGGTTTCCATTGAAATATGGCGCGCCCAAATGGCTATGAAAAGTAATGATCTTAAAAAAGCAGAATTTTATTTGCTTCATGCTTATAGAATGGCCTCAAAATCGGCTAACGTTAAAAGGTTATCTTTTATTTGTAAAGAATTAGCGACGTATTATGCAGATAATGTGCAGTTTAAATTAGCCTACACTTATGAAAAACTTCATGCCGATTTATCCGCCAAATATGTGGAGGAACTGAATCAACACAAAATATGGGAGTTGGAAGCTAAATATGATTTTGAACGAAGAAAACAGGAGGCGGAATTACTTATTTTACAAGCTAATAGGTTGCAGTTAAAAGCTTTACGTGCACAAATGAATCCTCATTTTCTATATAATGCCTTAAATAGCATACAAAATTATATTACCTCAAATGATATGACCCACGCGGCAAAATATTTAGCCAAATTTGCAAAGTTAATGAGGCAAAGTCTTGAATATTCTGATGTTGAGGTCATCAGTCTGGAAAAGGAAATTGCGTTTTTAGAGAATTATCTTTTCATTAATGAAAAATTGAGATTTGCAGACAGGATGTCCTATAGGATAAAAGTAGAGGACGATATTGAAGAAGATTTGATAGGGGTTCCCGCTATGATTGTCCAACCTTATCTTGAAAATGCCATTGAACACGGCCTCAGATCTAAAAAAGAGGGTCTTTTAGCCGTTCATTTCTTATCCTTTAATGAACAGTGTATCTTATGTATTATCGAAGATAATGGTGTAGGAAGAGATAAAGCGATGGCGTTGCAAAGGGAAAATTTCAAATATCAACACCATAAATCAAAGGGCACCTTGATTACCGAACAAAGACTGCGATTATTACACAAATCTTTAGGCGCTCAACCCGCTGTAAAAATAATAGATTTGAAAGACCCCCTGACGGGTGAAGCTACAGGAACAAGGGTAGAGGTGCTTATTCCTATAATGGAACTGGATAGGTAGTGTTTTTTTTGCATTATTTATTAGATAAATGATTCATACCATTCCCCGTTCATTTGATACCGTTTAGTAATTAGATGTTGATAATTGAACTATCTAAAGCATTCTGAAGAGGTAAAGAAAAAAAGTGTATATTAAAATGATTACTTTTGAGCTGTAGTTTTCTCATAGTATTTCATAGCTCCTGTGTGCATCGGTCTCCCCCGAACAGGAGCTATCTTTTTGAATGGCTTATAATTTCAAAAGTAGTTTCTATCCTGTTCCCGTCTTCATCCATGGCCATCATCAGGTGCCTTCCTATGCCTGGATTCATTATCATTTGATGGTATATGCGGGTTTTTCCAACAAATACCCCATCTATATGCCAGTAAACTGTTTTCTCCGGACGTCGGTGTGCGAGTTGAAAGACCGTTTTTGACACAGAACCATCCAAATTCTTAGGGATTTTAATTTGTGTAAACTCCCTCGGGTAAATCCATTCCATGGTTTCATTTTCATCAAAAGGAGTATTATTCTGAAGGCATAATGGATGCCAGTTTGGTAAGGGCTGATAATCGGGATTATTTTTCCGGAAATAGAAGGCCTCCAAAGGAGGTAAAACCAATCGGTTTTCAGGTTTTCCCGCTTCATTTTCCAGGCAATTAACATGTACTAGATATTGTTGATCGGTGGTTAAATAAACCTTTTTATGAAAGGGACAAACGTCACTTGTTTTAATGGTTTTAGGAGCAAGGATAGTTTCTTGTGGACAAAAAGGTCCCGCTAACCAACCGGAGGATTTACATATATCCACCGAATGTAAGTCAGCACTGGGAACGGGAAAAAATTTGCCTTTTTCAGGTAATTCGTTGAAAAGCGAAAAAAGTAAAGGTGCAGCGACTTTTATCCCTGTAAGCCCTGGTTTTCCTTCTCCGCTGGCATTTCCAACCCAAACGCCTACGCAATAGGAGGTAGAAGTACCAATGGCCCAGGCGTCGCGAAAACCAAAGCTGGTACCTGTTTTCCAGGCAATAGGCTGATTGCCGGAGAATTGCTGCCAGTTTCCATCTTCATCCGGTCGCTTTAATTCAATCATGGCCTGCCAGGTGCTGTATATGGCACCTGCTTGAATGACGGGAACTTGTCTGTCAGTCAAAGACATTGCTTTATTTTTAGTATTTACATACCATGGCGAATGCCAGTTATAGTATTTTTCCTTTTCATTTCCAGGGGTGTAAAACAGAAGGGATCGGGCCATAGAACTGTAAATGCCACATAGATCCCATAAATTAACTTCTGCCCCACCCAGAATCAAAGACAGGCCATAATGGTCGGCGGAAAATGGTAAGGAATGAATCCCCATTTTTTTCAACTGGTTATGGAATCGCCCGACATCGTATTTTTTAAGTAACTGAACAAAAGGGATATTTAAAGATCTTATCAGTGCCTGATCTGCGGCTACCAATCCACTATAAGATTCATCAAAATTTGCAGGTCTGTAGCCACGATAACTCAAAGGGACATCGCTTAACCAGGAAGTAGGCAGAATGAGACCTTCCTGAAGGCTTAAAGCATAAAGGAAGGGTTTCAAAATGCTTCCACTACTGCGATTGGCCATAATTAAATCGACCTGCCTGGAATGAGTCGATGCTTCATTTGGTGAATTTCCGAGATAGGCAAGGACTTTTCCACTGGAAACCTCAAGAACCAGAATAGCAGCATTTTCAATACCTTTAGCGGACAATTGATGTTGATATTGCTGGAGTCTGTCCTGCATTCTCTCCTGGATATCAACGTCGAGCGTAGTATGAATAATACCACCACTTTGTTGAGGGAAAGTTCTGCTTAACAAATGATTAGCTAATTGAGGAAGAGGAAAAACTTCCTCAGGTAATGGTTCTTCTCTGGCTAATTGCCATTTTTCATAGTCTAAAATTTTCTTCTTATAAAGGTTGTCGAGTAATCTATCTCTTTTTTCCTTAAGCTTATCTCTATTTCTTCCAGGATGAATTAAGCCCGGACTATTGGGTAAAACTGCTAATAAACAAGCTTCTGACCAGGTGATCTGTGAAATATTTTTACCAAAATATCGCCAGGCAGCAGCGTCAATACCGACGACATTGCCACCAAACGGAGCATGAGCGGCATACCAGTTTAAAATTTCTTTTTTTGAATAGGTTATTTCTAAGACAGAAGCTAACACCAATTCTTTTATTTTTTGCCGGTAAGTTCTGGGTGGATTATCCAGTGACATCCGGATAACCTGCATGCTCAGCGTGCTTCCACCTCGTTTTCGACTTGGATGGCGCGCATTATATTTAAATGCGGAAGCGAGCGCAATAAGGTCAACGCCTCGGTGGTAATAAAATCTTTTATCTTCATATTCAACCAAGGCCACTGTATATTTTTCTACTGCCAGACTTGATGTTGGAAACCTCCACTGCCCGTCTTTTGCAATTCTTGCACTGAGAAGCTGCCCATTTTTATCGGTTAAAATAGCTGCGTAAGGAACCTTGAACAAGGGCCTGGGAAGAGATAGATAAATAAATATCATTATAGCCCATCCCAATAATATAAGTAATATTGGGGTGAGATGCACCTGTTTTTTATGAAAAGGAAAGAAAAAATTTCGTTGAACCACAGACGTAAAGTAATATATATTTGCGAATAATATAAAAAATATTGGATAATATAAAATATTTAGATTATTTTTGTGAATGGGTTTTTAAAAGTGAAGACCCCAGGAAAAGTTGGTATTTTTTTTGCCTTTATCTTCGGAGTGTTTTTAACCTAATGTTCTTGCCATTCTCATTTGTTAATTGGCCTGTGTTTTACCTTCTTTTCTTGTTATTTTTTTTTATTTAATATTAATTTTTTTAAAGATGAACATTTTTGTTGCAAAACTGAATTTTGACACTCAGAGCGAAGACGTGCAGCGGGCATTTGAAGCGTTTGGTGCAGTAGATTCTGCTAAAGTTATCATGGATCGCGAAACTGGCC
>CANMVX010000003.1 GCA_947501115.1 Haliscomenobacteraceae bacterium
GGCATATAGCATAACCACTAAATGATGATAGGTTGTAAATTTTTTAACATACCGCTCTGCCTCATGTTTTTTGGCTATTTGTTTAATTTCGTTCTTGTCAATAAAATTTAACAGCTGATTAAATATCGGCTGTCCGCTAAAATTCATATATTTACCTTTGTCTTTCTTTTTTGTGTGGTAACTCAAAAGTAGACGTAACCGGGCAATTCAATAATTGTCCCCCGGTTTTTTTAAAATGTTTATCGGACAACAGTGAAAAAAAATGTAAAATAATTATTTTGTTGGACTCATTTTCTTTTTTTTTAAAAGCTCTATGGTTATCTTTAAAAAGTGACAGTAGCTTTGATTCAAATCAATATGATATTGCTTTTTTTACCAGGTTCGTTATGAAGAGAAAAAGCAGTTGGAATAAAACTTTTTCCGTCCCAAAGACCACAAACCAGGGCTTTCATTCCCAGTTGATAGGTTCGGGAACAATGGTCAAATACTTTTCCAATATGCTCGATGGTTTTACCTGTTTTGCTAAGCAAGGTTTCATCTATAATCAGGCATTTAGGACTGGAAATATCCGTCGAGTCTCCTTTGCTTTTGGTGATTTTTAGGAATTGCCTGGAAAAATTAGATAGAATTTTACCCCAATCAACCCATTCGTTCTTAAGGAAATCATAAAGCACATCCTTTCCATAATTCAGTTTTGTTCCATAGCCAGAATGCATCAACTGACTAATATTTTTAAGGTCAACAAAGACTAAAACAAATAATATTTTAAAAATATTCTCACCTTCAACCCCTTTGGTTTTAGCTTTATTTAGCCATTTATTGACCTGTGCGAGACGGAACTGTCCGATGATGTTTTCAAACGTTTTCAATAAAATATTTGAATCTGATGAATATTCACCTACTTCAGAGATATTTTTTATAAATTTGCTCTGTTGCATTTTTGACTGATTTGGAAATTTGCTTTTAACTCACTCAAAATTAACAAGTTATGTTCAAAAATGCAACTTTTTTATAGTTTTATTTTGCTGATAATCAGCTTTTTAGCAACGTCGAAACTTTGGTAATATAAGAATTCAACGTAGTTTTCTATTATAAATATCTTAGCTACAATATTTTTAAACTACATTCTTCCTTTCAATAAAATATTTAACTTATGGTTAAATTATATAATAGATTTTTTTTTACTTATCACCCAAATAAATTAAGTTAAAAAGTATTCATTAGCTATTAAATTTTTTAAGGTATGTGGAGAAAAAATCAATAAAAACATTCTTAACCTGATAAATAAGGTTTGTAAGGTTTGAACTGGTTTGCAATATAAAACGATGTAAATATGAATATAAAAACCATAATAAATTTTTGAAACTAAAATAGATTATAGTATTTACTAGAGTTTTAGAGGGATTAAAAATCTGATTACTAGCTAAATATAAAATTTAACTCACTCAAAAATTAGAAAATTATGTTAAAGAATGCAGATTTTTAAATAATTTTATTTTACTGATTATCATGTTTTTATCATCTCCGAAACTTTATAAACCAATATAGACACTTGAAAAAAATAATTTTTATTCTTTTTTTCTCCCTAAAATATCCTCATAAAATTGTATGACAATTTGGTCCGAAACTAAAGTCAGAAATTGTTAGTTTTAATTAATTTTTAAGCGTATTAATTTTAAATAATTATGTCTAATGTTTATAATTCTTTTAATTTTGCTAATGAAATTAATTGTAGATTTCCATATTTATATGATAAGCTTAGCTATGCTTACGGCGATAATTACGTTGCTGCAAAGTATTGTGGTTTTTCAAAAACTCCTAAAAAGATAAATGGTGAGTGGCAACATGGACACATTGTTCCTGAACGGAATTTTAATCCAGAATTGGTAATAGGAAGCGATGGTTTGTCTAAATTTAGAAAGGAAAAAAAGTATTATGTCGCAAGGCAGGATCAAGTTAATTACTTATATAAAGAGGGTTTTAAAAATGTAATACCAATTGGTTTACCTATAATTTATTTAAATAAGCCTCGGGAAAAAAGAATATTAAATAGTTTATTAATTATGCCGGGACACTCATTGTCAGGTATAGATTATCAAGCTGAAGAAGAAAAATTTATTAATAGAATTAAATATTTATTTCCAACATTTGATCTTGTTGTCTGTTGTTTGCATATGAATGACTTTGAAAAAAACATTTGGGTAAAAGCAATGGAGAAAGAGGGTATTGCGACAATAGTTGGAGCCAATGAAAATGACTCTAATACTTATTTTAGACTCGCATCACTTTTCAGTCAAATGGAATATTTATTAACTGATAGTTTTGGGTCTCATGTAGCATATGCCTCTTATTTCGGTTGCAAGGTTTCTATAATTGAAAATGATTATATTTCATCTGATATAAAGCTAAAAAATTGGAATAAATTAAAAGCTTTTGCTCCATTTTATATTAACAATCCCAATTTTAAATATTCTTTTATTAAAAGACTAGATGAAGAAATAAAAGAAAAATATTCTTTTTTTTATTGTCCATTGAGAGAAGCAAAATATCAAATAGAATGGGCATATTTTCAAATTGGGGCTGACAATATTAGATCACCTGCTGATTTAAAGTTGATATTTGGCTGGGAGAATATGCTGGTAAAATTTTTTAAAATAAAATTTTCTATGTTAAGTATGAAATTAACTTCTTTTTTTAAGTATAATTTTTTTGACTTTATAAAGATGAGAATTAAGCTGCATAAAGAATTAAAAATTTTTACTCATCTCACTTTTGATGAAAAAATATTAATTTATAAAATATCTAAAAAGTTACCTAAAAATGCAATTTGCGCAGAAATTGGAAGCTATTTTGGAGCAAGCAGTAGTATAATTGCAAGTAATTTAAAAAATGAAGCTAAATTGTATTGTATTGATACTTGGGGTAATCATGGAATGATTTATAATGAGGATGATTTAAACAATGAGAGGTTAAAAGAAAAAGATACCTTAACAGATTTTAGGAAAAATACTTTCAAGTTTAAATCAAAAATAATAGAAATGAGAGGCTGGAGTAATTCTAAGATTATAGAGTTAAAACAATTGGAAGATAGATTAGACTTCCTATTTATTGACGGTGATCATAATTATGATAGTGTTAAACTAGACTGGGATCTTTACTCTGATTTATTGTTACCTGGGAGCATTGTAGCATTCCACGATACAGGATGGGCTGATGGTGTTATTAAAGTCATAAATGATGATGTTCTTAAAAAAGCAGTATTATTAAATAAACTTCCTAATCTTCAAATATTTAGAATTAAGTAATTATGATTAGTATAATTATTCCAACTTATAATAGAGCTAAAAACTTGAAAGAGAATCTTTATCGTTTAATAAGTTATATTTCTAACCCCGGAGAAATAGAAATAATTATAATAGATAATGGGTCTTCTGATAATACATTTGAAGTTGTAGAGAAAATCATTAAATTTCATTCAGAAAATATTATTAAATATATTTTTGATTCAGAACCAGGTTTACTTACTGGACGACATAGAGGTTATAATGAATCAAGTGGAAGCATATTAGCATTCATAGACGATGATATTTTAGTTTCTGAAACATGGTTAATATTTTTGCAGAATTTAAAAGATCATTATTTAGACTTTGGTTTTTTTACAGGGCCGAATTTACCATTTTATAACTGTTATCCACCCGATTGGTTAAAATATTTCTGGAAAAAAAATAATCATGGAATTGAATGTAGTTGGCTGAGTCTGCTTGACTTTGGAACAATATCAAAAGAAATTCCTTTAAATTATATTTTTGGGCTAAATTTTATTGTTCGTCGTGATGTATTTAAAGCTGTTGGAGGTTTTAATCCGGACAATATTTCACCTGAATTTCAACAATTTCAGGGAGATGGAGAAACTGGGCTGACTATAAGAGCAAGTTTACTTGGTTTTAAAGCATTTTATGATGCCAGACTTTTGGTAATGCACCAAATTACTTGCGAACGCCTTACTAAGAATTATTTTGGAAAACGTGCATATTACCAAGGAGTTTGCGATTCATTTACTAGTCTTAAGCGACAATATAAATTTGAAAATAAAATATCTTATTTTAATTCTAATTCAACTAATAATTTAAGAAATGAAAAATTGAAAAGTTGGCTGTTTGATAAATTTTTATTTACTTTTATTATTGACATATTGAAAAAATATAGTATTCTTAAAGAAGTAGTGATTTATTTAATGTATTTACATATTTTAAATTACACAAAGAAACAATATGATTCTGGATTTAGGTTTCATCAAAATGCATTTTATACTAATTCTTTAGTTAGAAAATGGGTTTTACTTGATAATTATTGGGAATACAAATTACCAGTCAAAGAAAAAGATTGAATATGTAGAAATAAAATTTCTACTTTCTTTTATATTTATAAACCAATAGAGTCTTAAATAAATTTTAATCCAAAGGTTTAAGTGGGATAAAAATCACATTATATGTGTAATTAAAAAAATGAGGTCCTTTAAGTTCCTCTAAGTATCTTAGTGGTGAACCAATCAAAAAAACCTTCTCTCTTGTCGATTATAAGCCTGTTTTCCCAAATCATCTCAAAATTGGACCGGAATTCTTTTCAAAAACTTATTTTGCGTCATAATACGGACAAGCATCAGAAAGGATATTATTGTTGGAAACATTTGGTAAGTATGTTATTCTGTCTGTTTGCCAAAAGTCAGTCAATGTGTGACATCAGCAATGGTTTGCGCTCTGCCACAGGCAGCTTAAATCATTTAGGTGTCAGCCGAGCACCCAGTAAGAGCAATATTAATTACTTGAACAAGCATAGGAATTGGGAATTATTCTTGGACTACTATTTTTAACTTGCAAATCTTTTGGGACAACAGGCTAAATTTAAGCGGGTAAAATTTAAAATCAAGAGCAAGATATTTCTTCTTGAATCCACCACGATCAGCCTCTGCTTAAGCCTGTTTGACTGGGCGAGATACAAAACATCCAAGGGAGCCATTAAAATGCACTAACTCTTTGATTTTGATGGCAATTTACAGGCATATATTAACATAACTGATGGTAACAAAGCTGATAATAAAGGGGGGTAAAGACATTCATTTGCTGAGGTGAGGTGTTATCGTAGCTGACCGGTTTTACAACCTTTTTTCCCTCTTGCATATTTGGGACAGCAAAGGTGTATTTTTTGTTGTCAGACATAAAGACAATCTGCAATTTACGGTCTTAAAAGAGAATGAATTGCCTGAAAAACGCCATCAATACGTTATTATAGACCAAATTATAGCATTTAAAAATGAGCCTTCACGGCAGAAATACCCAAACCGACTCAGACGTAAATCAATTTGGGATGACGTCAATAAACAGGAAATTGAGCTGATTACAAATCATTTTCAATTGGCTACCAACACCATTGCAAACTTTACAAATGCCGTTGGCAGGTGGAAATTTTCTTTCGTGTAATCAAGCAGCTGTTGCACATAAAATCATTCATTGGCACATCCTAAAATGCTGTTTTGATCCAAATCTGGACGGCGCTTATAACCAGCCTGATATTTAAAGCATTTAAGGCAATGTCAAAATATAAATGGCACCTATCCAATTTGGTCGCTTTCATAAGATTGAATCTGTTCGTCAAAATTGAATTACAAAAATGGCTTGAAAAACCCTTTAGTGATCTCAAACCAACTCCTTTTACTTCAGAAATACTGGTCTACTTTTTGATTATTGATAATTTATGATTTATAACCTCTGTTTTTACTATGTTTGTTCTTAATATTAAAAACGTTAAGGACGCTATTGGTTTCAAATATTTTAGTAAAACCCTATAAAAAACTTTCAAGAGTTAAAAAACACACCATGGTCATTATATTATTGAATTTATTGCTAGTTGAGAACTACCTAAGGTCACAAGGGTATAAAATCAGTTAAACAATTGAAAAAATAGTTTGAAATTCATTGTTCCGGCATTAAATAGTCTTATAAGATTATATGATAATTTGTCACGAAACTTTAGTTAATAATTAAAGTCGCTGATTTTCTATAAAACTGGTTATCAGGCAACTAAAATTACTAAAGTTTCGATACAAATTAAGTTTCATTTTTTTTTGGACATTTTAAAAATTTAAACTGAATTTGCAATAATACAAACATGCCCCTTTATTCCTAGTTGATGGATTTGGGAGCAATGGTCAAACATTTTTTAAATGTGCTCGATGGTTTTAACCGATTTGAAAAGCAAGGTATAATCTATAATCAAGCATTTAGGGCTAGAAATATCCGTCGAGTCTCTTTTGGTTTTGGTAATTTTTAGGAATTTCCAGGTAAAATTGGTTAGAATTTTAAACTTGTCAATCCATTCGTTCTTAAGGAATTTATAAAGCAAATCCCTACTATAATTAAGTTTGGTTCCATAGCCAGCATGCGTAAACTAACTTTTTTTGGGGTTTTAGATTTTTTTAGCCTTTATTGACAATTGTAAAATATAAATGTCAGCTGATGTTTTCAAACGTTATTAATACATTTGAATTTGATGAATATTCACTTATTCCAGCTTTACTTTTTCTAACTTTGTTCTGTTGCATTATTGACTGATTATTAGTTTCGCATTTAAATCATTCAAGACTGATGTTTGTCTACAAAAATGCAATGGGTTTTTTTTACATGATAATCAGTTATTTAATATTTCCTAAGCTTTGTTTAGTATTTATTTACAAGTAACAATGAATAAATATTTGAATTTTTTAAAATTATAACAAAATATGGTTGAGCAAATTAAGAACAAGGATTTATTACTGGCAATTATTGTTTCTCACAGGTTTAATAAACCGGGCATTCATTTTTTTACTCCGGATTTACTTTCTCAACAACTTGCTTATATGCACCATCCAGCGGGAAAGATTATTGAACCACATGTACATAATAAAGTACAAAGAGAAGTAACCTATACTCAGGAGGTCTTATTTATTAAATCAGGAAAATTGCGTGTTGATTTCTACTCTGAACAAAAGGAATATTTAGAAAGTCGTATTTTAGAAGCAGGAGATACCATCTTGTTAGTAATGGGAGGACATGGTTTTGAGGTCATAGAGGAGATTGAAATGTTAGAGGTAAAACAAGGTCCATATTTAGGTGATTCGGATAAGACACGATTTCACGGAATAAATCGAGAGGAGGTTAAAATTTTATGAAATTATAATGGAATTTAATATCATTGGCCATAACCTTTTGTTTATTTTTTAACAATGATCGTGATAAATTTCTTTTTAGTTTGTGTGTAAAAACAAATATTTCTTATGTCAAAGGATACTACTTTTTTAAATTATAGTAAATATTATGATTTGCTTTATCAGGATAAGGACTATTCTGCTGAAGTAGATTATATTAAAAGTTTGTTGTTGCAAAATGGTGTCGTTAATGGAAATATATTAGAATTTGGATCAGGTACCGGAATACATGGAAGACTCCTTTCTAATTCTGGTTATAAGGTACATGGAATTGAAAATAGTATGGAGATGGTATCTATATGTAAATTAACAGATAATTTTACGTGTCAGCAAGGTGATATAACCTCTATTAAATTAGGTCGAACTTTTGATGCTGTAATTTCATTATTTCATGTAATTAGCTATCAAACTACAAACATTGAACTTCATGCAGTTTTCAATAGAGCTGCTGAACATTTGAAGCCATCCGGCATATTAATATTTGATTTTTGGTACAGTCCTGCTGTTTATAATATTCGTCCCACTATTAGGGTAAAACGTATGAAAAATTTAAATTTTGAAATAACCCGAATCGCTGAACCTACACTTTTCAACAATGAAAACAGGGTAGATGTTAATTTCACCTTGTTCGTTAAAAATTTAAGTTCTGGGATGATAGAAAGCTTCTCTGAAACTCACAAAATGCGACACTTTAGTTTACCAGAACTTGATTTGCTGGCTGAAGCAAATAATTTTAAACGTGTTAATGTTGAAGAATTTTTAAGTAAAGCAAATGTAAGTGAATCAACATGGGGCGTTTGTGTAACATATCAAAAAATAGATAATGAGTGAATATATCCCAGTAAATCAACCCTTACTTGATGGAAATGAGAAAAAGTACCTTGCTGAATGTATCGATTCTGGATGGATTTCCTCTGAAGGTCCTTTTGTAGAACGCTTTGAAACCGAAATGGCAAAACGTTTTGGACGTAAGCATGCGATTTCAGTAACTAATGGAACTGCTGCAATTGATGCAGCTATTGAAGCACTTGAAATTGGTCCTGGAGATGAAGTTATTCTTCCTTCATTTACAATTATTTCTTGTTTGTTACAAATAATTAGAATTGGTGCAATTCCAGTACTAATTGATTCAGATTCAATTACCTGGAATATGGATGTTTCACAGATTGAAAAAAAAATAACAAAAAAGACTAAGGCAATAATGGTAGTACATATTTATGGCTTACCAGTTGATATGGATATAATCTTACAAATTTGTAAAAATTATAATTTATTGCTTATTGAGGATGCCGCTGAACTAATTGGGCAAAATTATAAAAATAAACCTTGTGGTTCTTTTGGTGATATAAGTACTTTTAGCTTTTATCCAAATAAACATATTACAACTGGAGAAGGTGGTATGATTCTTACGGATGATGATACACTTGCAGAAAAATGTCGTGAACTAAGAAATTTATGTTTTCAAAAGGGTAAAAGGTTTGTTCATGAAAAGTTAGGTTGGAATTTAAGAATGACAAATATGCAAGCTGCAATAGGCGTCGCACAGTTAGAACGATTGGATGAATTTATTGATAAAAAGCGATGGATAGGAACTTCCTATAATACTTTATTTGAAAATTTAAATTGTGTTCAATTGCCCCTAAATAAAACTAGTTATGCCGATAACATTTATTGGATTTATGGAATAGTAATTGAAGAAAGTGTCGAATTTAGTGCTGATATAGCAATTCAACTTTTAGAAAAATTGGGAATTGGCTGCAGGCCGTTTTTTTATCCAATGCACCAACAACCAATCTTAAGAAAGTTAGGTTTTTTTAAAGACGAAAGCTATGGGGTTGCGGAAAGACTTTATAAAAGAGGATTTTATTTACCTAGTGGTCTAACATTAACAAAAACGGAGATAGAGAGAATTGCAGAAATGGTTCATAAAATTTTTGTATAAAAATTATATTAATTAAGAAATTGGTATGAAAAAATTAACAATGGTTGTATTTTTTGATCAAAGATTAAAATCAGGTGGAAATTTTCAACAGTCACTTAACAATATACTTTTAACTAAGCACCTAGAAAATGTCAGTTTAGATATTAAATATGTGACTAATTTGACAGAAAACAAAAATTTTCTCAAAAAATATAAAATTGATGCAATTGTTTATTCGCCAAGTTTATTTAGCAAATTATCATTAAGATTTTGGATAAAATCACCATTCTTTATTTATAAATATTTAAGAAAATTTTTTAAACATAACCACTTTGAATTTTTTTTAAAAAAATTAAATACGGATATAGTCTATTTTATATCTCAAAGCCAATTTGTAAACTATCTTGAAAGCATAAATTATATTTTTACACTTTTTGACTTATGTCACCTAGACTATCCAGAATTTCCTGAGGTCAGTAATTATCGAGAATTTGAAAATAGAGAAAATTTCTTTAAAAAAAATCTTCAAAGAGCTGTTGCAGTTTTTGTAGACTCTGAATTGGGTAAGAAAAATGCAATGAGTAGATATAATTTAAATCCAGAGAGGGTTTTTATTTTTAAATTTAGCCCTTCCAATAATACTAGTTCAAAACATTTGACAGAAAATAATTTAGAATTAGATGTTAAAAAAAAATATAATATTTTATTTGATTTCATTTATTATCCGGCACAATTTTGGGCTCACAAAAATCATATTTATATTTTAAATGCGGTCAAAATTTTAGAATTAAGTTTTGGAATAAAATTGGCTGTAATTTTTTCTGGAAGTGATTTTGGGAATTTGAAATATATAAAAAAAGTAACAAAAATTCTTGAACTTGAAGAAAGAGTGAAGTTTGTAGGTTTTATACCCAATGATGAAATATATTTTCACTACAAACAAAGCTTAGCTCTTGTTATGCCAACCTATTTTGGTCCAACAAATTTGCCACCGTTGGAAGCATTTGAAATCTCTGTACCTGTAATATATTCTGATTTAGAGGGTTTAAGGGATCAAGTGGGGGATGCTGCATTATTAATGGATTTAGATAATCCTGGAAGTTTAGCAAATCATCTTAACAATCTAGTAAAATCAGAATTCATTAGGAATAACTTGATAGAGAGAGGTCAAAATCGTTTAGAGCAATTAAATAATAAAGAGGAAAATCTTATAATTTTAAATTCTGTATTAAATAAATTTAAAATTATAAGATCTTGTTGGGAATAACTTTTACTAAAGTTTTTGCCTTGATCAAAAACTTTTAATCATCTGAATTATAGTTTAAACTACTATATTTTTAAGTGTAAATAACTGGTTTTTACTCAGTTAAATTTTAATCTGTGAATCATTCAAAAATGTAAAAGAACAAATTTATAATTAATAACTACCAGAGATGAATATTGTTTCGTTTCAAATATTATTATAAACCTCTTATCACAACATTAAATCAAATAAACTAGCAAGCGTATTACCTTATTTGATTTAAGATTAGTTGGATTTTATTTATTTTCAAATAGATAGAAAATAGGATGCTTTAAGTAAATAGAGTAAATTTAACTATTATACATGAAATATCCTTTCAAAAAGGTATGATAATTTTTTCAAAAACTTTAGTAAATTAAAATGTCTAAAATGAATTATTATAAGAATCAGATTAAAAAATTAATTAATCTATTAGGGTGGAATCTTAGTAAGATTACTATTTTAAATTCTCATGAGTTACAAGTGAATTATGTAATTCAATTAGTAAAGGCAAACATTATTTTTGATATTGGCGCAAATACTGGTCAGTTCGCACAGTCAATTCGTAAAGGGGGGTATAAAGGTCAAATTGTAAGCTTTGAGCCTCTATCAGATGCCTGGATAGAACTTAAAAATAATGCAAATAATGATTCAAACTGGTTGATTCATGAAAGGGTTGCTATCGGAAATTCAAATGGTGAAATTAAAATAAACATTTCTAATAACTCGGTTTCATCTTCTGTTTTACCTATGTTGAAACAACATAGCTCTGCAGCTTCTGATTCGGTATATATTGCGGAAGAAACTGTACCTATTGTGACATTTGATTCCATAGCTTCTCAATACTTGAATAATGAATCGCATATATTCCTTAAAATAGATACGCAAGGTTTTGAATGGGAAGTACTTGAGGGTGCAAAAGATACGTTACATTTGGCAAAAGGTGTTATAGTCGAGCTATCTCTTGTTCCTTTATATGATGGCCAAAGGCTTTGGAAAGATATAATAAATAAATTGGAAAACGAGGGGTTTACTTTGTGGGCACTTCAGGAAGTATTTACTGATCCAAATACTGGTCAATCTCTTCAATTTGATGGTATATTTATAAAAAATAAGCTTCTCTAGAAATTATTAGTTTCGGTAACTTTAATGCCTCATATTCCTTATTTCTCCATCATTACCGTTTGTTTAAACTCGGAAAAAACACTGGCAAGAACCATTGATAGTATTCGAAACCAAACATTTCGCGATGTAGAATATATTGTCATCGATGGTGGGTCAACAGATAGTACCATTTCAATAATTAATGACAATAAGGATATTATTGATATATTTCATTCAGGTAAGGATCATGGTATTTATGATGCTATGAATAAAGGACTATCATTGGCAACCGGAAAATGGATTGGCATCATCAATAGTGACGATTGGTATGAACCACATACTTTTCAAACTATTTTTGACCTATCTAAAAATATGAATGAGGGGGTTATCCATGGTTTGTGTAGGTATTATAAAGGGAGAAAGGTAGATAAAGTTATGGGTATCCATCATAATAATTTAAGGGAGATGGCTATCTGTCACCCAACTTGCTTTGTTTCCAGTGCTCTGTATCAGAAATATGGAAACTTTAATACAAATTTTACCATTGCCGCCGATTATGACTTACTTCTTCGCTTTTATCTGAAAGGAGTTGATTTTTTGTTTTTAGAGAAAATATTAGCAAACTTTACCTTAGGAGGTTTTTCTAGTTCGGAATTTGTTCGTATTGATGCGCTAAACGTTAGAAGAAATCATAATGTGGTTAGTTCAAAAACGTATATTGCCTTTTATTTATATCATTCTGCTTATAGGCTGATTCATTTTTTTACATTTAATAAACTTAAGACAATTCCTTGAAAAAAGCAATTATAACAGGAATTACAGGTCAGGATGGAGCTTTATGAACCTACGCACTGTAATCTTTCATTACGGTTATCTTGCGGAAAGTAACACTATTATATTTATAACTCAAAAGGTACTACTAGATGATATTTAAAATATAGTAGCTATAATTCAGTTAAGGTATCTTTAGAAGTACTTGAATTTACTGAATAAAACTGCAACAGTCAGCGATTATAACAATATAATATTTTTAGTTTAAGTAAAGAAATAAGTTGTGAATATGCCACTTTCGCGAAAAAAGTAATTAAACGAATAAAAAGAAAATGTTTTCAAGTTCATAGGTATGGGGGGCATTAAACTTAATCCTGATAATTTAAAAACAATTTAAGTTGAGTGATTTATGGGTTATCTGAAAACCTTGAAATACTTAACTGGCCACCTGAACATGATGGAAAACCCATAGAATTTTTAAATGTACAAAAATAAAAAGTTTAAAATACAAAGATATTCATAATAAGCTCTAAAGATCAAAACTACAAGAGGTTAAGAATATCAATTCACCAAAAATATAACTTAAAAAAATGGCTACTAAATTTGGATTTTTATCAAAGTTAAATTTCCTTCAAGACTGGGTTTCTATATTTATCTCTAAGGTCAATCCTGCAATTATTCATAATGTTGAAAAATATTATATTATAAAAAAAGTACATTACTTGTCAGCAATTGAAGACATAGAAGGGGATTATTTAGAGTTTGGTGTTTATACAGGAAGTTCATTTTGTCACTCATTGCGTTGTTCTAAACATACTGAAAAATTGAACCCTCATGTAGCAAAAACTAAATTTTATGGTTTTGATTCATTTTCTGGTTTTGGTAACATAGAAGAAGATGATAAACATCCATTTTACACTGATTCTAATTTTGAAACGAGCTTTATTAATGTTAATAATCGTGTTAAAAGAGTATCAAATGGATATATTTTCAAACTAGTTAAAGGCTTCTTTAGTGAAACTTTAAAACAAGGTGCATTAAGTTTAGGAATAAAGCAATCTAGAATAATTTTTATAGACAGTGATACATATTCTAGTGCAAATGATGCGCTAAACTTTTGTATTCCTACCATTGTAGCTGGAACCTTCATTATAATTGATGATTTTTTTTCATATAAAGGAAGTTTAGAAAAAGGTGTAGCCAGAGCGTTTAATGAATTTTTGATAAATGCTAATATTGAGGTTAGGGAAGTTTTTACATATGGAATGGGAGGAAAAGTATTTGTAGTTTCGAAAAGGAATGATAAATAAAATTTTACAACAAAAGTTAATCCATTATTTATCAAAATGAAAAGAATTAAATTTTTGTATTATAGATATAGATTTCTGTTTTTCTACATTTTATTCGGTTTTATATCTCTTTGTGTAGAATTAGTCGTTTTAAAATTCTTAACTTATTTCCATATTTCTTTTTTCATTAGTGTAATTTTTTCCTTAATCATTGGAATATTAGTAGCATTTTTTTTAAACGTTAGATATAATTTTCATATAACTAAATCCAAAAGAAGAAGAGCGCTTTTATACTTCTCGATAATATCAGGTATTGCATTTTCTTTTCAATTATTGCTTAGAAAAAGGTTTGAAGATTATGGTATTAACATGGATTTTTCAAGATTTTTTTTTGCTGCAGTATTTTTTTTATTTTCATATATTCTACATAGAAAATATTCTTTCAAAGAATACAAAAAAGTTGGTGTCGCAATTTACGCAGATGGGGTAGAGGATATAAAATTAATATTCAATAAAATATCAAATATTTCAGATTTTATCCATCTAGATATTGTGGATAAAACTTATAATCCTAATTGTAAGGATGTTAAAGCTTATCGCGCTGAAGCAGTCAGAGCCTATTGGCAAAACAAAAAAATAGAGGTTCATATTATGTCTAGAAATCCTTCAGTATGGCTGGATGATCTACTTCCCTATGTCGATATAATTTATATTCATCCAACAATGGATGAAATTTTATCTGAGGTTATTGATAAAATTAATTTAAAAAATGTAAAGGCAGGAATAGCATTAACTGTTAATGAACCTTTAGAAATTATTGATTCCTATATTGAAACAAACAAAGTTAATCATATATTATTATTAGCCATACCTAAACCCGGTTTTTCAGGTCAAAAATTTGATTTTTCAGCTCTCCAATTACTTGAAATGTTAAATGCCCATAAAAATCGTTCGAAATTTGAAATTTGTGTGGATGGAGGTGTAAACGCTTTAACAGTAAAATATTTAAATGTTGAGTCAGTGGTTTCTGGTTCTTATATTTTAGGAGCTCAAAATCCAATTGAAAATATTATGCATTTACAAACTTCTGGAGAGTATGCAAAATATTAACATTTTAAAGGAGAAGATTAAGGCTGTAATTGTCGATAAACTTTCGCCAACAGAAGGTTTAACTTCTATTACTTTTGTAGGTTCTTTTGAATCATCAATGGATTTAAGTTTAATCAGTGACATAGATATAGTTGTTATTGTTAATGAGCTTTCAGCATCGATATTTGATGAGATTCAAAATGCTGCCAGTTCAATTGAAGGAGTAGATTTAGGATTAGATGACTACACTATCAAGCTGAATATGGCTTTCGGTCCTTTGAAATTTAATGACAATAAGACTGTTGTTTTTCATATTATGGTTTATGATGTTGTTGGTCATCGGAAGCATGTTTTGGAAAGTCCTTTTACTTGTTTGGATTGGGAGTTTTATCCTGCTATTTATGGTAAGAATTTATCTGAAATTTATCCTGCTTCAGGGGTTCAATTGGATGATTTAGCCAGTTCAAGGAGAGGATTAATGTCTTATTTGGATGATTTGAAAAAAAACGTAATAACTTACAGAGAGTATGATTTTTCGACAGTACCCTATTCTGAAAAAAAAATAGATTTTCAAATTGATGACAGACATAAAAAAGAATATGCTTATCATGTATTAAAATTTTTGCAGCTTAACTTACTGAAGGTTTTATTTCAAGTTAATATTAGATACACAATTGCAACACTAACAGAAAATTTTAGTTCTTTAAATCCTTCTTTTAGGACTTACGCTGAATTTTTATTTGAATTACATCTTTGGAAATATGAAAAAGCAAAAGAACCAAGTGAAATTTTTAAAAGACTAGAGGAATTTATAATAGATCTATCTACTTGGCTGAATGGTTTATCTTTGATTGAACTAAGTTTTATTAGACATGGAAGAACTGAATTGAATGATGGAAGTTTTCTTGGCGTTCGCCGTAATCCTTCAGTGGATATTTCATTCAAAGATATAAAATATGATGAATATTTTGATGAGGTGTACACAGGAACATTGCGAAGAACCATAGAAACTGGTATGCTTCTGAAATACGATGAAATTTATCAAAATGAATTATTAAATGAGATTGATTACGGATTAGCAGAAGGATTAACTTTAAGTGAGTTAAGTATTAAATATCCTGAACTTGTAAAATCTTGGCGAAAATATGAAGATCCAAAATTTCCTGAAGGTGAAAACCAAATGGATGTGAGTATAAGGCTTCAAAAATTTCTGAGGGATGGCTTTTTTAAAAAAAAGACAGCTGTAGTAACTCATAACGTAGTCTTGAGAACATTAATAGGGAATCTATATAATCAAAAAGTGTATAATTGGTATAAAATGAATATAAACCATCTTGAAGTCCATAATATACTTATGTTTCAGGGTATTTTAATACCTAATTTCACAAAAGAACAACAAAAGAAGTATAAAGATGAAATAGTAGGATTTAAAGGGCCAATTACTAAATATGGTGTTTTTTGGATTCCGAGTGAAAAATTAAGGCATTATGTTGAATTTTGGAAAAATAAATTTCGAGAAGTGGAGCCAGATGCTATTTTTTTAGAACATCCCGTTCATGCTACTTTTTTTTTATTCAACGGTTTTGAACATGATCAATCCGAAATTATTTCGAGCATTAAAAATGTAAAAATTAATTTCTTAGTGGATTCCTGGAAAATATTTGAGAATGATTTGGTAACACAAGGAGATTCATTATCTATAGGGTTAGTACCAAATTCACCTGCTTTTGAATTTCAACGACAATTAGCAGAATCACTTTTAAATTTTATAAATAAACCTGTTTTTTATAATAACAATTGGGAAGGTAAATACAAGGAATCTTATGAGCTTTACGGTTTTCCGTTTGTAGGCAGTCATTGGATTCCACATCTTACTATAGCATCAGTTAAAAAAGAGGGTAAGAAATTAATAGAGACAATCAAAAAAACAAAAATAAATTTAAGGAACGAAGAAATCAATGGAAGTTTAGCTCTATTTAAAATATTAGGTGATCATCATCAACTTATTCATTCATGGGAATAAAGAATCAGATGAAAATAAATCTTGTACCAATGGCTGGTGAGGGTCAAAGATATAAAGATGCAGGATTTATAATTCCTAAACCATTTATCGATGTAGATGGAATTCCCATGGTTGTTCGTGCTTGTAAAGCGTTGCCTCAGGCGGATAAAAATATTTTTGTATGCAGAAAACACCATTTAGAAGATTACCCAATTAAAGATATTTTAGAAAAGTATTTGAATAATGTAGTAGTTGTAACCATTGATGAATTAACTGAAGGGCAAGCAATTACTTGCATGGCGGCAAGAGATTATATTCCTGATGATGCTATATTAAATATTGGAGCTTCTGATAACGATATGATATATGACGAAAGGGTTGTAGATGAAATGTATAAAAATACAGATTTAGATGGTTGGATTTGGACATTTAGAGATAATCCTGCAGTTCTTCAAAATCCAAAAATGTATGGTTGGGTAGAAACTGAAACCAAAACAAATAAAGCAACTCGCGTTAGCTGTAAAATTCCAATTAGCGAAAATCCAATGTCTGATCATGCAATTATAGGTGCATTTACGTTTAAAAAAGCAAAAACTTTTTTTGATTCTGTAACTGATATGATTGAGTCGAATTTTAGAATAAATAATGAGTTTTATGTTGATGTAGCTTTTGATTTTGCAATAAAGTCAGGCTTTAATATGCATGTTTACGAAGTAAATCAATATATATGTTGGGGTACTCCTCAAGATTATAAAGAATATCAGTATTGGCTGGCATATTTTAAAAAAAGGATAAAGGATGTTTAATTTATCCATAGTAATACCTTGTTATAATGAGTCTAAGTCATTACCTAGATTAATGCTAGCTTGTTCGAATGCTTGCAAGGGAAGGAATGATATTCAATTCATTTTTGTCAATAATGGATCTAATGATGACACACAAATTGTTTTAGATCAATTATTAAGTCAAGAAAACTATGCCTTTGGAAAATCTATAAAAGTACCGATAAACAAAGGTTACGGATTTGGTATTTTACAAGGATTAGCAGCTGCTGAGGGAAAAATTTTATCCTGGACTCATGCTGATTTACAAACGGATCCCAAAGATGTAGTTCTTGCCTATGAGTTATATAAAAAGGAATTAGACTCAAACCATTGCATTATAAAAGGTGAGAGAAAAGGGAGAAAACTTTTTGATAATATCTTTACCGGAGGAATGTCATTAATTTCTTCTTTACTATTAAATCAAAAATTATGGGATATAAATGCACAACCTAAAATTTTTCATCGGGATTTCATGAATTATCTTACAAAAGCTCCTTACGATTTTTCTTTAGATTTATATTTACTTTATGTAGCTAGTAGAATGAAAATTTCTATTCATTCGTTTCCTGTTTTTTTTTCAAATAGAGAATTTGGAGAAGCAAAGGGTGGGGGAACATTAAGAGGAAAATTCAAATTGGTTAAACGTACAATATCGTATATCATGGTATTAAGGAGGGATATTATTAAAGGAAATCGTTGATGGAAATAGTTGCACATAGAATTAACTTAATAAATGAACTTTCACAAGTACCAAAGAAATTTGGGTGTGAAATAGATATACGTGCATACAATAGCAATTTAATTCTGAACCACGAACCATATATTTTAGGAGATCGTTTAGTAGATTATTTAGATAATTATAAACATGGTTTATTAATCTTAAATATAAAAGAAGCAGGAATTGAGAATGATGTTTTGGATGCTGTTAGAAAAAGAAATATACCTTCATTTTTCTTGTTAGATGTTGAATTCCCTTATTTATACAGAGAAAGTCGTTTAGGAGAACGTTCTATGGCTATTAGATTTTCAGAAGACGAACCAATTCAGTTAGTCTATAATTATAAAAATTTAGTTGATTGGGTTTGGATTGATACAAATACTCAACTTCCTTTAAATTCAAGTAATATTCAAACCTTATCGTCTATGAAAACATGTCTTGTTTGTCCTGAAAGATGGGGAAGACCTAATGATATCTTATTGTATCGGCAATCAATGAAATCGTTAGGGTTTAAACCAAACGCGGTTATGACAAATTTAAAATATGCTCATTTGTGGGAACAGGATATTTAGACCAATTAAGGCAAGAAGCTTTTGAAATAAATATGGCAATAGTCCGAGAAAGACTGGTCATATTAACCTGGGGAAATGCATCTTCATTTGATCGTGCAAATGGTATACTTGCAATTAAGCCAAGTGGAGTATCTTATTCGTTGTTAAAATGGCAAGATATGGTTATTGTTGATTTAGATGGAAATGTTATTGATTCTAAACTAAAACCAAGTTCAGATACCCTAACACACTTAGAGATATATAAAGGTTTTATTTCTGTTTGTGGAATAGTCCATACACACTCACCTTGGGCAACTATCTGGGCTCAAGCATGCAGATCGATACCTATATTGGGAACTACGCATGCTGATCATTTCAATGGAGATGTACCCTGCCTACCTTATTTAGAAAAGGACAAAGTAGAAAGTGCTTATGAAAAAGAAACTGGAATTCAAATTGTTGAATTTTTTAAAGAAAAAAAAATAGAGCCAACCCATATCCCAGGATGCTTACTCTCAGGGCATGCTTCATTCACGTGGGGAGAAACATCAAATAAAGCATTTGAAAATGCCATCGCACTAGAATCTTGCGCTCAAATGGCTTACTATTCTATTAGTTTAAATTCTAAAATTGAATTTCCATACTATATACAAAAAAAGCACTTTTCAAGAAAGCATGGCTCAAATGCTTATTATGGACAATCGTAATTTAATCGAATGAATTTATTATCTTTTATAAATTATTGATTTTTTTGTATTGGTCCAATTATATGTTTAATTCAGTTAAAATTTTTTAATAAGTAGATGAAAATCCTATCAGAAAGATTAATGTTTAATATTAATTGGATAAATATATTAATGTTTGTCTTATTTTGGACCTATGGTTTTTATGGCTCTGTGGTTAAAGTTCCATTTGATAATTTTTATTTTCAATTTTTATTTTCAATTTTTTTATTTATTATTATATATTTATTAAATTATCTTGGAAATAAAAATGAAAAATACTTTTCTCTGACCATTATTTTAGAGAAAAATGACGTAGTTGTATTTAGTCTGATTTTACTGTTTTGGTTAATTATTTCATTTGGAAGACTAAATTCGCCTATTGTAGGTGATCATTTATATTATTCAATCAATTCAAAGCTTCAAGAAATAACGGTAATTTTAAAAACGAGTAATTTTATTTCGTTTTTTGATTTTAAATTTAAAGATATTATCCGAATTTTTGATTTTTTCATTTTAGTTTTTTTTTATTTGTTTTTTAATTTGATAAGAATAAACAAAAATAGAATTTTTATTAACACTATATTAATATTTGCAATTTTGTTAGTTTTCAGAACAGTCATTATTTACGTAGGTGCTGGAAAAAGTCCACATCCTCCTTTTCAGCTGTTCCCGCTTTGGTTATCTTCTGCAATTTTTGGCGTTAATAATTTTTCTTTTAGATTACCTCAAATAATGGGATTGATACTTATTTCGTTTTTGTTTTTTAAAATATTCAAAAAATTCTATTCAAATCAACTTTCATTTCTGCTTTGTTTAACAATTATTTTTATTCCTGTCCAAGTATATGCAGCTACAGTTGTTGAGGCATCTATTTGGTCATCAACCCTTATTATCCTTGTAATAACCTTAATTATTACTAATAATATTGTTAATATAAAACAATGGGTTAGTATATCTTGCATTATTTCTGTAGTCGTTTTAATGAGAATAACCAGTATTATCATTATACCAATTTTCCTTATTCTATTTTTAAAGAATAACTTTAAATTATTGAAGGAGAATAAGTATATACTAATTTATATTTTAATTCCGTTGCTTATTTGCATGCCTTTTGTAGTTCAAAGTATTATATGTGGTACTCCTGCAACCTACACAATAGGAAGTGCTCCTTTCATACAAAATGAGGTTAATAGTTTCAATAGAGTTTCATTTGCTTTAGTAAATGGTATAATATTTAAAAGTGTTTTAAGTGCTATAAGCCCACCTTATTTATTTTTATTACTCGGATTAATTATAAGGTACCCTTTTGAAAAGGATTATTATATAAATAGATTATTAATTATTTTTTTAATTTTTTTGTCTATTTACATGTTTTTCTCGATAAACACAGGATTATGGAATGTAGATAGATATAAGGTAGAATTTATGACGCCCTATCTCATAATTGGTTTTTTTCTCTTTTTTATCTATGTTGGAAAATTAATTAAAAATGAGTTCATTATATCAATTTTTGCTTTTATAATAATCAGTTATGGTTTTTATCAACTAAATAGATATCCAAGTTCTATTCATGACCCCCTTGAAAATTCAATATTTAAAAGAATTACTGAAAATATTCATTTATATGAGAAGCCACTTTTGGTAGCCAAAAAGAATGGAATGGCAAATCATACGCTATTACTGGGCATTAATTATGGTGTTTTACCATATATTTTATCAGATTTTAATGTAAGTGAAGTAAAAAATACTAAATTACTTTTGGAAGACCAGTATAATATTGAAAACTGGCTTGAATATAACGCTTTCAAAATAGATAAAAATAAAGATATAAAGATTGTTATAATCTCAGATTTACCTAGTAAACTTGAGATAATGAAAAATTTGAAATCGTTGGGATGGAAGGAGTCTGGAAGATTTTTTTATTCAGCTGATAATTACACTATTATGCTTAATAGATAATATTCAATTATTGTTATGTCAAAATAAAAAACATTGAAAAAAGCAATTATAACAGGAATTACAGGTCAGGACGGAGCTTATCTGGCTGAGTTCCTTTTACAAAAAGGGTATGAGGTTCATGGTATTAAAAGGAGAAGCTCTCTTTTTAATACGCAAAGAATTGACCACCTCTACGAAGACCCTCACACTCCGCATCGTAATCTTTTTTTGCATTATGGTGACCTCACGGATAGCACCAATATTATACGCATTATTCAAGAGGTTCAACCGGATGAAATTTATAATCTGGCAGCAATGAGTCACGTCCAGGTTTCTTTCGATGAACCTGAATATACGGCGAATGCAGATGGGTTGGGAACTTTAAGAATCTTAGAGGCTATTCGTCTGTTAGGTCTTACTAAAAAAACCAAATTTTACCAGGCTTCTACATCTGAATTATACGGCTTAGTGCAGGAAGTTCCACAAACAGAAAAAACACCTTTTTATCCAAGATCTCCCTATGCAGTGGCAAAAATGTATGCCTACTGGATTACGGTCAATTACAGAGAGGCTTATCAGATTTTTGCATCTAATGGCATTTTATTTAATCACGAATCGCCTAAGAGAGGGGAAACGTTTGTTACCAGAAAAATAACCAGAGCCGCTGCCAAAATTGTATTGGGAATGGAAAATTGCATGTATTTGGGTAATTTAGATGCACAACGTGACTGGGGGCATGCAAAAGATTATATAGAAGGTATGTTTTTGATGCTTCAGCAGGATGAACCAGATGATTTTGTGTTGGCAACAGGCATAACTACGTCTATCAGAGAATTCATCAGGCTAACTTTTTTGGAGTTAAATATAGACATTGGTTTTAGAGGTGTTGGCGTCGAAGAAGAAGGATTCATCATTAAAAACGATAGTGATTTCAAGGTCGATATAGGTCAGGTAATTGTAAAAGTGGATCCGAAATATTTCAGACCAACCGAAGTTGAGTTATTGATTGGAGACCCGTCAAAAGCCTTTGCAAAACTGAACTGGAGACCTAAACATGACTTGAAAAGCTTGATTAAAGATATGATTCATAGTGATTTGGATTTATTTAAAAAGGAGTTAATACTAAAACAAAATGGTGTTTGATAATTTAAATAAATCAAAGAAAATATTCATAGCAGGGCATCAAGGTATGGTGGGCTCTTCTTTAGTAAGGAAATTTCAAAAAGAGGGTTTCAATCATATTATAGTTAAAAGTTCTAAAGAACTTGACTTAAGGAATCAGTCTCAGGTCAATCATTTTTTTGCAACGGAAAGGCCATCCTACGTTATTTTAGCGGCTGCCAAAGTTGGTGGTATACATGCAAACAACACCTTTAGGGCTGAATTTATTTATGATAATTTAATGATTGAGGCCAATATCATACATGCAGCTTACTTAAATGAGGTGGAAAAATTACTGTTTCTTGGTTCATCTTGTATTTATCCTAAATTAGCGGAACAGCCAATAAAAGAGTCATCTATATTTGGCGGATATCTTGAAGAAACCAATAAACCCTATGCAGTAGCAAAACTTGCTGGCATTGAATTATGTGATAGCTACCGATATCAGTATGGTTGTAATTTTATTTCAGCAATGCCAACCAATTTATATGGTACTAACGATAATTATCACCCTGAAAACTCCCATGTTTTCCCAGCCTTAATCAGGAAAATTTCTTTAGCTAAGGAAAGAACGGAACCTGTAGTTAATATTTGGGGAACGGGAAAACCTCAAAGAGAATTCTTACATGTAGATGATCTTGCGGATGCCTGCTTTTTTTTATTACAACATTATAATGAATCAGGCGTCGTTAATATCGGATGGGGAAAAGATATCGCTATAGCAGAATTAGCAAATCTTATAAAAGAGGTTATAGGTTATAAAGGAATTTTTCATTTTGATACCTCTAAACCGGACGGAACACCAAGAAAATTATTAGATACTTCGAAGATAAATAAACTGGGTTGGTTCCCAAAAATTGAATTAAGAGAAGGAATAAAGAAAACCGTTGAGGAATTTACAAAATTGATGAAATAAAAAAACTATTTTTTTGCAAACAAACCGTTAAATGAAAAAAGTTATTATTATTGGAGCTGGTCCGGCAGGTCTTACTGCAGCGTATGAAATTTCAAAATCAAAAGAGTTTTCCTGCGTACTTATTGAAAAATCAAAATACGTTGGGGGAATGGCTCGATCTGTAGAATTATTAGGTCAAACAGTGGATATTGGTCCACATCGTTTTTTTTCTAACGATACACGAGTAAATAAATTATGGCTGGAAGTGGTAGGTAAGAATTACCAAATGGTAGATAGACTTACTCGAATATTTTACAAAGGTAAATATTTCGATTATCCACTAAAACCAATAAATGCATTTTTAAATTTAGGTATTAAAGAAACTATTTTTTGCTTATTAAGTTTTTTTTTAGTTAAATTGTTTCCACATAAAAGACCGGATACTTTTGAGGGTTGGGTGACTAATCGTTTTGGAGCAAGGCTTTATAGTATTTTTTTTAAAAGTTATACTGAGAAACTTTGGGGAATTCCATGCGAAAACCTTACTTCAGAATTTGCAAAACAAAGAATAAAAAATTTTTCATTAGGTGAGGCAATTATTGCAGCTTTTAATTTAGGAAAAAAAAAGCATAAAACATTAGTTGATCAATTTGCCTACCCATTATTTGGAAATGGATTTGTTTACGAAAAAATGAAAGAACTTTATCTAGAAAATGGAGGAATTATTTATTTTGATAAAAGTATAAAGGAAATATATTTTGATGGATTACACTATAGCATAAATTTTGATGATGTTATTTTAAAATCAGAATTTCTGATAAGCTCTATGCCAATAACTTCATTTCTGCAGATTTTCAAAAATTCACCTGAAAGTATAATAAATCAGAGTGCTAATCTTAAATTTAGAAATACATTACTTATTTATGTATCGCTGGAAAATGTTATTACTTTTAAAGATCAATGGCTTTATATTCAGGATGAAAATATCTTATCAGGAAGGGTTACCAATTTTAATAATTGGGTAAAAACAATTAAAAATAATAATGGAAGAACTGTATTAGCTTTTGAATATTGGTGTTATGATAAGGATTATATTTGGAATTGTGAAGAAACAGAGTTAAAAAAAATAGTACAAAACGACTTAATAAATGGAAATTTTATCAAGTCTTTAAATAATATCGTTGATTACGCATTTATTAAGGTTCCAATGTGTTATCCTGTTTATGACAAAGATTATAAAGATTCTTTGGATAATGTAATTATATATACAAAGGAATTTAAAAACCTACATTTGATTGGCCGTTATGGAGCTTTTAAATATAATAATCAAGATCATTCTATTCTAATGGGTTTATTGACAGCTAAAAACATAGCTGGAAAAGAAGAAAATGATTTATGGAGCATAAATACAGACTATGAATATCATGAATCAAGCACAATTACCGCTACTGGTTTAGTAAATAACTAATTTTATATTTTTAAAATCAAAAAAATGTTAATTTATTTCACTGTAATATTTTTAACAATATATATTATATTATTTTCAGGTAATTATATTGATAATCTATTTACTAACATAGAAAGTGAAAAAAAATCGTCTAATATACTTTTCTTCTTTCTGATTGGATATAATTTTTATTCGGTACTATCAGGATACCTTTCTTTATTAATTCCTTTGGGTGGTATCTTATTTTTCATGTTAGCAATTTCTTTGATATTTGGTGTTAATTATTTAGTTTTAAAATTTAAATATTTTAATAAAACTGATGTAATACTTCTTGTTTGTGTTTCAATTCTAATCTCCATATTTTGTGCTGTTGGCATAAGAAATTTTGATTCAACGCTTTACCATGTGCAAAGTATAAAATGGATTTCTGAGTTTCCCGTTGTTCCTGGTTTGGGAAACCTTCATAGTAGATTTGCTTTCAATTCTATGTTTTTTCCAGTTTCTTCTTTATTTTCTTTAAATTTAGTAGCAACTAAGGATTGGTTGATTTTTCCTCTGAACGCAGTTTTATTCCTTGTTTATCTTATTTGGCAATACTTCAATATTAAAAATTCCTTTGAAGAGGAGGATAAAGCAAAAGTAATATTTATTGTCTTAATGGTTTTTCTTCCAGTTATTTACTTATTGAAATGGGCAAGCAGTCCAACACCAGATTTTGCTTGTGCAATTTTAGGTATGATAATATTACAATGGATTTTATTTGAAAATAATATTGTAAATGCTAACAGGAGGATTATAATTATTGGAACTATAATTACTGCAATAACCTTTAAACTTTCTTTTGCACCCATGCTAGTTTTGATTCCTTTGTTTTTATTACAAAAGAGGTGGTTAGTTGATATTCCCAAAATATCATTTTTAGGAATATTTATATCAATACCCTTTTTAATCAGGAATTACTTTTTATCAGGTTATTTGTTCTACCCATTTTCTGCAATAGATGTATTTAATCCTGATTGGAAAATACCTATTGAATTAGTTAAAGCTGAAGAAGAAAGTATCAAAGCATGGGCAATTCAACCATCTAATAATCCGGAGGAGATATTGAAAATGTCTATTTTTGAATGGTTTCCGTCTTGGGTGATGGGTATGGATCACCTGATGAAACTACTTCTTTTTGTTTGTATTTTATTTTTAATTTTTGGCATTACTACTTTTATCCTTAGAAAAAATGGTCCAGATATCAGATGGGTGTTTTTTATAGGCATTACTTTCCTATTTTGGTTTTTGCAGGCTCCTGATCCAAGATTTATTTATGGTATTATTTTTTTTACTGTAGCATATTTCATTTATTGGTTTAGTAGAAACCTTTTTCTTCTTTTTCCAAAAATTAATTTTAAACTATATATTTTAACGTTTATTTTGGGATTTTTAGGTTTAACTGGTTCAATATATTTTAAGACGGTGTTATCTTATAGGGAGAATTTGTCACAGTTTGTTTTCCCCAGTGCTTTTTATAAGGATTTTGAAAAACCTGTTATAAAGGAATATGAAAGTCCGTTTCGTTATTTTGCACCCGAAAAAAACGGAAACTGCTTTAATGCTCCTTTGCCCTGCGCAACTGGCGTTTTGGAGGAAAATATAGAGCTAAGAGGCACTACACTTGCAGCTGGCTTTAGAGTTAGAAAATAAGAAAATAACAATTTTATAGTTTTACATTATTCCTTCTTCTTTTGATCCCTCATAAAATCCAATGCTCCACCCTAAATAGAGCATAATTAATAGTGGAGTTAATAAGATATAAGAATAAAAATACTTGCTTTTTTGGGTGTTCTTCAAACCAGAAAAATATCTGAAAAAAGTAAGGAAAAATGCGAGCATAGGAAACCTGAAAATAAGTTTAGGGGGCAATCCGTTTTCCCTTCTAACTTTTGCGGAAAGTTTACCCAGCATTCTTAAATTCTTCCAGATGTGTGAAAAATTTGTCCTGTTATGATGGGTCATAGTAAAATCATCATATTTAACTATTTTACCCCCTTTTTTTCTTAGGTTTTCAGCAAAAAAGAAATCTTCAAAAGCTCTATATCCTGAAAAATATCCGTATTTATCGAACAAGTTACGCTTTGAACCAAAATTTCCGGTGGATGCACCCTTAATTTCTACTGGTGGTTGATTACTTTTTAAAAACCCATTGAACTCTACCAAATAGCCAGCAGTGCCCCAGATATTTAAAGGAGTACCATTATTTATGGTTCCACAAATAACCATATCTTCTTTAACATAATTCAATATACATTCCAACCAACCCTCCTCCACGGTGCAATCCGCATCAATCATTCCGATAAACTCCCCTTTTGCCTCTTTTATTCCAATATTTCTTGCTATTCCAGGAAAGGTCTGTTTTGCCAGTTTAATGAGTTTTACATTGGGAAAATCTTTAAACATGGTCTCTATAAGTCTCTGAATTTCAATTGGAGAGCTATCCACAATGATTATTTCGAATGAACTTGTACATTTTTGATGTAGAATTGATTGTACACACCGTTTCAAGTGTTCAATATGATTATAGGAAGGAATGATTACTGAAATTTGATGCATACTACTTCTTGTAAGATGAGTGTGCACAAATATACTAATTAAAAAATATTTTACTATGAATATTTCAATTATAACCATCAACTACAATAGGAAATCTGATCTAGAGAAAACAATTCAAAGTGTTATAAATCAATCATATAAAGCTTTTGAATTTATTATTGTTGATGGAGGTTCTACAGATGGGAGTGTTGCATTGATTTCAAATTATCAATCTTCTATTACGAAATGGATTTCTGAACCAGATAAGGGTATTTTCGATGCAATGAACAAAGGAATTTCCATGGCAAATGGGGACTATCTACTTTTTTTGAACGGGGGTGATTTTTTTTTGAATGATGATTCACTTAAATTGGCAATGGATCATGTGAACACTTCAAGTGAAGAAATCATATATGGTAATATTTTGGTTGAGATGTCTTTTGGAGGAAATCTTGTTTTTAAATATCCGGATAAATTAAGTTTTAAATTTTTTTTAGTAAGGGATCTTCCGCACCAGGCCACTTTTATAAAAAAGAGTTTATTTGATAAGTATGGGGGTTATGATATAACAAATAAAATAAATGCGGATTGGTCATTTTTTATTTTGGCGATTTGTAAATATGATTCAACCTATAAACATATTCCTTGTGTTTTCACTGTATTTCAAGCAGGCGGAGTTACGGAATCAAAATCAAAAAAGGAAAGAATCATGGATCAAAGGGAATTTCTTGAAAACCATTTTGGCATGTTTTTTAAGGATATGTTTGATTATTTGAATCAGGAACAAAAGTCAATTAAAAAAATGAGTTACAAATTAATAGCTAATGTGGCTAAATTTTTCCTTACCATTTACTTCTCTTTGGGTGGTAAGCAAAATAAGTTTATTGAAAATTTGAAACCATGAAATATTTTAGACAACCATAAATGCTACTTGATAAAAAGTATTTACCTGCGAAACGGGTACCAGTTTAATATATAAATTTTCTGTAAACTCTTTAAAGGCTTTAAATTCATGAAGCGGAACATTGAATTCATCAAAAAATAAGATATCTCCTGGTTTTAAAAAAACTAACTTTCTGTAATTACAAACAGAATAGGCTAAAAATAAAAAGGGTTGAATTTTTTCAACCCTTTTTTATTTTTAGCCGTCAGTTTTTTCAGCCTCTTAAATAAAAGGGCATAGATTACGAAAAAAATTCGTAACTATGAGTAAGAAAACTATAAAAAACTATAAATGAACAGGGTTTACCATTAAAACTTATCAACCAACAGTTTGAATTAGGAAATGATTTAACATTAAATGATTGCAAAGTTGGTATTTGGCAAGGATTAGCAGATGAAGATCCAGATGTTGATGCAATTTATCGTTTAACTAACGACACTCCATGCTATTTCGAAGAGCGTCTACCTGTCGTTTTAGGGAAAGGCACCATTAGTCCATTCAATACTCAGAATACCATAATTAGAAAAGAATTATTCCCATTATTGTATTTACCCACCTATGTAACTTTTAGATATACTGATATTTTAAGAGGATTAGTTGCTCAGCCAATAATGTGGTTATATGGTTATAAACTTGGCTTTACTAATGCAACAGTTATACAAAAAAGAAATCCACATGATTACATGAAGGATTTCATTTCAGAAATTCCAATGTATGAAACTTGTGAGAAAGTTATAGAATTGGTAAGCAAGGTAATTTCTTCTTCTGACTGTATCGAAAATAATCTTTATAAAGCCTACAATGCATTATTAATTGAAAATATCGTGATAGATAAGGAAATGATAACCTTAGAAGCGTGGTTAAAAGACCTCAAAACAAAATAATAATGAGCCTCACCAAAGCAATAAAGACCATTTTTAAAATAAAAAACAATGTATATTTACAATGTTAATAAAATCATTATATGCTAAAAGAAAAAGTTGAAAATCAACCAGAAACCAATCAGTGGTTTGACGAGATGATTTCAAATTTGAGAGTTGATCAATTACTTTTACAAGCTGATGTGCTGGAAAGACAAAAGAAAGAGGTATATGAGGCTATGATTAATGGGAATCAAGATTTTATGCACAAATATGCCAGAAAAACAAGTTCTGCTTTTTTTATTAAAAATTTAATTGATTCGTATTTTATAGAATTAGGGGAGAGAAGAGCACGTCCTAACAGAGTTGCACTAGAACTTTCAAATTCAAAAGTTTTAGTTTGGGCAGAAATTGAGAATGATGACGAATTAACTGAAGATGCGCTGATTCTATCTGCCGCAAAAGTCAACTATGCCTTTTCTACCTTTGGATTTCATATTTCTTCTACTATTGTAGAAGTTGCTGACAAATTGAATGTTCCTAAACATTATAAAGAAGTATTCCTTAAAGAAATTCAACGTGGGGACATTTAAAGAGCATATTCAACAATCTCAAAACAATATTAGATTTTTATCAAAAATTAGTACAGGTTTAGATGATTGTTGGGACTGGCAGGTTACTGTATGTTTTTATTCTGCGTTGCACTTGATTAATGCACATGTTGTAAATAAATTTCATGCAAACTATCTTTCTCATAGTAAAGTTGATGAAATAATTAATCCATATAATTTTTTGTCTCTTGCCAAACTAGATGAAAAAATTTACATATCATACATTAAATTATTTCAACTTTCACGAAGGTCGAGGTACCTGTTAAGTGAGAATTTTAAAAAAGGAGAAAGGTTAGAGGTTCAAATCGCAAGTGCCACTTTAAGCAAACATTTTAAAAAAGCTATTTATTATTTAGATATAATAATTAATTTTATAAAAAATGATTACGATGAATCATTCGAGAAAGTGGATATAAAGTGTATTGACTTAGAAGGACTGTCATTTGAGAATTTTTTAGTTATTAAGTAGACTTTTAAACCAATGAGATATTTTGACACATCAAACTCATTTATTTTTATTAGGCTAACTAAAAATCTAATGATATGAAAAATCAAATCGTTTTATGGATTTCTTTTGTGCTTTGCATTGGATTTTCTTACCGTATATCTGCTCAGGCTGAATATAATACTGGTTCGACAGATTTGTGTCGGGGAAAATATTTCACGGAAGTCCAGGGTGCTGAGTTTTTAAATTCCCATATACCTGCGTCGCGAAAAGCATGGGAAGATAGGTCCAGATTAATCATCCAACAAATCAAGGAAGGGATGGACCTAAAAAAAATGCCGGCCAAAGTAGCTTCCAAAGCTGTCATTCATAGTAAAATGGATTTTGATGGCTATTCCATTGAAAGTGTTTATTTTGAGAGTTTACCAGGGTTTTATGTGACGGGAAACTTGTACAGACCTACAAAAAAATATGCATCCTACGCCGGTATTTTATGTCCTCATGGGCATGATAATCGCTTACTTGGACGCACGAGAGATCAAACTCAGATTCGTTGCGCTACATTGGCAAGAATGGGTGCTGTAGTCTTTGCCTGGGATATGTTGGGTTATGAAGACAGTAAACAATGTTCACATGACATCTCTTCTTCGTTAAAATTACAAACTATCAATAGTATTCGGGCATTAGACTTTTTACTTGATTTACCATCGATAGACAAAAATCGTATCGGGATAACGGGTGAATCAGGTGGGGGAACGCAAACATTTTTATTGTCGGCTTTAGATTCACGCATTAAAGTTTCTGTTCCTGCAGTAATGGTATCTGCTCATTTTTTTGGAGGATGTCAATGTGAAAGTGGTATGCCGATTCACAAAAAAGGGCCTGATTATCAAACTAACAACGTAGAAATAGCTGCATTAACAGCTCCCAGACCTATGTTGTTGATTTCAGATGGGGCTGACTGGACTCAAAATACACCGAAAGTAGAATTTCCTTTTTTGCAGAAAATATATGCTCTTTATCAAAAGGATAATCTGATTGAAAACGTGCATTTACCCAAAGATTTACATGATTATGGTCCAAATAAACGAATGGGTATGTATCCATTTATGGCTAAACACCTATCGTTAGAGCTATCCAACGTGTTAGATGCGGATGGTAATATCGATGAGGGGCCCTCAAAAGTACTTTCCCAAGAAAAATTAGCGGTATTCAATATTGCATTTCCTATGCCAAAAAATGCTGTGAAAGGTAATGAGGCAGTGATGAAATTACTCAAGTAAATGAAGAGATTTCAACGCGTAATCCATTTAACCCAACGTGTGAATTGGACAGATGGTTAACATTCCAGAGCCCAAAGGGGAAGCCAAAAATTGATTTCTTTCTGTTAATGGCTGGTTTTAATTAAAAATCCTCTTATCGAATGGAAATTTATCCATACTTGTGATTTTTATTTTAGAAAAATCTATATGATTTGGATTAATGAGTACATTATAATCCCCTTGTGTAACAACTGATGGTATGATTAACACGCAAAATTCATTTTCTGTCACAAATTCCCTCCCAATATTTTGAGTAGAAAATGGATGTGGAAACTCTTGCCAGTCCTCTGGTAAGTCTGTTTCTGATAATTGCTTGATTTTTATGTCATCAGGAATATCAATGGTTAATATCATATAATCGTCTGGCAAAGTGGCCAAAGTAAGATGAACTGCAACTTCCGCCATGGCTAAAGACCTGTTTTGAGCTGTATAAATCAAGGCTATGCCTACTGGATTCCAGCGTGCTCCATACTTAGCAGCTCCTTCACCTGACAACGGTGTTGCGTATTTTTCCCTTGAAATTCTGAATACTTTCATCTACACAAAAATGCCGTAATTCATTCGATGAAGTTCACTAATAACCATTTCCTTACCATAAGAGTCTTTCAATAGTTCTATTGGTTTTAGTTTTCCTAATGCAAAGCTTGGCGTATTAAGCCATAGTTTGAGTTTCTCGACATTACCAAATACGTCTAGACCTACTTTTGTAACTTCAGCTATTTCTATTATTTTTTCAGAATGAATGGGTTTAAAGTGGTGTTCGGGAGAAGCTCTATATCTCTGTAGTGATTTTGTGGATAGGTCGAGGAAATTCGCCCAATCGTTTTCTGAAAATGGGGTGTATTTTTGAATTAAGTCAAATAGAGAATAAGGAATACCTTTTCTGATAGCAATTACAATAAGCATTTTGTCTTCCAGGAATTTTTCATACGTAACCTGTTTGCTACTCATGTTAATTTTACTGGTTCTGAAGAAGGAATCAATTTCCTTGTTGAGTTTCCCTTCAATGGTTTCTATAGTTGAATTCATAAAATCTAATTAAGACATTTGTCTGTAAATATAGGACATTTATCTTAACAAATCATTCATCCTTTTTGGGGAATGGGGCAACCTTTGAATTTCCTCAGATTTATTTTAATTTTGGAAAAAGCGACATTTATGATTACGAAAAAGCATCTTAAAGAGACTATTGAGAAACTTCCAGAAGAGGTTTCCTTAGAAGACTTGATAGATAAACTCATTCTATTAGACAAAATTGAAAGAGCCGAAAAAGAGTCTGAGAGAGGAGAAACTATTACCGAGGATGCATTAGATAAAGAATTAGAAAAATGGTTCAATTAAATTGGACGCTCCTGGCTCGTAATGACTTGAAGGCAATCTTTTAATATATTTCCAAAGATTCAAAGAAATATGCTAAGCTTGAAATTTTGAAAATTTAGGGTAGAACACAAATTTTAAAGGTACAGCCATTAATTGGTAAAGAAGTAATTGAAAGTGGTAATATTGATGTACGTGAATTAGTTGAGGGAAACTATAGAATAATTTATAAAATGGTTGATAATGATAGAATTGATATTTTGACAATCCACCATTGTTCAAGAAACTTTAACTCGTTCTAAAAAAAAATTATAGATGTCACAATTATTTAAAGATATTCAATGCTTCACGTCTTCTCCCCGATAGGTTTTGATTTAATATTTACCCCTAACACTCGGTTTTGAATCAGGATTTACAGGATTTTGAGGATTATAGCTTACGTCTTCGGTTTAAAGGGTGAGCAGATTACAGGAAAGTTGGAGGTTTAAAGTTTAAAAGACCATTTTTAGAAAAAAAATGTACTTATACAGACGGATACAAATTGACCACATAAACAAAATCAATGAAAAATTACCCGACGGTCAGATAACGTCTCATCTTAAACAACTAAATCCAGTCAGTAAAATCTTTTTTTGTTAAACCAAGTAGCGTGAGTGCATTTTTTATAATAAACTCTGGTATTGGATCTACATGTGTTTGTATTGTGATTGGCCTATCTAAATCTGAACGTGTCCAATGTTCGTGACCTCCGTTTGTTCTTGTGCACGAGCAACATTTCTAAGGTGCTTAGAGCTCATTTCGAAAGAGTTTAAAATACGAACTCAACATCTTCTTTGTAAACTTTATAATTTTTTGAATTAATTATTTCGTTATATAATGGGTTTTTAGCAATTAAATCTGAATTTAATGGAGCCTCAATTTTAGATTTTTTTTTGCCACCTTTAAAAGTCCATCCAAGTTCTTTTAATACTTTATCAAACGTTTTTTTATTGTTTGTGTATTGAAAAAATTCACGTAGAGCAATGTTAAATGAATTTTTAGCTTCATCTGGATTGTAACCATAACCAGAAATATTTAACGCTGGCGAATAAATTATTGTAACGTCATATTCATTGAATTCAATTAATGACAACCCTACTTGAAATATGCATCCTGGAAAACCTATTTGACCGTTGAAATGAAGTGTGGACATATCTTATTCTCAGTGGTTTCTAATTAAATGATATAAAATTACGGATTTTCTTCCTAAATCCCAAGTAATACATTTAAATACAAATAATTCACCGCTTTGGCAAAACCAGGCTTTTTAGACAATCTGTATAAATTTAGGTTCATTTCCGAATTGCACTATTTAATTTGACATAAATTGTTAAATTATTAAGTGTAATTCGGATATTTTCCGAATTAAATGGATATATTTGTCAAATAAATGTCAAAATGAATTTGTCCAAATATAGCGATCAACCTATTAGCACCCAGGTACTGCTTGGATTGCTAAAGGGGTATAGTAGGCCCTATGACAAAATCATGGAAATGGTCAATCAGGGAATTATTTATCAACTGAGAAGAGGACTCTACGTGACGACCTCTTTGGTAAGTACAAACGCTCCCGAGCCTTTTCTTATAGCAAATCATCTATATGGACCAAGTTATGTGTCACTAGATTCAGCCCTGTTTTATTGGGGCTTAATTCCAGAGCGGGTTTTTGAAGTTTCAAGCGTGACACCTAAAGTATCAAAAAAAATTATGGCTCAAAATGTAGTATTCAGCTTCACTCATTTGTCTGAAACGTATTATCCTTTGGGTATAAAATCATTTTCCCAGACCGAAACACAGACGATTTTAATTGCAAGTCCAGAAAAAGCTCTTTGTGATAAAGTTATTACAACGACTGGAATAAATCTTCGAAGTAAGAAACAAGCATTGGCTTTTTTAGTGGAAGATTTGCGAATTGAAAAGGATCAACTTCGTGAACTCGATGTACGGGGTATGTTAAAGTGGTTATCAGTTTGTCCAAAAAGCGGTAGTATTAAAATTTTAATTGAGGCAATTGCAGCATTATGATAAAAGATTGGATTGATTCATATAAGCCAAGAAATATTCAAGAAACAGAACAAGCGTTACGAGGAATGGAATAGGTTTTTGAATTCATCGTTCAGGAAACCGTCCTTAGAGAAACATATTCGGTCAATGGCAATGGTTACACTTTCACCACGGTCAATCATCTTTAGATATTGTGGCACACCTCCCATAACCATATAGAGTTGAATGAGTTGGTAACGATCCAATCTAATGTTCCGGCTTCGCAGGTATTGTTCCGTTTCACCTAATGAAAAGGGGAGTAAGCGCATTTTTCGTGTCACCCTATTGTGCAGACCACCCCTATGGTTAATGATGTTTTTAATCATCCAGGCTGCGGCTGACCCACAAATTACTACCACCAGATTTTTTTGCCTGGATGCCCACATATTCCAGAAATACTCAAACGCTTCCCGAAATCCGGATCTGGGTGTATGTAACCATGGGAACTCGTCAATGAACACCACCTTTTTTTGTTTTTTGATTTTTGGTTCAATCAGTGCTATGAGTTGTTCAAATGCGTGCATCCAACTCGTGGGTGAAGCAAAAGGAATCCCAGTGGCTATAGTCATAGCTTGACCAAAAAGATTTAGTTGTTTACTTAATGAAGCATTGTGTAAGCCAGAAAACTCAAAAATCAGCTGCTTTTCATAAGCATTTCGAATCAAAAAGGTCTTACCAATGCGGCGGCGTCCATATATCGACAATAGTTCTGCATCAGTTGATTCAAGCAGAAGCGCAAGTTGTTTCTGCTCGGAAATTCTGCCTATAATCTGTTCCATCTGTTTGAATTATTTGTTGTATGCTAGTCATATAATTTGCCAAATGTAATAAAAAATATCATATTTGGCAAATTATAGAATCCTATATTCTGCCAAAACTAACAAAAGTTAAATACCACATACATGAACCGGCTAATCACCTGTCGATTTATATACTTCTAGGGCGAATTGCATTTGCCCTTTTTTAGGTCGGGTCAAAATGACCGTAGCTGATTATTTTGATCACCATCGTAAAGTTTGTATCTACAAGGCGCGTCAATTATTCTGGTTGGAGTACTTTATATTTACTTAGCATTATTTTCCAATAAGCATGTTGCATTTCTTCGCTTAAAAATGATACCTCAATCAAGCTTTTTGCCTTTGATTGTTTTTTCATAAATCGATCAAAAACACCCTGAATTTGTTTATTATTCAACCCCAGATAGGTTCCAAATCGTTCAAAATGATGGCGGGTAAATTTTGTTTTCTTTCCCTCCATACTTAGTGCTAATTCTTCTTTGTCTTTTGGATTCGCCAAATTCACATTAAGTAAGTCGTATGCAGGAGACAGTGACCATTTGCCATCATTTTCAATCATTGAAAAGTTTTTCAAGTGCATATCGTTATTTCCCGTCAAAAAGCAAAAAACAGTCAATTCGAAATATTTTAACTGGTCCATGAGGGTGTCCGTGGAGTATTGCCGCAAAGCCTTACCTACACGCTCCATAGTGCTTTTGTATTTATCTACTGCCTCTGTAATTTGAAACATATCGAGCATGTGAATTTTCTGAGCATCTAAAGTTCTGTCAATCCTTTTGGTGATATATGCCAATTCACCTGAATGAAGCCTAATCAAACTTGAAGGAACCGTTTGAATGCCGAATATTTCCGCAATCTTCATCGTTAAATGTTCGTTTTCTGGCATCTCAGGATAGGCACTTGAAGGTGGTTTGAAAATATAATTTCCACCCAAAGTTCCCACCACGGTAAGTCTCGTCATATTTTTTTGGTTTAACACTTCATTAATTGTCGAAAGGGAAAGCTTGGGTTGTACTCCCGGCATAGCAATACGATAAGCGACCACTTCTTTAGCCAACTCATTCATTTCGCTTAAAGAGTATTTTAAAAATGGAGGTGTATTACTTCCAAAAAAAGCCAGACTACATTTAGCATGGTAGTCAGGTTGCTCTAAATCTACCATTTCGCCATAGCAGTATAAACATCTCTTATTCATTGGCTTGGTTTAAAGGTTTTACGCTAACTGCTCCGATACAGTTTTGGCAACAAGCCAGTAATAAACCCATTCTATCATTTGGGTTTATTTTATAATGATTTTTAGCAACGTCTAAAAGCCAGCCCTCTGGAATGAGTCCTTCAAAAAATGAAAACAAATGCTTGTCGTGATAGGGATATTTAACAACCGGCATGGTGAAGGTTAAAAACTGATTGGGATGATCAATAATGTATTGTTCGTCATATTGAAAAGTAAAATGGCCTTCATTGGTTTCAGTCAAAACACCTGCTCTGACGTCCTTGTAAAATATTTCAGCTGTTCTCATCGTCATTGATTTGATTTTTTTCAATGTCTTTGTTGGCTATGGGAGCAAGGGTATGACCAAACATGGAAAGCACGTGGTTTACTTTTTCTAATTGTAAATTTCCTTTACCCTGTTCAATCTTTCTAATCACAGTAAGTGCAACCCCGGCTCTTTCTGCAAATGCTAATTGCGTTAGTCCGGCTTGTTTTCGTTTTTCTTTGAGAAAGTTCCCCAGTGATTTCATTATATGCTTTTGCAGTTACTATATGCAAAAATAGTAAATTGTATGTAAAAACATATAAAAATGAACATAATAAATAATTATATGTAAAAACATATAAATGTACCAATATCATTTCCCGTAGGGGCGAATTGCATTCGCCCTTTTCCCAATAAGTCAAAGTTTTATTTGCCATGAAGAAAGATTTTAATTGTTTAAAATACGTATCTTTGAAAAATAAACACGTATCATGACGAGTAAACTAACATTGACCGTTGAAAAGGCAATTATAGACAGAGCTAAGTCTTATGCAAAAAAAACAGGACGTAGTCTCTCCGAATTGATTGAAAATTATCTTGAGACCATAACGCAAGAAGATAATCAAGTGGACTTGTCTCCGAAGCTAAGAAAATTAGTTGGTTCGGTTCAATTACCTGCAGACTTTGACGAGGAAAAGGAATTAAGGTCAGCCCTTGAAAAAAAACACTTGTTATGATAAAGGTTTTTCTTGATACTAATGTTCTTATCGATTTGATCGCGGACAGAAAGCCCTTTAGTAAACATGTCATTGAAATATTTAAGCATGCAGAAGAGAATAGTATTCATCTTTTTACTTCATCCCATTCAATAGCAACGGCACATTATATTTTGAAAAAATATGTTGCTGAAAAGGAATTAAGAGAAATTCTGTTAAATCTTTTAGCATTTCTTGATGTGGTACCCGTTGATTTAGATGTGCTAAAAAAGGGCTTACGTTCTATTCATAAAGACTTTGAAGACGCAATACAAATGTTTTGTGCTTCCTCCATTCCTGGAATTAATTATATCGTAACAAGAAATACGAAGGATTTTAAAACAAGTGAATTGGTTGTTTTGACTCCTGATGAAATGTGCCTAAAATTAAAGTAGGGGCGAATGGCATTCGCAATCTTTCATGGCATTCGTCTAGGTTTTAGCAAGGATTAACTTTATAATGGAAAAAAATTAATAATTATATCCTTTTAGTGGAAAATATTTAATATTTTAGACCAAATATTGCGCTTAATGGAAAAAAATCTACCCCTTCATCTACAAGAAGTGATTTTTGGCTCTAAGGATCCTAAGATTTCCAATCAAATCTCAAAATTGGTCAAAATAGGAGCTATTCGGAAAATTGCTCCAAGAATATATTCTCCCAATATGATTGAGCCTGTTGAGTCTATTATCAAAAAAAATCTTTTTAAGATACTGGGGAATTTATACCCCGGGACATTGCTTAGTCATCGTTCTGCCTTTGAGTTTCAGGCAACAAAAACAGGACAAATATTTCTAACCACCAGCTATACTAAAAAGATAAATCTTCCGGGAGTTACCCTTCAATTTCTTGAAGGTGCGTCTCCCATTGAGGGTGATAATAAAATGTCGGGTGAATTGTTTGTCTCTCAAAGACCACGCGCATTTTTAGAAAATTTGCAGGCCTCAAAAAAAGCAGGTAGTGCATCTAAATGTTTGAGCTTGCCGGAAATTGAAGAGCGTTTGGAGGAGATTATCAGAGTGAATGGCGAAGATGAAATTAATAAAGTGAGAGATAAGGCTCGACTTATTTCTGTGCAATTAAATATGGAAAAGGAGTTTGGGAAATTAAACCACTTGATTAGTGCTTTGTTAAAGACTAAATCTTCAAAAATTTTAATATCTCCGTTGGCAAAAGCAAGGGCATTTGGAATGCCATACGATCCCTCCAGAGCAGATTTATTTGAGATCCTCTTTCGAGATTTAAAGAAAGTAGAATTCCCTTTTCGGGAGGAAAAGAACACTAGTCCAACCTCGTTTAGAAATTTAGCCTTTTTCGAAAGTTATTTTTCTAATTATATTGAAGGAACTGTATTTGAAATTGACGAAGCAAAGAAAATCATCCAAACGAACAAGCCACTTCCTGCCAGAAATGAAGATAGTCATGATGTTTTAGGAACTTATCAGATTGTTTCTAATAAAAAGGAAATGGAGATTACCCCTTCTTCTCCTGATGAGTTTTTGAAAATAATATTGTTCCGACACTCGATATTATTGAAAGTAAGAACAGATAAAAATCCTGGGCTGTTTAAAGACAGGAATAATTTTGCGGGAAGTACAGCTTTTGTAGATTTTAACCTGGTGAAAGGCACATTGTTTCAGAGCTACGACTTTTACAGGGCCTTAGATCATCCATTTGCCAAGGCTGCTTATGTTATGTTTGTAATAAGTGAGGTTCATCCATTTTTAGATGGCAATGGGCGTATTGCAAGAGTCATGATGAATGCAGAACTGACAAGTGCAGGGCAATCAAAAATAATTATTCCAACGGTATTTAGAGTGGATTATATGGGAGCATTGAAGAAATTCACGAAACAACGAAAATGTGATACATATATCAAAATGTTACAAAGGGCGCATGAGTTTAGTGCCAACGTATATGCTGAGAATATGGATGACATGCAAACATATTTAACTTCATGTAAGGCCTTTATTGATGATTCTGATGTTATATTGAAAATAGTACCCCGGTAAAATCAATCTCCTGACCTATTTTTAGTAAATTTTCTTGCTTAGGGGTAAATAGAGTAAATGCCATTCGACTATCACCAACGTGACAAAGTTGTGCACATAATTGATATTTATCACACCGTGTTAATGCACCAATATCACTTTTCCTGTAGGTGCGAATGGCATTCGCCCTTTTTTAACCAGTATCTATTTTCTAATTCCATTCACCCATTTGCAACAAATATCTTTTCATTTAATTGACATGTGAATACACCTGTCTTATACAAGGGGAAGTAACCTGTTTCGTAAATAGGGAATTCACCTGTATAAAAATAGGGCGAATTCAATTCGCCCCTACTATAACGGGGATAAAACGATGTATGTGATTGGGTAAATTATTTGATGGTTCTTGGTGGCGACGAATGGCATTTTGCCCTTCTAATAACTGTCATCTAATAAAAAATCATGAATTTGAACATGTTTTACCCCTTCTATGTCTTCTTTCCAAAATTCATCCATCGTAACAACAAATTTTGGATAATTATCTAAAATGGCCAATAGGGGACTAAATTCTCGATGTATGGTTGCTTCATTTTCTAATTTGTAGGCAACTTGTATATAGATTTTTTTTCCTTGTTTTTCGGCGATAAAATCAATTTCTCTGCTATCTAATTTGCCAATATATACTTTATATTCCCTTCGTTTAAGTTCCAGAAAAACGACATTTTCCAAAATGCCACCAATCATTCTATCGCGATATCCCATCATCGCATAAAGCAGAGAAAGGTCACTAACAAAGAATTTTTCTTGAGTCTTTAAAATTTCCTTTCCTTTGATATCAAAACGCGAAACCCGATATAAAATAAATGCCCCCTCTAAGGCAGATAAATAATTGTAGATGGTGTTGACATCCGTTTTTCGCGACTGGCTTTTAAAATAATCTGAAATACTTTTTCCGGAAAAAGTATTTCCAATATTATCAAAAGCAAAGCGAGTAACCCGTTCTAAAAGTTCAATGTCCCTGATTTTGTATCGCTGTATAGTATCTCGCAGTAGGACAGAGGCATAGATATCCCGAATAACTTTATAAGTAGTATCTTCATCGTAATTACCGGTATGAATTATAGGAAATCCTCCTTTTCGCAGGTAGGTTACAAAAGACTCTTTTATAGATGATACAGCAGTTTGATACACACTGTTGAAAAGTAAATATTCTTTGAAAGACAAAGTATAAACGGGTATTTCTATATATCTGCCCGCTAAATAGGTGGCTAACTCTGACGATAGTAAATGAGAATTAGATCCAGTAAGATAAACATCAACGTTGAAATCCACCAAAAGCGAATTAACTACTTTTTCCCAAGCCTGAACCTCCTGAATTTCGTCCAGCAAAATATAAAACTTTTTATCTTTTGTAAGCTGTCCCGCTAGATACTCATACAATGAAGGTGCATTTTTCAGATGTTCAGTGGTGAGACTTTCAAAGTTTAGGGCAATGATACTATTTTCAGTGATTCCTTTTTCAAGTAAAACTTTTTTAAGGAGCAGTAATATGGTTGATTTACCTGACCTACGTATGCCCGTTAGTATTTTTACCAGCGGTTTATCTATCCACTGTTCCAGTTGCTTTAAATAAAAAGGCCTTCTAATCATTTTATGTTTTGAAACATAAAAATACTAAAATATTTATATTTTTTATGGTTATATCCATAAAAACTTTAAAAGGCATGGAGCGTAATTGCATAAATTTTTTCGAGTGTTTAGCAAAAAACAGGCTAAATCTCCATTTTGCACAGAAAAAATGCAATAAATGTTAATAATTGCATTTTTTCAGTGCAATTTTTGTATTTTTGTCTAAACCAGAGGGAAATGCAAACGTTGTTTGAATATTCAAATCGATTAATATCCAATGTAGATAAAAAATTTACACGATATCTATATAATACAATACATTGGGAAAACAGATTAATTGGCATAGTAGGCCCTCGTGGCGTAGGTAAAACGACCCTTGTTTTACAGTATATCAAAAATAATCTTGACGTTCGACATACTTTATACGTGTCGGCAGAGGATTTTTATTTTGCGAAACATCGTCTTTCGGATTTAGCTTCAGATTTTGTTAAATGGGGTGGAAAATATTTATTTATAGATGAAATACATAAATACCCTGATTGGTCAAATGAATTAAAACTAATTTATGATTACCATAATCATCTGAAAGTAGTATTTACGGGTTCTTCGGTACTAGATCTTAAAAAAGGTAGTGCTGATTTGAGTCGACGTGCAGTACTTTATAATTTGCAGGGTTTATCCTTTCGGGAATACTTAATGCTTTTTCATCAGATAGAAGTTCCGGTGTTTAATTTAAATGAAATTCTCAATCATCGGGTGAAGGTCCCACAAATGGCACATCCATTGCCATTATTTGCTGATTATCTTAAAAGAGGATACTATCCCTTTGCCTTAGAACCTGATTTTGATTTGAAATTATTACAAGTAGTCCATCAAACATTAGAAAGTGATATTCCTGTTTATGCAGGGATGAATGTGTCCAAAGGAAGGCAGCTAAAACAATTGATGGCCATTATTGCAGAAAGTGTCCCTTTCAAGCCTAATATGACTAAGATATCGGAAATTTTAGCTATTAGCCGAAATGTTATAGCCGATTATCTTTTGTACATGGAGGAAGCTGGTATGCTGGCTCAATTGCGGGATGATACAAAGGGTATCAGAGGTTTGGGAAAAATAAATAAAGTGTATTTAGATAACACCAATTTAGTGTATATCCTGGCAGGGGGAAACGCTAATAAAGGAAATATTAGGGAAACATTTTTCATAAATCAATGTCGGGTGCATCACCAGATTGTTTCTTCAAACCTGGCTGATTTTAAAATGGAGGATAAGGATTTTGAGGTTGGGGGTAAAAACAAAGGTTTAAAACAAATAAAAACAGCAGAAAATGGCTTCTTAGTAAAGGATGATATAGAAACTGGCTTTTTTAATACCATCCCTCTATGGCATTTTGGTCTAATGTATTGATTAGGTTAGTTTTTACAAATCATTTTGTACCTCCTGAGAGATAAACCATTCTATGTATTCTGGCAATACTGTAGCGGTATAATAGGGTAAATTTAATAACAGGTATGGTTTTTTATTTGGTGTCATGGCTTTTTCTATTTTAAATGGTCCACCATACATTCGTATGGCGTATGGATGCTCGGCTGCTTCAATAAATTGGTGAAGTGATTTTAAACTACCAGTACTTCCCGATTTTATTTCAATGGGTATGACCATATTTTTATAAGTATAAACCAGATCAACTTCTGCATTGGATTGTGGTTTTTCCCTAACCCAAAAATGTGGTTTATGTGTTGTAATACTTTGGAGTGAAATTAATTCCTGTGTTACCAGATGAGGAATCACTGCCCCTTTAAATGCACTGTTCAAATCTGTCATTGAAAGCATTTCAGCTTGTATGCCTAAAGAATAATTAACCAAACCGGTATCTAAAAATTGTAGTCGTGGTGATTTCTTTAAATCTGTTTTAATGGGTGGTTGTACTTCTGTAGTAGGATAAATCAATCGTATGATTTTTGCATCATCCAATGTTCTTAATGCTTCACCTACTTCTCTTGACCGATAATTTGAATGGCCAAATCCCTGGAATTTTATCCGTTCATCTAAACTTAATGGAGCGGTATCCATAATATGTCTGATAATTTGTCGGTCTGAAGGGTTGGACGCATATTTTTCTACATCGTTTTTATAGGTGCTCCAAATACTTTCATAAATAATGGTTAAATCGGAAAGGTTGTTATCTGCTAATTCTGTTTTTATGATTTCTGGCATACCCCCAATGATGGCATATCTATGAAATGCAATCATTAAAGTATGATGTGCATATTGTTTTACGGGTAATACTTTTAATTGTTCAAGAAGGGCAAATTTTCCGGTTGCCTCCAAATACTCCTGGAAATTTAGTGGGTGTAAATATAAAAAAGACACTCTTCCGACGGGAAAGCTTTTCACATTTTTAATGGCAAATTCCAATAGTGAACCAGCGCAAATTACATGGAGGTGGGGTATTTCTTCGTAAAAATATCGAAGTAATTGAATAGCTATTGGACTTTCCTGTATCTCATCAATGAATAGTAGCGTATTGGGTAATTTTTGGGACGGAATATTCTTTGCTAATAATAAAGCTTCTAAAATGGTTTTAACGTCATCAAAATCTTCAAAATATTTTTTATCTGCTGGCTTTTCTAAGTTAAGTGAAATAAGGTATTCGTAGGATTTAGCAAATTTATTGATGACAGTAGTCTTACCTACCTGTCGGGCACCTCTTAAAATAAGTGGCTTTCTAACTGGACTTAATTTCCATTTATATAGATAATCTTCAATGTTTCTTTTAAATTCCATTCCGGTACTTTTATCAAATGTAACATAATAAGGGCAAATATTCATTCATATTGTAACAAAATAAGCCCAAATGGTCATTAGGGATCGTTTCTGTTGCTCAATGATTAGATTCTATCTGTTGATTCTTTTTGCGTATTTATTAAAATTTAAATCGTAATTTTATTATCGCAACCGGCATTACTGTAATTTGAATTACGATAATTATGAAATTTTATAACAGGGAAAAATCCTCTATTTTCATGAACATTTAACTTGAAATCCAAAGAGTTTTAAACTTACTACCTCTTTGAACCGGCTATCATTACGCCCATCCCTCCATCTATCCGGAAATACTGGCCCGTTATAAACGAGGCATCGTCACTGGCTAAGTAATTTACCAATTTAGCCACCTCCCACGCTTTTCCTATTCTTCCAACCAAATGCATGTCAGCGCATTCCTGTAACACGGCTTCTGGATCTGCTGAAAGATTTACCGCATCTTGCAACATTGGCGTATCGATGGTTCCAGGACAAATGGCCACACTTCGAATGCTGGGCGCATAGTCAACGGCGATGCTTCGCATGAGGCCCAATTGCCCCGATTTAGAAGTTACATACGGGGCAACTTTTTCCTGAGAATAAAATGCCTGAACACTCGATATTTGTATAACTACCCCTTTTCCGTTCTTTTGCATAGATGGAATACAGTGTTTTGCGGCCAGGAAAGATCCCTTAAGATTTACCCCCATCACAAAATCCCACTCCTCTTCCGTTGTTTCTGTAACGGTGGAATACCTCTGCACCCCAGCACTACACACCAAAGTCTGTATATTTCCCCACTTTTTTTCAGTTTCCTCTAAGGCATTAATTATAGATTTTTCCTTTGATACATCGCATTTTACATAAATTAAATTATCCTTATATTTATCTAAATAATCATCTTCTGGTTTTTCTGTATCCCAAATACTTACCCGTTTACCTGCTTCCAGAAAAAGGGCTGCTGAGGCAAATCCTATCCCTTTACTTCCTCCTGTTATAACAACAACCTCATTTGTAGTAATTCCCATTTTCTTTATTTAACGTTTTTCCAAATTTAGTCATTGCATTTGTAAATACCCAAAGATTCATTTATCTTCCATAGAAAATTTACACATTTTAATGCTGCTTAAATGAAATTAGGTCTTGGTCTGTATAAGAGTTTACTGAATGATAGCAACTTTCAATTTGCAAAACAAGCGGGTGCAACCCATATTGTTGCTCAACTTATAGATTATGTAAAAGGGGGTGAGAATCCTACCTTGACTAAGGATTATCTGAATGGTTGGGGCTACTCACCAAATAAAGATATACCTTGGAAATTAGATGATCTTGTTTCATTGAGAAAAAAAATTGAAAGTCATGGCCTGAAACTGGAAGCCATTGAAAATTTTGATCCCGCCCATTGGTATGATATTTTACTCGATGGTCCCCGCAAGAATGTTCAAATGGAACAGATGAAGGTGTTGATTAAAAACGTAGGTATTGCTGGCATTCCCGTTCTGGGTTATTACTTTAGTTTGGCGGGTGTTTGGGGTTGGACAAATGTTACGGAATCGAGGGGAAATGCTCCATCAGTGCGTTTTGATGCCTCTAAAATCGATATAAATGCGCCAATTCCTAATGGGATGGTGTGGAATATGCACTATGAAGAGGCCGGTGAAGGGCATCTGCAGGGTGTTTCATATACAGAAATGTGGGAACGATTATCGGAATTTTTACACATCATGTTGCCAGTGGCGGAAGAGAATGGGGTAAAATTAGTCGCGCATCCCGATGATCCTCCCATGGAAAATCTTAGAAATTCTGGAAGACTATTTACAAGTATTTCCCGATACGAAAGGTTGCTTGAAATTTCAAATAGCCCCAGTAATGGATTTGAACTTTGCCTGGGTACGCTTCAGGAAATGCAGGAGGGAAATGTTTATGATTTTATGGAAAAATACTTGCCGCAAGATAGAATCGGCTATATTCATTTTAGAAATGTGAAAGGAAAAGTTCCTTTTTATCAGGAGGTTTTTGTCGATGAAGGGGATTTGGATATGGTAAGGGTAATGAAAATATTGAAAAAACATGATTATGATGGTGTTCTGATTCCAGATCATACGCCTGAAATGTCTTGTGCCGCTCCCTGGCACGCAGGTATGGCTTATGCTCTTGGATTTATGAATGGCATTATTAAATCATTAAACCATTAGACATGTCCTCGTCTTTTCATCAAGAAGCTGGTTGTAAGCTTCAAACAGATTGGTTGTTGAGTAATATGCCGGTCGTTTTTTTAGAAAATAAATGGTTGAAAATTGGCATTCTCATGGGTAGGGGGAGTGATATTTTTGAGTTTACCTACAAAAAGGAATCTCTGAATCTGATGCTTAGGTTAGATAAACCAATTCATAATCCGAGAGAATATATTTCCCAGCGCAGAGATACTTTGAATCAATTTGAAGATTATTATTATGGTGGCTGGCAAGAAATACTACCTAATAGTCAGCCGTTTATGTATAGAGGCGCCTCCTTAGGGCAACATGGTGAGGTTTGGCTGAATGCCTGGCAATATGCTATTCTAAATAATACGGATAGTGAAATCTCCATAAAATGCTGGAACAGACCTTTGCGCGTTCCTTTACTTATTGAAAAAATATTGACGATCAAAAAAGGTGAACCCACTTTGTTTATTGAGGAAGTTTTGACGAATGAATCTGCTGTCGATTTTTCTTATATGTGGGGTCACCACATTGCTTTTGGTCTTCCTTTTTTGCAAAATGGCAGCCTTATTACTACCAATGCCCAACATTTTGAAGCTGAACCTTTAATGCCTGAAAAAAGAAGGTTTTCGCCGGGAAAACAGTTCTCCTGGCCTTTAGGTCTCGATTTGGAAGGAAATTTATCAGACGCAAGTCAGGTTCCTCCAGCCAGTGATTTTCCATATTCCGAGCTACTGTATTTGTCAGGATTTCAAAAAAATGCTTACTATATTATCTCAGATGCTGAGAAAAAAGTCTCTTTTAGGTTGGATTGGAATGAAGATGATTTTCCATATATTTGGTTCTGGCAGGAAAGATATGGCATACAAGATGCTCCTTGGTGGGGAAAAACATATTCTATTGCTTTGGAGCCTTGGACAAATAAATGGTCGGCTACCCCAGAAGTGGATATCGTGAAGCATCATTGGCCAGTGTTAAAACCATTTGAAAGTAAAACTACCTCCTTGAAAGCCTCCGTTTTTTAATCTTTTGAAATGTAAACTATGGAAATTAATATTACTGATTGTACCATTTTTGCTGACGGCTTGGATCATCCCGAGGGTTTAGCCTTTCATAAGGATGGCAGTCTATGGGCCGGCGGCGAAGCGGGTCAAATATATCATATTGATCAGTCTGGTAAGGTTACGCTTTTTGCAGAAACAGGTGGATTTAATCTGGGGCTAGCTTTTCATCCTTCCTACGAATGGTTAGCCGTTTGCGATCTCAAAAACAAATGTGTCTGGAAGCTTGACATCGAAACTAAGAACCTTTCTGTTTTTACCAAAGGTGCTCAGGGTGCATCATTTTCAATACCAAATTATCCGGTATTTGATAATCAGGGAAATTTGTATGTTTCCGATAGTGGGGCATTTCGGCAAATTAATGGAACTATTCAAAAGTTTACTAAGAAGGGGGAGGGAATCATTTGGCATAACGGCCCCTTTAATTTTGCCAATGGAATGGCTCTTTCACCCAAAGGAGATGCCCTGTTTGTTGTTTGTTCTTTCCTGCCAGGCATTGAAAAAATAGAGATACAAAGCGATGGTAATCCAGGCATTAGATCGGTATTTGCCACCCTTCCCCAAACAGTACCCGATGGATTAGCCTTCGATGAAGATGAAAATTTACTGGTTTCTTGTTATACGCCAAATGCCATTTATAAAATTTCACCGCAGCAGGAAGTTACCCTCCTCATTAATGATTGGGAAGCCCATACCCTAACGAATCCAACAAATATTGCTTTTGGAGGTGAGGGTGGAGCCTATTTATACGCCACCAATCTTGGTCGTTGGCACATTACAAAAATTCCTTATAAAAAACTAAGACACCAAATATTTTAATATAAAAAAGTTAATGTATCTTAATGGTGATAAACCTCGGCCGGCAATGTGTTGGATCCGTTAAAATATCTTTGAAAAAATCAAAGGAATTTACATTATAACTAATGAGCAATTCTCCTGGTTTGGAAAGATGAGGGTATGCCTTTGCATTATATGCATAATAGTCTAAATCTTCCTCTAATTCCGGGCAATGCCATACATTTCGTGTAGGAAAATAAGGTCCGGTAATCGACTTTGTCATTTGAATAGATACTTCTGGTGTCATCCCGAATAGCTGATGTACCAATATCCATCGGCCATTATCGGCAGGACTCATACTTAGTTCATTAGAAACGCCTTTGGTTACACCTCTGACTTTAGTTTTATCCGCATTCCATTTTGCCCCATCCCAATAGGTCCATTGGTCAAAATTTTCAAAATTCTCCGGTTTTACACGAGCTATCAGCAGATCCTTCTCAAGTCCCCCCGTTCCCAAAACATAAATATAGCCATCAGGATTTGGTGCACCTGCGCTTTTTGTATTTACAATGATGCCACTTCCAAAGGTAGTCATCCCAACATTTGGTGCATAAGGGAATTGAAGGGGTGTTTCTATTTGTCTAACTCCTTTTTCAAAGGGTATTGGCGTGTTTTTAGGAATAGCCAATAAGGTTACGCCTACCTGATCAAAGTCGAAAAATGAGGTGATTGGATCAATATGAGTGATTCGATAAGCAAAAATATAAAGGGTGCTGTCCTTGTCAACGTTCACAAATCCATCGCCCAACCAGTAATATTCACCTGGCTTTGTATTTGGCGTGTTTGGTTTAAAAACAGAAGTGTTTTTTCCTGATTTATCGGTTGGGTAATAAAATTTAAAATTTTCAGCAATGGGTTCTTTCCCCTTCAATACAGCAACTACGTTGTTTACAAAATTGAAATCTTCCTTCTTTTTAAGTGTTCCATCAGCGCCAATTTCTCCAATAACGGAGTCGCTGAAAATAAATAGGGTTTCTGTGGAATCATTTGCCTGAATATATTCTTTCCCATCCATAGGAATGGCAAAGATTCCATCTCCACCAAACCATCCTTTTTTCCTTTGGAACAGCGAATTCCAATCTTGTGCGGAGGAAGCAATCTTTTCAGATTTTTCCTGCGCGGATAAAGTGGTTAAAGAAAATATTAATAATATTAAAATGATTCCGTTAACCTGAAAAGTAGGCGTTTTCGAAATTTTCATCCTTTTTATTTTTTAAAATGTATTTAAAATAATCTTTCATTTAAAGATAATCATTAGATTTGATTATATGTTTAAACATACTAAATATTTTTATAAAATGAATCTTCCTCTACCTACTTTTCACCCCTCGGTTTTTAATAAATCTGTTCTTTTTTTACTTATTTGGATTGGATGTTCAACGGTCTCTGTCTCGGCTATGTTGAAGCTGCCTCATATTTTCAGGGATGGTATGGTTTTGCAAAGAAATGAGGTGATTACTATCTGGGGTTGGGCTGATAAAGGGCAGGACGTTACTGTTAAGTTTAGAAATGTACAAAAAGTCGTCAAAACAGATGAGACAGGAAAATGGAAATGTGATATTGGGGTTTTTGCAGCTGGCGGACCTTATGAAATGACTATTTCTTCCGATACAACCTGGCGTTTAAATGATATATATATAGGCGAGGTTTGGTTATGTTCGGGTCAATCTAACATGCAATATACACTAGATATGTTGGGTATTAAGACGAGCAAAGCAGATTTTAATTCACCTTATCCCATTCATTTTTTTAATGTGCAAATTGAAACCGATCTGATTCCCTCCAGAGATATCTCAGGTGGGCTTTGGCAAAATTTAAATGAAAAATCAGCCGGTCAATTATCAGGTACCGCTTATTATTTTGCAAAACATCTACAGTCTAAATTAAATGTTCCCATTGGTATTGTGGTGAGTTGTTTAGGTGCTACCACTATAGAAACGTGGATGAGTGCTGAAGCCCTTTTACCGTTGGATGCTTTCAAATCTACTGTTGAACAAACGTTGGCACCAAATAAAACTAAAATTGAATTGCTCAAGGAGCTTGCTGAGTTTCGGATAGATTGGGATAAAAATTACTACCTGAAGTCTAAAGGAATGAAGGACAAATGGTATCTACCAGAAAACATGCCAAAGGATTGGATGGAGGTTAAATTTCCCCTTTTATGGGAAGATTTGGGGTATAATCACGATGGGGAAGTTTGGTTTCGCCAAAATTTTGACTGCCCATGTCCCTCTGTCGGCAATCAAGGGGTAATAAGTTTAAATCAAATCGACGATTATGATCGGGTTTGGTTAAACGGTACTTTCATTGGAGAATCCTTTGGTTCCAGAAATTTCAGAAGTTATTTTTTCCCTGATTCCCTGTTGAAGGAAAAAGATAATTTGCTAGTTGTCAGGGTGTTTGATGTTGGTGGTAAAGGGGGTATTTATACCAATGCGTTTTGGGGAAATAAAATATTAAATGGCAAATGGGAAATGAAAATGGGGGATGCCATAGATGTAAATAATTTTCCGATACCCACAGTACCCAATATGAGTGTTTTTTCTCATCCCACCGCCTTGTATAATGCAAATATTGCACCATTGTCAGCGTATAGATTTAAGGGCGTTATTTGGTATCAGGGAGAATCAAATGCGGATAGAGCTGCGGAATACGGTGTCTTATTTCCCTCAATGATAAAGGATTGGAGAAAACTATTTAATAAACCAAATTTGCCCTTTCATTTTGTTCAATTGGCCAATTATGGCCCCATAGATAGTTTGGCCGGTCCGAGTACCTGGGCGGAATTGCGTGCTTCACAATCCGACGCATTAAATCTGCCATTTACCTCTTTAGCAACAGCTATCGACGTAGGTGATGCCCTGGATATTCATCCGAAAGATAAAGAAACGGTTGGTAAACGATTAGCTGAGAATGCCTTAGTGCAAGATTATGGTTTAAGGATGAAGGTGGATGCACCTAAATTAGTTAAGTCAGTTTTTTCAAATAATGGGGAAGCGGTGCTCTATTTTTCCTCCCGTTTTAAACCAGTTGCATCGGGAATAAAAATAAATTCTTTTACCGTAGCTGGGGAAGATGGCCAGTTTTTTCCTGCCAATGCTATTTTGTCAGGGAATAAAATATTTTTAAAAAGCGAGAAAGTACCAAATCTTAAATATGTAAGGTTCGGATGGGCCAATAATCCTGGGAAATGGACACTTTATGGTGAAAATGGAAGGCCATTATTACCATTTAGGACAGACCGGTTACCGTTGTTGACAGCGGCAAATATTTTCAAATTTGATCCTTTCAGTTTTTAAACGAATTATTTTATCAAATTATTTATTTTTTATTTTGAAAAAGGTTTGTAGTTCAAAAATTAAGTGTAATTTTCAGTATGTTTAAACATACACTATGAAATGGCGAATTGACCCGGATCTCACCTTACCCTTACATCAACAAGTGGAAAAGATTATTCGCACTTTGGTAGAAAAACCTGAGTACCAAAGTGGATTAATGTTTCCGAAAGAAGTAGATATTGCCAGTGAATTAGGCATCGCCAGAAATACCGTCCGTACGGCTATCGCCAAGTTAGTACAGGAGGGTATTCTGGTTAGAAAAAAAGGCGTCGGCACCATGGTTGTCAGAAAAAAACTATTGACCCGATTGGATCATTGGTTTAGTTTTACGAAGGAAATGGAGGAGAAGGGACGGAAAATTATCAATTATAGGTTGGAGGTTAAATTGGTAAAAGCGCCTCCCGAATTAGCTGAGATTTTTCATATTAAACCTGATACCCGCGTAGTTGAGATTACCAGATTGAGAGGAGACGAGGAAAAACCTTTATTATTGAGTATCTCCTGGTTTCATCCCAGAACAAAAGTTCAGATCGAACAGGATTTTACTAGACCCTTATATAAGGTACTGGAAGAAGAAAATAACGTGTATGTGACCCTTTCAAGGGAAGATATCAGCGCTATTGCAGCAACCAATGATTTAGCGGAAAATTTACAAATAAAACCCGGAGACCCCATTTTAACGAGAAATAGAACGGTTTATAGTTCTGATGGTCAGATTGTTGAGTATAATCAAGTTTTTTATAGGGGCGATGGTATTTCTTATTCGGTTGAGATTGGCCGATAATGGACAAAAATTAATTAAACTATTATGAAATGGAATGTACTTTTATTGCTTCAATGTTTACTTTTCGTTACGTCAAGTAGTTGGGCACAATCTGAAAAAGAACGCCTGATATCTGGTTCAGTTAAGGATCAGGATAATTCAGAATCTCTCGTGGGGGTGAATATCACCATTAAGGGAACTGGGGTAGGTGTTGTTACAGACGAAAAGGGCCTGTATGAAATTAAAACAAAGACCGGATCTATTCTGGTTTTTTCGTATATCGGGTATGAGACGATAGAAATGACCGTAGGAGCTAAAGATGTTATCGATGTGCTCTTACTTCAGGAAGCTTCTTTACTAGAAGATATCGTGGTGGTTGCGTATGGGCAGGTGAAGAAAAGTGATTTGACGGGTTCAGTATCCTCCATTTCTGGCGAATCAATCAGTAGATTGGCACCCATTTCCGTAGATCAAGCACTACAAGGCAGAGCCGCTGGTGTCCAGGTAACTCAGGTCAGCGGAAGGCCTGGGGGTGAAACTTCTATAAGAATTAGGGGTACAAGTTCTATAAATGCTGGAAATGAACCTCTTTTTGTCATTGACGGTATGTTAATTACCAATGACAATGGGCAGCTAAATGGTGGTGCCGTGGCAGGTTCTCCATTGAATGGATTAGCTTCTATTAATCCAGCAGATATCGAATCTATTGAAATTTTGAAAGACGCTAGTGCAACGGCTATGTACGGTGCAAGAGGTTCCAATGGCGTAGTAATTATTTCCACAAAAAGAGGTAAGGCAGGTACTTCCCGCATAAGTTTTGATTCTTATCAGGGCATACAAACGGTAACAAAAAAACTGCCGATGTTAAATGGTCAGGAATTTGCCCAATACATGAATGCCTTTAACACAGATGCTAAATTACCTGTCGATGTTCGTTATTTTATTCCAGAAAGAATTGGACAAGGGACTGATTGGCAAGAAGCTATCTTTAGACAAGCTAGAATGCATAGCTATCAATTGAATGTGTCAGGAGGTAATACAAAAACAAAATTTGCCGTTTCAGGGGGCTATGTTTCACAAGATGGTATAATTTTAAACTCTGATTTTAAAAATTATACTTTTAGAATAAATATTGATCAAGAAGTTAATTCCTGGATAAAAACAGGAGCAAGTTTGAGTAGTAGTAATATTCAATCTCGTGGTGTATTAACAGGTGCTCAAAGCAGTGGTACAGGGGTACTCCTGCCTGGTGCGGTAACAACAGCCTTACTTTTCCCTTCCTCTCTCCCTGTCCTGGATTCTACCCGCGCAGGTGGATATACCTATCAGGATGACAGAGGAAGAAATCTGGCAAATCCAGTGGCAGATGCCTTAGAAACAGATAATATTTCAACAAACGCAAGAACCATTGGTAATTTTAATACCACATTTACCCTGGCAAAGGGATTAGAATTTAAAGTAAATCTTGGTGCGGATATATTTTCAGTAAGTGAAAACAGATTCGTTCCAAATTTCTTGAAAAGAGGCGAAAGTACCAATGGTGCAGCTGTCCTGGCCAGGATTAATGGTCGCTCCTGGCTGGCAGAATATACGATGAATTATAATAAGACCATTGGAAATAACCAATTGAACTTTCTTATTGGAAATACTTATCAGGGCTTTTTTAGCGAAAGGATTTTCCTGTTTACTTTTGATTTTCAAGATAATAGAACAGGTTACCATTCAATAGCGGCCGGCCTGAATCCTCAACCTCCGGGAAACGGAGAATCAACCTGGGGGATGATTTCCTATTTGAGTAGAGTGAACTGGACGCATAAAGATAAGGTGCTTTTTACTTTAACAGGTAGAGTGGATGGTTCTTCTAAATTTGGAATTAATAATAAATATGGATTCTTTCCCTCTGCAGCTCTCGCTTATAAATTACATAAAGAATCTTTTATCTCTGATTTGGATATATTTTCAACCCTTAAGGTTAGATTAAGTTATGGTATCATAGGTAATCAGGAAATTGCTTCTTTCTCATCATTGGCAACGATTGGTAATCTCGGAGAGGGTGTTTTCGATGGAACGGAATTTTATAAAGGGAAAGAACCTTTGCGCTATCCTAATCCTGATTTGAAATGGGAGAGAACTCATCAGGCAGATTTAGGCCTGGATATGGAATTCAATGACGGTAAGATTTCCGTTGTTTTTGATGTTTATCAGAAAAGAACGCGTGATTTATTACTTTATGCACCATTGCCTACAACTTCTGGATTTGGATATTACCTCACAAATATTGGGGGACTTAAAAATACAGGGGTGGAATTGGCTTTGACAACCACGAATATAGATTCCAAATTGTTTTGGAGCACAACCTTTAATGTTTCCCATAATAGAAATATTATTACAGCTCTGGCGTCGGAAAGAGACATTCCGATTGGGGGTATCCTGAATGTTCCAACAGGTTGGAGTATTTTGAAAAAAGGAGAGGCAATAGGTACTTTTTATGGGTATAAATCTGCTGGATTGTTTCAGTCTGCGGAGGAAATTAAATCTTCAGCAAAAATAAAAGGTCAAACCCCTGGTTTGGGTGACAGGAAATATGTGGATCTAAATGGAAGAGATGCCAAAGGGGTCTTAACAAATAGTCCGGACGGATTTATTGATGAGGCTGACAGAGTGCCCATCGGTCAGGCAATGCCCGATGTAACTTTCGGCATTGTAAATAACTTTAGATTTAAAGGATTTGACTTTTCTTTTTTTATTCAGGGTATGTCGGGTAATGATTTAATCAATGCCAATTTATTTGAAATCGGTTCCTTAAATGGTGAGACAAATGTCTTGAAGGAATATTGGGAAAATAGATGGACGCCTCAAAATACAAATACCATTTATCCTAAAGTTAATCCTTCAGAACGAAATATTTTTAGTGATGCTCAAGTTGAATCTGGTTCTTTTATTCGTATTAAAAATATTTCGTTAGGTTATACCATACCAGCTTCTTTGTTGAAAAAGATTCGTATAAATCAGTTGAGGATTTATGCATCGGCTAATAATATTTACAATTTCACTAAATATAGTGGATTTGACCCCGAATTATTTGCTTTTGGTCAAAGTAGTTTACTCCAGGGGGTAGATTATGGCGGCTACCCCATGTCAAGAACCATTTTTGCTGGCATTCAAATTTCATTCTAATGTTAACATATAATAAATTAATTCCTACCAGAATTTTACTCGTCTTTTCAATTCTGGCGATTTCGCTCCCTACCTGTAAGAATTTACTGGTAGAAGATCCGAAAGATCAGGTCTTTATTGAGAATTTTTTCAAAACAGAAAATGATGCAATCGCTGCCGTAAATTCCATTTATGCGGTGTTAAACTCAACAAGTTTTGCCCCAACCTTTGGCGGTGCTTTTCATAGTAGTTATTGGGTAATGGGCGGATTAGCCTCCGATGAAATGGAAAATAGATTAGCAGGTTCCATCGAACTGGATGAGTTGGATCAATTTAGACACAAGCCAGTAAATGGCACCGTTCGGGATTTTTGGATAAACGGGTACAAAGGAATCAGTAATGCTAATTTTGCCATTGCAGGAATTCAGGATATGAAAATGGATGAAAAACTAAAATCCAGGTTGATAGGTGAAGCACGATTCCTCAGAGGTTTACTATATTTTGATTTGGTAAGACTTTTTGGCGATATCCCTTTGATGCTGAGTATAACTGATCCGGTTTATCCAAAAAAAGCGTTAAATACAGCTATTTATGAACAGATAATCCTGGATTTATCCTTTGCGGAGAAAAATCTGCCTACCTCTTATCCTGCAAATAATGGCAAAGGAAGGGCTACCTCTGGCGCTGCAAAAGGTCTTTTGGCGAAGGTGTTTTTAACCCAAAAAAACTATGCTAAGGCAATAACCTATTGTAAAGACATCATTTCATCTGGTCAATACAGTTTATGGGCAGATTTTAAGGACGCATTTAAAATTCCAAATACCAATGGAAAAGAAGCGCTTTTTTCAGTTGGCTTTGGAACAGGAAATAATAGTATCTCCTTTTGGGAAGTTGGCCAATTTAATGTTAGGCTTTTGCCAAAAGAACTTACAGAATCTGTAGCGAATATCAATGCGCAAGGATGGCAGGTGGCCACTAAATCTTTGTTAAATGCCTATGATCCTCTCGACCGTCGCAGAGAAGTTACCCTATTGACGGAGGTTTCGTCCAAAAATGGGGGTAAAATTACTATCGAACCCCATATTCAAAAATATTGGGACAAAATCACAGAACCACAAGGTGGAAATACTGAAAACGATTTTCCCTATTTACGCTATGCCGATATTCTATTAATGTATGCCGAGGCCCTTAATGAACAAAATAACGGACCTACTACTGAAGCTTATGATGCAATTAATGCCATAAGAAAAAGAGCCAGGTTTGATGGTACAAAGGAAAGGCCAATATTGTCTAATCTAAGCGGATTGAATTATACCCAATTTAAGGAAAGGTTGTTAAATGAACGACGTCTTGAATTTGTTGGCGAAGGTCAAAGATGGTTTGATCTTGTGCGTTTCAATCAATTGGAGTCTGCTGTGAAGGCTGCAAAATCTAAGGCTATACCAATGGCATTTCATAAATTGTTCCCCATTCCGCAGGAGGAAGTTGATTTGAATAACAATTTATTACCCCAGAATCCTGGTTATTAATATCCAAATATGGCTTTTGTAGGTATAGATGTGGGTGGTACCAGAATTAAATTGGGCTTGGTAAAACAAAAAAAAATGGTTAGTTCCTCCGTTTTTGAGGTGAAGAATAATCATTCGTTAGAAGCCAATTTGCCTCTAATAATAGAGGAAATTAAAGCGCTGAGTTTTGCTTTTGATGCATCGGAACCTATTGAAGGTATCGGTATGGCTCTTCCTTGTCTGATAGATCATAAAAAGAATAAAATTCTTTCTGATTATGTAAAATATCCGGATGCAAAAAATATTGATCTTGAAGCTTGGTTTAATAAATTTTATAAGGTTCCGTTTATTATTGAAAATGATGCCAGAGCAGCATTGGTTGGAGAAATAGAAGGGATTGAACATGGAACAAAGGATGCAGTTTTGGTAACCTTTGGCACCGGCATTGGGACGGCGGTTCTTTCAAATGGTGCCATGATTAGAGGGTTTAACCAGTTCGCTGGTAATCTTGGCGGTCATCAAACTATTGATGTTTTTGGTGATAAATGTAATTGCGGTGACATCGGTTGTTCCGAATCTTTAGCATCTGGCTGGGCTTTACATTCCATTTTAGAGACCGAAAAATCGTATGAAATGAGTAGCCTTTCCAAGATCAAAAATCCTCAGATGAAGGATTTATTCAAAGCATCTGCCGAAGGTGATACATTGGCAAAGTACGTTTACAACAGATATCTAAAAGCGTGGTCATACACACTGAAAAATCTGGTCTATGCTTATGATCCCGAATATTTAATATTGGGAGGAGGGGTTATGACAGATGGCGAAAATTTAAGAGAGTATTTTCAGACTTTTATAGACAAAGCCAACTGGTTAAGTGATTTTACAGTAAAAGTGGTTTTAGCTCAAAATCCCGATTGGGCAGGTGTCATAGGCGCTGCCATTTTAGCACAAGAAAAAGAAATAGCACATTGAGGCAGGAATACGATAAATATCCAGCGGTTAATATCCCTGGGAATTGGAATTTACCACAGGGTTGGGATGCTATAAAACAAGCGTTTTCTGGTAGTATATCACCATTGGAAAATGTTAAAAAAATGATGGTAGTTGAAACCTATCAAGGAGCTCCAATCATTGAATTAGCTAAGCATTTTCAAGAGATTTTTAATGCTGATAAGGTTGTTTTAACAACAGATCTTTTTTTAGATACTAAAGAGATTATAGATCTTACTTTTCCCGATGTAACAGATGATAGGATTTTCGGTAAAATGACGCATTTGAACATGATGGATTTTTTTGATAAGTCAAAAACAGATCAGTTTGAAAGGGACATTGAAAATGAAGATGCTGGTGTATATCTTTTAATTGGTCCTGGTGCAAGTAAGTTATGTGCAAATCCTTATTTGTTTATATATTATGATTTATGTAGATGGGAGTTACAGCTTAGAATGCGAAAGCATCTTGTTGGAAATTTAGGCTTATCTAATCTTGAGGATTCATTTTCCGAAAAATACAAACGAGCCTATTTCGTCGATTGGCGCGTTTGTGATGATATAAAAAGGGAAACGTATGATAAATGGGATTTTTATATAGACGGAAACGAGCTGGGGAATCCCAAAATGTTGAAAGCCGACGAGTATAAAAATGCGTTGGAAATTACCGTTAGTCAACCATTTAGGGTTGTTCCATTTTTCGATCCCGGACCTTGGGGAGGACAGTGGATTATGGAAAAATTCAATATGGATAGAAAGGCTCCAAATTATGCATGGGGTTTTGATTGTGTTCCTGAGGAGAATAGTCTTTTCCTTCAATTTGGAAAAGTGAGAATTGAAACGCCAGCTATAAATCTGGTGTTTTTTGAAACGATATCCTTGTTAGGTGAAAATATCGTCGATCAATTTGGGGCAGAATTTCCCATAAGATTTGACTTATTGGATACCGTTAAAGGAGGAAATTTAAGTTTGCAGGTTCACCCCTTGAAATCATATATCAAGGAAAAATTTGGCATGTCCTACACACAGGACGAAAGTTATTACATACTCGATGCTGAACCAGACGCCAAAGTATATTTAGGATTTAAGGAAAATATAGAACCAGAAAAGTTTATTGAAGAACTAAATTTGGTTCAGAACAATAACAGCTCTTCTTTTCCTGCGGAAGACTATGTTGCCACTTTTCCTGCAAAAAAACATGACCATTTTTTAATTCCAGCTGGAACCATTCATTGTTCAGGAACAGGAAATCTGGTGCTGGAAATAAGTGCCACCCCCTATATTTTTACTTTTAAATTATGGGATTGGGCAAGACTGGGACTAGATGGCTTACCTAGACCCATTAATATCAAGCATGGAATTCCCAATTTAATATGGGATAGAAAAGAAACCTGGGTAGCAAATAACCTGGTAAATCAATTTGAACCTCTTGAAGAAGGGGATGGATGGAGAGAAGAAAAGACAGGTTTACATGAAAGCCAGTTTATTGAAACAAGAAGGCATTGGTTTCAAAAAAGGGTTCATCATCATACCAATGGTACGGTTCAGGTACTCAATCTGGTAGAAGGTGACGAAGTGGTTGTGGAGAGTCCAGACCAGGCTTTCGAACCAATAAATATACATTTTGCGGAGACTTTTATTGTTCCTGCTAAAATTGGCGCATTTACCGTTAGGCCATTAAACGAAAACAAATCGCATGGCACCATTAAAGCATACGTTCGTTCCTAAATAACTTAAAACCTGGAATTATGACTGATTCAACAAATGAAAAAATTAATCTGAAAGTAGTTTATTTGCTAACTTCAGTAGCTGCTCTTGGTGGCTTATTATTTGGCTATGACACTGCTGTCATTTCTGGGGTAATAGGACTTTTAGAAACAAAGTTTGAGTTAACGGCATCAATGAAAGGGTGGGCAGCTTCTTCTGCAATCGTTGGCTGTATTTTTGGCGCCATGTTTGCAGGCGGTGCAAGTGATAAATGGGGACGGAAAAAAGTATTGATGGTTACGGCCATTCTATTTGGCATTTCTGGTATTGCTTCTGCCTTACCTAATAATCTTACTGAATTTACCATTGCCCGATTTATTGGGGGCTTAGGTATTGGTGCTGCCAGCATGTTATCCCCTCTGTATATTACGGAATTAGCACCGGCATCCATTAGAGGGCGCTTGGTTTCACTTTACCAATTAGCCATTGTTCTGGGCATTTTATTGATATTTTTTGTAAATCTTCTGATTCAGGGAATGGGTGATGAAGCGTGGAATGTTGAAATAGGCTGGCGTTATATGTTAGGTTCTGGGGTAATTCCTGCGATCCTTTTCTGGGTAGCTATTTTCTTTGTACCTGAAAGTCCACGTTGGTTGATGAAAGCAGGAAGAGAAGACGAAGCATTGGATATTCTTCAAAAAATAAATGGCCATCATAGTGGCCTGGAAATACAAAGAGAGATTAGAGAAACGTTGGGCGAGGAAAATGGAACGCTGAGAGAATTATTTAGTGGAACTTTTCGTCCCGCTATTTTTATAGGCATGATTCTGGCCATTTTTTCTCAGGTTCAAGGCATAAATGCCATTATGTATTATGCTCCGGATATTTTTAAACAAGTAGGTTCTGGAAATGAAAGTGCTTTCCAACAAACGGTTATTGTTGGTATCATCAATGTTGCTTTCACTTGGGTGGCCATTTATTTTGTGGATAAATGGGGTAGGAAATCACTGTTGCTTTGGGGTGGGGCCGGTATGGCCATTAGTCTGTTCATGGTAGGTGCAGCCTTTCAATTTAATTGGTCCGGATTTATTATTTTAATATTTATTCTTGCCTATGTGGCTTGTTTCGCCGCTTCTTACGGGCCAGTAACCTGGGTGGTCATCGCTGAAATTTTTCCAATTAAATTAAGAGGTCTGGCCATGTCAGTTTCCACTTTAATTCTATGGGTGGCTGTTTATTTTGTTACCCAGTTCTTCCCCATTTTACTTGAGCTCATGGGCCCTGCTTATACTTTCTGGTTTTTCTTCCTTATGTCTTCAATGGCCTTTTTTTATGTATTGAAAATGGTTCCGGAAACTAAAAATAAAACGCTCGAGGAAATTGAACATTCCTGGTCTAAATAATTCATCGGATTTTATGAAAAATATATACTTTATCCTATTACTTCTTTCTCTCTTTCAATGGGACGGTTTAAATGCCCAGAAAAAAGAGCCGGTGGATTATGTGGATCCCCTAATGGGCACTCATGATAGTCGATGGATGCAATTTCCCGGGCCTACCATGCCTTTTGGCATGGTTAAATTAAGCCCTGATAATGAGCGTTCCGGTTGGAAAGCCGGATATGAGTATGATGTGCCTAATATTGCTGGTTTTAGTCATATTCATGAGTGGACGATGGACGGTCTCCTGGTAATGCCTACCGTAGGTAAATTGATGATTGAACCAGGGACAGAAAAAAATCCCGACTTAGGTTATCGCTCCAGAATTGATAAAAAAACTGAACTTGCTCAGGCTGGATATTATAAAGTTAATCTCACAGATTATGCCATTGAGGCAGAGTTAACGACGACTACCCGCGCTGGTTTCCAACGATATACCTTTAATAGAGTAGATTCTGCCAGAATTTTGATCGATCTTCAAATCGATTCTGAGTATGGTACGGAAATTAAAATGGCTGAAATAACCAAGGTTTCAAATAACGAAATCGAAGGTTATTCTTATCAACAAGCATTAAGAGGTGCTGGCTACAATGAATATATTGTCCATTTTGTTATTCAATTTGACAAACCTTTTAATTCCTTTAATGGATGGACCAGAGATGGGGTTCAAAGAAACGTAAATAAAATTTTCTCAGGTTGGGATCATACAGATATTGGTGCGTTTGTTCAATTTAATCTTAAAAAGGGGGATCAGGTTTTAGTTCGTTCCAGCTATTCCTTGGTTAGTATTGAACAGGCAAGGCTCAATCTGACATCAGAAATTACCGATTTGTTTGGTTGGAACTTTGATGCGGTTAGGTTAAATGCAAGAAAAACGTGGAATGACCTTTTAAGTAAAATAGAAGTTGAAACCTCGAATGAAATAGATAAAAGGAAATTTTATACAAATCTTTATCGATGCTATGCGGGTAGAACCATTTTAAGTGACGTAAATGGCGAATATGTGGACATGTTTGAAAAGGAGCAGCAGTTAAAAGATCCGGGTTCACCTATGTTAAGCGGAGATGCATTTTGGAATACTTTCTGGAATCTAAATCAACTCTGGACACTCGTTACACCTGATATAGCTAATCAATGGGTTCGTTCTGAACTTGAAATGTACGATAAAGGAGGCTGGCTTTCAAATGGTCCGGTAGGCCTGGAATATTCAGGAATTATGGTGGCTTCACATGAAATTCCGCTGATTGTAAGTGCTTTTCAAAAGGGCATTCGAAATTATGATGTAGAAAAAGCGTGGCAAGCGGTTAAGCATACTCAAACGGTTCAGGGAATTTTTCATCCTGGCGGTGGCGTTGCCGGAAATAGGGAGTTGTCAGATTATATGAAATTTGGCTATGTTCCCTACGAATCTGGCCCTACCTCCAATACCCTGGAGTATGCTTTTGATGATTGGTGTGTTAGTGAAATGGCAAAAACACTGGGTAAAATGGAGGACCATTACTATTTTAAACATCGTGCCAATAACTATAAGAATATTTGGGATCCTTCAGTAGGTTACATGAATCTTAAATTGATGAATGGCAAATTCAAATCCGATTTTAATCCGAATTGTTGTACCACTTTTCTTGGTTCAGGTTGGGTGGAAGGCAATGCGTGGCAATATTCCTGGTTTGTTCCTCACGATCTAAAAGGTCTAATCTCGTTGATGGGAAAAGATACTTTTAATTCCAGATTAGAAGAGGGTTTTATTACTTCGAGAAAATGGAAATTTAATTCGGAATACACGAGTGAAAATAGTTTGCTGGCTATGGGCGTGCTGCCTATAAATCATGGGAATCAACCAAATATGCAGGCTGCCTACCTATTCAATTATTCCGGAAAACCATGGTTAACGCAAAAATGGGCGAGGGAAATAATGGATGTATTTTATGGTACAACCCCACATGATGCCTGGCCTGGCGATGAAGACCAGGGGCAAATGGGCGCCTGGTATGTGATGAGTGCTATGGGTCTTTTTGAAATGAGAGGTGGTGCCGATGTACATCCTACCTACGAACTGGGAAGTCCTATTTTTGATAAGGTAACAATCCACCTGGACCAAAATTATTATCCAGGGGGTAAATTTATCATTGAAACATCAAATAATAGCAGCCAGAATAAATACATACAATCTGCTTCCTTAAATGGAAAAATGCTTAATAAACCTTGGTTTTATCATGATGAATTGGTTAAAGGGGGTACGTTGAAAATTAATATGGGACCTAATCCAGCGTATGATTGGGGAGCTAAATCTTCTGATGCACCCCCTTCCATGTCTGAAGAATAAATAGATTATGAGCACAAATTTGTTCAAAATGCTGGTTTATATATATATCTTTTCTATTGCCTCGTGCAGTAAAAAGATAGAACCCCTTTTTGTTCAATTATCAGAAAATCAATCAGGGGTTCATTTTAAAAATGGAATTTCAGAATCAGACACAAATAATATTCTTACCTACCTATATTACTATAACGGCGGGGGCGTAGCTATTGCCGACTTTAATATGGATGGTTTACCCGATGTTTTTTTCACGGGAAATGAAACTACCTCTGCTTTGTACCTGAATAAGGGTGGTTTGACATTTCAGGATGTCACGCAGTTAGCTGGTGTTTCTACTAATCAATGGATTACTGGAGCAACCGTAGTAGATATAAATGGTGATCAACTGCCAGATGTATATCTTTCCGTTTCTGGCAACCAAAAGGCAGAAAATCGAAAGAACTTGCTCTTTGTTCATCAGGGATTGGAAAATGGAGTCCCTTCATTTATTGAAAAGGCTGCTGAATATGGAATTGCAGATACTGGATATGCTACCCAATCTGTTTTTTTTGACGCTGATCTTGATGGAGATCTCGATTTATATATTCTAAATCATGGCAATGAAAGGGAAAAAGTAAATACGCCACTTCCCGAAGAAAAAGGGGCTCCCGAGTCGGACAAATTTTATGTTAATAATGGGAATGGTTCCTTCTCTGATATTTCGGAAGAAGCAGGTATTTCTGATATGGCTTATGGTTTAGGAATAGCTATTTCCGATGTGAATTCAGATGGACTACCCGATATATTTGTCGCCAATGACTTTATTGCCAATGACAATTTGTATATCAATCAGGGAAATTTATCCTTTAATGATGAAGTAGATAATTATCTGCCTTACCAGTCTTACAATAGTATGGGATGTGATTTTGGAGACATGGATAATGACGGATTTCCAGAATTATGGGTTTTAGATATGTTGCCATCCAATATGAATGATTTTAGACAAATGGCAGGGAGTATGACTTCATTCAAATGGGAATATATGTTAAAAATGGGGTATTCTCCCCAATATATGAGAAATACCTTCTATCAACACAAAGGAATTATTCCTAACGGGAATGCTTTTGTTTTTCAAGAATCAGCCAGGCAGAAATCGGTAGAAGCTACCGATTGGAGTTGGGCTGTGTTAATGGCAGATTTTAATATGGATGGCCTGAAAGATGCCGTCGTAACAAATGGTTATTTCCGGGATATCACAGATATTGATTTCATTCAATTTTCTAAATCTTTTGCTAGTTTCAAAGATTTAAAGAATGCCAATATCACTTTATTGAATGAAATTCGAAAAAGACCTTCTCTTTCAGCAGAAAACAATATTTTCTTACAAAGTAAATCAGGTGTTTTTAACAGATCTTCTCTCGTAAATAATAAAGAGCCAGATTGCTCTCAGGGAATGGCGTATGCTGATTTTGATTTAGATGGGGATTTGGATGTAGCAATAAATCATCTCAACAAACCAGCGTCGATTTTAGAAAATAAAAGTAACCTACAAAAGGATTTTAACTTTTTACAAATAAAGTTGAAGGGTTCACCTTTGAATTATTCTGGTATTGGGTGCAAAATTACTTGTTTTACTAAACAACAAAAGCAAGTTTTTTGGCAGTTTCCAGTGAAAGGATTTCAATCACATGTTTCTGAGATTATAAATATAGGTTTAGGGAAATCACAAAAGGTGGACAGCCTTTTTGTTAAATGGCCAAATGGTAGTATTTCATCTTTTTATAATATTCAGGGAAATCAGAAAATGGATGTAGCTATTAGCGACAAATCAAAGTTATTTAAATATTCTTCTCCCATTGAAGATGTTGATAATAAGCCATTTATTTCAGAATCAGTATGGTTAAAACTAGTTTCAAATGAAATGAGTGCAAGGGATAAAAGCGCTTATCCTCTCCTTATTTCAAGAAGTGTTCTGTTGAAAAATCCATTGGCAGTTAATCAGGAGACTAATGAAGATATCTTAGAAATTTACGTAAACTGTAAATTATATTATGCTAAAAATGGGGTAATAGAAGACAGTACAATCTTAGATGCAACCTTTGATAATACAGTGCGCAAGGCTATTTTTTTGGATTGGAATGGTGACGGAAGGAATGATTTGGTGAGGATTCATGGTTCTGAAAAGGGTGATTTCAATAAATCTCTCCCTTCTATTTCAGTATTTCTAGGACAAAAAAAGAAGACCTGGACAAAATTATCTAATGTCAAGTTGCCATTGGGTGAAAATTTTCTCACTGCCAGGGCTGTTGAAATAAAGAAGGGGGAATTTTTATTGCTTTGTGGGGGTGGAATGAACTTGAAAAGTTATCCGAAGGGGGGTAAATCAGTTTTATATCATATTAAGAATGGGCAAATGTCCCAAATAGGTATTCCGGAATTGAGCGGATTATTACCAGTAAGAGATGTTGCCTGGGCAGATTTGGATAAAAATGGCCATCAAGATATGATTTTGGTAGGGGAGTGGGCAAGTCCGATGATTTTCTTTCAGACAAGGTTTTTAAGCTTTGAAAAATTTGATTTAGGTGGGAATAAAAAGAAATTACAAGGATGGTGGAGAACCATTTTACCTGCCGATGTAGATGGAGACGGTGATGTAGATTTGCTTTTAGGAAATGAAGGTTTAAATAATAGGTTTAAAATTTCAGTGGATAATCCACTTTATCTTTTTTCAAAGGATTGGGATAATAATCATAGCAATGATCCTATTCATGCCGTGAGTTTGGATGAAAAATTATATCCAGTCCATTTTTTAAATGAAATGGTGCAACAGATACCGGTGTTTAGATTTAAATATAATAACTATAAGGCGTTTACAGAAAGTACAGTTGAACAGGTAGTTACAAAAAATGGCCTTACAGCATCTCATAAATTTGAAGTAAATGAATTTGCTTCAGTTTGGATGGAAAATAAAGGAAAAGGGGCATTTGTAACCCATTATTTGCCTGCCATCTTACAGTCGGCACCAATAAATGGTTTTATTGACGTCAGTGTTGATGATGTTAATCCACTTATCCTATGTTTTGGAAATGATGAAAAAGCGGATATCCATACTGGACTTCAGTTAGGTTTAGATCCTGTTTTGATACAATGGCATAATGATTTGAAATATTTGAAGGGTAAAAATACTGGATTGTTTTCGAGGGGAATTATAAATGAGATGGTTTCTTTCGGAAATTCTAAAAATCCTAAAATTCTGATATCGAAGGAAGAGGAGGGTAATCAGATAGTTAGCACGATTAAAAATAATTTTTCACATATTAATTTTTTCCAACATGAATAATTTATTAAAAATTCCTGCATTAGCGGGAGTATTCCTCTTATCACTGTCCTTAATTTTTACTTCATGTAAAAAGGAAGATCCACCAGTGCCTACTATTTCTTTATCGCTTGAGAGCTTTAAAGGAAAAGTGGGAGAAAAAACATCTACCATTGCAACCGTTAATGCATTAGCGGGTTTCAAGGCATTGAGAGTTACCAAATATGTTGGTACCACTATTGATAATACCTTTGGAACGGCGGGTGTCTTATCAGTGACCTCTAATACTTATGCCCTGGAATATACGCTGGCGGCAGAAGGTCTTACTGCACCTATTCGATTTAATTTTACAGGTGAAGATTTACTGGGAAGAACTGTAAGTACTGATTTTGTAATAACAACGGATGTTTCTGTAAAATATTTGTTGACTACCTTTAACTGGCAATGGACTTCAAAATTAGGAAAAATATTCTCATTGACAGAAGCTGAAAGCGAGCAAATTCTTGCTTGTGAAAAAGACAACTTTTATATTTTCAGTCCTGATGGAACTATGAAAATTAATTATGGTGCCATAACAGGTACAGGGGGCGGAACTTGTGATTTCGATGGGTTAAGAGTGGAAACAAAATGGTCTTTAAATGCTGATGAAACGGTATTAACTATTGATGCAGTGAATGTTTTTAACACAAGTGATGTTCAAAAACAAGTTTATAAGATTAAAACTTTTGGTACCACTGAAATTCGTTCAACTCAAAATGTAGATTTGACCGTTTTTGGAGGTATTGCTTATGATTGGACTTTCGTCTGGAAAGTAAAGGCAAAATAATCTAACTTTTTATTTTCTATTTATTCCTCTGTCAGTTTTGATTGACAGAGGATTTTTTTTTCTTGTATAAAGCATATAAAGCTATTTATCCCAAATGATTTTTAAAAACCTTGGATAATAAATGGAAGCATCTTTTTTAATGTCATTCCAAAAATCAAAAGTAATGGTATTATAACTAATCAATAACTCTCCTTTAGGAGACAAAACAGGATGAGCTTTAGCGTTGTAAGTAAGCAAACCATTTTTACTCTCGGGCGTTTCGTATAATTCAATAACTTCACCAAAAGGACCGAAAGGAGTCTGACCAATTCTTGCACCTACTTTTTCAGATAGCCCCAAAATCTGAAAAATCAATAAATATCGGCCATCGTCGAGCTGAGTCAGGCTTAATTCATTGGAAACATGATTAGTAATTGGACTTATTTTAGTAGGGTTAGATTGCCAGTTATTACCATCCCAATATTGCCAGGCATCAAATTGGGTGAATAAATCTGTTTTTACGCGGGCGGCAACTAATTTTTTATCCTTGTCAAGGCAACCATAAACATAAAGGTAACCATCTGGGTTTTTAGCGCCCGCCCATTTTGTATTTACAAAAATACCCGCACCAAAATTTACAGGTCCCCATTGAGGATGAACAATATGTAAAGGTGTTTTAATGATTCTACTCGCATTGGACTGGTTAGGGCCAATGGCTAAAATGGAGACATCCGTTTCTTCAAAATCAAAGACATTTGGTCCTGTTTTTCTAATATGATAGGCGAAAATAAAAGTAGAATCTCTCATTTCCTTATTAACAAAGCCGTCTCCTAACCAAAAATATGTCCCTTTTTCTGTTAATTCTGCCGGAGGAACAAATCTGGAAATTGGTTTATTTTCAGTATTTGTAGGAATTGAAAATGAAATTGGGGCTGGATAACTACCTGTGTTTTCCCAATATCCTAAGGAATTATTAACCATTATGGTATTTGAATCTGGGATATTGTTATTCACAGAGCCAATAAAAGTATCACTAAAATGAAACCATACTTTTGATTTTTTTGACAGATTGGTTTCTCTTCCGCTTTTAGCTATGGTAAAAATACCATCTCCTCCAAACCAACCATTATTCCTTTTAAATTGATTCGTCCATTCAGGAGCAGGTTCAACATGATAGGCAGGTAATTTAGACAGATTGGCCTGTTGACCAAATGAAGGTGAAACCAACATAACAGATGAAAATATTATAAAGATGGATAACTTCTGCATAAAATCAATGAATTTTACTATTGCCAGTTTTTGACAGTTATGAATTTTGGTCTGTAGTTATCTGCATTTTTAAAGACATCGGCAAAGTTAAAACTATTGATGTTATAGGAAATTAGTAAAGTGTTGGGATCCCCAGTTTCTTCATGCACAAAGGCATTGTAGGTGTAAATAGATTCCATTCTCTCGGGCGTGCAATATAAAATCAATGGTTTTTGAAATGGCCCTGTGGGAGAGGAGGACGTATATCGCGTTATTTGCTTACTAAAAAAATTTCCCTGACTAATCAGATAATAGGTATTTCCTCTTTTTATGACCGAGTATTGATCAGAAAGATCAGGTAAAGAACCCTTTGCCTGACTAATATCATTACTCCAACCATTTTGAGTGTTGTAGGACCATGTTTGGGAAAGGCTTCCTTTTGGACATCTCGCAACATGGAAGAGTTTTGACAATCCTATTTTTTCAGAGCCATACAGATAGATGTAGTCATTATCAACTAATACGGAAGTTCCATAATTTATTTTCATATTGTTAATTTTCCTTTCCCAGGAAACTTTTTTTAAATCAGGTAGTGTATATTTAATTAAGTCAACAACGGCATATTCAAAAGCCCATGCGCCAGAACCATTCTTTCTCATGGCGAAGAAAAGTAATTCCAATGTATCCTTGTTAACCTGACCATGTGCTGGCCAATACCACCAATCTGCTTCAGGTGGGCGGGCAAATGCTTCCGTTATTGTTCCATTTCCACCCATGATCGTTTTCATTTCTGAACCATTTTGTATCATAAGGGAATTATTATACATTCTTCCACCGCTTCGACTTCTGTCAGAAGATACTGTGCCCAAAAAGGTATCCCCAAATATCCAAAGACGTCTTTTATCAGGTAATAGTATAGATAGTGTGCCGTCGGCTCCTGTCCATCCGTCCCCAAATCGGGTAAATAAATTATTATAATAGGTTGATAATTCCACTGTCACAGTACTGTCCCAACATTGTTTTTCTGGAGGTGGTGTCGGAGTAGTTCCCGTCGAATTATCTTTTGTTGTGTCTATTGGTGTTGTTGTATTTCCTCCACTTGTTGGTTTAACCGGATAAAATGAACCATTTGTGAAATCCATGGTAGGATCTTCACAGGAGAAAATAAATAAAGAAAATAAAATTAAAAAATAAGGGCTTTTGTGTCGCATTTTTATTTGTTGAAATTCATTTAAATATACTAATAAAAAGGCTAACGATTAATTAAAATATTGGTATTTTAAAATATAAATATTGTTATTTTTACTAATAAAATCTTAGGGTTTATATGCTGCCACATCGACAATTAGGCCTGGAAAAATGACTGATTCAATTCGAGATAAATTTTCATGTTTCTTATATAAATCATAAAGGTTAATTTCATTTAATACATACTGCAACATCCATTGTTCTCCTGGATGGATTATCCAATATTCGCGAACTAAGGAAGCCTGATAGGCTTCAAATTTCTCATGCATTTCAATTTGCCTGTTACTGGGTGATAAAATCTCAACAACTAAGTCGGGTGCGCCAATGATGCCTTGAGGTACTATTTTTGAATTATCACAAATCACACAAAGGTCTGGTTGTACTACTGTTTTGAAGGTGTTTCCTTGTTTTCCAACAGGTAATCTCACATCAATGGGAGAAAGGATGACATTACACGATATATATTTAAAAAAGGAATACATATTAAAGAATAATTCGCCGATGATGTGCTGATGTAGCGTTGTTGGCGCACTCATTGGGAAAATCTTCCCCGTAATGATTTCCACGCGCTCCTGAAACTGCCATTTCATATAGTCTGAATAACTATATTCAAAAGAATCTTCATTTAATTGGTCAAGCCGGGTAATCTCCGGGAATTTATATTCTTTCATGAATCTTAGGGTTTATATGCTGCCACATCGACAATTAGGCCTGGAAAAATGACTGATTCCAATCGGGATAAATTTTCATGTTTTTTGTGAAGAAGAAAAAGGTTATTTTCAGATAATACATATTGCAACATCCATTGTTCTCCGGGCTGAATTATCCAGTATTCCCGAACCAGGGAGGCCTGATAAGCCTCAAATTTCTCATGCATTTCGATTTGCCTGTTACTGGGTGATAAAATCTCTATAACTAAGTCGGGTGCGCCAATGATGCCTTGAGTTACTATTTTTGATTTATCACAGATCACACAAAGGTCTGGTTGCACAACCGTTTTGAAGGTATTTCCTTGTTTTCCGACAGGTAGCCTAACATCTATGGGCGCAGCAAAATAAGTACATGTTTTTTCTTGGAAGTAGGGGTAAAAGGCAACAGTTAATTCTCTGGACAAGGATTGATGCGGTGTATTAGGCGCGCTCATAGGAAATATCTTCCCCATGATGAGTTCCACACGCTCCTGAAACTGCCAGGTCATATAGTCTGAATAACTATATTCAAAAGAATCCTCATTTAATTGGTCGAGCCGGGTAATCTCCGTAAATTTATATTCTTTCATTTCCAATGAGCTAATGGTTTATATTCAGCTACTTCGACAAATAATTCGGGAAAAATAACCGATGCTATTCGAGATAAATTTTCATATTTTTTGTGAAACTCAAATTTCAAATTATTATTCAATACATATTGTAACATCCATTGTTCCTCGGGATGAATTATCCAGTATTCCCGAACCAGTGAAGCCTGATAGGCCTCAAATTTCTCATGCATTTCAATCTGCCTGTTACTTGGAGATAATATTTCAACAATGAGATCTGGGGCTCCGTTTGCACCTGACTTTTCTATTTTTAACAGGTCACAAATGACACCTAGATCAGGTTGTACTACGGTATTGTATATATTTCCCTTTTTACCCACAGGAAGTCGGACATCAAAAGGAGCAACAAAATAATAGCATGGTTTACCTTTGAAATAGTTATAAAAGCAATTGCCAATATCGTTGCTCAGAGATTGATGCGGTGTATTAGGCGCACTCATTGGGAAAATCTTCCCCATGATGATTTCCACGCGTTCCTGAAACTGCCATTTCATATAGTCTGAATAACTATATTCAAAGGAATCCTCATTTAATTGATCGAGCCGGGTAATTTCCGGGAATGTATATTCTTTCATTTCCAATGAGCTAATGGTTTATATTCAGCAACTTCGACAAATAATTCGGGAAAAATGACCGATGCTATTCGAGATAAATTTTCATATTTTTTATGCAGCTCAAATTTCAAATTATCATTCAATACATATTGTAACATCCATTGTTCCTCGGGATGAATTATCCAGTATTCTCTAACCATGGAAGCTTGATAGGCCTCAAATTTCTCATGCATTTCAATTTGCCGATTGCTGGCGGATAAAATTTCGACAATTAGGTCAGGGGCACCTTTTACACCTGATTTTTCTAATTTTAAGAGATCACAGACAATGCCTAAATCTGGTTGAACCACCGTTTTGTAAACATTTCCTTTTTTGCCCACAGGAAGTCGGACATCAAAAGGAGCAATAAATACAAAGCAATTTTTCCCTTTAAAATAATTATTAAATCCAACGGCTAAATCAATGGCAAGCGATTGATGAGGAGTATTTGGCGCACTCATGGGAAAAATCTTCCCCATGATGATTTCCACTCGTTCCTGAAACTGCCAGGTCATATAATCTGAATAACTATATTCATAAGAATCCTCATTTAATTGATCGAGCTGGGTAATCTCCGGAAATTTATATTCTTTCATTTCCATTTTTTTTCTAAATGTATAGGATATTAAATTAGAAAACCTAATTATGCACAATTATTTAAGGACAGTTTACAAAGCGTATTTTTTTTAAAAATAAAAGGGTGACTTTGCAGCCACCCTTTTAAAAATATACTATTTGAAGAGCTGTTATTACCTGGCGTATGAGACGGCTCGTTTTTCGCGGATAACCGTAACTTTTATCTGCCCTGGATATTGCATATCGTCCTGTATTTTTTGAGAAATAGCGAAGGCTAAATCTTCAGCATTACTATCGCTTACCTTATCACTTTCAACGATAACACGGAGTTCACGACCTGCCTGCATGGCATAAGCTTTTTGCACTCCTTCATGAGACATGGCCAATTCTTCTAATTCGCCAATTCTTTTCAGATAGCTTTCTAAGATTTCTCTTCTGGCGCCAGGTCTGGCACCGGAAATGGCGTCACAAGCCTGTACTAATGGAGAAATGATATTATTCATTTCCACTTCATCGTGGTGAGCACCTACAGCATTACAAATAACGGCATGTTCTTTATACTTTTCGCATATTTTCATGCCCAGAATAGCGTGTGAAAGTTCACTTTCCTCCTCGGCTACTTTTCCAATATCGTGTAATAGACCGGCTCTTTTGGCCATTTTCACCTGACTAGGATTAAAGCCAAGTTCAGAAGCCATGATAGCACAAAGGTGGGCTGTTTCGATGGAGTGTTTCAATAGATTTTGGCCATAAGAAGAACGGAAACGCATTCTGCCCACTTGTTTTATCAAGTATGGATCGAGGCCATGTATATCGAGTTCAATAACGGTACGTTCTCCAATCTCTACGATTTGCTCATCGAGTTGCTTTCTAGTTTTAGCCACCACTTCTTCAATTCTGGCAGGGTGAATCCTTCCATCGGCAACTAATTTTTTCAATGAAAGTCTGGCAACTTCGCGGCGAATAGGATCAAAACTAGAAATAACGATAGCTTCCGGTGTGTCATCTACGACAAATTCTGCCCCAGTAGCGGCTTCCAACGCACGAATATTCCTTCCTTCTCTACCAATAATTTGACCTTTAAGATCATCAGATTCAAGATTGAAGACAGAAACGGTGTTTTCGATAGTATATTCAGCACACATACGCTGAATGGTTTGGACGACAATTTTCTTTGCCTCTTTACCTGCGTTCAACTTAGCTCTCTCAATAGAATCTTTGATGATAACCATAGATTCATTTTCAACCTTCGCTTTAACGGCCTCAAGAAGCATGTCTTTAGCTTCTTGTTCAGTCATAAGGGATATTTTTTCTAATTCCTTAATTCTGATTTCATTAGCAGCATCGAGTTCTTCTTTCTTTTTAGAAATAATCTTTAATTGCTTTTCCAGGTTTTCTCTAATGATGGCAAGATCGGCGTCTTTTTGTTCAATTTCAGCTTTTAGAACCTCAATATTTTTTGCCTTTGTATCTAATCTCTCCTCAACCTGTTTGAAATTGCCTTCAAGGGCTTTAATCTCAATTTCTCTTTCCTTCAGTTCTATCATTTGAGTCGCCTTGTGACTTTCAAACTGACTTTTCAAGGAATTGAAATTGTCTTTAGCTTCTTGAATTTTACGCTGTTTTATGCGTTCATTTTTGACCTCTGACTGGTCTAAAAGTTTTTCAGCTTTCAGTTCAGCCTCATCGATAATTCGTTTTGCATTCAGTCTGGCCTCTTTAACTTCAAGGTCAACTTGTGCATTTAATTCATTTGTTTTGTTTTTTCTCTGAATATTCAGCAAAAATCTAGCCCCAAAAAAACCTATTATAGTGCCAACTATTGCTAATATTATTCCTGTTCCAATGTCATTCATAATGGTAAAATTCTTTAATAATGAACAAAAAAACATCCAGATACAACATCTGAATATTTTGATTTACCAAAACTACTATTTTATTTGTGGAAATAATTCGAGGTAGGGCTGGCAGGCACAAACAGAAAGTGATTCCAGCGAGCTCGATATAAAAAAAGTAAAACCTAAAGTGCTATCGATATTTGGCGACAGCTGGTATATATTTATTTCCACAGTGGACAGTAATTCCGGGGTGTTTTTCAGACACCTCAACTTTTTGCTCCAACCTTTAAAAGCGCTATTTAACGTGGTTATTTTCGTAAATAAGCCCCTAATTCAGATTGATAGGCAGTTAATAAATTTTCAATAATAGTATCTACTTCTTTATCTTGAAGTGTTTTTTCCAAGTTTTCGAAGATAAAACTTACTGCATAGGAACGTTTTCCTTTGCCAAGTTGTTTTTCATTTTCATAAACATCAAACAGATTTATCTGAACTATCTGTTTTTTGCCTAATTTTTTTGCAATGCTCACAATATCGGAAAATTTAATTGAATTATCAACTATTAAAGCTAAATCTCTCCGAATACTTGGGAATCGACTTATTTCCTTAAACTTAATTTTTTGATTAACCGTTTTTTGCAAACAAATATCCCAATAAAACTGGGCATAAAATATTTCTTCTCTTAAACTAAAAGATTGAGTAAGTTTTGAACTTAATTTTCCAAAAGTGACGTATAATTTGCTTCCTTGTTTTAAATGAATTCCATATTCAAAGGGGGCTTCATTTTGAAAAACCTCTTCTTCCAAACCTTGAATACCAAGTTTGGAAAGTACGGAAAAAACAATGCCTTTAAGGCTATAAAAATTTGATTTCCCTTGCCCGGTGTGGTTCCAGTTTTCAGTATGCTGGTCTCCCGAGAGAAATAAAGTTAAATGACTGGTCTCTTTTATACTTTCTGGTGTCTGGATATAGGATTTGCCCCATTCAAAAAGTTTAACATTATTTTGCTGCCTGTTTTGGTTATGCAAAATAACTTCAAGACCGCTCATCGCCATCTCAGGTCGCATAATATCGAGCAGAGCATGCGAAGTATTATGAATAAAAACGAGTTCTTCTTCTTTTATATTCCAGCTGTTTGTTTTGTAGTAAGCTGATTGGGACAAAGAAACGGCCATCATTTCACTACATCCTATGCCTGTTAAAAGTTCTGATATGAAACTATTGATTTGATTTCTATCGGGTTTTGGTGCCGAACTTAAGGTAGTTCGCATGGCATCGGAAAATGGTACGCGGTTGAAACCGTAAATCCTTAATATTTCTTCTACCAAATCGGCTGGCCTCAATACGTCCGATTTATTTTTTGGAACATTAACGGTACACATTTCATCATTTTGAAAAATGGGTGCCATATCCAACAGGCTTAAAATATGGATGATTTCTTCATTGGTAATGGGTGCGCCAGTCAATTCTCTGACGTAATCGAATGAAAGGTCTATTTTTACTGGAGGGGTAGGATGAGTGTAAATATCGGTTATTTCGGATGCAATGTCAGCATTAGCCAGTTCCTGGAGCAGTAAAGCAGCTCTTTTAAGTGCAAAGACCGTTATTTCAGGGTCGCTGCCTTTTTCATAAACCTTCGCAGCATCCGTTCTCAAATTATGTCGCATGCTTGTTCGACGAATCGATTTAGCTTGAAAATGAGCAGACTCCAGAAAAATATCCGCAGTATCAGCTTGTACCCCGGAATGTAAGCCACCGAATACGCCGGCAATACACATTGGGTAATCATCGCCACCACAAATGATTAATTCCTCTCCCGTTAATTTTCTTTCCTGCGAGTCTAAGGTTAACATTTTCGTGCCTTCGGGTAAAGTACGAACGGTAATTTTTCCTGAAGGAATAGCTTTTAAATCGAATGCGTGGAGGGGTTGACCAAGTTCGTGTAATACATAATTCGTTACATCTACCACATTATTAATGGGCCTTACACCGACGGCTTTTAACTTTAGTTTCAACCATTCGGGGGATTCGGCTACTTTAATATTTTTTAAAATGATACCTGAATACCGTGGGCAAAAATCGCTATCTGCAATAGAAACCTCCATGGGTTTAACGGAAAGGGTAGATTTGAAGTTTTCTACAGAAGGCCATTTTAGTTGACCATGATAGTTATGATGTACTGTTAATCCCGCATATAAATCTCTGGCAACCCCTAAATGACAGGTTGCATCTGATCTGTTAGGTGTAAGATTCACTTCAAAAACAGTATCAGAAGCTAAATCAAAATAGTTAGCTGCTTCCAAACCTATGGGTGTATCAGCGGGTAAAACCAATATACCATTATGGTCATGACCCAAGCCAAGCTCATCTTCGGCACAAATCATGCCTTGAGAAAGTTCACCTCTGATTTTACTTTGTTTAAGGGTAATGGGTTCACCTTCAGTTGGATAGAGCGTAGTGCCTACTTTAGCCACCAATACTTTTTGACCGGCAGCAACATTCGGAGCACCACATACGATAGAAAGAGGAACTTCACCTCCAATATTAACAGTTGTCAGTGATAATTTATCTGCATTGGGGTGTTTATCACAGGTAAGCACCTCGCCAACGACCACACCTTTCAAGCCACCCTGAATGGATTCCACTTCTTCCATTCCTTCTACTTCGAGCCCAATGTCCGTAAGTAAATCTGCTGTTTCTATGGCACTTAAAGGGATATCTAAGTACTGTTTTAACCAATTAAAAGATACTTTCATAAGGGAACTATTTGCCTTTTTTATGCTAAAATACGGCGGCAAATATAGTAAAAATATGACTATTTAAGACAATAAGGTAGCGCCGTCTGATGGTTCAACGAAATAATGAGGGAGTTCTATGCCAAAGGCATTAAAATAAGCTTCTTTCATTTTGGAGAGAAAGGCGGTGGAAGTATCTTTTTCCACCAGATTCAGGGTACAGCCGCCAAAACCACCACCCATCATTCTGGCCCCGGCCACTTCGGGCATATTTTCGGTAAAAGACACTAAAAAATCCAGTTCCTGGCAGCTGACCTCATAATCATTCTTAAGACCGTAATGAGTTTCATAGAGTAATTCTCCCAATGATTTAATATCACCATTTTCAAGATTATATACAGCTTTTAGCACTCTGGCATTTTCCTCAATTACATATTTAGCCCTTTTGAAAATTGTATCCGAAAGGCTTTTTCGGTTTTCATTGAGCAGATTTATCGATACATCTCTTAGAGAAGAAATATCCGTGCCATTATTCCTTATAACAGTTACCACCTCCTCACATTCTTTTCGTCGGGTATTGTATTCCGAAGAGGCTAATTGATGGCTTACCTGGGTGTTTAACAAAATTAAATGAAAGTTTTTAAGGTCAAAAGGAACATATTGAAAGGTGATATGCTGACAATCAAAGAGCATCAGATGATTTTCCTTGCCGTGTAAACTGGCAAACATATCCATTAAGCCACAATTTGTTCCAACAAAATGGTGTTCTGCTTTTTGTGTTAGGTACATCCATTCCTCTTTTGACTTATTCAAATTAAAGCATTTATCCAGGGCCGTTGCCGCACTGCAAAGGAGTGCTGCGGAAGAACTTAGTCCTGCACCAATGGGAATATCCCCGCCAAAAGAACCGTCGAAACCGGTCAACTTCGTCCCTGATTTTATGATTTCATGACAAAGCCCCAGTACATAGTTTGACCAGGAATTAGGAATAGGTGTTAAATGATTTAAATCAAATGAAATGGTTTCACCCAAATCAAGGGCAGTGATAGTGCCTAAACTTTCTGATGTGTTTGGGGTAACCGAAAAGGTTATTTTTTGCTTTATGGCAGCGGGAAGAACAAATCCGTTGTTATAATCGGTATGTTCTCCAATCAGATTTATTCTTCCCGGTGCAAAGGCAGTAAACATTTCTGTCTTATTCAAGCGTATTAAATTTTCTTTCCAGCTTTTTTCTGCTGTGGTGCGGAAGGTTTCGGCGAAGGTTTTGTACCTCTGGTTACGGGTGCTTTAGGTTGGATTGGAGCATTGGGAAATGGATTTGGTTCCCCCGGATTTTTGTAAAAATTAAATCCCATCCATCCAATCATACCGAGAAGTGCAACCATCAATAATCCTGATGCCGCTCTGGAAATGGTTATATACTGCTGAATTTTTACTGGTTTGAAACGGAAGGCAATGGTATGTTTTCCCTCGGGAACTTTTAGACCTCTAAGCAGGTAATTTACTCTTACGTGATCTACAGGTTTGTCATCGATAAATGCTTGCCAACCTTTATCGGGACCGTACCAAATTTCAGAAAACACGGCAAATTGAGAGGAAGTTGCAGTGTATGAATAGATTAAATTTTGAGGATCATACTGGGTGAGCGTTATTTCTCCTCCTTTTTGAGGATCAAAATTTCCTGCATAGCCTTTGAACTCATTATCTAAAATAATGGCGACTTCCTGTGGATTAAAATTGTTCAGGGCAGCCATTTCTTCATTTGGTGTATTTACTTTGAGCAGCGTATCTACAAACCAGGCGGTTCCGCAAGCCAAAGGATTTTGAGAAACGGTTTGGTCTTGTTTGATGATATATTTAGCATTTAGCATATTAATCACATTTTGATTATTATTGCTTATTTGCTTTTCAATGATATCGTTGTATCTCATCAATTTGGCTGCATGATAGCCACCAATGGTATTGTGGTGGTAGCTGGTAGTAGAATTGTTAAATACATTTACGGAGAGATCCAAAACCCTGTAATCGCCTCTACTTTTTTCATTTTGTTTAATCTGTTGGTCCACAGGTCTTTCTAATAGGGGAGTGTTTACCTGAGAAGAAGGTTGGAACTTATCTTTGCTTAGGTAACGGGCACCAATGCCCCAAACATCAAATAAAACAACTAATCCAATAGAAAGAATGGCTACAGATGGATTAAACCAATTTTTCATGAAAGCAAAAATGATGGAAGCTATACCAATAACAATTAGAAGTGATCTTATCGCATCGGCTCTGAAAAATGCTTTGCGATCTTGTATAAGGGTAGTCAGTAGTTGTGGTTGAAGCTGACCGTCACTTGCTCCTTGAAAACCAAAAAAGCTGGTACCAAACAGAATAAAAAACAAGAGAATTCCGCCAGTAATAAAAAATGCGTTTTTTAATGATTTTAATATTAACTCATTACTATATTTCCTGTAAATAATGCCATTTAAACCTAAGATTCCAAGAATTGGAAGGAATAGAGGGGTTATGGATAAAATAGAACTTGGTGCCCTGAATTTATTATAAAGAGGCAAATAATCAAAAAACAAGCTTTGTAGCATAGAAAAATTCTTACCCATAGAGAGTAATGCGGTAAGAAGGAATGAGGTTAAAAGCCACCAGCGTAAGCTGCCTTTTTCCAAAAAAAAGCCAAGGAGAAATAAAAATATGACGGAGGCTCCTAAATAGTTAGGGCCACTGGTAAAGGGCAGGGCACCACAATAAAGGGGTAACTGCATATTTCCATTGGAACTTACCGCATTACCACCGTTTTTCAAAAGGTTAAAAGTTTCTCCTTTGCTAACTTCTTCATTTGAGCTTCCACCAGCAGCGGATGGAATAAGCATGGACAGTACATCTTGAAAATTATTACTCCACTGCATGGCATAGTCCCAGGTTAATCCATCGGTTGGTTTTTCAACTGAAGCTGCACCGGTTGATTGGATTTGTCCAACGCTTTCATTTTTTAAGATGGGTTCTCCTCTCAAAGTATCTTTAGAGTAGTCCAATGCGATGAAAACATTGGCTGAGGAGGCTGCAAGTGCTAAAGCGGCTCCAATAGTAACCGAAAAAGCAGTTTTAGCCAAATGATTGAAGTCCTTTTCCTTAATACTTTGCACAAGCCAGAATCCAGCTAAAATGACGCAGGATATTATAAAATAATAAGTCATTTGGGGGTGGTTTGCATACAAAGTACAGGCAGTTGCTATAGAAAAAAGTATGCCCCCTAATATATATTTTCTTTTAATGTAAAGTTGGAATAAACCGGCAAGTACCAGAGGATTAAAAACGATAGTACCTAATTTGGTGTTATGACCTGCTTCGAATAAGACAAAATTATTCGTAGTAAATCCAAAGGCGATGGCCCCAATAACTGAGAGATAGGGACTTATTCCCATGACGGTCATCAGGATATAAAAGGCTATCATTTGAGCTAAAAATACGCCCATAGGATAACTGAACTTTAATTGTAAGTAGGTTGCCACCCAGTCCAGATAAAAACTATTCAGACTAATGCCAATCATGTAGGTAGGCATTCCTCCAAACATAGCATTTGTCCAAAAAAGAGGTTCTCCCTTTTCACTGGCATAATTACTAATCTCAACAGAAGCACCATTATATGATACAATATCTCCCTGAGTTATTTCCTTTCCTTGAAATTGAGGTAGAAAATAAATTAAGTTTACGAGTATTAAAATACTTAAACAAATGGCATGCGGCGTTAATACCTTCAAGTGCGTCTTCATAAAAAAGGTTTAATTTTATCAAAAATACTAAGATTTGTCATATTACCTTAAAAATTAAGGCTTACCTCTAAAAAAGAGTTTGTTGTCCTTCTTCAACAATAGGCGGTTCTTCCGTATCAAGTGGTTCAATAACTTCAATTTCGCTTATTTTTTTGTCACTTAAGCGATTTCCAACGGCTTTCCACCCTTTAATATCGACAATGTCCGTTAACAACGCTTCTCCCTCTGATTTTTTATTCCCCACTTTAATTTGAAATTTAATTTTAGGGGAAGGTTCAACACTTAAAAAGAGCAGTTGAGATTCGGGATGATCGGTTAGATAACTGAATCGTTGATCAGCTTGTGTCGTTTCTATGTGGAACCTTTTTACCATAGTCCAACCTTTATGCCCGTCATAATGAACCGCCGTAATGGTATCATCCGCCCGGTTACATTGGCCGATATATAGAAAATCGGCAGACTGAAATCTTTTGGTAATATCAAGTGGGGTAGTAATATAACTCCCATTTTTGTAAAGGATCAATAACTCGTCACCAGTATCGAATTCACCGAGGAATCGGCCTCTATTTTCTGTATTCAGTCTTCCGGAAACTTCGTCTAACCAAATTTTCAATGCGCCGATGGTCGATCTTCCCGCTGCCTTTAACTTGATATTTCGTAATGGGTATTTTGTTAGCATATTTCCCTGTGAGGACCGTCCTTTTATGGCTAATTCCGCAAAATTAAACTCAAACATTTTAATCTTTGCTTTACATCCAAGGCTTAGCTGAACCTGAATTACCTCCGCTTCACCATTAGGATTTACGGAAAAATAATGAAGTTTACTACCCTTTGTTTCCTGAGTAATTGGGTATTCCTTATCTCTCGTAATCGCCGTAACATTGAATCTTTTTACAAAAGATTTTGCACTTGATCCATCTGTATAAACGGCATTATATGTAGTTCGTTCGTCATTTTTCTTCCAAACGGCCACATGGATGATGTCCTTACCAACAAAAGTTTTTTCTGCAATACGTGTTACCAGGAAATAACCATCATTTCTAAATACAATGATGTCATCAATATCGGAACAATCACTGATAAATTCATCTTTCTTAAGACCAAAACCAACAAAACCATCGGCTTTATTCGCATATAGTTTTGCGTTATTTGCTACGACCTCGGTAGCCGCGATGGCATCGAAAGTGATAATTTTTGTTTTTCGTTCCCTGCCTTTTCCGTATTTGTCTAATAAGTTTGAATAATAGTTAATGGTATAATCTATTAAATGGGCGAGGTCAAAGCGCACTCTTTCCAAATCTTTTTCCAGCTGAGCAATAAATTGATCTGCTTGAAAAGTGTTATATTTTGATATTCTTTTAATCTTAATTTCGGTCAAACGGGCAATATCATCTTGTGTAATAGATCTTAGCAATCTAAGTCGATGGTCCGACGGCTCAATGATCTCATGGGGCTCAACCACGTATTTTTTCAAACCTATGGCAATGGTTTCCAAAACAGCTTCCCAGGTTTCACATTCCTCGATATCGTGATAAATTCTATTTTCAATAAAAACTTTTTCCAGACTGGCGTGATGCCATTTTTCAAGTAATTCTTTTTCCTTTATTTCCAGTTCTAACTTAAGGAGTGCTTTGGTATGATCGACAGCAATGTCCAGTAAATCTTGAACCGAGAGGAAACGGGGTTTTTCATTTTGAATAATACATGCATTCGGCGCAATAGAAATCTCACAATCGGTAAATGCAAACAGTGCGTCAATAGTAACGTCCGGAGAAACGCCGGGAGCTAAATCGATGACAATTTCTACATTTTCTGCAGTATTATCAACGACTTGTTTTATTTTAATTTTTCCTTTATCGCTTGCCTTTATAATACTTTCAATGAGGGTAGTGGTCGTAACGCCGAAGGGTAGTTCCCGGACAATAAGAACGTTCTTATCTGTTTTTTCAATTTTAGCACGAACTTTTACTCTACTTCCTCTTTTACCTTGTTGATAATCAGTTATATCAATGAAACCACCCGTTTGAAAATCAGGATAAATAATTACTTCCTCGTTTTTCAATCTTTTGATAGCCGCATCAATGATTTCTATAAAATTATGAGGTAGAATTTTTGTGGAAAGACCGACGGCAATTCCCTCTGCTCCCTGCGCCAATAATAGTGGAAATTTCACAGGAAGATGAATTGGCTCTCTTTTTCTACCGTCGTAAGACAGTTGCCATTCGGTGGTTTGCGGATTAAAAGCTATTTCAAGGGCGAATTTAGTGGGTCTTGCCTCAATATATCGGGAGGCAGCAGCCCCGTCTCCCGTAAGGATATTCCCCCAATTTCCTTGCGTATCTATGAGCAATTCCTTTTGCCCCATGTTCACTAAGGCATCTCCAATGGCAGCATCACCGTGAGGATGATATTGCATGGTTTGTCCAATAATATTGGCCACCTTATTATACCTGCCGTCATCCATCTCTTTCATGGCATGCAAAATTCTTCGTTGAACGGGTTTTAAGCCATCCAAGACTGCGGGCACCGCTCGCTCTAGAATCACATAAGACGCATAGTCAAGAAAATAATCCTGATACATACCTTGAAGGCTGACGATTTCATCGGGAGCCTCTGAATTTTCGGGTAGTTCAGGCGTTTGGTCGCTCATATTTTATTTCTTTTGAAAAGGCAAATATACAATTTATAAGCTATTTTAAGAATGGAGGAAACATTGAGGTGAAATGGATTGTTACGCCATCATGTTTCATAACATAACCCGAAGGATTGAAAAAATTAATGAATCATACCGTCATTGAAAGAGATGACTCTTTTTTATTGGCCTACAGAGAGTGGTTTGATAGCTCAGCTTGCAAGGATAAATGTTCCTGGCTGATGAATCAATTTGAACTTTATAAATCTTTACCCAAAGAAGTTGATAAATCTCTCCGATTTTTAATAAATCAAAGTAGCGTAGGTATTCATTGGAAGTTTACCGATACGGACACGCTTATGGAGGCCCAATTTTTTATGGAATTTTTCAGGGATCAAATCCAGTCCATCGGTTATCAGAAGCAGTTGGCCGACAAAAGAATCTTTGAAACTTCAAAGGGATTGGAAACAATTGAGAGATACTATTTAAAACCTCCCTTCAAGTTGGATGAAGCTGAAAAGAAGCAGCAACAATTTGGAAATATAATACTTAGTAGTACGCTGGTCAACGAGAAATATGTCGATTTTCAGTGCCTTTGCCACTTTTTTGTTGACAGGCAATACACTGAAGTCGAGCCAATTCAATATTTATTTGAAATCATATTGGAAAATGGGTAGGCTTTTATAATAGATAGTTAATTTTCCTTTGACCAGTTGGCCTGTTCTAAATGGTTAAGCGTTACCTCAATACCATATTTATCTTTCAGGTGGGCGGTTAATTGATCGGCAGCATAGACGGATCGGTGTTGCCCTCCGGTGCAGCCAAAATTTATCTCTAAATGGGTGAAACTTCTTTCCAGGTAATTTTCCACTGCTGCGTCAACTATTCTGTAAACGTTATTGAGGAAAGGCTCCATATCACTGAAATGTTTCAAGAAATTAATAACGGATTCATCCTTTCCCGATAATTTCTTGTAAGGTTCGTATCGACCGGGATTATGTAAAAAGCGGCAATCAAAAACAAAGCCACCTCCATTTCCCGAACTCTCCACGGGTATTTGCCTTTTATGGTAGCTAAAACTATTTACAAAAACTTTCAATAAAGAATTTTCCCCTTTTGATTTGTCATAAGGATCATATTTCTGACTCTTTATTATGGCTTGTAAACAGCGGGTGATTTCAGGGAGGGCGAGCGGTATTTTACCTTCTTCGAGCAACCATTGTATGTTTTTCAGTCCGTAGGGAATGCTCAGCAAAAAATGTGCTTTTCTTTCATATATACCTCTGAAACCATAAGCGCCAAGTACCTGAATGTTTCGCATTAAAACGTAACCATAGAAATAGGATAGGAAGGAATCGCGGTCTATATCGGTTAACTGAGAAGCGGTATCTAAGTAATGTTGAATAAGAGATTCTCTGATATCGTTGGGAATATTTGCCTTAGCCTGGTACAAAAGGGAGGCTAGGTCATACTGTAATGCACCTTTTCTTCCTCCTTGATAATCAATAAAATAAGGATTTCCATTTCGGATTAGAATATTCCTTGACTGAAAATCACGGAACATAAAATATTCATTATCGGCTTGAAGCAGAAAATCGGCTAACTGGTGAAAATCTTTCTCCAGGGCAACCTCATCGAAACCTACCTGGCTGGGTAAAAGGAAATGGTATTTAAAATAGTTGAAATCCCAAAACATTGATTCTCTGTCAAAGGATTCCTTTGGAAAACAATAGGTATATTGAAGCTCTTTACTTCCATTAATCTGTAAATGAGCTAATTTTTCTACTACCTTTTTGTACAATTGAACCAAAGAATCAGGAAACTGAAGTTGATTTTGAAGGAGGAAGCTGTAAAGGGTTGTGGAACCTAAATCTTCCTGGAGATACACTTTAGCGTCTAAATTTTCGGCATAAATGGCTGGAACTGGTAATTTTCTTTCGTGAAAATGCTTACTAAAATTTAAGAAAGCTAGACTTTCTTTGGCATGAGGGCTGTAGGTGCCAATAGCGACCTTATCATTTTTTTGTAACCGGTAATAAATTCTATCTGAACCGGAAGGGGCCAGGGGTAAAATAAGATCAGGTGGCACACCAGCCCAGGATTCGAACAATTCTGCGAGAGCCCATTCAGTTTTAGGTGATGCCATGGTTAAAATAGGGGGATAAGGGAGTTAATCGATAGGTTTTTCTTCTATAATTTCAGATTCTTTCTCTTCCCAATTTTCAAAATTCTTTGGATCTGGGAATCCTGAATCATCAAATTCATTCAATACAATAAAGTCATCTTCGTTATGACCTGAAGCCTGTCTATTATTCTTATTGGGTTTGAATTCTCTATGAGGAACGACAAGCACTTGTTTTTCGAGTTCCATAGGCTGAGCTTTTTGGTCTCTGATGGAAGAACTGATTTGACTCCAGATAAGATCTTTGAGCTTATCGATACCATAACCTGAGACCGCTGAAATAAAAACGACGGTAACATTTTCAGGTAATTCTGCTTTGATGAGAGAGATCAACTCCTCGTCTAAAAGGTCCGATTTAGTTATGGCTAATAATCGGGGTTTATCCAATAATTCTATATTGTATTTAGCCAGTTCATTTAGTAGAATATGGTACTGAGTTGCAATATTTTCCGCATCGGCAGGAACCATAAAAAGTAACGAGGCATTTCTTTCGATATGGCGTAAGAACCTTACGCCCAATCCTTTACCTAAGTGAGCATCTTCGATAATGCCAGGAATATCGGCCATTACAAAGGAATGATTATCGCGGTAGGAAACGATACCAAGATTTGGCACGAGGGTAGTGAAGGGATAATCTGCAATTTTTGGTTTTGCGGCAGATATAGCGGCAAGCAGGGTAGATTTACCGGCATTCGGGAATCCAACCAAACCGACATCGGCCAAAACTTTCAGTTCAAGTATTTTCCATTCCTCCAGGCCAGCTTCACCAGGTTGGGCATAACGAGGCGATTGATTTACGGGATTGCGAAAATGGTAATTACCTAAACCGCCTCTACCTCCAGGTGTGACAATTTTCTTTTCGCCATGGCGGGTAATTTCCGCTTCGATCTCATTGGTTTCCGCATTTTTCACTACGGTACCTAGTGGAACTTGTAATATTATATCCTTTCCATTGGCGCCATGCGCATTTTTATCACCACCATTTCCACCATTATCGCCGATAACATGTTTTCGGTATTTCAAAGAAAGAAGCGTCCAAACATTTCTATTTCCTTCCAGAATGATATGCCCTCCTCTTCCGCCGTCACCACCATCGGGACCACCTTTGGCATTTAATTTATCTCTATAAAAATGTACGGCACCACCACCACCAGAACCGGAGCGACAACAAACACGCACGAAATCAACAAAATTTTGCTCAGCCATAAGAGGTTTAGGGTAAAATATTTAAGTTGTTTCGTCATAAGAACGACACAACGCTTCGAATATATGTTGAATGGTACCAATTCCGTCCATTTTAAAAGCTTTTCCTTTTTCGGCGTAATATCCAAATACAGGCATAGTTTCCGACTTATAAACGTCTATTCTATGTTGAATAATAGCAGGATCATTGTCGTCTGATCTACCTGAAGACTGCCCCCGTGATAAAATGCGGGATATGATTTCCTGGTCGGCCACTTCGAGCATCAGAAGGCGATGAATATCTTGATTTAACGAGGAAAGAAGTTCGTCTAAAGCCTCACATTGAGCTATATTTCTTGGAAAACCGTCGAAAATATATCCAGGTACATCCGGATTTGAAATGACGCGATTTCGCAACATACCAATGGTTACCTCATCGGGAACCAACTGACCTTTAGCGATATAATTCTTTGCCTCAATACCTAAAGGGGTATCCTGGCTCATTTCACTTCTAAACAAATCTCCCGTAGAAATATGTAACAAGCCATACTTTTCGACCAACTTAGCCGCCTGGGTCCCTTTTCCTGAGCCTGGAGGACCAAACAAGATTAGATTTTTCATGCGTAAAATTTAAAATACTCAAATTACCTTCTTCAGGTGGTTTCAATAACTCGTTGGTTTTATTGGTTGGTTAGTACCGTTGACTTCCACTTAGGCATTATAGCTAAAGTGGGAAGTAAATTAATTTTTTCAAAAGGCTGGCGATCCTGAATGGGTGGATCTTCTGATCCAGCGATGATATCGGCTGTTAATAAGGGTTCCTGTAAAATACTATCTACTGGTGCGGTATAATTTCTGGCACCTGGCAGAACATTTCGAACCGATTTATATTTTGACCTCCAATAATTGGAGGTGGCCAGATTATCTATTCTCAATCCGCCGTGTGAGGTGCTATGGATGATAAAAATGGAGTCTTTAATAACCTTACAAACTAAAGCAACGTGAAAAACTCTTCCCCGTTTCGAACGACGAAAAAACATTAAATCACCAGGAATGGCATTTTTTAAAAGTATTTTGTCGCCTTGTAAAGATTGAGCGGAGGAAGAAGGAGAGAGTTGTATGCCGAATTTTTTAAAAACATACATTGTGAAGCCAGAGCAGTCGAACCCTCCTCTTGCAGGGCTTCTGCTGGCATAACGATAGGGTAGTCCTATGAAGTTTTTTGAAAATAAAACGATACTATCTCTGGAAATCAATACTGAGTCAGTCGCCAGGGAAGCATTTAGCCTGGTCAGTGAGGATAAAAAAAGCGTTAAAAGTAAAAGATTTCTCATATAAAGGTTCCGAAAAGGCAAAGATAACAAATTCCTTCGTCTAACCAAAAACCTTTATGTCGTTGAGGAAAGGAAATTGTGTGCGGAACGCCATTTGATGGTCAAAACATAATGAATAGGTCATGATTTGCTCTTCCTTGCCCGCTGTAGAAAGAGGTATTCCATCGTAAGATAAAATAACGGAACCTCCGCCGTATTCATGGTTATTCCCGTCTATACCCACCCGATTTACACCAATAGTATAAGATTGGTTTTCAATGGCACGGGCAATTAACAGGGAATCCCAGGCATATTGTCTCGCCGATGGAAAATTGGCAACGTATAATAAAATATCGTAATGCCCAAGTGCATTCATAGATGATTCCGAGAACCGCAGATCGTAACAAATCTGAGGGAGAATTCGCCATCCTTTGTATTGAATGACTATTTTTTCATTACCAGGAGTGTAATGAAGGTGTTCGCCGGCAAAAGAAAACAAATGTTGTTTATCGTAAAAAGAGTAATTACCATTTTCATCTACCCAGATAAACCGGTTATAATACTTTTCTTTTTCACAGAAAACAATACTGCCACAAACAGCTGAGGAGAAATCAGCCGCCATATTTTGCATCCAAAGTAAAGTAAGTTCTTGTTCGTCGGGCGTGACGACAGAAGGATTCATAGTGAAGCCTGTAGAAAACATTTCCGGAAGTACAATAATATCTGTACTTCCGGAAAGAGGGGAAAGAAGATTACTGAGATAAGCTAAATTACCATCGACATTTTGCCAAATTATATTGGATTGAACGGCAGCAACACGTAAATCAGCAACTTTATTCATGTTACCTATTTGAGATTGGCAACAAATTATTTCTTCTTCTTAGTATCTTTATCCGCAGCAGCTGCAGCAGAACGAAGCGCTCTTGGAATTTCGATGGTAACGGCTGGAATACTGCCATTATTTAAAATTTCAATGCCGTTTGGCACTGGAATATCGCGAACTCTAAGAGATTGACCTAAATCCATAGTAGTGATATCAATAAATAGTTCATTTACGATATTTTCAGCCATAGCTTTAATCTTTATACGGCGTAACTTCTGAATCAATTTTCCACCTGATTTTACACCTACAGAAGCTCCCTTACAACGCAAAGGAATTTCTAATTTAACGGGATGACCGTCGGCAATCTGAAGGAAATCGATATGCGTTACATTATCTTTTAGGGGACTTTGTTGAAAATCCTTTAAGATAGCGCTATAGCTGGTACCGTCCACCTCAATTTTCAAAATATGAAAATCAGGGGTGTAGATGACAGATCTGACATCAAGTGGCTTCACAGAAAAATGAACTAAATTACCTGTGCCATAGATAACACAAGGAATACGGCCATCATTGCGAAGTGCTTTTGTAGCTTTCTTTCCTAAGGCTGCTCTTTTTTCGCCTTTTACTGCAATTACTTCCATTATAATATTTTTTTAAAAATGAACGGCAAATATACCTAAAAAATTAAAAACGTGGAACTTTTAATATTTTTCTGTCTTTTTATCTACATAAAGGGCAGAAATAGATCGATGTTCGTGCGTATTTCGTATGGCTCTAGAAAATAGTTTAGCTGACGAAAGAACTTTAATTTTAGGAGAAGTGAATTGGAGGGGAATGGTATCACACACCAGTAATTCGTCCAATTGTGACTTTTCAATATTTTTCAAGGCGTTTCCAGAAAGAACGGGATGTGTACAAATGGCGCGAACTCTTTTGGCACCACCCTGCATCAATGCATCGGCCGCTTTACATAAAGTCCCTGCGGTATCAACGAGGTCATCAACGAGTATAACATCACTGCCTTCCACATTTCCGATGACGGTCATGCCAGAAACCTCATTAGCTTTTTCTCTGTACTTGTCACAAATCACCAGGTCTCTTCCAAAATGCTTGGCGTAAGCTCTTGCCCTTTTTACACCACCAACATCGGGGCTGGCAAAAATCACATTGGATAAATCGGCTGATTCCTCGAGGTAAGAGAAAAATATGGCTTCACTTCTTAAGTGATCAACGGGAATATCAAAAAAACCTTGAATTTGATCCGCGTGTAAATCCATAGTCATAATACGATCTACTCCAGCGGCCTGAAGCAAATTGGCAATTAATTTTGCTGAAATAGGCACCCTCGGTTTATCTTTTCGGTCTTGACGAGCATAGCCAAAATAAGGGATTACCGCTGAAATATATCCGGCAGAAGCTCTTTTGGCGGCGTCAATCATGAGAAGAAGTTCCATCAGATTATCCATTGGCTGGAAAGTAGATTGGATCAGGAATACATAAGCACCCCTAATAGATTCATTGTAAACGGGTTGCATTTCCCCGTCACTGAATCTGTTGACTTTTAAATCTCCGATACCCTGACCGTAATAATCTGCAATTTTTTCTGCCAGATATTTCGATTGAGTCCCAGAAAATAATTTTACTTCAACCATAAGAAAGTTTGAATAAGGTTATTGTCAAAAATAAGGGTTTATTTTTTTCTTTCTGTGACGAAATTCACCAAATCTTCTAAAGAATTTCGTGCGTCTGAGACTGGGAAGGTATATAGGATATCGAAAGCTTTTTCTTGAAAAGACTTCATCTGGATCTCTGCATAATGAAGGCCACCTGATTGTTGCACAAAATGGACCACTTCATTTACCTTTTCAGGATTTTCACTATGATTTCGAATTAAGGAAAGAATGGAGCGTTTGGTGGACCTGTCACAATGAGCCAATGCATAAATGAGAGGGAGCGTCATTTTTTTTTCTTTAATATCGATACCCAGGGGTTTCCCGATATCATCGGCGCCAAAATCCATTAAATCGTCCCGAATTTGAAAGGCCATACCGATATTTTCACCAAAAAGCCTCATTTGCTCTACCTTTTCTATATCGGGAGTAACAGAAGCGGCACCTGCGCTACAGGCGGAGGCAATGAGAGAAGCTGTTTTTTGTCTTATTATATCGTAATAAACGGATTCAGCAATATCTAATCTCCTGGCTTTTTCAATTTGTAGTAGCTCACCCTCACTCATTGATTTTACCGCCTGAGAAACAATTTCGAGCAATAGATACTCTTTATTTTTCACAGCCAGCAACATACCTTGCGAAAGGAGATAGTCACCAACAAGTACGGCAATTTTATTTTTCCACAGCGCATTGATGGAAAAAAAACTCCTTCGTTGAAAGGAATCATCTACAACATCATCATGAACCAACGTAGCGGTATGTAACAATTCAATCATGGAAGCGGCGCGAAAGGTAGCTTCTGATATTTCTCCACAAACTTTAGCGGAGAGGAAAACAAACATGGGTCTGACTTGTTTGCCTTTTCTTTTTACCAGATAAAAAGTGATTTTGTCAAGTAAGGGTACCTGACTTTCCATTGCCTTACGGAAATGACCCTCGAAGGCATTTAATGCTTCGTTTATAGGTTTTTTGATATTGTCTAATGATCGGCTCATCCCAAGGATTGGATAAATTTGCAACGAAGGTAGTAAATAAAAATCGTTTCAGGTAGTTCTGTTAAAATAGGTTAGGAAGAATTAAAAATGTCGGCAAAAAGATAATTCTTTTGTAATTTCGTGCTCAAATTAGTTTAAATCAATTTTCCAAAATTTACACAATGAACCATTCAGATCCAGTATTTGCATTGATTTCCAAAGAGTTAAATCGTCAAAGAGAAGGTATTGAATTAATAGCATCAGAAAATTTTACCAGTGAAGCGGTTATTCAAGCTACTGGGTCATGTTTGACAAATAAATATGCGGAAGGTTATCCGGGTAAGAGATATTACGGTGGCTGCGAGGTTGTCGATGAAATTGAACAAATAGCTATTGAAAGGTTGTGCACGTTATTTGGTGCTGAATATGCGAATGTCCAGCCTCATTCAGGCGCTCAGGCTAATGCTGCCGTATTTTTATCTGTTTTAGAACCGGGAGATGCCATTTTAGGATTTGATTTAGCTCACGGAGGGCATCTTTCCCATGGCTCGCCAGTAAATTATTCAGGAAAGGTTTATACACCTCATTTTTATGGGGTTGAGGCAGAAACAGGAAGAATAGATATGGATAAGGTTGCGGCTAAAGCGGAAACTGTTCGGCCAAAATTGATTATTTGTGGTGCCTCGGCCTATTCCAGAGAATGGGATTATCTTCGTTTTCGCGAAATTTCTGATTCAGTAGGCGCCCTGCTTCTTGCTGATATTGCTCACCCGGCCGGACTTATTGCTGCTGGAATTCTTGATAATCCTCTGCCTCATTGCCATATCGTTACTTCCACAACCCATAAAACATTGAGAGGTCCCCGCGGAGGTATCATCATGATGGGTCGTAATATGGATAATCCATGGGGACGTACTTTAAAAAATGGGACGGTTATTAAAATGTCCCAAATTTTAAATAGCGGTGTTTTCCCGGGTATGCAAGGCGGACCTTTGGAACATGTTATTGCCGCTAAAGCCATTGCATTTGGTGAAGCCTTACAACCTTCTTTCAAAGATTATGGCAAACAGGTAATCGCTAATTCCCAAGCCATGGCAAATGCTTTTTTAGCAAAAGGGTATAAAATAATTTCAGGGGGAACAGACAACCATCTTATGCTGTTGGATCTTTCAGAAAAAGGTTTATCTGGTAAGTTAGCCGATGAAGTGCTTGGAAAAGCATCCATTACGGTAAATAAAAATATGGTGCCGTTTGATAAACTCTCCCCTATGGTTACTTCTGGTATCCGTATTGGAACAGCAGCTATAACCTCGCGCGGATTTAAAGAAAATGATGCTTTACAGGTGGTAGAGTGGATTGATAGCATCCTTTCACAGCCTGAAAATGATAAGGTTAATTCCATGGTAAAGGAAAATGTTCATACCTATATGAAACAGTTTCCTTTATATCCTTCTTTATAAAAGAAGGGGAAGATGGTCAAATAAGTATGGCCATCTTCCCTTATATTTACAGTTGATTTACTTTAAGAACAAAGCAAATTCAACTCTTCTATTTAATTTTCTACCCTGCTCTGAATCATTCGTCGTTATCGGAGCTACTTCACCGAAACCTCTGAAAACTAATCTGGACGGATCTATACCTTTACCAACTAAATAGTTTAAACAAGCCGCTGCTCTATTTTCTGAAAGCGCTTGATTACTTGCCTGATTTCCTACATTATCAGTAAAACCACTGATTAACATAGCATAATCGGGGTAATCCTGAAGAACGTCAAGCACTTTGTTTAGCACGACATAAGATTCGTCAGTAAGTTTTGCGCTATTGGTATAAAAAAGAACATTTTGGGTTACAAATTTCAAAATTTCCTTTGTTTCACTTCTAATAACCGGGCAACCTCTGTTTTCCATTGAACCTGGTGTAACAGGGCAACGGTCTTCTTTGTCCATTACACCGTCCCCATCAGTATCGGGACAGCCTTTAAAGGTAGCTTTACCAGGAATATCAGGACATTCATCTTGAGTATTGGGTACACCGTCGCCGTCGCGATCTATTTCTGTTCCAGAAGGGCAACCTTGATTACTGGCAACACCGGCTTGTTCCGGACATTCGTCATCGGCATTCGGAATACCGTCACCATCTGTGTCAGGGCAACCACCGAAAATAACTAATCCTGCTTCGTTAGGACATTTATCCTCCAGGTCGGAAACGCCATCGTCATCACCATCGGGACATCCTCTTAGCACACCAGCAACGTCGGGGCAACGATCGGCAGAGTCTGGAATACCGTCACCGTCTTTATCGGCAAAAGTAGGGTTTGAAGTATTATCTTTTGAAGGAGATTTAACTGGTTTCGCTTTGTATGGAAAACGATAAATCAGTTGAACATTCCCAAAATTATACCAGTCTTTATTATCTTTATTAGCTGATAAACTAATTCCGTCAATGTAATCAGAGAAGGTTGGTCTTGCGCCCCATTCGAAGGCAAGCATTAGTCTTCTTGATATATCGAGCTTAGCGCCTATGCCAAAAGGAACGGTGACCATTGAATTGGTTCTTCCTGCCTGAATACTATCTTTGGTTATATTGGCCGCCGCACTGGGAATATTGTTAGGATACCTGGGTAATGTCCAACTCGAAGCTACGCCAGCACCCACGAAAATATAGGGTGAAAATATTTTTTTGAACCCTCCTTTTGAAGGGAATCTTTTGGCACCCAGAAAATCCCATTCTAATAAAATGGAACTTTCAAAAATGGTTGATTTAAATGAAAATGAAGTAACGGGTTCGTTAGCATCTAAAAGATTTGATCCATTACCAGAAATTCCGGTGTACATAGCCTGAAAACGCAGGGAGAACCTATTGCTTACATTGTTCCGCAGAAATAAAGCGCCACCAGGCTTGAAAGTATTTAATTTCATACTTCCCAGAGATAATAAATCGCCGAAGTAGTAACCACCACCAAAGACAAGTCCTAATTCCCATGGGTCAGGTTGTGTTGAAGAATCCTTTTTTACCGTCATCTCTAAAGTAGGCTTAGGAAGCTGGGGAATGCTGTCCTGAGCAAGAATTACTGTTGAAAACAAACAAATAAACAGGGGAATTGTAATTATTTTATTCATCTTAATGAAGCTTAAAAACCTAAAAATGTAAAGGAATTGATTATATTATTTTTGATTAATACAAACAATTTAGAATATAAAATTAATATAAATCATTGATTATCCAATAAAATTTTTAAATATATGTTAAGTAAATATCATTCGGCTTGTTATATAAATAATATTTGTAATGTATTTGGTTATGAAAAAAATAAAAATAACTATTTATACAGGCATCATAAAATAAGAATGAGGGGTCTTAATATTAAAATCGACAAAAATGTTTTTCACCAGTATCTCAATAAGTCTTTTGGCATTTATCTATTTAGGGCGGGGATATTTTTCGCAAACAAAGCGAAAGCACCAGTTCTAAGAAATTTCAGGCATCGCTTCTTTTGCCTCATATCCGGCTTCCTCAATGGCATCGATAAGTTTCTGTGCCATCAAATCATCATTTCCCTGGGCAATTATTCTTTTATCGGGATGCTTCAAATCCACTTCCCAAGAGGTTAATTCTGTTATTTCATCTAAAAATCCTGTAATACTGCGAACACAATGACCACAATGTAGGTTTGAGTTCAATATAATTGTTTTCATGTACTTGTATTTTTATTTCCAAATATAGCGGAATTATTGAAACTAAATTTTTTTTATGGCGGTTAAGTGGGTTAAAAGAGAAGATATTGATAAGGTTAAATGGAATAGTTGCGTACACTATTCCTATAACGGTAATATTTTTGGGTATGTATGGTATTTAGATTTCATAGGTAAATCATGGACTGCCTTGATTGAGGACGATTATCAGGCGGTTATGCCTTTAATTTACAGGCCGGGTTTGCACAAAATGGAAATTTACCAGCCTTCTTTTATAAGAGAACTAGGGATTTTTAGTTATGCGCCACTCAATTCACATCGGGTAAAGTATTTTTTTGATGCTATGCCTGAGGAATACAGGCTAATAAATATGAGAGTGAGTGAGGAATGTAAACCAGCGGAAATTCATGGATTTAAGGTAAGTGAGAAAACAAATCACGTACTCAGTTTATTGCAGTCTTATGAAAATTTGGCTGACAGATATTCTCCTGTTTTTAGAAATGCGTTAGATAAGTCTATCGCTATTGGATTGATGTCGTCGGAAAGTATTACGCCGGAGCAATATGCTGCATTTTACGAAAAAAACGGTCCTGGAAACAGGCGGAACCGCGAAAAAGACAAACATGCTTTATTGCGTATTATATATAATGCTTTGCATAGAGGATGGGGGTTTTTGTCGGGCATTGCCGATGAAAAAGGAGAGCTTTTAGCGGCCGATTTTTATATCACTTCACACAGTAGAATGATGTCTTTAGCTCCTGTAATTTCGAAAAATGGGGAGTCATCGGGCGCAGCAGCTATGCAATTTGATTTTCTTTTAAGGACCAATGCGGGAAAGCCTATGCTTTTTGATTTCAATGAAGACCAATCTTTTATTAATCCTACCCATGTTCACGCCATGCCGTATCCGTTTTATGACATTAAAAAGGATGTCAGAATCGCGGGTATCTGGTAAAGTGTTAATCAGAGTTCTTTATTAGAATGGACAGTAAAGGGTGTATTCCAATCTGCCAGGAAATTAATCAGGCTATAATTTTATAAATAAAATATTGATTATCAAGTATTTAAATTACTTAAAATTTTTTATCGTTTTTTTGGAAACGCAGGTGTTTCATTGAGTGCCCCTTGCAAGGCAGATTAAAATAGGTGTAATTGCGTCTCAAACCGGGCCGGTTATTAATCATCTTTTTAATTTATTGCAAATGAAACAAATTGTATTTACCCTATTGTTGATGGCAGCAGCTTTCCAGGGGTACAGTAAAAACACTTTATTGGAAGAAGCCGTATTGGAAACGAAAGAGACGGTTTTAATGGATCATTTTTCGACTCCTGCTTTAGATGATTGTCGCATTACCCTACGCGCCAGCATTGGATTTGTAATGATGGAAGTTTCCGTATCGGCACCAACCTGTCGCGGTGCCTTTAATGAGGCTATGGCTGCATTGCGCGAAGCGGCAACTTCGGCAAGAGATGCCTTAAAGTAGTGGTTTAATAATCATCTTGATCGGGAGGGAACTTACAAAAATTTCCCCTAATGTTTTTGTATTGCTATCTGTTTGATTTTCAACGGAAAATACAGATGCCCCTCCCGATCTATAATCTGTAAATAATGAAGAAATTAACTTTTTCTATCTTTTCATGGATCCTTCCCTTTTTTATCTTCTCCCAATCTTATGAAATTCAATATGCTCAACCTCAAGGTTTTGCGACATCCGCCGAGGAAGGTTTTTCACGATACTCAACCTTAAAATTAAAGCAGGACAAATCCTTATTTATTCTGCATGGAACGGCAGGTTTTGATTCTGCCAATGAAGAAAGACAAGAATTAACCGTGGTTACTGCAGAGCCAGACCGTTGGTATTTTATGGACAGGAGCATGGGTTTACTTCATTCCTTTGAGCAAACAATGATTGGCAATACCTTTCAAATCACGGAAGAGATACCCAAATTGGTATGGGAAATATCTGATAATGAAAAAATTATAGGTGGATTTTCTTGTAAGCAGGCATTTACTTCCTTTAGGGGGCGGGAATATGAATCCTGGTATGCCCCTTCATTACCTTTCCCAAATGGTCCCTGGAAGTTAAATGGTTTACCTGGTTTAATTCTAGAAGCAAAGGATAAGGAATCTGAGGTGGTTTTTCAATTTTATTCTTTTCAGATTATTCTTGATACTTCGGCAAGAATAGATGCTCCCCCTTGTGAAGCACGAAAAGTGCCTTTCGCTACTTTTTTTGAAGCTCAATATAAAGATGCTGAAAAATTCTACCAGTTCATAGCCGATAAAATGAAACGCAATTTAGAGAGATCTGGCAATATTCATGTTGAAATGAAACAATCAGGCGCTCCAAGATTTTGGGAGCGGAAATTGCCTTAGCTATGCAAAATAAGTTTTTTTTGCTATCCCTCTTCCTTTTAATACTTACTTCTCTTTCCTCTCAATCAGGCTTGTCTTTATCAGGAAGAATAGTAGATGATTCTTTAGAGGAACTTCCTTTTGTGCAGGTACAATTGTACCAAAAACTATTAGGAAACAACAAGCTTTTAACCTACGGATGGGCGGACTCTTCAGGGAATTTTCAACTCTTTTTCCATGAACCTTTAGTAAATGGTTTTCTTTGTTTTAATGCAATAGGCTGGCAAACAGATACATTATTTTTAAATCCATTAGATTCTACCTCTACCTTTCTGGGGTTAATTAAACTAAAGGGAGTTTCTATTCAGCTTGATGAAATAATCATAAAAGAAAAATCCCTTTCTTATTACGATAGGGGAGATTCCACTGTTTTTAAACCTGTTTTTTTTCAGGACGGTTCGGAGCGGGTTTTAGAGGATCTTTTAGCTAAACTACCAGGGGTAAGGGTCGCAGAAGATGGCTTTCTTTATTTCAGAGGTAAAAGAGTAAGTAAGGTGCTTTGGGACGGTGATGACCTGTTGGGAAATGATTATTCGAAAGCTACAAAGAGAATGCCCGCTGGTATGGCTAATGAATTTAGGTTCATAAATAAATTTGAGGCAAATCCTTTATTGAAATCTTTAAATCAAAGTGATCACTTGGTTTTAGATATCGAAGTTAAAAATACGTTCAAGGGCAAATGGATTGGAGATGCTTTTGTTGGCCTTGGTTTGGCACCCATGGGCATGGCGGGATTTAGTGGCTATCGTATCCAGAAAAAAATAAAGTTCCTTTCCTTTGCTGAAGCGAATACTTTTAATGATTTGTCGCCAGGAAAAAAAATGATTATTGATTATTCCGATGATTTGAATAGTGCTTTCCAACCAATGAATTTACTTAGTTGGTTTGTTTTCCCTTCTTTTTTTCCTGTAATTCTCTCACAATCTCGTTTTAACCAGGGTAAAAGTATCAATTTTGCGGGTGGACCTCACTGGAAGCTTGGGAAAGAGAGTTTTATAAATATGCAGGTTGATGGCCTGCTGTCAACAGATTATTTTCAGAATAGTAACTTTACCAATCAGCTTTTGTCACAAAGAACCTGGAGGCAACAATGGATACAGAATGATAATGTCAATAGATTTAAGGTGAATTCAGACGGAAGGATTAATCTTTCCGGGAAATCAAATATAAGTTTTCGTTTCAATGGGGTGAAGGAATTACTAACCATGAGTAAAATGGATTCACTAAGTAGCAATGAGTTTTCTCCATTAACTTCAACAGAGGGCTTATTAAATGAAAGATTATTGGGAGATTTGCATGTAGATTGGATTCTAAAGCCCAATAATTCAATGGTTTGGAGAGTAAAATCGTGGAGTCATTTTGATAAAATGCAGGATACCTACGATTGGCAGATTGACAAAAGGCAGTCCTTTAACACTCAATATGTAGGGCAATCAAATTATTTTTCCAGACTTCAGGGTTTGCTTATACATCCAACATATCAATGGGAGATTGGATCGCATGTTCAACAAAATCATTTTAATGCCTATTTACAGGGGGAAGAACGGGCTTTGCGGAAAGTAAATTTATTATATCATCTTATATGGATTGGGGGAAAAAGAGAATGGATAAAAAAATCGCACCTTCTCTCCGTTTCTGGTAGTGCGGGGCCTGCCTCCTTTAAGTATCTGCGCTCTTTTGTAGAAACAAGGAAAAATACCTTTCTTTTGGAAGGAAACTTAAGGTATAAACTTGGGCTATCGAAAAAGTTTACCTATGAGTCTGTCTTGCAACTTACCCCTGTTTTACCCGATGCCGGGCAGATTTTTAAGGGGCAAATCAGAACGGGCATTTTACAGAGAGAGACAGGCATGGACGAGTTGATCATTCCGCGGAGTACCCAATTTAAAAACAGATTGATTTATTCGGACAACAAAAAACAGTGGGAATCGCAGGCAAGTTTTACCTTGAACTACAAATCTCCTTATTTGGGGAATAGAACGATTTCTGGTGTTGAGCCTGATTGGTTGATCGAAAAATATGCCTTCAGGCTTTCGAAAGGTATGATTATCCAATGGAACATCGATAAATATTTCATTCAGCAATCTGCTTCTTTTGGGCTTAACATAAATGCCTCCAGGCAAAACTTTTTATTTGGATTGGATCAATGGGTAGGAGAAAATGTGTTTTATCATTTATCGGGAAAACTGGATGTAAGACTAAAGGTTGGTACATTGGGTGTGGTGCTTTCTCCAGGTATTTATCACAGGCAAACAACAACGGACAGAGGTGACTTATCTGTTTTAACTCAATTTATGTCTTCGGGAAACCTTCAGTGGAATATTTGGAAAAAAAGTACTGTGAATATTATTGTGGATTACTTGCCGGGGAAATTGACAGGCAATAAACCTTGGTTTTGGGCCAAAGCGGTAGGTAAATTTCCGATAAATGAGAAGTATTTTCTGGTGCTTGAGGTTAAAAATATTTTTAATCAAAGAAACTTGACGTTAGGTGATTTATGGGCTGATAACCAGTTAATTCAGCAGTTTCAAGTTAATCCTTCATTGGTAATGATAAGGATTTACAAAAATTTTTAATCCTATGAATAGATAAAATAAGATTGAAAGTAGTCAGGTTAAATAATTCACCGAAACGTTTTCCGGGTCAATTTAGCGCTTTAAAAATGATACCTTTGCAACAAATTTGAAAAAATGCGTAAAGAGATAAAGGAGACATTGTATCTGGGATGGCCAATTATATTAGGTAATTTATCGCAAATGTTCCTTGGCGTTATTGACACAGCTATGGTTGGTGCTATACATAGCAGCCAGTTGGCAGCGGCCAGTTTTGTAAATAATTTATTGACGATACCCTTAGTATTGGGATTAGGTTTAACGATGGCTATCTCTCCATTAGTTGCCCATTCGATAGGAAATGGGTTTATGAATAAACCATTAGTTATCGCTATAAATGGTTTATTTGTCGCTTTTTTTATGATGATATTTTTAGCTGTGGGTATTGAGTATTCCCAGCATTTCCTTTTACATAATATGGGACAGGATAAAATAGTGGTGGAATTATCGGGAACCTATTTAAGATGGATGACCTGGAGCATGTTACCTATGATTTTATTTATGGTGTTAAAGCAGTTTTCGGATGGATTAGGAGAGACGAAATGGCCAATGTATCTTTCTTTAGCCTCCTTACCGGTGAATGGATTCCTGAATTACCTCTTCATTTTTGGGAAATTTGGGTTTCCCAGAATGGAGCTTGAAGGGGCGGGATTAGCCACTTTTATTTCCAGATTTTTATTATTTGTTGTCATCATCATATTAATCATTTACAAATCGGCCTATAAGCCATATTTACAGGATGTTAAACATGCTTTTTCATTAAAAATTTCTGGCATTAAAGAAATACTCAGAGTGGGCATACCCAGTGCTATTCAATATGGGATGGAAGCCGGTGCATTTGCCGTATCAGGGGTAATGTCAGGATGGTTGGGTTATGTGCAACAAGCGGCACATCAGATTGCCTTAAATATGGCCGCAATTACGTATATGGTGTCTTTAGGTATTAGCTCGGCGGGCAGTATAAGGGTAGCTAATGCAAGGGGGCAGGGGAATATAGAGCAGGTCAGGAAAATTGGCTATAGTAATTTTTCCATGGCGGTGGTGTATGGAGTGTTTTGTGCCGTTATTCTTTTCATAGGAAGAAGTGGCCTGCCTAAACTATTCAATGATGAAATGGAGGTTTTAAAATATGCAACCGGACTGATGATATTAGCGGGTGTTTTTCAAATTTCGGATTCTACCCAAGCCGTGGGGATTGGCCTGCTGAGAGGCGTACAGGATATGAAAATTCCTACCCTGATTGTGTTAGTGGCTTACTGGATAGTAGGTTTACCCGTTGGTTATTTTTTAGCCTTCAATCTAAAATGGGAGGTTTATGGTCTTTGGGTAGGTTTTATTGTCGCCTTAAGCGCTAGTGCGTTGTTACTCTTTTTTAGATTTAAGTACAAGGCAAATCAATAGGGGAAGAGGCATTCTTCAATTTTTTTATTTTCTACGACAACGTTTTCGTAAATATTTTTAGTCTTACGCTAAGATCGGGCAGTATAAGTGCTAAATTTTCAAACTTTATCTATTATATTTAGAAATTATTACGCTCTTGAGCGGGTTAAATTCTTAAATGTAAACGGAATGAGTAGTGGAACAACGGAATCTTTTTCTTTAAAAGATAAAGTAATAATTGTAACGGGAGGTTATGGAATCCTTGGAAAATCCTTTAGTGAAGCCATAGCACTGTCAGGAGGAAACGTAGTTATTTTGGGAAGAGATGAGCCCAAAGGTCTCTCTGCAGTTAAGGATATTGAAGCAAAAGGAGGGATTGCTTTTTTTGCGCAGGCTGATGTGATGGACGAAGATTCATTGAAACGTGCAAAGGATTTGATTTTACAACGTTTTGGAAAAATAAGCGGCTTAGTAAATGCTGCGGGAGGTAATGTTCCCGAGGCAGTTTTACAACCCGAGGCCGATATATTTTCCCTCAGCATGAGCGGAATGAAAAAAGCGCTCGATTTAAATGTTTGGGGAACTCTTTTGCCTACTCAGATTTTTGGGGCCGAACTGGTCAAAGAAGAAACGGGAAGTATTGTGAATATTTCGTCGGTGAGTACCGTCAGACCATTAACCAAAGTACTGGGTTACAGTATGGCTAAGTCAGCGATTGATGCCTATACAAAATGGTTTGCCATTGAAGTAGCTAATCGTCACGGTGACAAGATAAGAGTGAATGCCTTAGTGCCGGGGTTTTTTCTAACGGATCAAAACAGAGCGTTGCTTACCCAGCCTGATGGATCGCTGACTCCGCGCGGACAATCTATCATAAAACAAACCCCATTTAAAAGATTTGGAAGTCCAAATGAATTAAATGGTGCACTTATATGGCTTCTCAGCGATGCCTCAAAATTTGTTACTGGCACAAATGTTAGGGTCGATGGTGGTTTTATGTCCTCCAGTGGGGTTTAATTTAATAATTTAATCATACAACTATGTTTACGGGGCTTTCGCCAAATAAAAAAACGATGATACCAACGATGCGTTGGTATGGACCAAATGATCCTGTTTCCCTTTCCGACATTCGTCAATCGGGATGTACGGGCATTGTTAGTGCGCTTCACCATATTCCAAATGGCGCAGTATGGACAAAGGAGGAAATCCTTATCAGAAAAGAAATCATTGAAGCTGCTGGATTAACCTGGGATGTAGTAGAAAGTCTTCCCGTTAACGAGGCAATTAAAACACAGAGTGCTGGTTTCGAGGATTATATAAAAAATTATAAGGAATCCATGCGTAACTTAGCGGCTTGCGACGTTCGGGTGATTACTTATAATTTTATGCCTATTTTAGATTGGACAAGAACTGATTTAGTTTTCAAACAGCCTGATGGCTCTTTAGCTTTATTATATGAAAGGGCCGCTTTTGTTGCTTTTGATTTATTTATATTGAAGAGAAACGGAGCTGCTGCAGACTATACCCAGGATGAAATTAAAAGGGCTACCGAGAGGTTTAACAATATGTCTTCCGAAGAAAAGGTTCTTTTGGAAAGTAATATGCTAAAAGGTCTTCCTGGCAGTGAGGAAAGTTTTACCCTGGAGCAGTTTCAGGCTGCCCTGGATACTTATGCTAATATTGATAGCAAAAAATTAAAAGCGAATCTACAGCATTTTCTAAAGGAAATTATTCCCGTTGCTCAGGAATGTGGAGTGGTTATGGCTATTCATCCGGATGATCCGCCTTTTAATTTACTGGGTTTACCCAGAATCATGAGTTGTGCAGATGATGTCAGAGATATGATACAGGCAGTGCCGGCAAAGGAAAATGGATTGTGTTTTTGCACGGGGTCTTATGGTGTGAGAGCAGATAATAATTTACCGGAAATGGTTAAAGAATTTGGAGAAAGAATTCATTTCATCCATCTTCGAAGCACCACCCGAAATGACAATGGCGACTTCTTTGAAGACAATCATTTAGAGGGCGATGTGGATATGTATGAGGTCATAACAGAGATTGTTCAATGGATGCGCACTCGAAATATTTCCATTCCTATGCGACCTGACCATGGGCATCAAATGCTGGATGATTTGAAGAAAACAACCTATCCCGGATATTCTGCTATTGGTCGTTTGCGCGGTTTAGCTGAATTGAGAGGTACGGAATATGCCATTCAACGATTTATCGATTAATATTAATAACCCAAACAAATAAATTATTAGTTATGAAAAAAGTAGTGACTTTCGGTGAAATCATGCTCAGATTAGCATCTCCGGGATATCTTCGGTTTTCTCAATCTACCCAGCTGGAGGCAACTTTTGGTGGTGGAGAGGCGAATGTTGCCGTTTCTTTGGCAAATTACGGTATTCCAGCTTCTTTCGTTTCCCGATTACCAAAGAATGATATTGGCGAATGGGCTATTCAAAACTTAAGAAAATATAATGTTCAGACGCAAGATATTTTAAGGGGTGGTGAGAGAGTGGGCATCTATTTCCTTGAAACGGGCGCTGTGGCCCGCGCAAGTAAAGTAGTCTATGATCGTGCTGGTTCCGCTATAGCTGATATTCAACCTGGTATGCTCGATTGGGAGGCTATTTTTAAAGAAGCCAATTGGTTTCACTGGACGGGAATTACCCCTGCACTTTCTGAAGGGGCCGCCGCAACCTGTCTGGAGGGTATAAAAATGGCTAATAAACTGGGTGTCACCGTTTCTACAGATTTGAATTTCAGGAAAAATTTATGGAAATACGGAAAAACCGCTGCAGAGGTAATGCCTGAATTAGTGGCGGGTTGTGATGTCATTTTGGGAAATGAGGAGGATGCTGAAAAGGTTTTTCATATTCAACCAGAAGGGGTCGATGTGACAGCAGGTCATGTGGAAGCAGCCGCTTATGAATCGGTTTGCCGTCAATTGGTAAAGAGATTTCCAAGAGCAAAAAAGGTGATCATTACCTTAAGAGGTTCTATTAACGCCAATCATAATACCTGGGCGGGTACCTTGTTTAACGGTGAAAAAATATTCTTTTCACCTCAATATGATATTACCCATATTGTCGATAGAGTAGGGGGTGGTGATTCCTTTATGGGAGGTCTGATTTGCGGTCTGTTAACCTATCCCGATGATGATCAGCAGGCACTAAATTTCGCTGTAGCAGCCTCTTGTTTAAAACACACCATTTATGGCGATTTTAATCTGGTCACCGTAGATGAAGTAAAAAATCTTATGAAAGGGGATGGGTCAGGCCGCGTTTCCAGATAATTAAATGAACTTTAAATTTTGAGAATATGAGTAAATCACCTATTGGAAACCAACGTTGGATAGTCGTTGCTCTCCTTTTCTTTGCTACTACCATTAATTACATTGACCGACAGGTTATTGGTTTGTTGAAACCTACGCTCGAGGTGGAATTTGGATGGTCAGAAAAGGATTATGCCAATATAGTCATGGCATTTACAGCTGCTTATGCCCTGGGATTACTTGTATTTGGCAGAATTATTGATAGAATAGGTACTAAAATGGGTTTCAGTATATCCATTGTTTTTTGGAGTATTGCCGCTTGCTTGCATGGAGTAGTAAAGACAACCTTTGGATTTGGTGTTGCCAGAGCAGCCCTGGGATTGGGTGAATCTGGTAATTTTCCTGCCGCCATTAAAACGGTAGCAGAATGGTTTCCAAAAAAGGAAAGAGCCTTAGCCACAGGGATTTTTAACTCGGGTGCCAATATCGGTGCCGTTTTTGCTCCTATTTTAGTACCTACCATTCTCGCTTTGTATGGCTGGCAGGAAGCATTTATTATAACCGGTGCTATAGGCTTTGTTTGGTTAATATTTTGGTTGTACTATTACGAAATTCCAACCAGACACAAAAAAGTAACGGAAGCGGAACTTGCTCATATTCATAGTGATAATGAAGAAGATACGAGCAATGAAAAACCTATTACCTGGGGAACCTTATTTCGTGTAAGGCAAACGTATGTTTTTATTGCAGGTAAATTATTGACAGACCCCATCTGGTGGTTTTTCTTATTCTGGTTGCCTTCTTATTTTTCAACCAGCTTTAATCTCGATCTCAAAAAACCAGGTTGGCCTTTGGTAATTATTTATATGGCGACGTCTATTGGCAGTATTGGCGGAGGCTATCTTTCTTCTTACTTTATTCAAAAAGGATGGCCTGTTTATAAAGCCAGAAAAACAGCTATGTTTATTTTCGCTCTTTGCGTACTGCCCATTATGTCGGCCAAATATGCTACAAATATGTGGGTTGCTGTTGCCCTTATCAGCTTAGCTGCTGCTGCACATCAAGCCTGGAGCGCTAATATTTTTACCGTTGCATCTGATATGTTTCCTAAAAAGGCCATCAGTTCAGTCGTAGGTATTGGTGGTATGGCCGGATCTATAGGAGGTGTTTTATTTCCAATTTTTGTAGGCTACATTCTTGAAACTTATAGACAATTGGGAGATTCCACCGCAGGTTATAATATCATTTTCTTCGTTTGTGGTCTGATGTACATGCTGGCCTGGGCCGTTATGCACTTTATTAGCCCAAAAATGACTCCTTATAAAGAGTAGTATTATGTGTTATGAAATAGTTAAAAGAGCAAAAAGATATAAAGATCAGGTAGCTATTTATTCAGAAGGTGAAGCATGGAAATATGGTTCGATTATTCATCGTGCGCAACATTTTGCTACCTTACTTTTAGGTCAAAAGGATGATCTTGCAGAAGCCAGGGTAGCTTTTATGGTAAATCCTGGCGTCGATTATGTTTCTGTTCAATGGGCTATTTGGATTGCTGGTGGAATAGCAGTTCCACTCTGTTTAACCTATCCGCCTCCGTCTCTTGATTACGTTATTCAAGATACAGAGGCGGATTTCATTGTCGCCTCCGACGAATATTTACCATTATTAGAACCCCTATGTCAGGGGAAAAGACCTATTCGCTTATTTTCCATTTCAGGGATGATGCATTCCAGAATGTTCCCTGAAAAATCTCTTCCCGTTTTGAATTTATCGCGGAAAGCCATGATTTTATATACCAGCGGAACGACAAATTTACCTAAAGGGGTAGTGACTACCCATGCAAATATAAAGGCTCAAATTGAAATGCTGCATAAGGCATGGAAATGGGAAGGTAAAGATAGAACCCTGTGTGTGCTGCCCTTGCATCATGTTCATGGAATCATTAATGTCGTTTGTTGTTCCCTTTGGGTAGGTGCAACCTGTATTTTTTTTCCCAGATTTGATCCCAAAGAAGTGGTGGAATTACTGGAAATTCCCTCTCTTACCGTCTTTATGGCAGTCCCAACAATATATTATAAATTAATTACATATATAGAAGGGCTTTCCGACCGCCGGGCTGGTGAAATAAAGGGGAATCTCCTGAAAAAGAGATTAATGGTTTCCGGCTCAGCTGCTTTGCCGGTATCTGTAATGGAAAAATGGTATGAAATCAGTGGACATTGGTTACTTGAACGATATGGAATGACAGAAATAGGTATGGCCATTTCAAATCCATATCGACGGAGTAAAAGAAAACCTGGTTTTGTTGGTTTGCCGCTGCCTACGGTGGACATAAGACTGGTTGCAGATGACGGTAAAGAAATTATGGGTGAACCGGGTGAAATTCAAGTCAAAGGTCCTGCCGTTTTTAAGGAATATTGGAGAAGGAGGGAAGCAACTGAAGAAAGTTTTACGGAGGATGGCTGGTTCAAAACAGGCGACACGGCCATTTTACTTGACGGTTATTATAAAATACTCGGAAGAACGTCTATTGATATCCTTAAATCAGGTGGATATAAAATTTCTGCCATTGAAATAGAGGAAGTGCTCAGACAGTATGAGGGTGTGGACGATTGTAGCGTGGTGGGTTATCCTGATGATGAATGGGGTGAGCTGGTTTGTGCTGCGATTATTCGTAAGGAAAATACAATGATTAACCCCGATGTTTTTCTACAATGGTTATTGGAAAGATTACCTAAATACAAGATTCCAAGGCGTATAAAATGGGTGGATAGTCTTCCGAGAAATGCCATGGGCAAGGTGACAAAAAAGGATTTGATTCCTTTATTTGAAAATATTTAAGCCATTTTTTTCTTCTTTAATACTCAAGCATGGTCATTTACGGCGTAGGTTTATTAGCCTTCTGTTTTCTTGTGGGACAATTTATCGGGGAATCTTTAGGAAGATTCCTGGGTATTGAGGCCAATGTAGGGGGCGTTGGATTTTCCATGATTTTACTAATGATTTGTACCGATGGGCTTCAAAAAAGAGGATTATTACCTGTGCCGACAGAGCAGGGCATCTTATTTTGGAGTACCATGTATATTCCCATCATTATAGCCATGTCGGCCACACAAAATGTTTTTGCCGCTTTTTCTCAGGGTTTCATGGCACTATTGGTGGGTATATTACCTACCTTATTACTTTTCTTGTGCATTCCAGTTATCATCAAATTACTTTCAAAATAGATTTTATCATGGAAATTCTACCAAAGTTACTGTCGGTAAATGCCCTTATTGTTGCTTTTCTTGTTGTGGCTGTGGTCACCTGGATAAGTTCAGTAATAAGTGTTAAGATACTTAAAGGTAGGGTGCCTGGTGCTGCCATTGCTATTATTGCTGGATTAATTCTGGCGTTTTTTGGTGGCAAATGGACGGGGGGAAATAAAGGAATTTCAGATGTTTCAGGGTTAGCAGGATTTGCCCTTCTTGGAAGTGGAATGTTGCGTGATTTTGCCGTTGTGGCTACGGCCATGGGGTCAAGTCTCAATGAAATGAAAAAAACGGGATGGATAGGTGCCATTTCTCTTTTGATGGGCGTGTTTATCTCCTTTTTCCCCGCGGTTATCATTGCTTTTGCTTTCGGTTATCGGGATGCTGTCAGCTTGACTACCATAGGCGCCGGAGCATGCACTTTTATTGTGGGTCCCGTTACGGGTGCAGCGATAGGTGCTGATTCCTCAGTGATAGCGATATCTATTGCCGCGGGCGTTTTCAAATCGGTTTTTGTCACCATTTTTACAGCACCTCTGGCAAAGTTTATTGGATTAAATAATCCTCAGGCAGCCATGGCGTATGGAGGATTAATGGGAACGACGAGTGGGGTTACTGCCGGATTAGCTGCTACTGATCCAAAACTTGTTCCCTATGGTGCTATGACCTCCACTTTTGCCACCGGGGTAGGTTGCTTGCTATGTCCCAGTATTTGTTTTTTTATGGTTAAATTTATTTTTGGACAATAAACCTCAATGTATCCGTTATTCTAGCCGGAGTTAATTTATTTATTGTACATTTAGTTTTTTATAATATTAAAATGTGCTGTATGAAAAATGGTTTTCTTTTATTGATGGTTGGAATTTTTGTTACATTATCTTCTTGTGGTACTCAATCCAATGCAGCGCTTAAAAAAGACAAGGAAACGGTTGTTCAGGTAGGGCGCAGTGCTGATCCTTCTAATGAGCTAAATGTAGGGAGCAATAATTCACTCCAACTCGTCGATTATTTAAGGAGAATTCCAGGTTTACAGATAGATCAGCGGGGAACGGAGGTAAACATTATGGTTAGAGGTGCCAATTCTATTTCGGGAGATAATAGTCCTTTGTATGTTGTTAACAATCAGGCTATTGGAAATAATTATAACGAGGCAGTAAGTGCGGTGGACGTAAATGATATAAAATATGTGAATGTGATAAAAGGGTCAGAGGGTCAACAGATATACGGGATGAGAGCCTATAACGGCGTCATTCAGATCATCACCAAGAAAAAGTAAAGTAGATTGATTGTAATGGTAGTCTCAGATTCACCCTATTTTTATAGAAGTCATTGTTAAGGAACCCATATATTTTTGCCGAGTTTAATCTTATAAAGTATCATTGAATCAGTTCATTTTTCTCAATACTGCTTTTTGAAGATTTAACACACTATACGATTTTACACCATTAATGGTTTGCAGTTCCTTTCCTGAGGTAACTTCAAAAATGATTTGATTTCCCATTCATTCTTATGTGGAGGTTAAAAGAATACCCTGTTTTTCTGCACCTATACAACTCTTTTGTTCCATTATTCGTTAACTTTACTTCATGGAGAAAAAAAGAACACTTATTTTCTATAAGGACTATTTTATTTATTTTTTTGACAAGCTTCCTGAAAAGGTGAAAGGCAAGATTGATGAAGTGCTTTATATATTGGTTGTTCTTGAGAGAATTCCAGTAAAGTTTTTCTCACATCTTACTGGTTATGACGGACTCTATGAAGTAAGAATAGCTTATGGCAGCAATATTTACAGGATATTTTGCTGCTTTGATGAAGGAAATTTGATAGTGCTATTTAACGGATTCCAAAAAAAGTCTCAAAAGACGCCTCAAGAAGAAATTGACAAAGCATTGAAAATCAAAGCCGAATATTTTGAAGAAAAAAACAAACAAAATAAAAATGAAAAAAAGTAGCTCAATAACAACTTTCGACGAACACCTTGAAAAAAGGTACGGTAAAGCTGGAGAAGAAGGAAGAATGGCTTTTGAAGCGAAAGCCAAGGCTTTTGCTATCGGGGAACTTATCAAGGAAGAACGAAGGCTTTCAAAAATGACTCAAGAACAACTTGCCATCAAAACAGGGACTAAAAAAAGTTTTATATCCAGGATTGAAAATGGAAAAAGTGATATTCAGCTTTCTACCCTTTTCAGAATTTTAGAATTAGGATTAGGTAAAAAAATCTCTCTGACGATAGAATAAAAGCGAAGCAACATGACCTGGATACACGGTGCAGTCAGCATGGATAAACCAGTCGCCATTGTGCCATTCGCTCAGGAATTCTATTGTGTGAAGAATATACAACTTGTGAAAGAAAACGTCTTATTTACAGGTCAAATCCATCGATTGGGTGTTAAGTATTTACTAACTTACTGAAGCCTCTCGATATGTAAATCAAATACATCAAAGTACGCGAAATGGGTTAAAGTATCAATGAATCAATTTATTTTTCTCAATACGGCTTTTTGAAGATTTAATACACTATAAGACTTTACTCCATGGGTCGTTTGCAGTTCTTTTCCCGAGGTAACTTCAAAAATGATTTGATTTCCCAACCATTCATAGGTGGAGGTTAAAAGAATGCCCTGGGTTTCAAAAACACTGTATAACTTGTTTTCAAATAAATAATCGATGAGAAAAATACCATCTCCCTCGTCTGTTTTAAATACTCCTTTACCAGCATCTGAAATGACGAGTTTATAATCTTTTACCATTGGATTTTTCGTAGAAAGGTATTCCGTTTTCCAGATAAAGGTATCTGGGGCATTTGTTCTGGTTACATTTAATTTGATGGGGACACTGTCAACTAATGAACCTCTATAATAAATGTGCATAGTGCCTGCCCAAATTCCCAGGCATTTTTCAGGAAACGAAGTTTGAGCAAAGATTGAAACGAAGGAAAATAGAAAGATTAGGGTATAAAAAAATTTCATAAGGAAACGTGCGCAGTTTAAAGTAGTTATGAAATAATGGCGCTTACAATTAAGGTGCCTATCAGGCCCATAACGGAGACGACGGTTTCCATCAGGCTCCACGATTTAATGGTATCCTTGATAGACAGATTAAAATATTCTTTGAAAAGCCAGAATCCGGAATCATTTACATGGGAAAATAAAAGGCTACCGGAACCGACAGCAAGCACCATTAAATTGGGATCAACACCTAAAACGGGAATCATGGGCGCCATTATTCCCGCCGTCGTCAAGCCGGCAACCGTTGCCGATCCCATGGCTATTCTAATAATTCCTGCCACAAACCAGCCTAAGATCAGGGGAGGCAGATTCATGGGTTGAACTATTTCAGCCAGGGATTGGCTTACTCCACTTTCAACTAGTACCTGCTTCAATGCGCCGGCACCACCCACTATGAGTAAAATGAATAATATGTCCTTTACGGAATCACCATAGATAGCCATAATATTTCCCATTTTCATTTTCCTAAAAACCCCAAGGGAAAAAGTGCCATAAAGTAACGAAATGAGGAGAAGCATACCTGGATCAGACACAAAAACCAAGGCTTTTTTTAGTCCTTCCGGCATATTTGAAATCATACCTAAAAGAGAGGATGCTGCCAATAATATAACGGGTAAAAGACAGGTAAATAAACTATTTCCAAATCCGGGTAGCTCATTTTCAGGGATTTCCCTGGGTTTAAAGGTCTGAATAGGATTAGAAGGTATTTTCTTTAAGAATTCTGCAAGGACAGGACCTGCCACAATAACCGTTGGAATGGCAATGATGAATCCATATAAAAGGGTCATTCCCATATCTGCTTGAAATTGAACGACTAAAGCGGCAGGAGAGGGATGAGGTGGCAGTAGGCCATGATTGGTTGATAAAGCGGCACACATGGGAATTCCCAAATATACAGCGGGCATATTTACCCGATACATTATGGTAAAAACCAGGGGCATCAATAAAACGAATCCAACATTATAATATAATGGAATACCCAAAACAAAGCCAGTCAGCATTAATGCCCAGGAAATGTATTTAGTACCTGAAATTCTTAATAAAACGGAGCTGATTTGTTGGGCAGCACCTGATTCTGCTATCAGTTTACCTGACATAGCACCAAAAAGTAGCACCATGAGGATGGATCCGACGGTGTCACCTATTCCTTTTTGAATGGCAGAGGGTATATTTTCAATAGGAATACCAAATAACATTCCACCAAAAATGGAAACAATAATAAAGGCAATAAACGGGTGAAATTTTAATGCTGAGATTAAAAGAACGAGAAGTATGATGCAGGCAATGAGCAGAACAAAAATCATGAGGAAGAAAATTAAAGAGGGTTAATCTAATTTTTTTTCAATAGACTCCAACGAAATTCCCTTTGTTTCAGGCATTACCTTCCAAACCCAAATAAGCTGTAAGAACATAAGAAAAGCGAAGGAAGCGAAAATGAAACCTCCGCCAAATTTTCCAGCAAAGAAGGGGAAAAAGGCCGATATCAGTGCGGCAAAAACCCAGTGGGTAGAACTTCCAAAGGCATTGCCATAAGAGCGCACCTCATTTGGAAAGATTTCGGAAATAAATACCCAGATGACCGCTCCCTGACCCACAGCATGGGAAGCTATGAAGACAAATAGTAAAAATGGAACCAAAAGAGAACCACTTCCCGTTTGAGTAAAAAATACATAAGACACACAACTTAAGGAAATTATGTAGCCAAATGAACCCAGATACATCAGCTTTTTTCTTCCCCAGGTGTCTATTAAAACCAATCCCAATAAGGTGAAAATTAAATTAATAATTCCAATACCAACGGTTGATAACAAGGCTGATTCTGCGCCCATGCCCGTATCTTCAAAAATTCTCGGGGCATAATAAATAATAGCATTTATACCAGAAACCTGATTAAAAAAGGCTATCAGAAAGGCCAATAAAATAGGTTTTCGATATTTAGCTGTAAAAAAGGGCACTTTTTCTTTTTTCTCATCTTCTTTTGCGCTTTGAATAATTTCCTGTAGCGCATCTTCCGCTTTTTCCGGATTAATCATTTGCAAAACGGATCTGGCTTCGTCAATCAACCCTTTTTTAACGACCAGCCAACGCGGACTACGAGGCACTTTGGTAATAAGATAGGTAAATAAAGCGGCGGGAATAATTTCAACGCCCAGCATAATACGCCAGCCGCCATTATCTCCGGCACCAATAATATAATTTGAAGCGAAAGCGATTAATATGCCAAAAACAATATTAAACTGAAACAAAGCGGCTAGTTGCCCCCTTTTTTCAGCCGGTGCAATCTCAGAAATGTACATTGGGGCTGCCACAGAAGAAGCACCAACGCCAATACCACCGATAAATCGAAAGAACATAAGAGAATAAATATCCCAGGCAAAGGCGGAACCAATGGCCGAGGAAAGATAAAGCAGTGCCACCCAGAATAAAGTGGTTCTTCTGCCATATTTATCAGCGGGAATGCCTCCAAAAATAGCTCCCAGAATAGTACCATACAGCGCCATTCCCACCATTTGACCGAGCATGAAATCACTCAAATTCCATAATTCCTGAATGGCTTGTTCACCTCCGGAAATAACGGCGGTATCAAAGCCAAATAAAAAACCTCCAAGTGCCACAGTGAGTGACCAAAAGTAAACCTTACGTTGATTCATACATCGGTTAATAATAGGGTTAAATAAACTAATCATTTTTAAATGTAAGCAGAAAATATCGAATTCTCATGTTATTAATTTGGTTTTTCACCTATTTGTAAAACATAAGCCTTAAGATGTATTGATATAAATCATTTTTATTTTACATACCAATCATTTGATGCTATGAAGGGTTATGTGCCAAAAGGGAAGGAAACCTTATTTTTCCTACGATAAAAAAAATTGATGTTTATTTAATGAATATTTTAACAAAAGGTAACAACAATTTTTTTTTTCCGTTCTTTTGCATAAATTTTGTTTATCCTAATTTTAAAATGAATATCCATTTTAATAGAATTAGTTGACATTCATTTTTTCGCATTATTTACGAATTCTTAATTTTCAAACTATGTTTAAAAATTTATCCACCGTATTTCTGTTGCTATTCGGACTTTTTCAAAGTTTGAACGCGCAACAAACGGTAAAGGGAACCATCCTTGATGAAAAGGGAAATCCAATTATTGCCGTCAATGTAATCCTCAAAGGAACAGGTACAGGTACTGTTTCTGACCTTGATGGAAAATACAACATCGATGTACCTAATGGAAACGCTGTATTAGAGTTTTCATTTATTGGGTATAAAAGTAAATCCGAATCGGTTGGAAATCGCTCAACAATTGACGTTACCCTCGAAGAGGATGCAGAATTGTTAGATGAGGTGGTTGTCAGTGCCTTAGGTTTTACCCAGAAAAAGGATCAAATGGGATCTACCTATTCAACGGTTGCAACGCAAGATGTAGTTCGTTCAGGTGAAACGGGATTAATTAATGGTCTGGCGGGAAAAGCGGCGGGTGTTAGGGTCGCTCGTTCCAATGGTGATCCGGGTGCAGGTTCTACCATTCAGATTCGTGGAGCCAATACGATTACGGGTTCATCCAGTCCTTTGGTTATTGTAGATGGTGTGCCCATCAGCAATTCGACTATTTATGGCAATGGAAATGGTGGAACAGATGCCGGTGTTTCTCAGCAATCAAGATTAAATGACATTAATCCAGCTGATATTGAGTCTATTCAAGTACTTAAGGGCGCTTCTGCAGCTTCCCTTTGGGGTTCAAGAGCTGCGAATGGCGTTATTGTTATTACCACAAAAAAGGGTAAATCTGGTAAACCAACCATTTCTTTCACCAGCTCTTTTTCTTATGATGAGATAAATCGTCGTCATCCTTTACAGGACAAATTTGGACAAGGCTTAAATGGTATTTGGAGTTCTACGGCAACCCAGTCATGGGGAGATCAAATCTCTGCCCGTGCAGGTGGTGCGGATGAAGTTATAACGAACAGAGATCGTTTTGAAGCACTTGGTGGTAAGGTGTATTATCCGGTAAGTAAGAAAAATTCTCAGGAGACGTTTAATGAAAGTAATTTTGATGCGGTTTTCCAGAATGGACGTTTTCTTCAAAATGACTTATCTATTAGCGGCGGTACTGATAAATCTACTTTCTTCTTCAGTTTAGGAAATCTGAGCCAGGATGGTATCATCAGAGGGTCGGATTATGATAGAACTACCTTAAGATTAAATAATCAAACGTTTTTTACCGATTGGTTGAGTATGACTACGCGCGCGGCGTACACAAAAACCTCATCCAATAGGGTTCAACAAAGCTCAAATATTGATGGTTTATATTTAGGATTACTTCGTAATTCACCCGATTTTGATATTCGCGATTACAAAGGAACTTATTACAATACCGCAGGACAAGCATTCCCAAATGCCCACAGAGCATATCGCCGTCATTTAGGTTATCCGCAACCTGCTCACGGTAATCCTATTTGGGTAACGAGTGATCAGAAAAATACCTCTGAGGTTAATAGATTTTTGATGAATGCGGAGTTAAATGTAGATCCTCTGTCCTGGTTGAAATTTACCTTCAGAGGTGGATTGGATGCCTCAACCGATAACAGGGTTTATTTCTTCCCAAAACTTAGTGCAGGTGCCGTAAATGGAGAATTATTCCAGGATGATATTGAGGAAAATGAATTCAATTTTGATGCCATAGCGAAAGGGTCTTTTAATCTGGCTGATGGTGTATCCATGTTGGCAACCTTAGGTTGGAACTATAATAATCAGAACAGGGATCTTAATTATACTTCAATCGTAGGATTTTTAGTTGATTATAGAGAGCCTATCACTGCCCTGAACACAAGTAACGATGCCTCTTCCGTAGAGCGAATCAAGCGTTATGTAAGGTCAAACAGAGGGTATAGTGTATTGAATTTCAATGTTAAAAATCAGTTCTTCCTCAATGCAACCGCTACCATGGAAGCTGCTTCCTCTGTTGCGGGAAGTTTCTTTTACCCTTCTTTTGATGGTGCATGGCAGTTTACACAGTTAGAAGCTTTTAAGGGAAACAAAGTGTTGAGTTTTGGAAAATTACGTGCTTCATGGGGTAAAGTGGGCGTTCAGCCTCAACCACATAGAGCTCAAACTTTGGCAGAAGGTGGTGTCGTCTATTCCTCTTATAGTGATCCTTTAAACTCTTCTCAATTTGGTGGTGGCTTTAGGATTAATAATAATCAGGGTAACCCAAATTTGAGACCAGAAATTAAAACAGAAACGGAAGTTGGTTTCGATTTAAGGTTTTTAAATAATAAACTGGGCTTAACTACCACTTACTATCAGAATAAAATTGTAGACCTTTTATTTAACGTTTCTACGGCTGCCTCAACAGGTTTTACCTCTATCTATACCAATGGAGGTCAGATGGAAAATAGAGGTATTGAATTTGATGTGGATTATGACCTGATTAAAAAGAAGGATTTTAGTCTTAACATTTTTGGAAACTGGAATAATAACAGAAATAAGGTAATTGATATCTTAGGGGTACAATCTATTGATTTAACAGGTCAATCTATCAGTTCTCGTGCCGTGAAAGGTCAACCTCTGGGTGTCCTTTGGGGAACAAGAGCTGTTAGGGATGAAAATGGTGCTTTTATATTGGATAAAAATGGTTTTCCACAACAAGCTTCCACACAAGGGGTTATCGGAAATCCTAATCCAGACTGGCGCGGTGCAATGGGTGTAAGAGCTAACTGGAAAAATTTATCTATAAATCTCTTATTTGAACATTCTCAAGGGGGAGATTTCGCCGAAAGAACGCGTTTCATTTTGCGAAATTTTGGAACTCATGCCGATGTGGGTAATTTAGTAACGCTTACGCAGGATTTAAAGAACGTAACTGGAAAAGTTTTCCCTTCAGGTACCACAGTGAGAGGTAATATTTTTGACTATGGTGCAGGACCCGTTTTACAGGATCAGGCTTGGTACACAGGTCTTGGTGGCGGTTTAGGTGACGGTGTTATCAATGAATTAGCTATTGCTGATTTTACCTGGACAAGATTGAGAGAGGTAAGTCTTTCTTATTCTTTGAATTCACCTGCTTTCCGTCAAAAGACAAAATTGAGTTCTGTTGTGTTTTCTTTAACAGGTAGGAATCTTTGGTTGAAAACGGATATCGTGGGTATTGATCCTGATACCAATCAGTTTGGTGTGTCTAATGGTTTTGGTATTGAATATTTCACCAATCCAGGAACACGTTCCGTTTTATTTACCCTACAAATTACCTATTAATCAGTTAAAATATTAAGAATATGAAACAAATAAAATATCTCATACTTGCGGCTACTGTTCTATACAGTACTGCTTGTCAAGATCTTGTGCAGGGGATTAATGATAATCCCAATTCGGTTCCTATCGAAGCTGTTTCAGCCGTTGGTTTTTTAACTGGCGCGCAATTAGCTAATATTCAGGTTCAACTCGGACATGAACAACGTATTGTATCTTCCTGGTCAGGTCATTATGTAGGCTACCAAAATCTTTATAAGTCATTATATGAGTATGCATTAACCTCTGGAGAATCAAATGGTTTTTGGTCTTACGCCTATCAGGGGGTTGTTAATCAAATGCGTTATATACGTAAAACGGTTCCTTCTGATAAGTTACTCGTAGGTATTTCAAAAGTAATGGAAGCCCATTCAATAGGTACTTTAGCGGCTGCTTATGGAAATATACCTTATTCTGAAGCGGTTAATCCTGAAATTTCTGACCCGAAATTTGATAGTCAGAAAGCTGTATTTGCAGCTCTTCAAACTTTACTTGATGAAGCAATCACTGATTTGACTGGTGCAACAAAAAGAGTCATTGCGGAAGATCTTCACTACACGGGTGACAATGCAAAATGGCTGGAAGCTGCCTATACCTTGAAGGCTAGGTATTTTACGTTGACAAAAGAGTACGACAAAGCTTTGGTTGCCGCACAAAAGGGAATTTCAAAGCCGGAAAACAACTTTTCATTCAGGCCTTTAGCATCAAATAATCTACAAGATAAAAACTTACTTTTCACCTTGTTTTCAGGCAGTAGAACGGGTGATTTAGGAAATAGAACCAGTTATTTAATAACTACTTTTTTGAATCCTGCAGTAGCTACTTCTCGTAATAATGCTAAAACAAGAGAAGCGGCCAGAAGAAATTTCTTATTACTCGATGATAGAAATGCTAATAATAATCTGGGTTTTGCTGCCATTACGGAACCAATGCCTATGATTACTTATGCTGAAAATCAACTGACTTTGGCTGAAAGTGCTACGAGAACGCAAGGTTTAAGTGCAGGATTAACTTTTCTAAATGCTTACAGGGTTCAATTGAATGGTGCAAAGCTGTTTAGAAAGCTGAATGCGACAGATGAATTAAAATATGATCCTTTAGTTGCTGCTGATTTTGAAGCAGGTGGATTGGAAAATGTAGACAATATTGATCCTGCCAGAGCTTTACTTCGCGAAGTTATTGAAGAAAGATATATTGCTTTCTTTAACACATGGATGACCTTCAATGACTTAAGAAGATTGCGTAAATCAGAATCTGATATTTCAGTAAAAATTCCTTTTAACAGGGCCACGGCAACAAGGCATCCGGAGCGGATTATTTATCCACAAAATGAATTAAATGCTAATTCCAATGCGATTGAACCAGCGGAGGGATTATATTTTGTTCTTGAGGTGAATAAATAATTCTCTTAAGGATTAAATAAAAAAAGGGAGGCTGTCTAAAAAGATTGCCTCCCTTTTTTATGATATTATATATTGGGGAAGTGGTCCCGCCAGGGGCATAATGGTCACAATAGACATTTGACCCACAAGGGGTCAGGGCATGAAAAGTGTATGTGTATATGGCATAGCCCCGCCATCTTCCTACAGAGATAATAATGATTACTCAATCTTAGCTTCTGCCGCTGCGTCGCTTGCTTTGAACCAATTTATAAGTACCTTTTTCTCTGCATCCGTTAGTTTTGCCTCCGGGTGCATCCAGGTATAAGAATCCATGGGCATTTCACCGCTTTCAATAACCTCAAAGCCTTCTTCTAATTTATGTGCCGCTTTTTTTGCGGGATAAGTTCCAAATTCTGACATATTAAAATGCTTCTTTCCATCGTCAATATGATGTTTTACCCAAAATGAAACGGGGGCTATATAGCTGTACCATGGATATTTGGTTTTATTGGAATGACAATCCTGGCAAGCTCTTTCCAGTAAATCGGCAACTTCAGCACTGGCGGGAACCAAGCTCAACAATTCCATATTAGGATCCGTTTCCTTATTCGTTTTATCGGTTTGAAAAAACTGTAGGATGACCAAAACGGCTAATAGCCCAAATCCTACCCATTTTAATTGATTTTTCATGGCTTTTGTTTGTAATTTAACATTTATGTAAACATTTATAAAGCAATTTGAGTTTTAAGATGAATAAATTTTATGTGTATGATTGCGAAACTTTCGCAGGTTGGTAAATATTATCAGGTAGGCGATCAACGAATCACCGCATTAGAACCCACAGATATGGTTTTAAATGAGGGTGAATTACTCTTGATCATTGGACCATCAGGTTCAGGAAAAACTACCTTGCTTTCTTTATTGGGCTGCGTTTTATATCCTTCTGTTGGGAAATTAGTGGTGGACGGAAATGAGGTAAATAATCTGAATGAAAAGGAATTGGCAAAATTAAGGTTACATAAAATTGGCTTTGTGTTTCAAAATTTTAACCTGTTAGCTCCTCTCTCTGCTGAGGACAATGTACTTATGCCTCTTAAATTACAGGGAATCAAACAGGTCGATGCAAAGAAAAGGGTGGAAAAGGCATTGGAATTGGTGGATATGACTGACAGGAGAAGAAATTTGCCTAAACAACTTTCAGGTGGTCAACAACAACGAATTGCCATCGCCAGAGCCTTAGTAACCAATCCTAAAATGATCCTCTGTGATGAACCTACGGCTTCTCTGGACAAGGATTCTCTGGAGGTAGTCATGAATGAATTGCGTGCCCTTGCCGCTCAGGGAAAAGCAGTAGCCGTTGTTACACATGATCCCAGATTGAAAAAATATGCCGACCGAATTGTTGAGGTCAAAAATGGTATCGTTTCTGAAATTCCAATCGATTAATTTTTTTACATCGCAAATAAATTTTTATGAAATATAATTTTCTTACGCTTGGTTCTCTGTTGCTCTTATTAAATTTTTCTTGTGGAAATGATCCTGAACCTAAAAATGAAAAGAAAGAGGTGCTCAGGGATGAGATGGAGATTAATCAGATCGTTGGTATAGCAACCATCGAACCTTTGGAAAGGTTACGCACCCTCAATGCCGAAGTAAATGGGGTAGTTGCTGATGTTTTAGTAGTTGATGGTCAGCATGTTGAAAAAGGTGAATCTATTCTTGTGCTGGACAGTCAAATCGAAAATGCTCAATTAGTTCAGGCCAAAAGTAAATTGGGCACCCAAAAAGCGGCTATTTCTTTTGCCAAAAAGTCTTTGCAAACCAAAGAAATCCAATTAAAAAAGGCCTATAATGACCTGAAAAGGGATAAAAAATTATTGGACGGCAATGCCATAACCTTACAGGCTTATGAGAACACCCAATTTCAAGTGGAACAAAATGAAAAATTAGTTCAAGAGGCTATCGCCACAGTAGAACAACAGGAAATAAAAATAAATGAGTTAACGGCCGATGTTGCTTATTTTAGCACTATTCAACAGCGCAGAAATGTGAAAGCCCCTTTGTCAGGGACCTTTCTTTCGGTGAGCGTTCGCACAGGAACTTACCTCACAAATACCACTCCGCTAGGTGATTTTGCCCCAGACGGTGTTTTGATGGCGCTATCAGAGGTAGATGAATTATTTGCCGATAAAGTTAGCGTTGGGCAAGATGCATGGATTCGCAATCAGGGTGATACAGAGATTATAGCCAAAGGAAAAATCGTTTTTGTTGGTAATTATTTAAAGAAGAAGTCGCTTTTTAGTGGAAAACCCGACGACCTGGAAGATCGAAGAGTCCGGGAGGTTAGGGTTGAACTGGGAGATAAAGCCAATGTGCTTATTGGTGCCAGAGTGGAATGCGTCATACAACTTAAATAATTCAACAAAATAGCACGCAATGTTAAAAACTGCCTTACAATTTATATGGTATGATAAACCAAAATCGATTGGTGCCCTGGCAGGTACTATTTTGTCGGTTTTTTTGATTGGTCAGCAAGCTGGTATTTTTATTTTTCTTACCAATGCTATGGCTGCCTATGTCCGGCTTGCTCCAGAATATATCTGGGTGGTAGACAGTAAAACTACCAACTCAGGAGCTTTAACCCCTTTAGATATTAGAGTGGGGAAAGAGCTGGAAAGTATAGAGGGCGTCTATAAAGCCTATCCTATTGTCCTGGCAGCCGGTTCAGCAAAGTTTTCTAATGGAAAATCTTCTGGCATGAATCTTTTCGGCGTCCAATATCCTGAATTTGCAGGTTTCCCAAAATCTATTCCATCCGATAATCCTGCCCTCCTCATACAGGATGGCGCTATTTTTACAGACTTTTTTGATAAGGATGCCTTGGGCGGAGTTAATAAGGGCGATTATTTTGAGTTAAATGGCAAGAAGGTTTTTATAGCGGGAAATACGAAGGGGTACAGGACTTTTGGTGGCGTCGTCGGTTTCACGACCATCGAAAGAGCAAGAGCTATTGGAAATTTGCCAAATTATAAGGTCAGCGCTTATCTGGTAAAGAAAAATCCTAACATTTCTGAAGCACAAGTCATTCATTTTATTAATAATAATTTGAATGGGGTTAAAGCATGGGGTAGTGCCGATTTTAGAAAGGAAACCGTTATAACCGTGCTTTCTTCCAGTGGTATCGCTATTTCTTTCGGTACACTCATCATTTTTGCTTTAATCGTCGGCTTTGTTATTATTGGTCTGACACTCTATTCTGCAGCAGTAGATCGGCTTCGTGACTATGGAACGCTTAAGGCTATTGGTGCCACGAACGGGTACATTGCCCGTTTGATTATTACCCAGGCTATGATTTTTGGTGTAGTTGGATTTGCTATTGGATTTTTCCTCGTCAATGGTTTCAAAAATGGCATTGCCAATGCAGGTACTATTTTTGAATTTCCACTTTGGCTGGAACTCACTTTCTTATTGATTACTCTTTTTATTGCCCTTTCGGGAAGTCTGTTTGCTGTTAAAAGAATAACAGGATTGGAACCTTCTGCCGTGTTTCGTGGCTAATCTACTAATTTTATTTTCTATGAACCATTCTATATACCTTCTTTTCTTTCTTCTTTTTTGCTCATCCATTCACGCGCAAGATGTTAAGTCCCTATCGTTAACAGATGCCCTTGATCTGGCTATCAAAAACAGAAAGGAACTCTCTATCCAACAACTGAAAGTCGATCAGGCTCAGGCAGATATAAATATTTTAAATGCCAGAAGGTCTTTCCAGATAAAAGCCAGTGGTGATGTCAGATATAATCCGGTGCTTCAAACAAGTATTATTCCTGGAGCAGCTTTTCAAACAGGTTCAACACCGGGTGAAGATAGAGAAATTCAGTTCGGTACCCGCTTTAATGCTTTGGTCGGTGTTGAAGGTAGCTATCGGTTGGTAGATCCTACATTTAAGACAGATGTTGATCTCGCAATGCAGAATAAAGAATTGTCAGCATCTAATGGGGAAAAGGAAAAAATTGAGATTCAATTTCAGGTGACTAAAAGTTTTTTTGAAGCATTGTTGCAAAAAGAAGCTGTTCAGATTAGCAAAGAACAATTGAAAAAAGCGGAGTATTGGATGGAAATTGCCCAGATCCAGTCTGCGAATGGTACCATTCTACCAAATGATTTATTGAAATTTAAAAGAGATTTTGCCGTCGCAAAAAGTAACCTGGAGATTTCAGAAAGGCAGTACCATCAGCGTTGTAAAGAAATAGCCTTTTTTACAGGCCTTCCCGTGGGGAGTGAAGTTGAACCATTGGGCGATTTGAAAAATCAAGTTTCTTCAAATAGCACCGATGCTTTGCCATTGGATGATATCCTGAAAAGACCTGAACTGCTTCAAACAGGTATGGCCATGAAAATAGCTTCCTTGAATCAATTGAAACAAGAGCAAATAAATAAACCTACGGTCGATTTTTATACCAATGTAAATGCCCAACATTTAAGTAATGATTTTGCCGTTTGGAATCGTTGGTTTCCTTTTGTTTTTGGCGGTGTTCGCATGCAATGGAATTTGGTGGATGGCGGACTGAAAAAGAAAAATCAGGAGAAATATGCATTGGAGTACAAATGGCAATCGGTGCATTTGGAAAAATTACAGGCTGATTTTTCTTATGAATGGTTAACAGCGCAAAATGATTACGTATTGGCCTTAAAAAATATAGCTAAACAAGATGAAAACATCACCCTTTCTAATCAAATTCTTCAGAATGATGAATTAAAATTTAAAGAAGGTGCTGGTTTAGTGACTACCTTAAGGGAAAGCCAACTTTCACTCAAAGAAGCGAATCAGTTGAAATTATCCTTTCAGGCAGACGCTTGTCAAGCCAGGTTAAGAATGATGAGAGCTGCGGGTAAAATTATTCCTTAGACTTTCAAATATATTTGTCTGTGATATAAGAGCCAGGTAAAGAAAAATATAACGCCAACATTGAAGAGGGCAAATCCTAAGGATGCGTTTTGTGGTGAAAAATAAGGAACAAACAGGCTATCATATAGCCAGCTTCTGAGGGAAATCATTTTTTCAGGTTCTGGTCCTCCCCATTTTATTGCGCTGATCAGTTTAGCAAATAAGCCGGATAACACATAGGCAAACAGGGCGTTGGTTCCGAAAATACGGAATGGGCGCCCCCACGATGTCCAGTATTTCACGTCTACAATATAATAGATGGCCGCTAAAAAGAGTTGAGCCAGTCCTCCCACATATAAGACATAGGAGCTTGTCCATATTTTCTTGTTAATAGGAAAGGCAAAATCCCATAGCAGGCCTAATCCTACCAGTAGCAATCCACAAAGCGCTAATTTACCCAGTTTTTCTTGCCAGGATTGTTGTGCTTTTACCCATATTCCAGTCCAAACGCCAATCAATCCAGTTACAATGGCGGGTAAAGTGCTGAGAATTCCCTCCGGATCCCAGGTTTTTGCTTGTCCCCACAGGTGGTTTTCAGTCAAAAGGAATCGGTCTAACCATGCCCCTAAATTGGTTTCGGCATCAAGATTGGGAGCTGTACCGCCCGGAACTGGCACTAGTGTTAGGAGCGCCCAGTAACCTAAAAGGAGAGATATACCAAGGAAAATTTGAGTTCTGATAGAAAAAGACAGATAAATCAGGGATGCGGCCAGGTAAACTAATGCAATTCGCTGTAAAACCCCGGGAATCCTTAGGTTACTCCAATCGTAGTACATTATTCCAATGATAAACATGCAAAATGCAGTAAAATAGGCAACATATTTCCAAATCTTATTCGTCTTATTTAGCAGTGCTTCGTCTGATGCCTGAATAAACACAGAAGTCATAAAGAAAAATAATAAGACATAATGAATGTATAGCACACTTTCAGGACCGCTTTCGACGAATCGGAAATTTGGAAACAGGGCCATAAAAAGACCTAAAGCGAAAATAATGGCAGATCTGGAAATGATTTTCTTCGTTAGCCCTGAACCATTCACTCCAGCCTCTTTCCTTGCGCCTAGCGCAAAGGGTATGGCAACGCCCAGGATGAATAAAAAGAAGGGAAAAACCCAATCGGTTGGGGTACAGCCATGCCAGTCGGCATGTAAAAGTACCTTGTAGGAATTGGTCCAGTCCCCCGGATTATTAACCAGTATCATGCAGGCAATGGTTAGACCCCTAAAAATATCCAGCGCGTTAAGTCTTTTACTGAAATCCATATTTCGTTTATTCGTTTTTCTTTAAGATCAATAAGTGTTTTTGGCCATTTTAGTCGGTCAATTCACCTTCTTTAGCAGGTAGGGTCACCGTTCTGCTCTTTCTTCCAGAAGTAGTAAAAGTGGCAAATTTCACCTGCGAACCTTTTTTTAGCGTAATAGGCGAGGTATAAACCTGACTATTTGAAGCAGGTTCCTTTCCGTCTAATGTGAATCTCACCTGCAAACCAGGAAAAGGGGTATTAATGGTCAGTTTATCATTGAGTATTTTGGCGCCTGGAGGGGGCACTCTATAAGTATAGCCACCAAAAATATAATCCAGTTTGGCCAGTTCCTTTTGCCCTAGTTTATTGGCAAATATTTCCCAGTCGGCATTTAATTGTTGCTCCCTTTCCGGTGAAAATCGTTTTGCTTCCCATGCTGCTTCCGTGGTCCAGGCTCTTTCTGCCAGTCCTAATAATTTGGGTAGGGTATAATAGAAAACCATATCACTGGTTTTTACCGTTTCTGTCCATAACTGTCCCTGAATACCCTTGATGTGTTTTTTGCCTTCGGGTTTCAGCCATTCCATGGTATTTTCCCATTGGGTAATAGGCATGTCATTGCCCTGATTATCTTTTAAAACGGCGGCAAACTGATTATTTGGAGAAAATCGCCAGGCTGTTTTGGTATCTACATATCCGCCCCATATTAAACCAGGTTCGGCAGGATGCCCATCGTAGGCAAGGTCAAAATATAAATTGGTTACATTGGATAATACTACATCGTACCCTGCATTGGCCAAACGATAAGAAAGATTTACCGATTCTCCCAGGCTATTCCAGACGTAGGCCAGGAAACCATCTTTTGTAAATTTGGGATTAGGTTCATAACGGAATCCTTTTGGATTTTTGGGAATCCTTATTAAAGCAACCTCTTCCCAACCAGCTAATTGAATACCTCTTTCATCCAGCATTTTATCGAGTCGGGTCAGAAAATACTGGGTAAGCACGTCTTTGGGATTCCCTTCTGGTAGTTGAGTCAGTAAATCGAGGCAAGAAGGAGATCCTTTCCAAACACCTTCAGGCACTTCGTCACCGCCAACATGCATGGTTTTAAGTGGTACCCCGGCATCCTGGTACATTTTAATGATCTCGTCAAATATTTTACCTATAAAAGTATAGGTAGATTCCTTACAAACATCCAGCACATTGTCCGGATAATTTTGTACAGAACGATAGTCAGATTTATCATTTGGGGTAAATAATCTGTATTGTTCTGAAGCTGACTTATTTCCATCTAACTGAAGTCTTGCCTGCCGTGCTTCCATACTTTTAATGGCTGAACGGGCGTGACCAGGAATATCCACTTCTGGAATGACCTTAATATGACGCTCTCTGGCATATTTCAATATCTCAATAAAGTCATTCCTTGTGTAATAACCAGTTCCTGACGATTTATCGGCATCGGGTAAAAGACCGGAACCGTAAGAAGGCTGCAGGAAAGATTTTTCATCCTTTGAATAGCCTCTTTTTGACCCAAAGGCGGTTAATTCGGGTAAGCCAGGTATTTCGATTCTCCAACCCTCATCATCGGTAAGATGAAAATGAAAAGTATTCATCTTATAATGCGCCATAATATCTAGTAAATGTAAAATGGTTTTCTTGGAATGAAAATTTCTGCCTACATCCAGATGATAACCTCTGTATTCATATCGGGGAGCATCTTTTACAAGCAGGCCAGGCAATGAAAGCGAAGTGTTTTTCTTTGCAAATGCATCGGATGGGAATAGATGAATCAAGCTTTGGATACCGTAAAAAACCCCTTGTGCATCTTTGCCTATAATTGTAATCTGATCTTTATTAATTTCAAGTTGATAGGCGCCGGACTTCTCTAAACCTGACCCATTTCCTATTTCAAGCGTAATCGTATTATTAGTTCCATTTGCTTTGGAAAATAATGGATCCATGAAGTTTTGGAGGTATGCTTTTTCATTTTCGAGCCCTTTTCCAGCTGTAATTTTCGAATTCCCAGAAAGGGAAAAGGAACTACCTTGTAAAGTGGTGGACACAGGGGTAGGTAAAATAAGGGGTAATTTATCGGCGGACAATAAAGATACCCCAGCTTGCTGATCAAAGCGCCAAAATGCGTCGGGCAAAGGCTTGTTGTCCTCTGGTGAAAGCTGAAATTGCTCTTTTCTTTTAAAAGGAAGAATTTCTATGGATACTGGATTTGTTTTTTCCACCCCATTTTCATCTTCATAAACGAGGTAGGCACCTTGAGGAACAGCTGAATAATTAAAAGTTACCCCTACAATGGAAGTATAGGGAAAATCCTTTTTCTCGCCCGCATTTAATCCGGAGAAAGAAGGGTCTGGCTCTATTTTGTATAATTCACCTACTACATTGGACAAACGCAACCCTTTTAAGGAAGAAGCTTCAGGAATAGGTCCGGTAATTTGATTAAAATAAATAGCCCATTTTTTTGAAGGAAGAGGGATTGAACCTTTATTACTCAATTGGATTTCTCCTTTTCCGGGTAAATCTCCAATGGCATTATTCTGATGTTTCCATGTCAGTTCAATTTGGATATAATCGTTTGATTGTGATTTATTTCCACCGCAGTTGAAAACCATAAATCCAAGGATGAGAGAATAGAGAAAATAGTTTTTTAGCATAAAAAATGATTTATATTAGGGTAATTTAAAGAAAATCTTTGTATTGCCGGCTAATTTTTGAAAAAATAGCCAATAATTTAGTTTAATTTGATAAAAAATAAGACGATATGTTTGAAAAGCTGATTCCTTACGATGCTGCCTACACCATACTGGATGCCTATATTCAGTATTATCACGTATTCAAGCGAATTACTAAAAGAGCAAAAATCAGGTTTGAACAACGGGATTGGGTAGGCATTCAAGAGGATGCAAAGTTCAGGATGACCATTTATCGTACGTCGGTAGGAGAGACTACGCAGAAGTTACTACATTTTTTAGGAACGGAGAGAAATACCCATGAGGTTTGGGTTCAAATAAAGGAAATGTTCCTGGAGGAGATCTTTAACTTTAATACCAGGAATATTGCAGAAACGTATTTTAATTCCATTTACAGGCACAGTCACATTGGGTTAGGTGCCGATGAGGATCTCATGTTTGTCAATGCGACGGGAACATATAGGGAATTTCGTTCCGCCATCCCCATTTATCATACCTTTTATCTGGGATCCCATTTTGAAAATACTTTACAGCAGCTTTTTTCTTGTTTTCCCTTTGATGCGCCAATGGCAAATCTGGAGCGTGACGTATTTTATATTGCAGAGACCATTCGGCGAAAATTGAGCACCTACAAGCGTGATTTCCGGCATATTCGTCTGGAAGTTTTAAAGTCGGTTTTTTATAGAAATAAGGGGGCGTACATTGTAGGAAGAATGTATCTGGATGATAGGATTCACCCGTTTATCATACCCTTAGCACATGAGAATGAGGGGATTTATGCCGATACCCTGTTGTTGGAACCGAATGATATCAGTTCAATTTTTAGTTATAACAGAGCGTATTTTCTGGTAGATACGGATATTGCCAGTGAAATGGTTGATTTTTTAAAATCTATCATGCCGTCAAAAAGTTTAGGGGAATTGTATAATTCTATAGGTTTTGAAAAACACGGCAAAACCGTTTTATATAGAGAATTATTGCGTCATCTGGATGCATCGGCCGACAAATTCGTCATCGCTCCGGGTGTTAAAGGAATGGTTATGACGGTATTTACGTTGCCTTCCTATTCCATGGTTTTTAAAATGATTAATGACAAATTCCGTCCTCCAAAAATGGTGACAGAGCAGGAAGTTAAATCAAAATATGATCTCGTATCAGCTCACGATAGGGTAGGTAGAATGGCGGATAGCCACATGTTCGAAAATTTAACGCTTCCTTTAAATCGGTTTGATCCTGCATTGATTGAGGAGTTGAAGAAAGAGTGTGCATCGAAAATTACAATAAATCAGGATACTATCGAAATTAAACACATGTATATTGAGAAGAAAATGATTCCTTTAGACATGTATTTGAAATCTGCAACGCTACAAGAAGCAGAAGATGCCATTGCCGATTATGGCCGGGCTATTAAAGATATGGCTGCGGTAAATATTTTTCCTGGCGATATGTTGTTGAAAAATTTCGGTTTGACCCGACTGAACCGGGTTGTCTTTTACGATTATGACGAAATTGTCTTTTTAACTGATTGTGTGTTCCGTAAAATTCCAGAACCCAGAAGTTATGAAGACGAGTGGGCTTCAGAACCTTGGTATTCTGTGGGTGAAAATGATATTTTCCCGGAGGAATTTTCTAAATTTTTGATTGGCAGGTCGGATGTCAGAAAAATGTTTTTAGAAAAACATGCGGACTTGTATGATGTAAAATATTGGCAGGATGTGCAAGAGCGGCTTCGAAACGGAGAAATAGTTACCGTATTTCCTTATCGAAAAAGACTGCGGTTTAAGAATCAATTTGGGAAGGGGATTTTGGATGGAACTGCGCAGAAAGCTTTGGACGAAAAAGAGACGGAGTGGCCGGAGAATAAGTAGATGTTTCGAATGGAGGGAGGCAAGCGTGAGTGCGAGCAGGGTGAGCGTTGTAGTTCGAGCGTTGGGGTTTTTGACGCGGTGTAAGCAGCGTTTAGGCGCAGTGTTTCGCGATGTTTCGGGCGGAGGGGGCGAGCGTTGGATTTCGAGCAGTGGGTTTTTGACGCGGTGTAAGCAGCGTTTAGGCGCAGTGTTTCGCGATGTATGGAGGTAATATTTATGCTTAGATATACTTTCGTATAAACTGTTAGGGGCAGAGCCCCGCCATCTTCCTAACACTCCGCCGTAGGGTATAAATTCAGAGATAAAATCAGAAAAACTAGGGTATAAATTCAGAATGTTCTACAACTGCCCATATTAACATAATTGACCTAAAAAAGGCGTAAATTGCCATAAATTCAACGAAAGTGGACCAATTACCTAATTTGCCAGTTGGCCGTCAGTATTTTGCAAGTGTAAGAAAAGATAACGCTATTTATGTAGATAAAACAGAAATAATTTATAATTTATGCCGTCCTGCAGATAGCAATTATTTTTTATCCCGCCCACGTCGTTTTGGCAAATCCTTAACGCTTGATACTATTAATGAACTTTTTTTGGGCAATAAGCCCTTATTTAAAGGGCTATGGATTGAAGATAAATGGGATTGGACAGATACTTATCCTGTCATCCGTATGTCTTTTGATGCTATTGGACATGAGGGCGGCCTGGCGGAAGCATTGGTAGAAGCAATTAAGGATATAGGAAAAAAATTCAAGGTCACCTTGCATAAAAAACTGCCAGGCACCATATTTAATGAATTAATTGAAGCTGTTGTAGAGAAAACAGGTAAGCAAGTCATTATTCTCATTGATGAATATGATCGCCCGATCGTTGATTATATTGATCCCTACGATTTGACCATGGCAAATAAACAAAGGGATATTTTGAAACAATTTTTCAGCATTTTGAAAAATGCATCGAATAATATCCGTTTTCTTTTGATTACTGGCGTTTCCAAGTTTTCAAAAGTATTTATTTTTTCAGAATTAAATCATTTGGATGATTTGACTCTTTCCCCTGGCTGCGCTACTTTATGCGGTTATACTCAAACTGAATTAACGCACTATTTTGCTCCTTACCTTAGAGTTATGCCTCCCGAGACCCTGGAAAAAATGAAAATGTGGTACAACGGGTATAGTTGGGACGCTGAGAATTTTGTTTATAATCCCTTTTCAGTCCTCAAGTTCTTCAGGCATGGCAGGTATGCAAATTATTGGTTTGAAACAGGAACGCCTACCTTTTTAATAAAACTCATGCGAAAGCGATTCACTTATAAATTGGAGGAAATAGAAGTGAGTGACCTCATTTTAGAATCTTTTCGACTTGAAAAATTTGAGGAATTAGATTTGTCCTCTTTGCTTTTGCAGACAGGCTATCTGACCATCAAAAAAATAACACCATCAGAAACATTCATACTTGATTATCCAAATAAGGAAGTCAGACAAGCCTTCGGACAATTTTTATTGAGCGAATACACCCACACGTCGGTAACTGTACCTTATGGACCTAATATTTTAGAAGCCTTAACCGAAAACAATCTCGAAGACGTCATAAATATTATCAACGACCTAATTCAATCCGTTCCAGATCAAAACTATGTAAAAGATCAGGAAAAATTCTTTCATGCCATTATCCATTTGATCTTTACCATGGTTGGTTCAGATCCACGCACTGAAATGCACACACCCACAGGTCGCATGGATACGGTGATTATCAGCAATGACCGCATATTTTTATTCGAATTTAAAATAGAGGGAACAGCTGAAGAGGCTATTCAGTGTATTAGGGATAGGAAGTATGCCGATAGTTTGCGACTTCGAAATAAACCCATCACAGGCGTGGGGGTTGTCTTTTCGGCATCAAAGAAGGGTATTTCAGCGTGGGAAAGGGCAGAATTATAGGGTATTTAATGATAAATACAGACTTTTGACAAAACAAGATGGAAATTATTTTTGACAAAAATCATATCACGTTCATAGGGGCGAATGGCATTCGCCCTCCCATGATACAGATACATTTTCCTATTTGCGGAACAATGGCGTTAGTTGCCGTTAGGTCATTCATCTCATCAGGTTTCAATATAAATTTACCCTTAACACCCGGTTTTGAATCAGAATTTACAGGATTAACAGGATTACAGAGGACGTCGTCGATTTGGGTATGATGTTTATTTGTAGATGATTACTTTACACCCTTCTTTTCGCCGATGCGTTACGCATCGGCGAGAGGTTTCGATATGAAAGCACCGTTTAAAATAATCTTCCGAATCAAACCGGTGACGTTATCAATTAATCCTGAAAATGCTGAAAATCCTGATTCAAACCAATGGCTGCTGCGCCCGTAATTTCTTGCGGAGATTGGGTTGGGTTCCTTCGCAATGGTATTTGTAGTATGTCTGGGTTTGGGTTTTCTGTTGCGAATAAGACGCTTCGTGCATCGTCTCTAAAAAGGACGTATCTTTAAGGAAATATTTTGAAATGGCCCTAAAAAATCTTCCCTTAGGGATAAGTACATTAAGTTTTTTATTGGAATCGAATTGCATTTATGTTGATAAGACAGAATATGCATTCAATCTAATAAAATCGCCGGGTCGTTCCTTCCTATCTCGTCCACGCCGTTTTGGAAAGAGTCTTTTTGTGGATACCTTAAAGGAGATTTTTGAAGGAAATCAAAAGTTATTTGAGGGACTGTATATTCACGACAAATGGGACTGGTCAAAGAAATATCCGGTGATTAAACTTGATTTTGCAGCTGGGGGTGGGAAAAGTCAGGAAGAACTGGATATAAGGATTCTGGATATGTTGGAAGAAAATGGGGAACGCTTAGGTGTTCAATTTGATTCACAGGATTTAGCTGGAAAATTCAGGAAACTTATTTCAAGAGCTGTAGCAAAATATGGGCAAAGGGTGGTGGTATTGGTGGACGAATATGACAAACCCATACTTGATAATATAAATAATACTCAGGTTGCCCGCGAAATAAGAGATGCACTGAAGGCCTTTTACGGTGTGCTGAAGGAGCAGGACGCCAATCTGCAGTTTATATTCATGACAGGCGTGACCAAATTCTCAAAAGTAAGCCTGTTCAGTGGACTGAACCAGTTGATAGATATCACTATTGACGAAGAATTTTCTTCCATTTGCGGTTACACAGACATGGATCTTCGGGAACATTTTAGTGAATACCTCGCGGGCAGTGACCCTGAGGAGGTTAAACGATGGTATAATGGTTATAGCTGGACGGGTTCTGAGACTGTTTATAATCCTTATGATATTTTGTTGTTTATCAAAAAAAGAATGGTTTATCAAAATTATTGGTTTGAGACGGGGAGTCCAACCTTCCTTATCGAGCTGTTTGGGAAAAACCAATATTTTTTACCTGATTTAGAGAATATTGAAGTTTTTCAGCGCACTTTAAGTTCTTTTGAGATTGAATCTTTAAATCCTATAACGCTATTATTTCAAGCTGGTTATTTAACCATTGAAAAAACGTTTATTGAGCGAGAGAAACTGGTATATCGTCTTAAGATACCTAACCAAGAGGTTCGACTGGCTTTGAATGACTATTTTATCGAAGATTATACAGGTATTTCATCGGATTTGAAAAATAGGCAGGGTGACCTGTATAATGCCTTGTCAACTGGAAATCTGGCATCGTTTGAGCAATATATTCGTTCCCTTTTCGCCGGGATCCCCTGGCGCAATTTCACCAATAAAGACCTGGCCAATTTTGAAGGTTACTATGCCTCAGTTCTCTATGCTTTTTTCGCTTCGCTCAATGCACAGATTATCCCGGAGGACATCACCAATCATGGTCAAGCTGATATGACGATCCTTTTGGGCAACCATATTTATGTAATGGAAATAAAAGTAGTGGACCACCTTCCTGAAGGAAATAATCAAGCCCTTCAGCAAATTATCCAAAGGAATTATGCGGAAAAATATCGAAACAGAGAGGGAATAACGGTGCACGAGGTAGGCCTTGTTTTCAACAAAACCGAACGGAATCTGGTACAAGCTGATTATGTAACCACCCCGTAGAGATGATGCACGCATCATCTTTTCCCCGACAGGTTCCATTAAATATTTCCGGTAAATAAAGTGTCTGAATCACGGATTTAAAGGATTTTCAAGATTTCTCGGATTATTACTAATGTCTTCGGATTGAACTTGAGGGTTATTCGTGCATTGGTTACTTTTACGCCCTTCTTTTCGCCGATGCGTGGACGCATCGTCTTTTCCCTAACAGGTTAAATGTATTAATTACAGCAATCCCCCCTTTTTGAATCACGGATTTAAAGGATTTTCAGGATTTCACGGATTATTCCTAATGTCTTCGGATTGAACTTAAGGGTTATTCGTGAATTGGATACTTTTTACACCCTTCTTTTCGCCGATGCGTTATGCATCGGCGAAATCAAGTAAATGAAACACCATCTAATAATAATCTTCCGACGCCAAACAACGACGTTATGGTTAAACAGTGAAATCCTGAAATCCCCTAAATCCGTGATTCAAACAACTGGCTGCTGCGCGCATAATTTCCAACGAAGATTGAGTCCCTAGTAGGGGCAATCCTTGTGGGTGTCTGATGTATATTGGGGGACATGTTTGTTTTTTGCGGTTGTTTCCTGTAAATAATTTTGAATCATTATTTCCAAGATTATAGAGTACGTATTAGTTTTCGATATAATATTTATTCGTAGATATACTTTCGCATAAATTGTCAGGGGCATAGCCCCGCCATCTTCTTAACACTCCGCCGTAGGGTTAAAATCCAAGGAGATAAAATCAGAAAACCAAGGGTATAAAATCAGAAAAGAAAGTAAAAACGGAAGTACAAGCCAAAAATTAAAGGGTTATAAAAAAATATAGTGGAAAACCATAAGGGGTTAAGCAAGAAGTCAAGATCAAGATAAAAGTTAAGATCAGCATAAAGGTGGGCACTTTTTCAATTTTATAGTACCGCTCAAAAAGCCATGGATGAAAAAAAATAGAGTGTCCAGAAAATAAATAGTAGCGTCATCTTTTGAAGATGCCCATTATATAAGACATTCGTAAAGGAAGCCCGTACCAATACTTAATATATTTAATAAACCTTAATGTATTAAAGCTAGTTTTTCCAAAGATATAAAATCAGAAAAGGAACGGTATAATTTCAGAAAGGAACGGTATAGAATTAGAGAGGTAAAGAGATAAAATAATAAAAGATAAAATAGGGCATATCTCATCGGAATGATATTATTGTTCCACTTAACGACAGTAAAATGAGATGTTATTTAAAATTAGCCAGAGCAGAAATTCCGAAAATTTTGCATAGCCATTTAATAAAATCAATGGTTCGGACCTTATTTTTTGAATTAAACCTTAAAAAAATCATGAAAAAACAAATTACTTATTTATCTATTTTTCTAATTTCTCTGACAACATTACAAGGTCAGGTGGAACAACAGAGTTTACCAACGTCTGAGGAAATCAGTAACAGGAGAACTAGTTTTAATCTGGATGAAATAAAGGTTCGCTGGAAGAAAGCTGCTTTAGAGAATTGTACGGGGGTTCCATGTCCTGCTCCTTTTTCTTGCGGAACTAGTACGGTAGCAGATATTGACGGCAACACCTATAATACGGTTTTAATAGGCACCCAATGTTGGACAAAAAGCAACTTAAAAGTTACAAAGTACAATGATGGCACTACGATTCCTGATGAATCAGCTAATACTTCTGGTTGGGGGGCGGGAGCAGGAGCATTAACTACAGGAGCTCTCTCAAATAATACTGGAGTTGCTTCCTTTATAGCTACTTATGGTTACCTATACAACTGGTATGCGGCAAAAGGTGTATCAACAAGTGGAAGCACCACCTATAAGAACATTTGCCCTATAGGTTGGCACGTTCCTACAGATGTTGAGTGGACTGCCTTAGAAACACAATTAGGCGGTTTTTTGGTTGCGGGTGGCAAGATGAAATCAATGGGTACAACGCTTTGGAATTCGCCAAATACAGGGGCGGACGACTCAAGCGGCTTTTCCGCTCTCCCAGGTGGTTTTCGTTCGTCTGGACCATTTGGAGGAGGACTTGATGTTAAAGATTACGCTTACTTTTGGAGTGCGACAACCGACGCAGCCACTATCGGCTTTGGCTCGTTCCGCAGCCTGTATCGAGCCAATGGCGGTTTGAACGTGTCCAGCACCAATAAGTATTTTGGTTACTCTATCCGTTGCCTCAAAGATTGATTTTTCTTTTGTCTAATTGACTTTTTTGTGGGCAAGGTAAGTGGGTGGTAAGAAAGAGGAGGAGCTGTATTAAAAGCCTGGTTATGGTAAAAAAAGAATCCCCGATACAAAAGTGTAGGGGATTTTTTTGTTCAGGTATAATTATCTAAAGGTGCAACATAAACAATAGGAGATAGATACGCAATTTGAATACCTTCCATCCATTACCTTTTAAGGAAACCACGCATCGTTCTCTTCGTTTAGAAGCCATTTGAAATTAAATAAGAATTTAATTTCGGCATAAATCCGTAGAGACGATGCACGCATCGTCTTATCCCCGACAGGTTCAATGTAATAATTAGGAACCATTATCCTTTTTCTGAATCACGGATTTAAAGGATTACAGGATTTCACTGATTATTAATTACGTTTTATTCGTAGATATTCTATCGCATAAACTGTCAGGGGCATAGCCCCGCTATCTTCGTAACACTCCGCCGTAGGGTAAAAATCAAAGGGTGCAAAATCAGAAAATAGGATACAAAATAAGAATCCAAGGGTATAAAATAATAATAACCTAGAGACCTAAAATAATAATAGGAACATTAAGGCACATTTAGCAAACAAACTATCATTGTCACAGAAAAATTAAAAACATCGAGTAGTTCTTTAAAACCAATTTAGCCTTTCGTTGGCAAGCATTTTATAACCTTTAAAAAGCAAACATGAAAAAATTATTTATTGTATCTATTAGCCTAATCACTTTAGGTAACCTAAACGGTCAGGTGGAACAACAAAGTTTACCAACGTCTGAGGAGATTAGTAACAGACGTACCAGTTTTAATCTGGATGAAATTAAAGTACGCTGGAAGAAAGCGGCATTGGAGAATTGTACTGGGGCTCCATGTGCAGGTGGTGGCTCTTTCACCTGTGGAACAAGCACGGTTGCAGATATTGACGGCAATACCTATAATACGGTTTTAATAGGTACGCAGTGTTGGACAAAAAGCAACTTAAAAGTTACAAAGTACAATGATGGCACTGCGATTCCTTTGGATGCCTCCGGGACCGCGACTGGTAATGGTACTGGTGAAACATGGAGTGCTCGAGCCACGTCATTAACAGCAGCCTATTCCATTTTGAGTAATGAACCGAGCAACGGAACTAATGCCACAACCTATGGATTTTTGTATAATTGGTTTGCTGTTACAGATCCAAAGAAAATCTGCCCTGCAGGCTGGCATGTTCCTTCAGATGCTGAGTTTACTGCCTTAGGATCATATGCAAGTCCTGATCCAGGAGATAAGCTTAAATCGACATCTTCCCTATGGGGGACCACAACTAAAACTGATAACTTTGGCTTCTCTGCTTTGCCGGGGCGGAAACGAGAATTTAATGGAGAGTATAAATTAGGCACAACGGACCGATATGCTTACTTTTGGACAAAAACACCAGATAGTGCAATCTCTGACGCAATTCAATACGCCATTTATTATAGCACTAATACTTTGGATCGTTATAGCTCAGGTAAAGAAGAAGGCAGCTCTGTTCGTTGCCTCAAAGATTGATTTTCTATCTAAAAAAAACCGCTGATAAATCAAAAGTAGGTTGTTATTTTTAGGATGCTTAAAATTGAATAATTTATTTATACCTATTAGATTCAGGGTTAGTCTGCAAAGGCTAACCTTTTTTTATTCCAATGTTCCTTCTAATAGTATCATAATGAATTTAATACAAAACCTAAATATTATAATTTAGGATTAAAAAAATTAAAATTATATATATATATTTACTACCTATTTAAAATGGAGGTATAATTAAGTTCATGAAACTGGTTTTTTTAAAGTGTTTTATTACTGTATGTTTATTTTTTTCTATTAGTAAGCTAACAGGACAAGATACCGTTGTAATTAAAACACTGACTTTTCCACATAATATTAGATCAATGGCTAATGACCAAAATGGTGATATTTTCATTGAATCATCAGTGGGTCTTTATCAGTTTGACGGTGAAAAATATTGGTTGATTGATCCTAACTATGATAAAGGTGCCTTGATTTATGCCAATGGAAAATTATCATATTTTAAATCGATAAAAGATAATGTTGATTTTATTAATGAGGGAAATAAAAGCCTTCTTTGGTTACCTTTTATTCCTGAAAGTTCTTCCCGTAATTTCATTTATCATGCAAAAGGAAGAAACGGGAGACAATTTATAGCCAGGGGCAACCAAATTTATGAAATCACCATAAAAAATAAATTTAAGATTGAATTGAAAGGTCAATCAACAAGAGCTATTATGCTTGTTGAAAAAGATTTATATGTAGTTTCTTATAGTGGGATATTCAAAAATGGGGTTAGAATATTGCCAAATATATATAATGCAGAGGGAATGCTTCATGATATTAGTAATCATTCTATGTATTTTTCATCAGATAAAAATATAATTAATTTAAATTTGGATAATAACAAAGTGGTCATTGAAAATTATTTCAATGAAATTGGTGAACCAAATTATATTTCAAAATTAATTAAGTATAAAAATAAAATCTATTTAGGTACTTCTAAAGGAATTGCCCAATTAAACCCCTTTTCCTTTTTGTCCAAAGAATTTTTAGTGCACGATATTTCGTTTATTGATGGTCTCCTGTATCTTTCAACAGATGATGGAATCTATATATTTGATGGAAAAAAAGTATGGAAATGTAATTTTTTACCTGATTTAAACACCAATTTAGTTACTAAAATTGGTGTAAATTTTTGGGTTTTAACAAAAACTGGACTTTGGGTTTACAACACGGAGAATAAAAAACTGGAAGAAAAAATTCTTAATAAGGAAATAAAGTCATTAGAATGTTATGCTATACAAAAAGATAATAATGGTTATTATTGGGTAAGTACAGCAGCAGGTCTTTATCGATTTGGAAATACATTTGAAAAAACGGAAGTTTTTTTTCCTGAAATTGAATTTAATAAACGTTCCATTTTATCCCATAATGGTATTTTTTATTTTGGCAGTGTTAATGGTATATTTTCTTTTGATCCTCTCGATTTCCCTGATCTTGTCATTAGTAATGGATTTATTGTGGATAATCTTTATATCATAGGATTTGCTTTATTTGTTATCATAGGAGTTCTAATTTATTTGCTAATAAAAAGAAAACAAAATTTTGGAGTTCGTGAAGAATCAAATGTATCAATAGATAAAAAGTTGAACTATAGAGATAAGGATAAATTTCTTTTTGATTTGGGTACTTTTGTTTTAACAAATCTTTCCACTATAACTGTAGATGAACTCATTGAATATTCTGGAATGAGCAAAAAAGCATTTTATAAATATATCGATGAAAATTACAAGGCACTACCAAGTTTTATTATAAATAGTATAAAAATATTAAAGGCCAGGTCCTTGATGAAAGAAAATCCTGGCATTACCATGGAATCTTTGACAAAATTTACCGGCTATTCTGCCTCTCATCTATATTCAATATTGAAACAAGAAGACGAAAAACTCCCAAAGGAAATATCTATTTTATATAATTTAAAATATTGATTTTGAATAGTTAGATCAAATAGCTGATAAAAGCTGCCTAACTTATGTTACTCAGTTGTTATGTATTAGCCAATAATTCTTAAATATAAATAATTTTATACAAAAAAAATAATGAAATTTTAATCTGCTGGGTGTGACGGTAAAAATAACATCGTTTACCATTGTCTTTACCTGTAGTTTATTGTAGTTTACAGTATAAATTTTATTAAAAAATCTAATTTTGTATTTTATATATCTATTTTTGTAATAAGATTTAGAAAAATGCCAAAATATTGTATGTCAAATAGCTTCCAACGTTGTTTTTTTTTGATTTTAGGTTATATTTCTTATTGTTTTAGATTAACGGGACAAGATACTTCAGTCATTCAAACTATTATATTCCCACAAAGTATTAGATCAATGGCTAATGACCAAAACGGTCTTATTTTTATTGAAACATCGGTTGGTCTCTTTCAGTTTGATGGTGAAAAATCCAGATTGATTGATCCTAAATATAAAAAGGGTACGTTGGTTTTTAGGAATGGAAAGTTAACAAATCAACAAAGTTATTTAAATGCGAAGATTGGCTTTGTTGGAGATGGAGAAAAAAATTTGATCTGGCTGCCATTTTTGCCTAAACAGTCATCCCATGTAATCTATCACGCAAAAGGAAAAAATGGCAGACAATTTTTAGGGGTTGGAAACAATATTTATGAAGTTAGTATCAAAAATCAATTTAAAATTGATTTAAAGGGAATTTCTACCCGCAATATTTCTTGGATAGACTCAAATTTATACGTAAATACTTATGATGGAATATTCAAAAATGGAGTCCAAATTTTACCAAATATCCCTTTTGCTGACGCAATACTTTATGACAAATTATATAGTTCTGTTTATTTTTCTTTCAATAGGAGTATCCTTCAACTTAACCTCAATGATCAAAGCTACAGTATCAAGGATTATAGTTATGATATTGGAAAGGATAATTATATTTCAAAAATAATCAACTTTCAAGATAAATTATTTGTAGGAACCAGAAAAGGTTTAGCTCAACTTAATCCCTTTTCACAAGTCTCAAAGGATTTAGATGTGAATGATATTACAATTATTGATAATGTAATGTATATTTCAACCCGAAAAGGGGCTTATCAATTTGATGGAAAAAAAATTAAGAAATGTGAATTTTTTCCTGATGTTAATACTAATCTGGTCACTAAAATTGGCCTGTTTTTTTGGGTGTTAACACGTGATGGATTATTTAAATATGATACGAAATTTAAATCGTTGGAGAAAATTATACTAAATGATAAATTACCTTCTTTAGAGTGTAATGCTATTCAAAAGGATAATAATGGTTTTTATTGGGTAAGCACCACTTCCGGCCTTTATAGGTTTCGTAATCTTAATGAACAGAAAGAAGTATATTTTCCTGAAATAGAATTTAATAAGCGTTCCAATTATAATCATGAAGGGATTTTTTACTTTGGGAGTCTTAATGGTATTTATTCTTTTGATCCCCTCGATTTTCCAGATCTCAAAATAAACTATTTTTCTTTTCTTGCCAATTTAAAAGGTTTACCATTAATTTTAATGCTATTGGTAATTTCTATCTTGATATTTATTGTTTACAAAAGGAAATCTATTTTTAAGTTACCTGCGGATTCAACTTTAGTCAATACATTGAATTATTCGGAAAAAGATAAATTTCTTTTAGATTTAGGAACTTTTATTTTAAATAATCTTCATTCAGTTACGGTGGAAGAGTTAATAGATTATTCAGGAATGAACAAAAGAATATTCTATAAATACATAGAACAAAATTACAATGTTTTACCAAGTTATATAATCAATACTATAAAATTATTAAAAGCCAAATCTTTAAAAAGAGGAAATCCAGGTATTCCTATGGAAACAATAGCAAGACATGTTGGTTATTCCTTATCCCATCTCTATCTTGTATTAAAAGAAGAGGATAATGAAATCCAACCTGAGCTTTCCATTTTATATGATTTAAAATATTGATTTTTATAGGTAAAGTTGGAAAGGCGAGTTTTGGAGTTCGAGCGTTGGGGTTTTTGACGCGGTGTACGCAGCGTTCGGGCGCAGTGTTTCGCGGAGTTTCTAGCGGGAGGTTTCGCGCGTATATGAAAAGGTAGGGAAGGAATAAGTATTTCCCTCCGTACCTGTTTGGGTTTTAATATTCGATGACCCTGGGTAATTCTTTTGCTTGCGCAATCCATTTTTCAACCTCTGTAGCAGAAGGCGTTTTTCTTGTCAGATTTTTAGCTTCGTTTACCTCTTCCATTTTAGCAGTTAAATTGGCTGCATTTCTTTGAGCTAACTCTGGAACGGTGTCCACGCCAGCTACTTCCAATAGCTCAGCATACTCTTGTCCAACACCATTCAGGCGAAATAAATCGGCCATGTTAGCGAACTTTAGAATTTGCTTTTCAGAGATACCAGTCTCTTCAGCAAGAGATTGTCTTTGCTTTTTAGTTGCTGCATTTTCAAGCAATTTGTCAACGGTATTGATTCCCGCCGCTCTCAATTTTTCACCAAGAACGGGACCAATCCCCTCTATTTCTTCTACTTTGTAAGTTGCCATGTTACTATGTTTTTAGTTATAAAAGTTCCTAACAAAAATAAAAAAAAATAGGAAGCTAACAAAATTTCCAACATTTGTATATTCATTAGAATGGTTAAATCATATATAAAGAGCAAATATTCCTGTCCATTTAGTTTACAAAAGGCTTATTTATCATTTTTCATATTTACCGCATTTTTCTTCCTATTTTTACTTCAACATTTCATGCCCTAATTTTACTTTATGAGGCGGTATTTTAGAAAATCTTTGCAAAATGTTATTTTAGGTGCTTTGAATAAGCAGGATGATTCCTTCCTGGTGTCAAGTAGAAAATTTATTTCTCAAATGGGTTTGTTATCATCTGCTTACCTCATGAATCAACCTTTATTTCCACGAACTTTTAATCCGGATTTCTTAACCCACATTGTGTAGAAACGCCAAATTTAGGTTTGAAAAAAAATATTTTCGTTAAATTTCAGACTATTTTAGGGTGAAAACGGAGAGGTAAAATTCTTAAATCATTGATATTCATTATATTAATTTTTTATAAATCGGTTTGTAGTACACAGGGGAGTTGACTGGGTCGATGGAGTTACA